>JBEKIE010000050.1:0-29200 GCA_050011915.1 Occallatibacter sp.
GCCGCGGAAGAGGCGGAACGGCTGGGCCACAAACATATCGGAACCGAACATCTGCTGCTGGGATTGCTGCGCGAAGAGAAGTGCTTTGCGTCGGAGATTCTGCAGGAGCGGGGATTGAAGCTGGCGCAGATTCGCGACGAGCTGGCGCGGGTGACGCAGGAGAAAGCGCCGCCGCAACAGAGGCAGCGGGAGTCGAGTTTGCTGGCGGAGTTCAGCCGCGACCTGACACAGGCCGCGATGGACGGGCAACTGGATCCGCTGGTGGGCCGCGAAGGCGAACTGGAGCGCGCCATTCAGATTCTGTGCAGGCGCACCAAGAATAACCCAGTATTGATCGGCGAGCCGGGCGTGGGAAAGACGGCGATCGTCGAGGGCCTGGCGCAGCGCATCGCCGACGGCGAGGTGCCGAGCTTTCTGGCGGACAAGCGCGTGCTGGCGCTCGATCTTTCGCTGATCGTGGCGGGAACCAAGTACCGCGGTCAGTTCGAAGAGCGGCTGAAGACCATCATGAAAGAGCTGATGGAGAATCAGAATTCGATCGTGTTCATCGACGAGTTGCACACGCTGGTGGGCGCGGGATCGGCTGAAGGGTCGCTGGATGCGGCGAACATTCTGAAGCCGGCGCTCTCGCGCGGCGAAATCCAGTGCATTGGCGCGACCACGCCGGCCGAATACCGCAAGTCAATTGAGAAGGACCGCTCGCTGGAGCGGCGCTTCCAGGCGGTGAAGGTTCCGCCGCCCAATGAGGCCGACGCGATCAAGATCATCATGGGCATCAAGGACCGCTACGAGAAATTTCACGCGGTGAGCTACACGGATGAGGCGGTGGAGTTCTCGGTATCGCACTCGAGCCGTTACATTCCGGACCGTTTCCTGCCGGACAAAGCGATCGACTTGATCGACGAGGCAGGCGCGCGCGTGAAGCTACGCCAGACCTCGCTGCCCGAGGAGATCACCGAGGTGCAGAAGCGGATCAAGTTCATCGTGCACCGCATGGATTCGGCGATCGCGAACCACGAGTTCGAGAAGGCGCGGTTCTATTCGGACGAGGAACGCAAGGAGCGCGAGAACCTGCGCGCATTGCGCGACAAATACCACCTGGACGACTCGGCCGCGGGAATCGTGGGCCGCGAGGATATCGAGGACGTGGTGAGCCGGTGGACGGGCGTGCCCGTGACCAGCATCAAGGAAGAGGAAACGCAGAAACTGTTGCGGGTTGAGGAAGAGTTACACAAGAGAATCATCTCGCAGGACAAGGCGATCAGTGCGCTGGCGCGGGCCATCCGCAGGTCGCGAGCCGGCTTGAAGAGTCCGCACCGGCCGATTGGTTCTTTTCTTTTTCTTGGACCGACTGGTGTGGGAAAGACAGAAATGGCGCGGTCGCTGGCCAACTTCCTGTTCGGCTCGGACAAGGCGCTCATCCGCTTCGATATGTCGGAGTACATGGAGAAGCATTCGGTATCGAAGCTGATCGGATCGCCCCCGGGGTACGTGGGCTACGAGGAGGGCGGGCAGTTGACGGAGCGCGTGAAGCGCTCGCCGTATTCGGTGGTTCTGCTGGATGAGATCGAGAAGGCGCATCCGGATGTGTTCAACATCCTGTTGCAGGTATTTGAAGATGGGCAGTTGACCGACGGCCTGGGCAACACCGTTGACTTCAAGAACACCATCCTGATCATGACCTCGAACATCGGCGCCAAGTACCTGGTGAAGGAGAAGAAGTCGCTTGGCTTCCACGGCGATGGTGAAGAGCAGATTAACGATGCTGTCGAAAAGAATGTCATGGCTGAAGTGAAGAAGGCGTTCAACCCTGAATTTCTCAACCGGCTCGACGAAACCATCCTCTTCCAGTCGCTCACCGATGCGGATCTGATCCAGATTGTGGAGCTGCTGGTGCAGAGCTTGAACGCCAACCTGGCGCAGAAGTCGATCACGATTTCGGTGACCGAGGATGCGAAGAAGTGGATTCTGGACAAGACGCTTGTCGACCGCAGTTATGGGGCGCGCCCATTGCGCCGCGCACTGCAGCGGTACGTTGAGGATCCGCTTTCGGAGGCGCTGATCGCCGGGCAGATTCAGGACCGGCCGGCGTTTCTCGAGGTGTATCTCGACGCGAACCAGCTCTTCTATCGTCCGGTGAGCGCGGACGAGGGCGCGAGTGAAGAAAAAGCAGCGGGAGTGCTGCTGTTCAGCAACTGAACGGCAGGTGTGATGTGAAGTGAAGAGCCCTCGGCTGAGAAGCCGGGGGCTTTTTGTTGGTGTAAGGCTGTTGTAGTCCCAAAACCCAAGCGCTTCGGTTAATGGTATACTTTCTCTCTGCCAACCGTTCTGAGGATTGGCGCGCTACGGGTCGTAATCTACCCGAACGATCATCGCCCGGCGCACGTGCACGTGATTGGTCAGGGGCACGAGGCTGTATTCGAGCTGGATCGTCCACTTGGCGGCGTGACACTGCGCGAAAATTATGGCTTTGCGCGTCGCGTTCTTGCAAGAATCGAAGAGGCCCTGGTTCTAAATTCGGAAATGTTATTGGCTGCCTGGGAGAGATTTCATGGCGAAGAATGATCGATTCGAAGTCGCAAACCGCAAGGCGAGAAAGCTCCAATGCGAAGTTCCTCGTGCTTTGAGCGCACACTATGATCGCAGAATCGGACGTGTCGTGATCCAACTGTCGACTGGCATCGATGTCGCGTTCTCGCCGCGGGACGCTGAGGGGCTTGAGAAGGCGACTCCAGCCCAGTTGGCGAAGGTCGAAATCTCCCCCTCGGGCTTCGGTATTCATTTCCCCAAAATCGACGCGGACCTTTACCTATCAGGTTTGTTGATGGGTTTTCTCGGCTCGCGCAACTGGATGGCGAGCCGGCTCGGCACACTGGGCGGCAAATCGAGGAGCGCGGCCAAGGTTGCCGCGGCAAAGAAAAACGGGCGCCGCGGAGGGCGGCCGCGCAACAACGCGGTTTCTGCCTGTACGTCGGTGCGACGGCGACCTTCAATAAAGCGGGAAGGACGCGTAACTTGAAAATGCCCTCGCCGAGCTGGAGGCGTTTTGGGGGCGTTATACTGTTTGCTAAGGAAGCAAGTGATGCAGAATCGCGAGCAACGCGTGTGGATCCTGATTGCGGTGATCGCAATCGCTGTTGCTCTTGTGTTCATGCTGGTTCCGCAGACGCACTCTGGCAATTCGAGCGCATGGCTCGCAATTCTGCCGGTTCTGTTCATCGGAGTGGCCGCGGCTCTCCTGTTGCCTGCGTTCCTGGAGCGGTTTGATCCAAGACGCGCACTGGCTGCACCGGATTTCGAGCCATCCTTCCAGCGCCCACCTCCCGTCTGGCGCGGTTAATTCTTCACGACAATATGAGAGGTTTTCCCGGGTCGGCGCAAGCCGCCCTTTGTCGCTCTCTATTTATCCGTTGAAGTTTAGCTGTTGTCCGGAAGGGTTCCGATGAGTGCGAATTTGTTTTTCTACTGCTGTTCCTTCGCGGCGGGATTGCCGTTCCTTGCGATTGCCGCAATTCTCGTTGACTACTACGTTCGCCGTGCCGTGTGGAAGCGCAAGCGCAGGCGCGGGGAAAGAAACTGTGGATTTTGTCCGTCGCCGGCTGCACTGGGCGCGGCGTTGCTATTCCTGCAAATCTTCGCGCGGCCCAGCCTGCAGCACGTTCTTGAGGAAAAACAGAAGGAGGACAAGGACGAAGACGACGAGAGCGACCCGGAGAGCCCGGAGAAGCGAATCGATGGCCAGCTCAAGCGCATCCGGCGCGGTGAAAAAACCGACGACCTCGTGCTGCGGTTGTGAAAGGGACTCAGCGAGACGAGGCCGTGCTGCATTGGAGCGCGGAAAGGCTCCATTCACCCGAGGCATTTACACTAAGAAACGGAGAATACTGTGTTTTTCGATAAGATCCTTACCAAAATCTTTGGCACGGCGAATGAGCGCCTGATCAAGCGGCTCACGCCGATCATGCTTGAAATCAGTGCGATGGAGCCGGAGATCAAGAAGCTCTCGGACGAAGAGTTGAGAGCCAAGACCGCTGAGTTCAAGGCGCGGATTCAGGCGCAGCTGGAAGGTATTACGGACGCTGACGCGATCAAGCAGGCGGAGAAAGATGCGCTCGACGAGATTCTGCCCGAGGCATTTGCTGTGGTGCGCGAGGCGGGCTGGCGCGCGGTGCAGATGCGCCACTTCGACGTGCAATTGATCGGCGGCATGGTGCTGCACCAGGGCAAAATCTCCGAAATGAAAACCGGCGAAGGTAAAACGCTGGTGGCGACGCTGGCGTGCTATTTGAACGCGCTCGCGGGGCACGGCGTGCACGTGGTGACGGTGAACGACTACCTGGCCAAGCGCGACGCCGAATGGATGGGCAAGATCTACGAGTTCCTGGGTCTGACGGTGGGCGTCATTGTCCACGATTTGTCGGACGACGAGCGCCGCGCGGCGTACGGCGCCGACATCACCTACGGGACAAACAATGAATTCGGCTTCGACTACCTGCGCGACAACATGAAATTCGAGATCAAGGATTGCGTGCAGCGCGGGCACTACTACGCGATCGTGGACGAAGTGGACTCGATCCTGATCGACGAGGCGCGGACGCCGCTGATCATTTCCGGGCCGACGGACCAGACGACGGACAAATACGCGCGCGCGCGGCGTATCATTCCCGCGCTCCAACTAGGCGAAGAGATCGAGTGGACGGACACGAAACGCCAGGCGGAGCTGGGCATCCAACTGGCCGAGGGACAGAAGCACCTGACCGGCGACTACATTGTGGACGAGAAGCAGCGGACGATCGGCGTGACGGACGAGGGATGGGTGACGATCGAGAAGGAGCTGGGCATCGGCAACATTGCCGATGCGGAGAACTGGGAATTGAAGCACTACGTGGAGACGGCGATCAAGGCGCACGCGCTCTACAAGCGCGACGTGGAATACGTGGTGAAGGACGGCGAGGTGATAATCGTGGACACCTTCACCGGCCGCCTGATGCCGGGACGGCGCTGGAGCGATGGGCTGCACCAGTCGATCGAGGCCAAGGAGGGCGTGAGCATCCGCAAGGAAGACCAGACGCTGGCCACGATCACCTTCCAGAATTACTTCCGCCTGTATCAAAAGCTGAGCGGCATGACGGGCACGGCCGAAACCGAGGCGGCCGAGTTCGAGAAGATCTACAAGCTCGAGATTGTGGTGATTCCCACCAACAAGCCGATGCGGAGGCTGGAGAATTCCGACGTGGTGTTCCGCACCGAGAAGGAAAAGTACAAAGCGGTCGCAGACAACATTGCCGAGCTGCACGAGAAGGGGCAGCCGGTGCTGGTGGGCACCACTTCGATCGAGAAGAGTGAGCGGCTGTCGGCGATTTTGCAGAAGAAGGGCGTGAAGCACGTGGTGCTGAACGCAAAGTTCCACGAGCGCGAGGCGGAGATTGTGGCGCAGGCGGGAAGGCTGGGGATGGTGACCATCTCCACGAACATGGCCGGCCGCGGCACCGATATTCTGCTGGGCGGTAATTCGGAGTTCATGGCCAAGCAGGAGCTGGTAAAAGGGAATCGCGCGCGCGCCATCAGCGTGGCCGAGGGCGCGATCAATCCCATGGCGCCGCCGGGATTCCAGCGCTTCTATTACCAGGGACAGGAGTTCGAAATCGCCGAGGAACATTGGGCCGAGACACACAAGGGCCACCACGAGACGGCGCAGCGCGAGCACGAGGAAGTGATCGGGGCCGGCGGGTTGTTCATTCTGGGCACCGAACGGCATGAATCGCGGCGCATCGACAACCAGTTGCGCGGGCGCGCCGGACGCCAGGGCGATCCCGGCGAGTCAAGGTTCTTTCTCTCGCTCGAAGACGACCTGATGCGCATCTTCGCCAAGCAGTGGGTGAGCACGCTGCTGGAGCGGCTGGGTATGGAAGAGGGCATGCCCATTGAGTCGAAGATGATTTCCAAGCGCATCGAAGGCGCGCAGAAGGCCGTGGAAGCGCAGAACTTCGAGGCCCGCAAGCACCTGCTGGAATACGACGACGTGATGAACAAGCAGCGCGAGGCGGTGTACGGCCTGCGCCGGCAACTGCTGGAGGGCGTGGAGCAACGCGAGCTGATTCTCGAAGACTACGTGGGCGGGATTCTGTCGACTCTGCTCGACGAGTGCTGCAACGAGCGGGTGCGCCAGGATCAGTGGGATTACAAGGGACTGGGCGAGAAGCTTGTGGATCATTTCGGATTCAACCTGGCGGCGTCGGGCATCAAGGCGGAGGAACTGAGCCGTCACGAGCTGGGCGAGGAGATTTTTGCCAAGCTGGCGGAGAGCTACGAGGCAAAGGAGAAGATTCTGGGCGCCGGGACCATGCGCTACCACGAGCGCATGGTGATGCTGAGCGTGATCGACGGGCTGTGGAAGGATCACCTGCTCAACATGGACCACCTGAAAGAGGGAATCAATCTGCGCGGCTATGCGCAGCGCGATCCTCTGGTGGAATACAAGCGCGAGTCCTTCGACATGTTCGAGGCCATGATGCTGAAGTTCCAGGAAGACACGGTGAGGTTCCTCTTCCGGATGCAGATTCTGGGGCCTGATGGGCAGCCCGTGACGGAGGCGGTACGGCCGCGAGGCCCGGTGGCGAGCGCTCCGCCGGTGGCGAGCGCGGCAAGGCCTGTGGGCGCGGGCGACGGCGTTCCACGCGAGATTGCGATTCCCGCGCGCCAGCCTTCGACGACGATCGATCAGATCGAGAAGGAGTTCCACCGCAAGAAGGAACGGGAACTGGCCGCGGCCAGCCGCGCCGGCGCAGGAGAGAACAGCGAGCCTTCGCAGCGGCGGACGGGCGAAAAGGTGGGACGCAACGATCCTTGTCCGTGTGGCAGCGGGAAGAAGTACAAGAAGTGCCATGGAGCGGGGACGTAGCGGCAGGGAACAGGGGACCAAGGGAACAAGAAAGCAAATCAGCAATTCAGCGAGTGAGCGGAATCCCACCACCAATTTTGGTCTCGGGTCCGGGGATCCGGTCCCGAGAATCGCCGCACTCGAATCGTTCCCTGGGTCCCTGCCATATCACCGCAGGAAGCGGAGGAAGCCTTTGCGGTCGGCCTTTTCGGTAGTGAGGCCGGCAGCTGTCTTGGCCATCTCGCGAATGGCGCGGGCCAGAGCCGAATCGATGAGCACCATGGGCGTTGCGGTCTCGCGGGTGCGGCGCGCGACGGCATAGTCGTCGGGAATCTTCCACTGCGGAGGGCGGGTGAGCGCCTCGGTAATTTTTTTCTCGTCGAAGAGCAGATCGCTTGGTTTGTAGCGGTTGAGCACGATCTGCAGGGTTTGATCGCGCGTGAAGAAGAACTTTGAGACCATGCGGTTGGCGTTGAGAAGTTCAGTGATGCCTACCTGAGTGATGAGGTAGATGATGGCCGATTTGTCAAAGAGCGAAGTGCCGAACAGATCGATACGCGATCCGGCGTCAACGACCACGAAGTTATAGGATTCGCTGGCCACGGAGACCAGCTTGTCGACGGAATCGGGCGTGGCCCGGACATCGCTGAACTCAGAAGGAGCTGCCAGCACCGATAATCCCGTGCTGTGCTTGGCGACCAGCGTGGAGAGCAGCTTGGCGTCGAGGCGGTCAGGAAACTGCAAGGCGTTGGCCACGGAATATTCCGTCTTGATGCCGAGGTTGATGGCCGCGTCGCCCAGGGGAAGGCCGAAGTCCATCAGCAGAGTGTTGCCTTCAGATTCTTGCGCCAGGGCCAGTGCGAAGTTCGCCGCCAACGTGGTGACGCCGCAGCCGCCCTTCGTGCCCAGAAATACGAATAGCCTGCTGGATGCCCTGGACTCCTGGCTTACCGCGTCGTAGTGCTCGGCCGCGCGATCCATGGCGGCATTGATTTCAACGGGATCGAGGGGCGCGGTGAAGAACTCGCGAGCTCCGGCGCGCATGAGGTGAACCGCGATCTTCATGTCGGCCAGAGAAGAGTACGCCATCAAATAGGTGCGCGAGTTGGCGCCGATGCTCTCTGCCAAACCGAACGCGAGGTCCGGTTCGCAGTCGACATTGAGCAGCACCACGTTGTGGGGCTGGGGAAGCAACTGCGCCAGATCCTCCACTTTGGAGGGGAAAGAGGAGACTACTGCGATCTCGAGGTTCTCCAACCCCGCGAGCACCGAGGCGACGGCTTTGCCGCGCGACGCGTCGGAGTCGATGATGGCAATGCTCAGGGTTACTCTGTCGGGAGAACCGGAACCCTTTCGATCTGTGGGCATGGTCTTTGAAAGTACTCCAAGAGTTCATCATATTCCATTGAATTCCTCTCAAGGAGCGGCTGGATAGTTACCTCCCTTATACGCCCATCGAGGGCACAGGTGACTGCACACAAGTCTCTGCCTGGGTTGGGGTAAAGGGCACCGCGCGGGGACGCGGGCGAGGCCCGCTCATGCCTGTGCGGCCAGCGAAAAAAGACCGCCCTGCAGGTGATCGGAGGGTTGCTTGCAGGGCGGTTTTTTGAGGCCCGCGCACCGGCCTTGCCGGTGCGGAACTAAAACCTGCCCCCATGCCGCGCGACACGGCAGCGAAGGGCGCAAGGAGTTCCGGCGGTTGCCGCGGGTGGGCAATTGAAATTTACTGGCCGAGCGCAAAGTTCACCGAGACCGTAACCACTGCGTCGCCGTCTCCGGGGGCGAATTTCCATTGGCGCACCGCGTCTTCGGCGGCGACTTCGAGCATGTGGTTGCCGCTCACCGGCTTCACATCCTTGACCTTGCCCTGCGCGTCCACGGTGGCTTCGAGTCTGACCTCGCCGCCGATGCGCATGCGCTTGGCGATCTCTGGATACACGGGCGGCACGCGCAATTTGACCGCGCGATCATCGGCCGCCCGGGCGGGCAGCGCCAGCGCTGCAATCGCTGCCAGCGCCGCTGCCCGCAAAAGCCTGAATCCCATCCTCCGTCTGACACCGGCATTTCCTGCAGGAAGAGCTTTGTGCATGGGGCCCTCTCGAGTTTAAGAAAAACTCAACCAAGTTATCGGCTGTGGGCGGCCGGGCATGAAGGGATTTTGAGATTCTGGTTACTAAAGACAGGGAGCGAGGGAGCAAGGGAGCAAGAAGACAGGGAGCGAGGGAGCAAGGGAGCGGGGGAACAAGGGAGCAAGGGAACAAGGGAGCGAGGGAGCAAGGGAGCGAAGGAGCGAGAAAACTGGGACTAGAGACGCAGGGGCGGGGCGATGGCGGCGAAGGTGAGGTCCTGGGCGGAACTCGAATGTTCGTCGCGCCAGGCTTCGAAGAGGCGTCCGTAGCTGAGGGTCACGTATTGGGCTTGATCGACCCCGAGCCGGGCCGCGGTGCGGTCGATCCAGGCCGAAGAGCCTTCAAGCTCGGCGTAATCGCCGATGGGCGTCTCGTCGACGACGCAGTGGCCCTCGCCGTCGGTCCACTCGGTGCGCCACTTCTCGTATCGGAAGGCGGCGACGAGTCCAAGGGAGAGAAAAAGCTCGGAGAGCGCGTCGCCATTGGCGATGCCGGTCTCGATCTCGACGCGGTGTTTGTGGCGATCTTCACCGGGGCTAGAGCTGGGCAGCCGTTTGTGGGTCAGAGTCCAGCGGCCGGCGTAGCTGCGGATGCGTAGAATTTCGGTGCGCGCGCGCAACTGCCGGTCGGGCGTGTCGTAGAGCACGTTGGACTCGAAGGCGCGCGGGGTTTCGAGGCGGAAGCCGGCGGACTGGAGCTGCTGGGCCAGTGCGGCGAGGTCGGCTACGCGAAACTTGATCTCGGTTTCGATCGGCATGGGATGCAGCGAGTATACGGCAGGGGCTTGGGGCCGAGATTTGCGAATTGCCACACTGGAATCGAGTGCCGAGTCAACCACAAACCGCGCCCCGGAGGGCTTGTACCCTCCGGAGCTGGCTCCCGCTTCCGGCGGTCGTCGGACAGCGAGCGATCCGTCAGCAACATAAATCCGACAACTTGAAACCTGGATAAACTAGCTTGCGTAGCTGGTCGGCGGCGTCAACTCCGGCCGCTTCGGCTACCTTCTGTTCGTCGTTTTCGAGTGAGCCGTTGAGCGCAACCTTTGGCTTGAACAGCACCCCATTGGCGCCGGAGCCCCCGAAACGGATCTCTTTATGATTGTCCCTTCGGAAGAAGCGGATTTCGAGGTTCGCGGTGCCTGCTTCAAACTTGCTGCCCTGCTGGCTGCCCTCCTGGATCTTCACGAACTTGCCTTCCACAACCAGGAAATGCGGAATGGAAAAGGGCCCGGCCTTGTCTGTGTCGACTACCGGAGCTCCATCTTCGACGGTTTGTTCGGCTATATTGAGCCTCTGCAACTCGGCGAGAAAACTCGCGTAGAAATATTTCTCGAAGTTCGGCGAAAGCTGAACTCCGTCGGCGGTGGTGAGATGTTTGACTTCAATGGACGTGAAATGTGGCTTTGACACTGGCTTTACATCCTGGGCGGCCAAAGGCAACGGACCGAAAACGATGAATGCAAGAGCTAAATACAAGAGCGATTTGCGCATGAAAATCTCCTCACTCCAGACCGGCCATTGCAGCCAGGCGGAGAGCCGATTCCAGCGAGTAGGCCGCAACGCGTTGGGGCGGCAACTGACCGCACCAACGCACGGCTTGCAGGGCAAGCGGAAACCGGACCCGCAGCATGAGCGTCAAGGGTGGACTTGGATTTGCCTGCAACGCTACTCCGGTCGATGGCTGGCGTCAAGGTTGGGTCGTCCCGCGGCCGGTTTGGCCGGCACGGACGAACTTCGGCCGCTCACTCTGCGCCTTACGGCACAAGTCGTATCGCGGCGGGATGGTAATGTAACGTGACCGCGTCCTTGTGGCCGAGGCGGGCAATTGGCTCGGCGATGGTTTCGACGATCGTGGGAGGCTGAAAGTGGTCGGGCTTGGTAGCCGGGTCGGGAATGTACAGCATCGCTTTGTAAAGCCGTTCGCCGAAGCCGATGCGCGCCGCACTCAGGAAGAAATTTTCCGCGGGCATCAGATCGGTCCACTTCACGGAACTGAGAAAAAACTCGGGCCGCAGGATTTGCACGCGCCAGGGCGCCAGGTCCAGATTCAGCGTGGCAGCGAGGAAATTGCCGGAGAAGTACACGTCCAGATCGAGCCCGCGCGCGGCAAAGAGTGGCAGTTGCAGGCGGATGGTGCCCTGGGGAAAGCGCGTGTCGGCGGTGGATTGGCCGGAGGCAACTCCGTGACCGCGGGCGACGACGGCCGAAACCTGGCGGAGTGCGGAAGACGCGTCGGGCATGGCAGAAATCTTACCGCAAGGCGCCTGGCGCGCGACGGCTGGTGCGCGCCGCGCCGAACGGCGACAATAAACAGGTGAAGACATTGCATCTGATGGTGGATCCTGCGCGGATGGAGACGCGTGAGGCCGGCGAAGCGCTTGAACGCGCGGCAGAGATATTGCGCGCCGGAGGATTGGTGGCGCTGCCGACGGAGACGGTCTACGGGTTGGGCGCGAACGCGCTCGACCGCGCTGCCGTGGAGCGCATCTTTGCCGCCAAGTCGCGGCCGGCATGGGACCCGATCATTGTGCACATCGCTTCAGAAGCGATGCTCGAAGGACTGGTGGAGGAGGTTCCCGCGGCGGCGCGGCGGCTGATGGAGCATTTCTGGCCCGGGCCGTTGACGCTGCTGCTACCGCGCACGGCAGCGGTGCCCGATGCTGTGACGGCGGGACGGCCGCTGGTGGGCGTGCGCATGCCCGCGCATCCAGTGGCGCTGGAGTTGATCCGCCGCGCCGGAATTCCCGTGGCCGCGCCCAGCGCTAACCGCTTCGGCCACATCAGTCCCACAACAGCACAGCACGTGCTCGACGATCTGGATGGGCGCATTGACGCGATTCTCGACGCGGGTCCGTCGCCGCGCGGCGTGGAGTCGACGGTTCTCGATCCCGCGACGACGCCAATGACGATCTACCGGCCGGGCGCGGTGACGGAGGAGCAGATTCGCGAAGTGGCTGGGCCGGTGGAGCTAGTTCGGGAAAGCGGAGCGCTGCGCGCGACTCCCACGGAAGCGCTGCCCTCGCCGGGGGTGGGGATTCGCCACTACGCGCCGCGGGCGCGGGTTGTCCTAATCGAATCTTCGCTTGCCGAATTGAGTGCGTGCCTGCAGGTGGCGGTGAAAAGCGAGCCGGGCGAGCAGTTGGGCGTGATGCTGCCGGACGGAATTGCCGCACCCGCGGCAATCGCGAAGGAACGCGTGTTTTTATGGGGACGGTGGAGCGCACCGGAAGAGCTTGCGCGGCGGCTCTACGCGGGGTTGCGCGCGCTCGATGCCGCGGGGTGCACGGTGATTCTGTGCCCGTTGCCGGCAGCGGAGGGAATTGGAGCGGCGATTCGCGACAGGCTGAATAAGGCAGGGACTAAGGGCTGAGGGACTGAGGCGCTGAGGGATCGGGTTGCTGGACGGAAGGGGGCACTATGGCGGGTGCGGGATATACGTATACGGTTTTTGTGGACGACAACTTCCACGTTCCACCTGACGACGAGCGCTATAAGCTGGGTGACTTTACCACTCTGGAGGAGGCCATTGCGGCCTGTCAACGCGCGGTAGACACGTTCCTCGAGGATGAGACTTCAGTTGAAAATCCGGCGGCCGAACGGTACCAGCAATACACGCTTTTTGGACCAGACCCTTTCATCATGACCGACGACCCGGAGGCTCGACAACCGCTCTTTTCCGCCTGGAACTATGCCGAGAAACGCTGTCAGGAGGGGGAAGGGCAGGGACGAGTGGACCAAGGTTCGGGAAAAGTGTGAGCGTGAGCGATCGGCGTACTCTGCGCACTCACACTGCACACTCACACTTACGACGGCTTACCCGTTGTCGCCAAGCTTGTACATGTACTTGATGGCGGATTTGTAGATGAGGATTTTGAAGCGGCCGCGGGTCTTGATGGTGTTGCGGTCGTACCATTCGATGCAGCCGTCGATGCGCTCGCCGTCTTCGAGGACGATCACCATGGGCGTCTGCGATTGGATCTGCTTTTGCAGATAGAAGAGTTCGGCTTGGCGGTTCGGCGCGTCGATCGGGGCCGTGTGCGCCGGATAATGGGAAGGAAACCGCGGGGAGAAACTCTTGCGGGTGTGCGTGGGAAGGCGGCCGGGCTCGAAGCCTCGGGATGGCGGCAGAACCGGGTGGATACTCATGGGGAACGACCTCCCTTGAAAAAACCAAAACGGTAAAGCCAAGCCAAGGTGCGGCAACACCTTCCGGAAGAACTTGGTCTGGACACCCCGGCTTGCTACGCCGGCGGTAAACCACAGATGCACGGGAGCTTTTTCCCCACGCATTGAACAGGCAGACGACCGTCCCGTGTTGCCGGGAGATCGGGTCCCTTCTCTTCGTGGGAGTGCTCTTTCTTAAAAAGATGCCTTGGGACGATTGGGGGTTGCACCTCTATTCTGCGGGGAATCGGGAGGGGCGTCAAGGGGGAAGAGCAGCTTTTAGCTCCTAGCCACTAGCTTCTAGCATGTCGAGATAAGTGGGCGGCTGCAGTGGGGCCGAAAACAATGAGCAGTGAACGGGAAGCAGTGAGCAGTCAATCGCCGCTGGACCGAGGCTGAAAACTGGGAACCAAGAGCTAGGGGCTAGCAGCTAGAAGCTAGAAGCTGTTTCCGCCTAGACTTGCTGCCATGGCGTCGATGGAGAGCGAGCGCAGGAGGTTGCGACGCATGCCTTGCTCCACCTGCACGAGGGCGCGGGCGGCGCCATCGATCCAATCCACTGAAAGGCCTTCGGCGAGGCGGGTGAGCTCGGCGGCGAGATCGAGATTGCGGATGAGCGCGGGCGTACCGGCCACGATAAGGAGCAGATCTTCGAGGAGGCTGCCGAGAGCGCGGAGCAGGTTAACCATCTTTTCCTGCCCGTCTGCGCCGGCGCGATAGGATTCCGTGGCGTGGAAGAGCTCGGAGTAATCAGGCTCGCGCAATGCGGTGCGCAAAATGATGAGGGCGTCCTGGCGGCTGGCGAGGTAGACGTCGAGATCGATTGAGAGAGCCCGGCCCACTGCGCCCTGCGCGAGGCGAGCGGCCAGCGCCCGTTGCTGCGGCCTGAGCTCGGGGCGGCGCCGGGCAAGGAGAGATTCGAGCTCGGCCGCGGGCAGCGCACCCAGGCGATGAACGACGGCGCGCGAACGGATGGTGGGCAGCAATTCCTGGGGATTTTCGGTGAGCAGGATGAGAGTGGTGTGCTCGGGCGGTTCTTCCAATAGTTTAAGAAGGCTGTTGGCTGCCTCCTTCATGAAGGCCGACGAGGTGAAGATGGTGAAGGCGCGTTTAGCCTCAGCCGGCGGGCGATAGTAGGCCGCGTGAATGGCCTGGCGCACCTGGCCGAGCTTGATCATGAGCTGCGGCGGGTCGGGCGGGACGACAATGACGTCGGGGTGGGTTTGCACCATGATGCGCGTTTCGCGCTTGTCGGTGTCGCGCATGTCCTCGCGGGCCGCAACGGCCTCGGCGACGAGCGTGTCGAGGTTGGCGGAGGCGGCGATGCGCGTGCAATTGCGGCAGACGCCGCAGAAGTCGGGCAGACCATCGGATTCAGTGGGACTGAAGCAGTTGACGGCCTGGGCCAGCATGAGAGTGAGCGTGTATTTGCCCGCTCCGCGGGGCCCGGCCAGGATCAAGGAGTGGGGAAAACGGCCGGCGCGCACGCTTTCGCGCAGGTGCGTGACCGTGGCCGCATTGCCGAGGAAGTCGTGAAAGCCCACGGAATGAGAGTAGCAGGAGGACAGGGGCCAAGGGACCAAGGGAACGAGGGAACAAGGGAACGAGGGAGCAAGGGAGCGAGGGAGTAAGGGAGCGAGGGAGCGAGGGAGCGAGTAAAGCAGTGAAAAAGTGAAGAAGCGAACGAGTGAAGCGGGGAGGGAGCGAGTTGGCGAACCCCCCTCCGGCCTCGAACGACGTGTGAGCCGCGGTCTTTCATGCGTGCAGAGCCAATGGCCAGGTAAACCGCCTCCATTCACCCCTGAGAAGGGAAGCCAGCATCCAAATTCGAGCGGCCAGTGATTTGCATCACCGATCATTCCGATTTTCCAACCAAGAGCACGCCTGTAATGTATTGAATCCAAAAGGGTAGCGCAACAAGCCTGCCTCGTGGTCAAAAGGTAACCACTTGATGGGTGACTAATACCTTCCGGCGTAGCATGAAACCGCCATTGTCGCGGGGAGCAAAGCAAAGTACTTGTAGAACATCAGATTTGTCTAATCCAGGCTGTTTTAAGTGCTTTCGCGGTGGCCATGCAGGATCAGCAGGAAAACGTAATAGCAGCTCGAGTCACGGTGACGATGATGGCAGCGTTCGGGGCCGTGACAGGATTACTGCTGGGATATGTACTCGCCATACCGCTGGCCGAAAACCGTCTTAAAACATACATGGAGCGGTTGGCGCTCCAAGACGATGCTTCGCTGAGCGAAGCGCGCTCACTTCTTGACACCCTGCAGCATTCTTCGGGTCCGGCTTGTTCCGACACGGAACTGAACATTCTGAGAGAGCTTGTTTATCGCTCGGACTATTTGAAGGATGCCGGGCAGATTCGAGGGGGAAGGATTGAGTGCTCTGCAACTGCGGGGCGAGCGGCGCAGCTGATTGGCGAATTCAAAGCGGGACAAGCGCAGCCGGATGGGACAGTCATCTATAGCAATCTCGCGCCCGCAAAGGATCAAAGCCTGGAGAGGACAGGAATTCAACGCGGCCATGCCTTCGTGGTTTTTGGTTCGCATTTGCCGGAACCTGGAGGGCGACTGCCGATTCGATTGGCAATCGAGCCATCCCCGGCAGCGACCCCAGCATCATCCAGCGATGCTTCGTCTGAACCGGCTTCCGACCCCGTGACCGACGAAGTGGTGCGCCAGAGAGGGACGATTGTCGCCAGCCATTGTTCGCAGATTATGTCGAACTGCGTCTTAGCATCGTTGGACGTTGACGATGCAAGGCGTGTGGAAGCTCCCATCATTGCCGGCACAACTCTGGCGTGCGGAATCGCCGGCGTTTTCGGTGGAATTGCTGTTTGCGGCTTTCGCCGCCGCCGCCTTTCGCTCCATGAGCAGTTAAAGCGCGCACTGGCACGCGGGGAGCTTCAGCTGGCTTATCAACCGATCGTCAATCTGGCGAATGGAAAAACTGTCGGCGCGGAGGCACTGGCGCGCTGGACCAGGCAGGACGGTGTTTCCGTGAGCCCCAGCGAATTCATCAAGGTGGCGGAGGAGCATGGCTTCATCGGATCGGTTACCAATTTCGTTTTGCGGCGCGCGCTGAAGGAGTTCCGCGAAGTGCTCCGCAAGCTTCCCGAGTTTCGGCTGAACATCAATATCGCGGCGGCAGACTTGATGGATCCCCAGTTCCTGCCCATGCTCGCTGAGGCCGTCGTGAAGGCCAATGTACGGCCATGCAGCCTCAACCTGGAGGTCACGGAAACCTCCGCCGCCAATCACGAAGACGCCATGGAGTCGATCCGCGAGCTGCGCCGCATGGGCTTCGGCATCTCCATCGACGATTTCGGAACCGGATATTCGAACCTTTCCTATCTGTTGTACCTTTCCGCCGATACCATCAAAATCGACAAGGCTTTCACGCGGACCATTGGAACAGACGCTGTGTCGGCCGGCTTGCTTCCACAGATGATCGGTATGGCGCGCACGATGAATCTTGCGGTGGTGGTGGAAGGCATCGAATCGCCGCGGCAGGCTGATTACTTCCCCACTGACAACATCAGGATTTACGGACAGGGCTGGCTCTATGGCCGTCCCGTACCAGCCGGCGAATTCTTCGGCTTGCTCGGTGTTCTGGTTGATCGGCCAAGTGTCACCGCCAGCCCCGAAGCCGCAGAAGTCCCGAGCGTCTGGGGTCATCAAAAGCCCAAGGTCGGAACCGCAATCGCTCGATAGGCGATCACACGCTTCGTTTGTTCCACGCCCAGTTGCGCAGGCCCCGGTAGCAGCGCTCGACAAACTCCTGTACAAGATCCAGTTGAGGCCTTTTGTGCCTGACCCGGGCATCAGGATTGAATCCCTGCCGGGCTACTATATTCCCAGCCGTTGAATGCACAAGGGCATTGCGGCGCGGGTGCGAAAGGATAGGCGCGAGAGGCGAATGGGGCGGCGGGGGAACGAGAGCTTTGAGTTATCGGCGGCGGATGTGCGCACCCTGCGCTCACTGAAGACGCCGGCGCGCATCCAGAAGTTTATCGACGGGCTCGAGTACCAGTACGCGGACACGGCGTGGTCGCCCAGGCGCGTGCTGCGCGAGCGCAAGGGGCATTGCCTGGAAGGGGCGCTCGTGGCGGCCGCGGCTTTGCGCGTCAACGGGCATCCACCGCTGGTGATGGACCTCGAGTCGGTGCACGATGACGATCACGTGGTGGCGCTCTACCGCGAACGCGGCCTGTGGGGCGGCATCGCCAAGTCGAATTTTGCTGGGCTACGCTTTCGCCCGCCCGTTTATCGCACATTGCGCGAGCTGGCGCTGAGCTACTTTGCCAGCTACTACAATTTGCGCGGCGAATACACGTTGCGCGCCTACTCGCGGGCAGTGAACCTGGCGCGATTGGATCGCTGCCACTGGATGACCGCCGAGGAGGACGTGTGGTGCGTGCCGGAGGCGCTGATTGCGGCGCGGCACTATACGATTGCTCCCGACAAGGTGACACGGGCGCTTCCTAGGCTGGACCGGCGCAGCTTTGAGGCGGGGATGCATGGGTGGGTGAAGCACTGAAAAGGCAGCGGCGTTGGCGGGGTTAGCGGAGTTAGAGCGCCCCGCCGGATGCAGTTGCGCGATCCGACGCTAAAGTTCGCGGCGCACGGCGAACTAGAGAATGGGGCACGCCGGCGAGTTGGCGGGTCGGGGGCCTTGGAACCCCGAAATCACTGAAAATTGAAAAATATGTCGATTACACTTGACTTTGTCGAGTGATGTAATGTTTACTTGTCATTTAGTAAAGGAGACGAGTCATGTTCTGTTCAAGCAAGAGCCCGGCGCAACGCCGGTTTGTCCGCACGACCTGGATGAGCGCTGGTTTGGTTGTAGTGCTTGCGGTAGGGGCTGCCGCAGCGTTTCGCCTGTGGCATTTGAAGGGCCTGCCGGCTTATCCGGTGGCAGTGCTGCCGGCGCTGCCGATTCTGTGGGTGCTGATCGAAACGGGCCGGTACCTCGCCGCCGAAAAGGACGAGTTCCAGCGCACCCTTCTTGTGCAATGCCTGCTGGGCGGCATTGGCGGAACGCTGGCGACGACGACGGTCTGGGGTTACTTGCAGGACTTTGCGCGCGCGCCGCGGCTCGACCCGATCTGGGTCTACCCGATCTTCTGGCTCTTCGTGGGCCTCGTCATGCCGGTGGTGAAACGGAGGTACAGATGAAGAATCGCCTGAAGGTTCTACGCGCGGAGCGGGACTGGTCGCAGGCGGATCTGGCGGAGCGGCTGGAGGTTTCGCGGCAGAGTGTGAATGCGATTGAGACGGGGAAGTTCGATCCGAGCTTGCCGCTGGCGTTCAAGCTGGCGTGGCTGTTTGGGATGAGGATTGAGGAGATATTTGAGGACGAGCGGAGTTAGCAGGGTTGGCGGAGTTAGCGGTGTTAGGAAAAGCGCACCGAGTTCGGTGAATCTGAAGTCTACGGAAAAACAACCGCAGATCCTTCGACTTCACAGGCCGCGCCTATGAGCCGCGGCCCGCTTCGCTCAAGATGACAGCACAAGGGGCGGTGCGATCACTTGCCGGTGTAGATCACATGCCAGATCGATCTTGACCCGTCGTCGGAGACGAAGAGCGAGCCGTCGGGAGCGACAGCGACACCGACGGGACGGCCCCAGACATCGCCATCACCCGAGCCTACGGTGAAGCCGGTGAGGAAGTCTTCGTACTCGCCAGTCGCGTGGCCGTTGTGCATGGGCAAGCGGATGACTTCGTAGCCGGTGCGCTGGGCGCGGTTCCAGGAGCCATGCTCGGCGGCGAAGCCGTCGCCGCGATACTCGGGCGGGAAGGCGTGCGCTGGCGCGAGGCCGGGCGGGCAAGGAGCGGGTTTGGGAACGGACGCGCAGGCGGGGTTCAGGGAAAGGGCGCCGGTGGTGGGGTAAAAGGTCATCTCGAGCGAGGCGAAGTGGGGATTGACGAGAATGTCGGGCGTGATGACCTTGGACTTGAGCTCGGGATGCTTGCCTTCGTGTCGCGGATCCTGATGCGGGCCCATGTACCACCACGGCCAGCCGTAAAAGCCGCCCTCCTGCACGTGCGTGACGTAGTCGGGCACGAGGTTGTTGCCGAGGGCGTCGCGCTCGTTGGTGGAGCACCACAGTTCGCCGGTGGTGGGATTGATGGCCTCGCCCACGCAGTTGCGCAGGCCTGATGCGTAGATCTCGATGAATTTGCCCTCGGGCGTGAACTCGAGCACGTCGGCGCGGTGAAATTCTTCGGGATGGGTATCGGCGTCATCGACATTGGAGTGCGAGCCGACGGAGGCGAGAAGTTTGCTGCCGTCCTGGGTGAAGACGAGGTCGCGCGTCCAGTGGCCGCCGCCGCGGAGACGGCCTCCGCCGGGCAGGTCGGCGATCTGCTCCATGGGGCCGCTGGCGACGAGGTCGCCGTCGTGGTAGGGGAAGCGCACGATGGCGTCGGTGTCTCCGATGTAGACCCATTTTGGATGGCCGTTGTTGGGATAGAAGGCGATGCCGAAGGGCTGGTGGAGGCCCTCGGCGAAGACGGATGTTTCTTTGGGCTTGCCGCTCGCGTCGACGCCGCGGAAGACTTTGATTTTGCCAGTCTCGCTTTCGGCGAGGAAGAGGTCGCCGTTGGGCGCGAAGCGAATGAGGCGCGGGTTGTCGAGGCCGGTGGTGTAAAGCTCCACCTTGAAGCCTTGGGGCGCGATGGGCCAGGCGTTGGCGGGGCGGGGCACGATGTTGGGGCCGTTATCGACGGATTGGTCGGGCGCTGGCTCGGGCAGATCGGCGACGGTGAGATGACGGCGGATGCCGGGGGATTCGTGCGCAGCGTCAGTAAATGCGGCCTGGCCGGTGAGAACGGGGTGTTGCGGCGGGGTTTGCGCGGCGGCGGCGCCGAGGGCGAACAGCGCGCCTGCAAGGACGACAAGGCCGGCAAAGGCAGAGAATTTCGGAATTCGGTGCAACAACTTCATGGGACCTCTCATGGGGTTTGGTAGAAAATGCAACGCGCGGGGAACGCGAAGGCGCGCCGACCGATCATGCGATGCGTTGGGAGTGGAAGACGCATCAGATTTCACTATAGCCGGGAGGCTGGAGTTCCCGAAAGACAACCGCAGATCCTTCGACTCGTCCCGGCGCGCCGGGACTCGCTCAGGATCACAATTTTATTATGATGCGAGCTTCCGACTCAGCGCACCACCTCTGACTCGTCACACTATAGCCCGGCGAACAAGTTGCCCGGTAACGTGGCTGTCACCACCACGCGCTCGCCGTGCTGCGTGACTACAGCGGTTTCAAGCAACTGCTTGAGGCCGTTGTTGGCGGGGTTGGCGCCGAGCGGCTGGGTGAAGCCGCGCGCCATGGTGACGAGTGTGGCCAGAGCAGCGGCCTGGCTGACGGCTGTCGACGGCGAGGCAGCAATTTCTTCGACGCGCAGGTGCAAAGAGCCGAGCGAATTGCGAATCGGCAACGCCGGCGCGAGGCTGGCGACGATGGTGGAGTCGGGCTCGAGGGGCAGCGCCAGGCCGAAGATGTGAATGGAGCCGCTTTCACTGAAGGGAAGGCCGATTTGGCCCACTCCCCAGGCGATGGAAAGCAAGGGTACGTCGTGATAGTGGCGCTCAAGCAACGTGGAGCCGGAGAGAGGCCAGGCGGCCGTGCGATGGCGGTCGAGGATGGAGTGGATCTTTTCCGGGGTGGGGAAGTTGGAGGCGGCCATGGTGTCGTAGCCGATTTGCGCGACGCGGACGGTGCGGCCCTCAGAGGGAATGCTGTAGATGGTTTGCCCGTCGTAGGTTTCGCGCGAAGTGGCGTGCGCGTCGAGCCATGCGTTCAGCCGCTGGCCGGTGATTTTGCCGACGAGGACCATCGAATAGGCCACCGGGCCGTTGGGTCCGTCGGGGTCGGGCATGCGGTGAAGGGCAATGGCCACCTGGTCCACGTCGCGCTCGGGGTCGATGCCGATAGCGTCGATGAACTGCTGGTAATCGAGCGCGCGCTGGGGGGGCTTGAGCTCTTTGTGAAAGAACGTGCGGATGGGCCGGAAGTCGATGTAGATGATGCCGTCGGACTCGGGCAGCAGGCGCGCGGCCTCAGGCGGTGCTTTGGAGCGCAGAAAGATGGCCAGGGCCAGCAGGACCAGGACCGCGGCGACAATCAATAGCGTTCTGCGCGTGCGTCGGCTCATGCGTTGGGCGATCGGGAACCGTCAGGAATGAGCGTAACACCTTCGCAAGGGAGCGAGGGAGCGAGGGAGCAAGGGAGCGCGGCGCTAAGTCCTTGCCGCGCGCGGCGTTCAGACCGCAGACCTGGTTGGCGCCCGTCCGGTGCGACGCGAAGGCGACTAATGATCCGTGTTTTCTGCCTCGACTTCGATGGTCCCGATTTTCAATCTTTTGATCTGATGGTCGAGAGATTTACCAAATGACTTCTCCGCGTCGTCGAGGAAATTGCCCACGTCGGTCAATCTGACGAAGGCAAGGATTTCGCCGGTTTTGGTGTCGGCCATGGTGAGGACGAGAGTTGCGGTGGAGAAGGCCTGTCCGGTGACGAGCCAACCCATGGCCTTCTTTCCGTTGGTGAGGACGTCGCCCTCGGCCTGGACGAAAACGAGGACGTCGGATTTGGCGGAGCAGGGCAGGAGCGCGACTTCGTCGCCGAGAGTGTACCGCTCTTTGCCGATAGACTTGGGCTTCTTATCGAGTTGCGTGGCGATGGTATCGTATTTCTGCTTCACCTCGAGGAGGACCTGGCGCAACTCATCGTCGGAAGCTCCGCTCGAGAGGGCGCTGGAAGCGGAGAGGAGCTGCACTCCGGCGGTTGTGAAATGCTTCTCCACCAACGCCTGGAGAGTTGTGTTCCAGGTGTCTACGGCGCTGGCCATGCTCTCGCCGCCTTTCATTCCGATTTTGGTAAGACTGCCCTCGACCGGCATCATGCATGCGGAGCCGATGTGAAAACCGCTTGAGAATATATCGCGATTCTCGTACGACCATGAGGACGTAGTGGCCCGGGCGACGGACGAGAGAGACAACGCCGCCAGGAAGAAAAGAAACGCTCGCAGTCCGGACTTCATCGTGTTCTCCCTTTCAGAGGAACTACCGGCGGGATGCATTCACGCGGCGGACGTGCCGTCGCCGGCCTCGCGACGGCGCTCAATGCGCCTGCGCGGTCTGCAGTTTTCCAACTTCGGCCAGCCGATGCTCAATACGCAGATGGTCGAGGCTGGTGGAAGCCACGAGGTCGAGATAGCGGCGGTACTGGGCGGCGGCGTCGCTGTATCTGGCTTCATCCTGATAAACGAAGCCCAGGTCCCGGTATGCGGGAGCGTAATTGGGATGGTTCTGGATGACGGCCAGGAGGAGCTTCTCGGACTGGGCCTGGTTTGCTTTCAGCGCCTCACGGCCTTCGGGTTTGGTGAGCAGTTTTTTCTGTTCTTCCTGCTCGGTCATTTTGAAGTACTCTTTGCGCTGCAGATCCTCTCCGTCGGGGGTCAGGTCCTGCTGGGAAGGTGCGGGTGTTCTGGCGCCGAGCGCGCGATATCCGTCCGCCAGCAACACCTGGTACCTCGGCTCGTCATGGAAAGCGGCGGTGAGCCTGGCGGCGCGCGCCACGGCTGTACGCGCCCTGCGGTTCTCGATATCGTTGGCGATGTTGTATGCGATGGCGGGAGCGACTGCCGCGAGATAGTCCTTCTCAGAACCGGTGAAAGCGCCGGCAGGGGTGTTAGCGTTGGCGAAATCCTCGGCCTTCTGCTTCCGCGCAACGAGCTTGGGATGATCGTGATAAAAGGTGCTGTACGGCTCGAACTCGAGCGTCCGATCCTGATCAAGCAGCGCGAAGGCATCGGCCATGGCGTGGGGGTCGTACCCGGCTGCAGTCATGGCGGCGAGCCCGTCGCGGTCGGCCTGCCACTCCATTTCGCGCGAGTAGCCGTAGACGGTAGCTACCAGGACAATGGAGCTGACTTCCGCGCCAGCGAAGATGGCGGCGCCAAAGGCGCCCGCGGCGCCGGTTCCAATGGGCGCCCAGGACCCTGCAATCGCAAGGATGTTGATGGTGAGCGCCTTCTTACGAATGCTGCGATTTTCGAGGTAGGAGTGCCGCTCGTAAACATGCGCCGTCTCGTGCCCCAGCACCCCGGCAAGTTGCGCCTCATTCTCAAGCAGCGCCAGAATCCCGGTGGTGATGTACACCGTGCCGTTGGGCAGCGCAAAGGCATTCACCATGGTGTCGCGCAAAACTCTGAACTGAAACTGAACCTTCTGCGGCACGGGCCGGCCGCCCAGCACGCGCTTGCCCACCGCATCGATGTAGGCCTGCAGAGCGGGATCGTGCAGGACCAGCCCTTGTTTCTCATACAGCGCATCGGTAGCGTTGGCTTCGCTGAGAAGGTCGTCGTCGACTTTTGTGAATTGGAAATCCGAAGCGAGAGCTTGTTGCGTGCGCCCGCGCGGCGAAGAGATGAAGCAGACCAGGGCGCACAGCAGAATGGATGCGAGACGAAGAAGAGGTCGACCAGGCTCGGACATAGGTCACATTCGCGACGGCTTTAGAGAATCCGTGAACTTGCACGAAATCGTAACCGAACCGACGCCGTAGCGCAAGAATGTGAGGGGGCGATGGCGAGGAGGGCGGCGACGAGCAGGGGCGTTTTGCGCGGGAGGCGGCTCATTGTTAGGGGCGCCCCGGCCAAGAATTTTGGGCTCGCATCAATTTCGAGCCCGCATTCAGCATAGCGGACGGGAGCCGCTATTTCGCGACCGAGAACGTGTAGATCTTGCCGAAGCCGGCACTGCTTCCCAGGTCGCCAGCGTCATTCGGGGCCAGAAAACCATACTCGCCTATCCCCAACTCGCGGCCCAGGGTGATCTCAAAAACACGCGGCCCAAGTTGTTTGGAGCTGAAATCGACGGTGTCTCTGGCTTCATTGCTGGAGCGATGGAATTCACCGCCTTTCTCCAAGTGAAATTCACGATTTTTTTCGTGGGCACGAAATCGCAGCAGGAGATATTGGCCGGGAGAGCTGCCTTCAGGCGTGTAAAGGAGGAAAGTTGCCGGGAGCGGCAGCGTGAGCTGGCTCGAAGTTCCCCCGACGATTGCATTCACGTCCCCCTTGATCTTCCCCTCCGTCGCCACGGACTTCACCGCGCCTCCGGCCTTTCTTGTTACCGTCTCCGGCAGAACCGGTTTCCAGCTTTCGTCCCTGGCCTGGAAGTAGACGCCAACGCCGTCAACGCCGGCGGGAATTTTCCAGACCGGCTCTGCAGCTTTGAGCGGAGCGCCCGGCAATGCAATCGGAGCAGCTGGTGGGGGCGGCGGCCCAGGCGCGGACTTCATGAGCACGGCCGAAATCACTTTGCTGTCGGCGCCCGCACTCCTCAACGCGATCAGAGCATCCGCAGAGGTGTCGTACTTGCCGGGAGACGCGTCGATGGTGGTAACGATCAGGTCGTCCGAGAGCCCCGCCTTCAACAGTTTGATGACAGCGTCGTTATTCAACTCCTGTTGCGCGAAGATCAACGAGGCAATGGCCAGCACTGCCAGGGCTGGAAGTCTCTTGCGCATGCAGGTTCTCCTTGCGATGGGGACGATGGGGGTTCGTGAAGCGCCGGGCGATCGGCACTCAAATCATCAACCCAAATTGCTGCTGCGGCAAGATCAATTTTCGCCGGCTGTCCAACATAGTTGGGCGATGAGCGCCGCCATCCGGCAAATCCGCTGCCACGACCGGGGGTGAACGGAGCGGCCGAGATCCCTGAGTGCGCAAAAAGGTCCATCCGCTGTGCGAATGGACCTTCTGTGGTCAAACGGCGAGGGGCGAGATAAGTGTGATGCAGCGCATTTTGGTGCGCCTTGATCAGGTGTATGATGCTTCCATCAAAATCCTAGGCAATTTTCTGGAGGGATATGCTCCTACAGAAGCTATTGACTCCTGTCGTCCTTGCGTCTCTGGTTATCGCAACGGGATATCCGGCGGCCTATTCGCAACAGCCGGTGGCACAGCCGCTGCCGCAGCCAGCCGCACAACCTGCGCCGCAATCCGCGCAGCAGATTCTTAACAATGACGCCATCATCAAGTTGGTTAAGGCGGGATTGTCGGACGATCTGATTGTCAGCACCATCAACGCTTCGCCGGGGGCTTATGACGTTTCTGCGGATGGGATGATCGCCCTGAAGGCCGCCGGGGCGAGCGACAGGGTGGTCGCGGCAATCGTGGCCAAGTCCAGCACTGCCGCGCAGCCGGCCCCGGTTCCGGTCGCTCCATTGCCTCCAGCGCCAGCGCCCGCTCCGGCCAAATTCCTGCTGGCTGAAGGGTCGGATGTCTATCTTACGTTCGACGAGGATCTCAGTTCCAAGACTGCGCAAGAGGGCGACTCAGTGGCATTTGTCTTGTCTGAGGATCTCAAGGTCGGTGACGTTGTAGTCGCCAAAGCCGGCACCAGGGCATTGGGTGAGGTTACCAATGCGCAGAAATCCGAGATGATGGGCAAGGGTGGTGAGTTGAACATCCGGCTCGATTACCTCAAGGTTGGAACCGCGAGGGTTCACCTGCGCGGAACCAAGGGCGGAGAAGGCAACAGCGGATTGGGCGGAGCCATTGCTCTTTCCATGCTGGTCGGTGTGTTTGGACTGCTGCATCACGGGAAAGAGATCAAGGTCCAGAGGGGGACGCCTCTGCACGCCTACGTCTCTGAGGACATAAGCCTTCCGCCGACGAATTAGATGCCTCGGTTCGGGCGATGAGGAAGCGGCAGGAAGGAACACACGACTGCCAATCGGGTTGGGCCGGTTGGAATTTTATGCTGGCGCGTGTATCGGCGCGCACTTAAGGTGTTACCGGCTACAGGCCTGCGGCGTCGATGGAGCGCGCCCAAGGAAACGCAAACTCGAGTTTACAGCTCTTCGGGGCTGTGTTAGATTTCGTTGCGCAAGGGGGGAAGCATGAAGTTTCGTTGCTGTACGAATCGTGGCGTTTTGTTTTCTTACGCGCTGTTCCTTTTCGCGATTTTCTCACTTCAGTCTTTGGGAACGCGAGCGGCTCTCTCGCAATCGTCGCTGGAAAGCGACGTTGACAACGCTCGGATCATTGACATGACACACAAGGGCCTTGGCGATGATGTAATCATCGCGAGAATCAAGGCGAGTCCGACGAAGTTCGAACTTTCAGATGACGACTTGGCCAAGCTCAAGAAAGAGGGCGTTTCGGATGCCGTCGTGGCGGCCATGATTCAGTCAACGCAATTGACGATTGCCAAGGTCAAGGTCGATGGAAACCCTGTCGAATTGCGCGTGATCGGTGAGCAAAAGATGGGAGGACGGCTAGGGCACACCCTCTCTATGGGAATCGAGTCCGTCAAGAACAAGGCATATTTGCAGGGGCAGCACGCCTCTGTGATTGGTTCGCGGACCCCAGTCATCGAAATTGAGCTTCCGGCGAATGAGAGTATCGACAATTACATCGTTGTCGAGATGGACGATAAAGGTGACCGGCGAGAGATCGAGATGGGCTCGGCTGGCGGAACCGTTGGTGAGAAGGTCGGCATTCGAGCCGATAGAATTGTCCGCACTTCTGCAGCCCCCCTCGGGGGTCGCCGATTTCGGATCACGGCGGTAAAGGAAATGAAGAAGGGGGAATACATCTTGTACTCGGTCGGCTCCGCCGATTTCCCTCATGGCGTCTATGGGCAGGGGTACGATTTCTCGGTTCAGTGAGAGGCGACCATGAAATTGAAAAATGCCCATTTGGGAAGTTGTCTGGGTCTGATCGCGGCGGGAGCCCTCTCCTTTGTGCCGTTCAGCCTCTGGTGCCAGCCGACGCCGGACAAGAAAGCTGACACCATCCTCCTGGTCGACGGCACTCCGGTCCATCTTGTCTTGATGGACGATCTGCAGGGGAAGCAGCTGACGGTCAAGCAGACGGTTCACTTCAGGGTACGCGAAGACCTGGTTGTTGGCTCCAGGCTGATTGTGAAAACAGGTGCGAATGCATTTGGGCACATTGAGGCGGTATCCAAGAGCGGTCTGTTTGGAAAATCGGGAAAGCTCTTTGTGCAATTCGATTACGTGGAATCGATAGCGGGAGTGAGGATTCCTTTAAGAGGCGGCGCTGGCGTCAGCGGCGGAAAGGGCGGGGCACTTACCTGGGAATCGGCCATGTGGTATGGTCCGAACGCAAACCTGCCGGTCGGGACAGTGATCAACGCCTATGTTGATAAAGATCAACGGATACCCACCCCGTAGGCCTTCCGCAAAAAGAAAAACGCCCGCCGGGCACAGGCACCGCGGCGGGCGTTGGGTGGCTGCGTAGCGAGCGCTACTGCGGGGTACGCACGTGATCGCCTTCTTGGAAGCCGGAGCCGGAGACGGGAACGCAGACCGCGGACTTGGCGTCGACATCGGTGGCCTTGATGATGCCGACGGAAGTGGTAAGGCGGCGGATGACTTCGCCGGTGGTGGGATCCTTGATCTCCTTGGTCACGCGTACAACCTCAAATCGGTCGCCCACGTTGATGCCGGCGCCGGAGCCAATGTTGAGGATGATCTGGCCGCTATCGACCGCGGCAATAATGCCGTCGATCTTCACGGCCTCGACGGTCAATTTGGGCGCGTCGGCCACGATGTTGCCGGAGAGCTGGTCAACCGCGGCCTTTGTGGCTTCGCCGATGATGGTTTCCTGAAAGTTGCTGGAGCCGAAGTCAACGTTGCCGCCGCCGGCGCCGTGCCAGTTGCCGCCGCCGCCGAGGAGCGAGGTGGAGGAGCGCGAGGACACGCCGGAACCGTCGGCCACAGCCACGATTTCGCCGGTATTGACATTGACGATGCGGGCGCTAATGCCGACCTGGGCCTTGGAGTTCGAGTGGCCGATGCCGCCTATCCCGTAGCCATGCCACCCACCGCCTTGGCCGCCGACGTTCTGGTTCTTGGTCTCGTTGCCGAACTGGGTGATGGCACCGATGATGATGTAATCCACGCCAGCCATTTTGCCCAGCTTGGCGGCGGTAGACGGATCGGCGCGGGCCGAGGTAGAGAAGTTCTGCTCGGACATGAGCTTGTCGAGAGCCTGGCGCTCGAACACGGAGAAGGTGCCGTTGTTGACCAGGCCGGTGATGAGCAGATCAGTGATGCCTTTGCCCACGTCGACATTGCTGCCGAACATGGCGGCAGAGCTGCTTTGCACGGTGGCGTAATCGAAATCCAGCACGGCCACACGGGGTTTGCGCACCGGGGCCTGAGCGGAAGCGGGCAGCAGCGCCAAGGCTGCGGCGAAGGCGAGAAGGATCGAGAATACGGGAGCCAGTTTTTTCAGGTTCATCGTTCGGCCTCTCAAATTAAGTGTGGATTGAGCCTGAAAAAAGCGTCTGTTTTTCGCACGGCCTCTGTCAAGGCAAATCTGCGGTCCCGGCAAAATAACCGCCGAGGGACTGGAGCCCGAACGAGTGACGGCGCTGGCGAACGCAGGAAGCGTGCCTTGCCCGTTGCCGTGCCGGATTCTGCTTTTTCCGCGTTTGCTCCGGGTGCGGCGGTGTGCTAACCTTGATTTCTGTGCCGTGTACGCGGAAAGTTGGAGTGTGTCCGCGCACTTTTCGGCGTCTCGGGTAGGTTTCCCGTGGGTAAAGAGCTGGCGTAGCTCAGCTGGTAGAGCATCTGATTTGTAATCAGAGGGTCGGGGGTTCAAATCCCTTCGCCAGCTCCACAAAACGGAAGCCGAAACGAGGCAGCCGAAGCGGCGAAAGCTAACCGGCGCCAGAGTTTTACTCCAGCGCCGGGCCTGTCCTCCGCGGTGATCCCCACTTCAGGCGCAGGCTCGTGAGTCCGGAAGCCTCCGGACGTTGCGGCGTGCGCGGAAGCGGGAGGGAAAAAGCGGCGTTAGCGGGGCTAGCGGCGTGAACGGAGTTAGGGAGCGAGCCGCGCGGGCTGAAGGGAACGCGGAATGAGTGGCTCGGACAAAATGGGCACAGGTGGCCGAGCGGTTAATGGCAGCAGACTGTAAATCTGCCGCTCCTTGCGAGCTACGGAGGTTCGAATCCTCCCCTGTGCACC
>JBEKIE010000051.1:0-28237 GCA_050011915.1 Occallatibacter sp.
GCCTACTCGGGCTTTGAGCGCAAGGTGCGCGAGTCCATCGAGAGCCGCGTGCAGGCCTTTGGGTTGAAGGAGCGCGTGGGCCGCGTGATGATTCCCACCGAGCCGGTGACGGAGATCGTCAACGGCAAAAAGCGCACGGTGGAACGCGTGTTTCTTCCCGGCTACGTGTTGGTGGAGATGGAGCTCGACAACAACCTGTGGCACGTGCTCAAGGACACGCCCAAGGTGACGGGATTCCTGGGCACCGGCGACAAGCCCGTGGCGCTGAGCGAAGAAGAGGTGAGCTCCATTCTCTTCCGCAGCGAAACCGCCAAGGATAAGCCGCGGCTCAAGATCAAATTCGAGAAGAGCGAACAGGTGCGCATCACCGATGGGCCGTTCGCCAACTTCAATGGCGTGGTGGACGAGATCAACGAAGATCGCGAGACCATGAAGGTGATGGTGACCATCTTCGGCCGCTCCACGCCCGTCGAACTCGAGTTCAGCAAGGTAGAAAAGATTGAGTAGTTGCAGCTTCTAGCTACTAGCTTCTAGCTTCTAGCCGGTTCAGCCTACCTAGCAGGCGCCGGTTTGAGGCGAACGCTGAAGTTGCGATACCAAAATTAGCAGAAGGAATGACCAGCTAGTAGCTAGAAGCTAGGAGCTAGAAGCTGGTTCCAAAGGAACCAAAATGGCAACGACCAAGAAGATTACCGGCTACGTGAAACTGCAGATTGAAGCGGGGAAAGCAACGCCCGCGCCCCCGGTGGGCCCGGCACTGGGCC
The DNA here is from genome assembly GCA_050011915.1 of Occallatibacter sp. GTDB lineage: Bacteria > Acidobacteriota > Terriglobia > Terriglobales > Acidobacteriaceae > Telmatobacter. The sequence goes on from JBEKIE010000051.1 coordinate 765, forward strand.
AGGCGCAGGTGAACATCATGGAGTTCTGCAAGCAGTTCAACGCCAGGACGCAGAACAAGGAGATGGCCGGACTGATTATTCCGGTTGTCATTTCGGTGTACGCCGATCGCTCCTTCAGCTTTATCACCAAGACGCCGCCGGCGTCGGTACTGCTGAAGAAAGCGGCCGGGATCGACAAGGGCTCGGGCACGCCCAACAAGGAAAAGAAGGGCAAGGTGACCGAGAAGCAAGTGCGCGAGATTGCCACGCAGAAGATGCCGGATTTGAATGCGGCATCGGTCGAGACGGCGATCAAGAGCATCAAGGGCACGGCGCGGTCGATGGGGATTGAAGTGGTCGCATAGAGCCAAAGAAATCGCAACAATTGAAAGCCGGCGCATGTCGCCGGCTTTTTTGCGCCGGTGGTAGTATTGTGGTGCTTCCCTGGAACCGGAGGAACGACTATGCGCCGGGCCCCTGTGAACCGTTTTTCGTCTATTTGCCTCTGGCTTTTGTGCTTGCGTATCGCCTGCACGACTTTCACCCTCGGCGGCTGCGGCGGTGGAGGCGGCGGCGGCGGTGGAGGCGGCGGAAGCATTGCATCCATCACGGTAACCTGTGCGGTATCGCCTTGTGCGGTACAGACGAGTGCGGCGCTGACCAGTCAAACGCTACAGCTCACGGCAAATGTCGTGTGCAACGGAACGTGCAATACCGCCGTGACATGGTTTGTTGATGGCGTCGCGAATGGCAGTACCACGGACGGCCTCATTAACAACGTCGGCCTCTACACTGCACCAACGGCAGTTCCGAGCGGCGGAACTGTTAGCATCTATGCCCTCGGTTCGGATGGGGTGACGAAGTCCAACACCGTCACGGTCACGGTTACGCAGGGTCTAGTCCCGGTGATAGTGGCCTACACCAATACCGGCGTTACAAACTCGGCTTGCAGCGGCGGAATCTGCAATACCATCTACGCCTTCAACCTCAGCAACCCGTCGGCGCAGATTCAGGTAAGCCCATTCTCGCCGTCCCAGGACTTGTATGCGGCCATTTCTCCCGACCAAACACTCACGGCATATACTACCGGCGGCGGACTAAAAATCGAGACCGTACCGACGGGCGGAGGCACGCCGACGCTGGTCTACCAGTGGACGGACACCCACTTTACGCTCATGGGCCTCGATTGGAAGCCGGACGGTTCGGGTTTCGTCATTGCCGACCTGGATCCCACAAACAATGTCTGCGGCCTACAGACGATGGCGAAGAACGGCAGCAACATCCAACAGCTCACCGCGACGAACATGTCCTGTCCTTTCGGCGGCGGCTCTATCTCAAATCCGCCGGTCCACCCTCGGTATTACAGCGACGGTCGCATCGTTTACAGCGCCGCAGGCAAGAATAGCAACAGCCAGATCTTTGTCCTGAGCGCCGACGGAAAGACCGCAACGAACCTCAGCAACAACGGATCGAACGACCGTGATCCATCGTGGTCCCCCGACGGAACGAAGATCGTCTTCTCAAGCGACCGGAACGGAAGTCCCGACCTTTACACCATGAACGCGGATGGTACCGGTGCGATACTTGCACTGGGCACGCCGTCCATCATTCCGTCGTGGTGCCCAGGAGGCAAGATCGTCTTCGAAGACGGAACCAGTCTTTATCTCTGGTCCGTAAACGTCGACGGCACCGGTAAAACGCAACTCACGGCGAACACGAGCACTGAACCCTACTGCCGATAATGCCTTTGCTCTTTCACTTTTGTTCCACCACGGCGGAACGTGCAAGCCCACCAGAATTTGGTGGGCTTGATTCTTTTATATGCTAGATAATCAACCGCGGACTCGGAAAGGGGTCGGGCAAAATCCGGCCTCTTTGCCCCAATAGTGCTGCCCTGGGACCTCTCAGGAGCTGCAACTCGAGCTGATGAAAGACATTTTTAAGCGATCGAGCTGGCAAAATAGCCGAGCGCTCGACGGGAAAGAACTCCTGCCAGCCCGCCGTTCAAACTTCCGCGGGTTGCATACCCAGGATCTCGATTTCGAGGCCGCCGAAATCGGGGTGGTCGTTTTCGCGGATGCGGTAGGCTACGTCGATGCGGCTGCCTTGCTCGAGGCGGAGTTCCATGGCGCGCTCGGCGAGGTTCCATCCTACGGCGCGGATGGAGCTGGTGGGCGCGGGGCTGCCGGGCGGACCAGCGGGGAACGCCGCGGGCAGCGAAGCGGAGGAGTCGTTCGGCGGGGCGGAGGGCGTGGCCGAGTCCTGCGCGAGATCGAGCGCGAGATGACGAGCTTTCATGATGCGCGGCGCTTTGACGAGGCGTGCATTGCGGGCGAGGAAGAGCGGCTCGGGATTGCCGTGGCCGAGGGGCTCGAGTTTCTTGAGCCATCCGGCGAGCACCGGCGTGATGCGGTCGAGCGGCAACTCGGCGTGAATGTGAAGGAGGCGCTCGGGCTCGCGCGCGGCGAGGTGCTGCTCGGCGTAGGCGCGCAGGCGATGCTTCAGCTCGGACAGTTTTTCCGCGGGAAGCGCGAAGCCGACGGCGAAGGCGTGGCCGCCGAAGCGCGTGAAGAGGTCGGCGCAGCTTTCAAGAGCGGTGAGCAGGACGAATCCGTCGACGGAACGGCCCGAGCCGTGGGCGATGTCGTCCTCAACGCTGATCACGATGGCCGGCTTGGCGGTGCGCTCGACGACGCGCGAGGCGAGAATGCCGATGACGCCGCGATGCCAGCCGTCGCCGTCGATGACGAGGAGGCGGTCGGCGGCAATTTCCGAATCGGATGCGAGGCGGGCTTCGATCGAGGTGAGTGCGGCGGCTTCCACGTCGCGGCGTTCGCGGTTGAGGCGCTCGAGCTTGGCGGCGAGATCGGCGGCGCGGTGGGAGTCGCGCGTGCAAAAGAGTTCGATGACGTCCGAGGCGACGTCCATGCGGCCAGCGGCGTTGATGCGCGGCGCCAGACGGAAGGCGACATCGAAGCCGGTGATTGGTTTGGCGGCGGGATCGAGCGCGGCCGCGGCAAAGAGCGCGCGCAGGCCGGCGCCCACGGGGCGGCGCAGCTCCCTCAGACCAATCGCCGCGATGGTGCGGTTTTCGCCGCGGAGCGGGACCGCGTCGGCGATGGTGGCGATGGCGGCCATTTTGAGAAAGCTGGGCAGAGTCTTTTCGCGCGCCCGCGGTGGCTCGCGGCGCTCCGATTCGCGCCGTTCCAGCAGCGCCTGTGCGAGCTTGAGCGCGATGGCCGCGCCGCACAACGATTTTTCAGGGTACGTGCAGCCCTGCTGATTCGGATTGAGGATGGCGAGGGCGTCAGGAAGCGCGTCGTGTTCGGCCGGCAAGTGATGGTCGGTGACGATCAAATCCAGTCCTAGCCGCCGCGCGGTTTCAGCTTCGGCGAAGGCTCTCATGCCGGTGTCGACGGTGACCACGACGCGGACGCCCTCAGCGTGCGCGGCCTCGAGCACGCTCGACTGCATGCCGTAGCCCTCGCGCAAGCGGTGCGGCACGTGGAAGCGCGCCACGCCCCCGAGCATTTCGATGGCCGTCTTGAGCAGGACCACGGCGACGGTGCCGTCCACGTCGTAGTCGCCGTAAAGAAGAATGGGCTCGCCGGCGGCGATGGCGCGCTTGAGACGGTCGACGGCCAAGGCCATCCCCAGCATGAGGAAAGGATCGTGGAGATGCGCGGGCTCCGGATTGAGGAAGGCAAAAGCTTCAGCAGCTTGCGTGATGCCGCGGGCGACGAGAAGCTCGGCGAGCACGAGTGGCAAGCGGGCTTCGCGGGCGAGGGCAGCGGATTCGCCGGGGTGCGGTTCCGCGATAACCCAGCGCTGGCGCGGCAAGGTGCGTTGCGGCGATACAGGACTTGCCAGGGGGGCCTGATTTCGGGCGCCGGACGAGGCCTCGTGCTCTGGGCTCACGCTTTCTATTCGTCCTCGTCGTCGTGCGAGTGCGCGTCGTCGATCACGATGTCGTGAAAAGCCTCGAGGTTTTCTAGCAGCGACTGGTAGCGCTCGTACCACTCGGTGGTGGTTTCGTGCATAAAGACAATGCCCTGATAGATGAAGCCGAGCTGGATGTAGCCGAGCTTGCCTGCGTACTTGCACAGCCACTTGGCCTCGACCAGCTCCGCGGCGTCTTCATCGGGGAAGTTCATCTCGCCGGCTTCCTCGATGAGAGCGTCGAGCTCATCGTGGTCGAGCGTCATCTCGCTGAAAGTGACAAAGGGAGAGCCCGCGTGCTTGGCCATCTCCACGAAGTCCTTCCACGCATCGGGATTTCCGCGGCCCTCCCAAAGCACCGAAGGAATGTCGTCGGTGACGTAACCGGGGAGGCGGCGCATGCCATGGCCCTCGATGAAGGCCACCATATCGTCTTTAAGCGAAAGTAGATTGTCGATGGTCATTGTCAAACACCCATTCTCGCAGATGGGGCCGGGGCGGGAACAGGGTTGTGGAAAGCTGCAGGGGCGCGGGGCGGAAGGGCAGGAGATTACGCGTGGGCAATGCGATTGTTGCATCGGCAGGTTCGGCCGAAGCGGAGCCTTTTTCGGCAGGCGGGTGGCGGCACGATTTTGTTCAAAATTCTTGTCTCGGCGGGCGCGCCGGGTGTATTCTGTGGCCCACCTCGAGTTCCCCATCCCCCTGGCTGGCTTCATATTCTGGATTCTTTTTGCAATCCTGCTTCGCGGTCTGCGAGCCGCTTTGTCATGGATCCATGCGAGACGTTGGTGCAGTGAATCCAGCACTTTGTGCTATCGCGATTCATTCCTGGAGGAACGAACAATGCTCACGAATTCCCGTTTTGCTGCAAGAATCGATGCGTGCGCGCGGCTGGTGTACGCGCCGGCAACCGCGCTGTGCCTTAGTGGGTCGCGAACATCCCTGAGAACAACTCATCTTCTCAGGCGGTATCGAGACGCTTTGCTTGCCGCTGTAGCGGCGTTACTGCTCGTGACCGCAAGCGGGGTTTCCGCGCAGACGACGTCTTCTACGTCCAGCTCGTCCAGTTCCATCACGCTTCCCGGCGGCACCACCATCACGGCCAACCCGAACACCGGCGAGATTACCGTCAATTTGCCCAAGACCGACACTACGGTGAACATCAATACGAAAGACAACAACAACGCTACGGCCAAGGACAATAAGACCGAAAAACCGCTTCCTAAGAAACCGCCTGCGAAGCCGCCTGTAGCTGGTGGCAGACCCGCCGGCGGAGGCGGGGGCGGTAAGGGAGGAAGCATTGTTGTCACGCCGAACCCCGATGGATCGATGACGGTGACAGTAACCAACGGCGGCGAAACCGAGACCATTACCGTAAACCCGGAAAAAGATCCGCAAACCGGCGAAACCACCACGACGGTCACGAGCCCCGAAGATCCGAAGTCCAATGTTTCCGTAACCAATGACAAAGATGGCAATACCACTGGCACCAAAGCCAAGACGCCCAACCCGACGGGGCGAGGAGGCTTTGTCGTAGAGTCCCCTGGGGCTGATGGAATTGGTCACATTGATTATGTGGACGAGAACGGCAATATTACCTCCGGCCCTACCTACAACGGCGACACCCAAAAGGTGGAAATAGGCGCTGACGGAATACCGCATACAGTTGCCAAGACCGAAGATGAAATCAAGAAAGATAAGGAAGCGAAGGCGGCCAAAGCAAAGAAGAAGACCGCAACCGGCACAGAGGGCTCAGGAACGGAGTCGGGTACCGCAACACCTCCGGCGGAAACTCCGCCTTCCGGTACCTCCGAGCCCGAGCAGGGCCAGACGCCGTCGCCAGGTTCCTCGTCTCAGACGAGTTGGGTCAATCCGGCTCCTACGCTGGTAACCGACAGTTTCACGGGCGTGGTCGTCGACCCCGCCAAGCCGCCGGCCACAGTGACCGCTTATAGAACCGGCAACCTGTCGGCGGGCGATTCGTTTTCGGGGACCGTGACCAGCGACGCGACGGATGCGTCGCAACTCGCCGGCCTTGTGTACCAGGTGGTAGAGCAGGACTCTACAGGAAAGCAAACAGTCGTCTCGCAGGCGCCGGTTTTGAATGGCGTCTATAAGGGATTGATTCCCGCGGCCGGGGTTGCGGGCGGAGGCGTTCTGATCGGTGAGTTGCTTAAGAATGGCCAGGAGGTTGGGACGGCCACGCCGGCTCCGATAGAAACGCAGACAGCCGAGACGAGCCAGCCTGCACTCACCTCGGACAGCTATAAGATACCGTCGCTGATGCAGGCGGGGAAACCCACGGCCATCGAGTTCCAGGGCGGTGACGGCGACCTGACCACGACGCATGTGACGGTTGGGGGCCAGCCGGTGCAGGAGTTGGCCGAAGGGCCGAATGGGACGGTATTCCGCAGCCCGACCACAGTGACCGGCCCAACGCCCGTGACGATTTCGAAGAACGGAGTGACCGGGAGCGGGGAGTCGCGCAACGTGGCCATTGGCATGAGCGCGGTGAGCAAGTCGCTGCAGACGGGCACGCAGGAAGAGCTGACGGTCAAGGTAAGCGGCCTTGCGGGCCTAGAAAAGCCGCTGAGTTTGACGCTCGTCAACAGCACGCCCGCGGTGATGCTGCAGGGCGGCAACACGCAGACGGTGACGATTGCGCCCTCGGACGTACTGGCCGACGGCACCTCCACCGTCGAGCGCGACATCACAGCTGAGCACAAGGGGACATTCACGGTTACAGCCACGGTGCTCACCTCCCCAATGATCGAGCCGCCGCTTGAATCCACGACCGATCAGGGCGATAGTCATATTTCACCTATGGCGCGGATCATGGAGGCGCCGCCGTCCGGCACGTCCACCGCGCCGGGAGGGCAGGGGATTTCGGAAAATGGCGGGACGAAAGAGGACACCAAAAAGAAGTGCGACGATTGCGTGGCCGCTTATACAACAGGCCCGCAGGACTATGACCCAGGGCCATCGTGCGCCGCCGCCAGTGCCTGCAAATCCACGAATAAAGACTTGCTGGCCGAATTGGCCAACGAAAAATGCCACGACGACAATACAGGGAACTGCGTGGGCGATTGCGGCAGTGGCACGTCGTGCGGCGGGATTTACGACTCGAAACAATCGCACGGTCTCTCACTGGACGCGTCAGTCGACGCTGCCGACTCTAAGAAGTGCAAAGCGAAGAATATGGTAACCTGCGATGCAACGCTTAAAATCGCGGCGGGCGGCGAGTTGACTTGCAGGTGCAGTTGCAGCCAGAAGTAAATTCGTCTCTCGGTGAGGCAACGCCGCGGCGCATCGCCGGACTGCGGTAAACGTCGCGTCGTTCGCCGATTTTGCGGTGCGGGCCTGGTGGCGCAGGCTGCGGGGGAATTACTCTGGAATCAGAAGTCCGGAGGAGGTCCACCGCTTGCCGTCATTTGAACGCCACGTTTTCGTCTGCCACAACAGCCGGCCCGCCGATGCGCCGCGGCCCTCGTGTACCAGCGACGGAAAGAGCGAACTGCACGCGCGGCTGCAGCAGCTTGCGCGCGAGGCCGGGCTGGGTGCGACGGTGCGCATTAACAAGTCGGGCTGCCTGGACCAGTGCGAACACGGACCCACGGTGGTGGTGTATCCCGATGCCGTCTGGTACGGACACGTGCAGCCGGAAGACGCCGAGGAGATCGTGAGGGAGCACCTGGTGGGAGGGCGGCCGGTGGAGCGTCTGCGTATGGCAGGCGAGTGCGTGAACACGAAGAGCTGCCCGCACAGGTGAAGCAGGGAATAAGGGAACGAGGGAACGAGAAGACAGGGAGCGAGGGAGCAAGGGAGCGGGAGAACCGCCGACCCGGCGTGCGGCGCCGCGGGAGTGTGTACACTCCCGGCCCCAATGCGTTATCCTGACGTTCAACCCATGATTTTCTCCCGCGACTACATTGGGTATCTCGCCCGCCGCACGGTCAAGCACCTGATTGACGCCAAGTTGATCACCACCAGTGACATGAAGGTGACCGAAGAGCGCGTCAATGCGGCGCTGCTCGATGAGCTTTCGCTCGAAGACCGCATCAACGAAGAGGTGCGCGTGATTCTCGAGGCCTACTCCGACGAGATGCGCAAGAGCGGCGCGCAATATGCCGAGATGTTCAAGAAAGTGAAGAACGAGCTGACCAAGAAGTACAAGGCGGTGCTATGAGAATCAGCCGCGACAAGCTGAACAAGCTGGCGCACACCGTGGCTGACACGCTGGCCGAGGTCGACCAGGTCGGGTTCCTGGACGATCGCAACACCATCCGGCAAGAGGCTCGCAAAGAGCTGGAGGTTCTGCTCACCGAAGAGGCCAGGATCGATACTGCGGCGCGGCTGAAGATCGCCAACCAGCGCAAGATCATCCTCGAAGGCTCGCAGGAGTGGGACATTCTGTACCGCAAGTACTACAACGACGAAGTGCGCAAGCTGGGGATCTGAGGCGCAAAGGCGCGCGTAAGGGCACGGGGTAGCGTCCTGATTTGAAATCTACAGGCTTATCCTCTGGTTGCAGCCGTCCCGGGCTACGCACGCCGTTATTGGGGATCGCTGTCGCGCTTGCGCAGGATGCCGATCACGGCCGACGTCAAGACCATGTTCATGGCAAGCAACATCGCCAAGGATTCGCCCAAGGTATGGCGCAAAGCCACTGGATACGCCACGGGATTAGCCCGCGGGAAGTCCTCATCTGCCGAGGCCCGGCATGTTACTTCGCTACCCTCCGGGTTCCTGGCGGTAATCGTATATTGCGGGATGACGCCCTCCGCGAGGTCGCTCTGGATGGCAAGCGACGGGTTGGCTGTCGACGTGCCCGGCGGCAGCGCAGCGAGGGCATGCTGCATGGACAAACTGCTCATCGGCAGAGGGGAATTGTCGATCAGTGTGCAGGCCAGGTCTGGGACCGGCTTGGGCGCTCCCCATGCCGGCGCATTGGCTTCTTGAAGCATATTGGTCTCGAACGCCCACCGCGAAGGGACCACAAGGGAGATCATCTGGCCGACCGCAGGCATCTGGTAAATGGGCCTCATGCCGCCGCCCACCGCGATCATCGGCAACAGGACGACCGGCAGCAGGGCAATGGCGCTCTCCGTGGTTCGCGACAGGGCTGAAATGCACAGGCCCAGTCCCGCGCCGATCATCGACGCCAGCAGCAGGACGCAAAAATCGAGTCCCAGGTTGCTGTGAAGCTTGCAGAAAACCGCCACCACCAGCAGAAGGCTGGCGCACTGAAAGGCACAAAGGACAAACAGAACCGTCAATTTCGAGAAGAGGTACGAGAGCAGCTTGAGCGTAACCATCCGCTCGCGCTTGTAGATGGTCCATTCTCCGACAATATCGCGCGCCGCGTTGTTGCAGCCGAACCAGATGGCCGCGATGACCATCAGGAAGTGGACGATCGGCAGCTTCTCAGCCAGTTCGCCAAAGCCGGCGCTCGCCGGGGGCGGCGATTGGATGGGGTAGATGGCAACTACCACAAGGAGTGCGAAGAGCGGCGCCTGCGCCAGCAGGACGGCAGTCTGGGCACGGTCGCGGAGCTTCACAATGACGTTCCGCTTAACGAGGGCCAGCCACTGTCGCAATCCGAAATGACGTCTCGCCGTCTCCTCGCCGGTTGCGCCCCGTTTTTCCGGCCGCTTTCCGGAGCGATTGGCCACGAACTCCTTTTGATAACGCGAAGCCTGGTAGCGCTGGTGCCACGAGTCGGTGCGCATGGCCGAAGCGATCGTAGCCATGCCGGAAAACAGCATCTCCGGATTCAGCTCAGCCGTTTGCGCCTTGGATGCGGCTGCGGGATTGAAGAACTGGATCGCATCCGGGAAGGCAGGACCGAAGAACACCATCTTTCCCGGCTTGCCCCCGGTGTCGCGAGAGATCATGATGAGATCGTCGAATTGCTTGTAGACCTTGAGGCTGGGCTGGTGGATGGTCGTAATAATGGTTTTGCCCGACTTAGAAAGGCTTTTCAGCAGATCGACCACCGACTCGGCGTCGTAGGAGGAGAGCCCCGAAGTGGGCTCGTCGAGAAACAGCACCGGCGTATCGGTGATGAGCTCCAGGGCAATGTTGACTCGCTTGCGCTGGCCGCCGCTCAGGATTTTGCGCTCCGGCGAGCCGATCACATCGTCGATCTTGTCCTGGATGCCGAGGTCGCGGACCACTTTCTCCGTCCGTGTGTCTATCTCATCGTCAGTCAGGTCCGTGCGCAGGCGGGCGGAAAAATAGAGCGCCTGCCGCACGGTGAGCTGCGGATGCACGATGTCATCCTGGGGAACGTATCCCATCTGCTGGCGGAACCGGTCGTAGTAGCGATAGAGATCGGCTCCGTTGAACAGAACCGTCCCCTCCGCCGGGGCCGTATATCCGTTCAGCGCTTTCAGCAGCGTGGTTTTGCCTGCGCCCGCGGGGCCCATCAGCGCAACCAGTTCCGACGGAAAAACCGTGAGCGAAATGGGATTAAGAAGGCGCTTGCCGCCGGGGGCGTGCACCGTGATGTCGGCGGCTTCGATCGTGACGTTGCCGTAGTATTCGCGCCGCGCCAGTTCGCCGTCCTCGAGCAACTGGAAGCGAAAGCTGCCCAGCCCGATTTCCTGGCCGGGTCTCACGAGTGTCCGGCTGCCGATGCGGACGCCGTCCAGATAGGTCCCATTGCGGGAGCCCAGATCCTCAACCATGAACCCTTGCGGAGTGCGGGTGAGCCGGGCGTGACGCCAGGAGACCATCGGAAAGGGGAGCGGAATGTCGCAGGCCGGATCTCTACCAATCTCCATCACATCGCCCTTGAAGGGGATGCGGGTGAAGGCAGACTCGCCAATCTCGACGGTGTGCTCGGTGGATAGCAATTGCGCGACAGAGATTTTGTAGGAGCCGAAGAATACAACCGAGGTGGGGTCGAGCGACGCGCGACGGATCCGGTTCCCCATGTCGCCGAGGAAGGTGCCGTTGCGCGAGTTCAGGTCTTCAATGTAGTACTTGCCATCCTCCCGCGTGATGACTGCATGCCTCCAGCTCACAATGGGGAGGTCGATGCGCACAGTGGACTCCGGCGCGCGGCCTATGGTGATGACCTGTCTCTTGTCCGCCTGCGGATGCTGGGAAATGGTGCCGCCAAGGCCGGTGTCATACACGCCGGAAGCCCCGCCGCCAAGGCCGGTCTGATTCACTCCGGCATTGATTGACGCAGTGGGCCATGGCATTTCAATCTGGCCGCACAGCATGACTTTGGCGCCGTATGGAACTGGAGACGGAACGTTCGGAGCCAGCCTGACGCCATCGATGAAGGTCCCGTTGGTCGAGCTCAGGTCTTCGATCGTGAACTGGCCGCCACGGCGGCAGACGCGGCAGTGATGGCCGGAAACCGTGGGGTCGGCGACTCGAATATCGCAGGTTGGGGCACTGCCAATGACCCAGACAGCCTGCGCTTTCGCTTCATTCTCTGCCATAAAAAGTACGATGCAAGGTCGCCTTTTGAGAGTGAAACCACTCTAGCACATGGGCGCAATCGCGGAGGATGCACTTTACTCTGCATCTTCGGTGCGAAGGTTCATATCGATCCGGCCCACAGATAGTGACATGGCTTCCCACCCATTTCCGTACAGGACGCGGAAATGGATGGGGCACGGACGCAGTGTTTTCGGGCCGGATCGATAGGGAGGATTCAGCTCAGGGATTGCCTTCGGCGGCCTTGGCGGCTCTTGCGCGCTCCAGCCCTGCGTGGGCCTGGGCATTACCGGACTCGCAGTCCAGCACCGCCTGGAATTGCCTGATCGCGTCGTCATATCTGCCACGGCCCAGGCTATGCTCACCCTGCGCAAGCTCATCGGGGATCTGGTCGATGCCGATCGCGCATCCTCGGCCGGCCGGGAGCTCCTCTTTCTTGTCCGTGGCCACCGGCGCGGGCTTACTGGGCTCCGGCGGAGGCTGCGGACGCACCACTACGGGTTTCGAGGGCCGGCTTTGGGCTGCACTTTGCCTGGGAGGAGACTTGGCGGTGCTCTGCGGCTGAGTGGTGACGGGGGCGGCCGGGGCTCGAGTGGCCGGAGCGTTGGCCGTGCTTTGCGGCTGGGCGGCGACGGGCGCGGCCGTGGCTGGTGTGGCCGGAGCATTGGCGGCGATTTCGCTGCCCGGCGCGCCCTCGGAGTGCGATCGCTCGAACAGGAAGTAGGATCCGGCGGCTACCGCGAGAACCGCAGCCGCGATTCCCCCCCATAGCAACATGGGGCTTCGTCCGGCATGCGGGCCCACCGCATGGGATTCGCTCCCCATCTGAACCGGTAGCGGTAGCGGTGGGAATTCTTCAACGGCTTGATCTTCGCCGCGTCCGTTGGCATCGATCAGGCGCGTGAGCTCGAGATCGTCGGTGTCTCGCGCCGGTATCACGTGGGTATCCCGCCACGGAAGCTCGGCCAATCCCGCGCCCCCGTTCCGCTGGGGTTCAAGACCCGGCAGATCGTCCAGCGCCTTGGCGGCAGCTTCGGCAAGCAGAATCTGGCCCGGGGACGCCTGCTCGAGAATGGGAAACGAGGAGCCGTCCTCGATAGGGCCTGAGGTGTCCTGGACTGACTGCAGCAGGATGGCCGAGGCGGGGGGGTGTGCGCTGCCCTCGGCAAGACCCTGAATGGCCCACTGCACCCGGCGGGCAAACAAGCAGGCTGAGTGGATCCCCCGGAATTGCGTCATGTGGACTTGACCGACCGAAACCGCCGGCGTGCCGCCGGAGGCAAGCGAAAGATCGTGAACCAGGCATACGGCCGGAGGAGTGGCGGCCGGATCATCCGGGCGGTTTTCCGCGCCGGGAGTCCACACCCGGACGCTGATAAAAACACCGTGGGCGGAGAAATCGTCCAGGGACATTGTCTCGGTGTGGGCGGCGGCCGAAGCAGTATTTCGTGTTGTGGTAGAAGCCGCCATCTTCACCAGACCAAAGGAATGCGCTTCCTTCGTTCGGAACCACAGGAAAAGCGATTTGCAACACGTTGCCGGAAGTGCTAGGTTAGCAGAAAAAGAGAGCGGTCGTAAATAATTGTCTGAGGCGCTTCCCGGGCCACCCCCCGGCGCGGTAAGATCGTCGCTCAGGATTGGAAATCCGCGCCGATGACCGTCAGATTGAGCGATGGCGACCGGCGTGTGTTCCCGCGAGCGCGGACGGAGTGGGTATGCGGCTAGCGTTTTCCGATAGGGCCTTATTTTTAACTGATCGTCGCTATCTCGCGACTTGGTTGCTGGGTTTCATCGTCTTTACGCTTTCGGTTTCTCCGCTGATGGCAAAGGAGCCCTCGTTGACGGCCATCGAGATCTTCGATGGCCCGAGCGGGGCCACCTATTTGATCCTGGGCGACGTGCTGATCAACGGTAAAGCGGAGATGCGCGGGTGCAATGCCTGCGCAGCAGGGCCGATCGATAAGGCTGCCTACGGCAAAATGGAGAGGCTGACTTTGGGGCCAGGCGGCGTGCTGGAGCGTGGCGCCGACGGCATACTGATCTATAGCGTAGGCGGCGGGACTGCGACGGTCGTGGCGCCCTTGAACGCGAGGTTCGACCACGGCGAGGCGATGTCGCCCGCCGATTTTGCCGAACAGGCCCAGCTCAAGGCCACGACGATCGGTCCGCAAGGCGCGACCGCCACCCCGCCCGAACCCCTCAAGAAGGGGGTGAAGCTGGTTTTTGTCACGGCTCCGGATATCGAACTGGCGGAGTTTCTACGGGCGCAGAGAGCCGGCGATATCCCAGGCTGGCAAGGCTACCTGGCAAAGTACCCCACAGGTGCGCACATCCCCGCGGCCGGGAAGGCTTTGGCAGCTCTTTTCGCCGGCGTCGGCGAGACCTATCTTGCGGCCTACGACAAAACCGCTGCATCCAGTGCGCCGGCCTACGATTCGTTGAAGGACGCCAAGTCGCAAGCGGAGAAGGCGAGGGCGCTGAACTCTTCTTCCCCTCAACTGAAAGAACTGGACCAGGGCATCGCCATCCGGGTGACAGCCATTGCCGAACAAGGACGCAAGGAGCTCAAGGACTATCAGGATGCCCTGCAGGCCAAGGCTCCTGGTTACCCTCACCTGGTCAATGCAAGGAAGTTCAGCGATTCGGCCAACGGAGTTGATCCGACGAACATAGCCAGCCAAACCTTGTCGGCCGAGGTTCTGATAGCCGGCAACCGGCTGGAGAGCGCGCTGCGCACAGCGGAATCATCCGCGCGCGCCAAGCAATTCGACCAGGCGATGGTTACGGTGAGTCCCTACCGGGCCTTCTACGGCGAAGAACCCCGCGTTACCGCCATTGTGGATGGGGCATACGACGATCACATTGCCCGCGGCAAGCGCCTTGCCGACACGGGGGACTGGGAAAGAGCCATCGAGGACTTCCAGAAGGCTTCAGCCATCAAGCAAACCGGCGAGGCCGCCGACCTTCTGAAGAACGCGCAGGCACAGTTGAAGAAAAAGCAGGACCGGGATGCCGCCGACAAGGCCGAGGAAATCAGCAAGCAGTACGAAGCCAGCAAGGACATCATCCGCGCCTACGAGACTCTCTCCTCGTTGCCACCCGACCAGGCGAAGCTGGTAGATGACGACATGGAAAGGCTGGAGCCGGCCTACGTGCAGGCTGCTTCCACAGCGGCCAAGAACCTCCAGCAGGCGCACTATCCCATTCGCGGGCTGGCCGACGAGATATCGATGGAGCGGGCTTACGTCTATCTGCGGAACGCTTACGAGTTGAGCGAGAACAATTCGTACCAGGATCGGATGGGCTTGTTGGGCGAGGAATTGAGCGCGTACCTGCTCGACCAGGCTAAGCGTTACCTGGCCAAGCCCAGCGGGTCGGGAACGGAATTGGGTTGGACGTACCTGATGGAAGCGCAGCCCTACAAGGCTTCGAATCTGGATGCGGTCCGGGATGCTCAAGTGGCCGCCGGACCAGCCCACGCCGTGCGTTCCCGGCTTTCCATCCGGGTGCAGTTTCGCGACCAGACTTCGCAGCGCGATAGCGCCGGTTTCACCGACCAGTTGGAGAATGCGATTATCACCGGGCTGGAGGGTTCCGGCATCCCTGTCAAGGTGGTTCGCGCAGGCGAGACGGTTCCCGTGGAGCCCGATTTCGAGTTGGTCGGCGATGTCCTGCAGCATCACCTCACCAAGGTCGAGAATAAGGAACCGGTCGAGTCGAAGTATAGGTCGGGCCAGCAAGAGGTTCCCAACGAAGATTGGACTAAAGTCAACCACGAGCTGCAGCAAGCGCAGATGGAATTCACCGCGGCCCAGGCGGCGCTCCAGGGAGCCGCAGCCAAGGGGAAAAAGAAGGAAATCGAAACCGAGAACAAGCACGTGCAGGACGCGGAGAAGGCTGTGCAGGATGTCCGGACCCGGCTCGACGCGATTCCCGAGAAAGTGACCGTCGATGTCATCCGCCCCTATAACTACACGAAGATTGCGGTGCAGCTCACCAGCACCATCCAGGTTCAGTTCCGTGTCAGCGACTCCTTAAGCGGCCAGAGAGCCCAACTGGTGCCGATCAACGAAGAAAAACACAAGGAATACACCATCCTGGAGAACGTGAAAGGGGAGGATACCGAAGGCGTTCAGGAAAGCGGAACGGTTATCGATCCGGAGGAGTTCATGACTTCGGTCGAAAACGCCGGACTTCAGGAGCTCATTGAAGAGGTGCGCAAGCAAGTGGATGTGCTGCCGCACAAGGTCTACGAAGAGGCCAAGAGCCGGGAGGACAGTGGCGACCTGGACGGAGCCGGCGAAGGATATCTGCGATTCCTTGAGATGATGCCGAAAGCGGACTCGCCGGAGTGCGCACACGCCCAGCGGTTCCTTGCCGATCAGTTCGACATCAAAGCGGTGGCCAACACAGGGCAGTAGAAGCTGTCACAAGCGCCGGAACGCGCGCCCGGGGAAGCCGGCGGACCGGCGGCGGGGAACGCAAGGATCAGCTTTGGGGGATTGGGGATTCCTGAGATGGAGCAGACCGGGGGAGTCGAGCGCATCGGCCAATACGAAATCACCTCCGAGCTGGGTCACGGGGGAATGGGAGTTGTCTACCGGGGCGTGGACAAGGCGATCGGCCGCGAAGTGGCCATCAAGATGCTCACCGAGGGGCTGGCCAACGATCCCAACATGCTGGCGCGTTTCTACGACGAAGTCCGGATCACGGGAAAACTCAATCACCCGAATATTGTTACGGTCTATCAGGTAGGCGAGCACAACGGCGCTCCCTACATCGTGATGGAGTTCCTGCAGGGCAGGCCCCTCGACGAGCTGACCGCAAGCGGCGAAACCCTGACTCTGATCGAGCGCCTGCGGATTATCGAGGAGGTCTGCCGGGCGCTCGGATTCGCCCATCAGAATGCGGTGATCCACCGCGACGTGAAGCCGGCCAACATCTTTGTTGGGCCCGATGGCAAAGCCAAGCTGCTGGACTTTGGCATCGCGCGGCTGGAGCGGCAGGAGCACGGGCACACCCGGGTGGGCCATCTGATCGGAACCGTGCCGTATATGGCGCCCGAGCGGCTTCGCGGCGGTACCCTCGACGGCCGCTCGGATATTTTCTCCACCGGGGTGGTGTTGTACCAGCTCATTGCCGGTCAGCTCCCTTTCAGCGGCGGCGAAACCGTGGTGATGCAGAAGATTCTATCCGACCCCTACCCCCGCCTCAGCGAGCTGGGCATCGAGTGCCCGCCCGGATTGGAGGCCATCGTCGACCGCGCTCTGGCCAAGCGGCCGGACGATCGCTACAGCGTGGCAGAGGAGATGGCGGGAGACCTGGCTGCGGTGATCGCGGAAATGCAGAAGGACCAGGTGCGGGAGATGATGGGCGAGGCGCAAGGACTTGTCGGGCAGGATCAGCTTGCCAACGCACGCAGCGTCCTGGCGCGGCTGCTGCAGATCGACCCAAGAAATGCGCAGGCCAAGGAGTTGCTGGCCCGCGTGCAGGAATTGCTCAGCCAGCGGCGCCGCGAGTACGATGTCCAGCAGATTCGCCAGTTCGCCGAGGACGCCATCAATGCGCGGCGCTACGACCAGTGCCTTTCCATCCTCGAAAACAATCCCGAGCAGGTGGCGGGCTCTCCCGAGTTGATGGCGCTGCGCGAGAATGCGCAGCGGGAGAAGGAAAAACAGAACAAGATCAACACCTTGATTGCTCAGGCCGAAATGGCGCGGCGCAAGGGAGACTTCAAGTCCGCCATCGCCGCCGCGGAGCGGGCCCGCAAGATAGAGAAAACCAACCCGCGGATCATTTCCCTCTGCAACAGTCTCAACAAGGAGATGGAACGGGCGCAGAGGCAGGCTCAGGCACGGACCTTGCTGAATTCCGCGCGCAGCGAGATGGATGCGCGGCGTTACGCCGAAGCCATGGAGATTCTCAAGCAGGTCGAGGAAGTCGACCCCACCAATCCTGAGCTCCCCCAGCTTTTAGGCGACGCCCGCAATCGCGTGGAGCAGAGCCGCAGGCGGGAAGTGGTCACGCGTCTTGAGGATGAAGTGGCCCAGGCCACCAGTTTCGAGCAAATTCAGCAGGCGGCCGCCTCCATTCAGCAAGCCCTTGTGGAAATGCCGATGGAGTCGGGACTCATCCGCCTCAGCGCCGAGGTTCAGCGCCAGGTGCGGGAGCAGGGAAACACGCGGCTGGTCGAAGAGACCCTGCTCGCCTGCAAGAATCTTGGGCCGCGCGAAGCGCTGGAGCGGGTGCGCAAAGCCCAGGCCCAGTTGCCCGGCAATGAAACCCTGATGGAGCACGAGGCGCGGCTGGTTGAGCGAGTGAAGGCTCAGACGGTCGAGGAGAGGCGTGCCGACTATCTGGCCCGCGCGCGCGAGGCCCTCGGCAAGCAGGACTTCGCCAGCGCGGTCTCGATACTCGAGTTTTGCCAGGCCGAAGGCATCGCTTCAGGCGAGATCATGCAGTTGCTCGAACTGGCGCGTCACGAGGAAGCCGAGCACCAGCGCCTGGAACAGCTGAGCGCCAGTTTGAGCCGGGCACGCGCGCTGATCGCCGATTCCGCCTTCGACGAGGCAGTCGCCTTCCTGGAAAAGACGCTGCGCCAGGAGGAGGATCCCGCGCTCAGGCGCCTGCTCGACGATGCCGTTGCCGGCCGCGAAGCGCTGCGCCGGCAGATCAAGGTCACGCTCGGCGCGGCCGCCAAGTTCCTGCGCGCCGGGAAACGCAACGAGGCCATGCAGTTGTTGCGCATGCAGCCGCGTCCGGTGCAGCAGTCCGCAAGCGTGCAAAGCGCACTCGTGGTGCTTGAGGATGAGCAGCAGCAGGTCGTCTACCGCACCCTGGGGCGGGCCTATGCAACGCTCGAGACCAATGTTCCCGCCGGAGAATTGCTGCTGCGCCAGGCTGCCAGGGCCACTTCCGAACCCGCCCTGTGCCGCTCGATGGGTGAGCTGTTCCGGACGCATGGGCAGGCCTTTGCCGACCGCGCGGTTACCGGGGCAATCCAGCGATCGAAGGAGCTGCTTAAGGAGCGGGACAAGATCGAGGCGGAAAAACAGCTTAAGGCGGTCTCTGACACTCTGCCATACGCGAGTCCCAAATTGCAGGCCGAGTGGGAGTCAGCGCGCCGAAAGTCGACCGCATCAGGCTTGATTGCACGTCTCCGCGGCTGAGCCGCCACGCGCCCATGCCGGCGTTGCGGCCGGGCGTCCGATAAAGATCAGCGGCACGGGCTTTCGGCCCGCGCTGAAAGGAGCAAGGGGCCAGGCCATGGAACTCGAGATCGAAGTCGTAGGCAGGGATGGTAAGTGGGTCCTGAACCAGTCGAGGATTCGCATCGGAAGGGGAGCCAAGTGCGATGTCAACCTGCCCGCCCGTCAGTATCCGGGCGTGGCGCAGGCACATGCCGAGCTCGATGTGACCGGCACCATCGTGCGGCTGGTTGCCGGCGCGAACGGAAACGAAGAGACCTTCATCAACGATGAGCCCGCAGAGCTGGGCGCGGTGATTCTTTCAGGCGACATTCTCCGGCTCGGAGCTGAGGGGCCGGAACTTCGCATTCGTTTCGGAGATCGCGAACCCGTGAATTCCGCCCCGTCCCGGGAATCGGTCTGGCTGCCCCCTTCAGGCACGCCCGGAGGGTACGAGCCGACGCGGCTGATGTCTTTCCAGGGTTCGACCGTGGTGCAGCCAGCCCCGATGGCCGGCGCGCATGTCAAGGTTCCGCCGCCTCTGCCGCCGCGTACGGCCAATCCGGCCGAGCCCCCTGTTTCACCGGCTTTTACACAGCGCCCAGCGCCCCCGGCCGGGCGTCAGCCGACCGCAGCGGATCCGGACAAATCCGCCCGGCCCTTTGCCCGTCCCTCCGCGCGCCAGATTGAGGAGCAAGATATGACAGTGGTTGAAGATCGTCTGCGGACCCTGCAGGTGCTCCAGGTGATCAGCCTGGCCCTGGTGATCATTCTGCTTTTGTGGAATATTCAGCTCCAGCGTCAGCTCGCCCAGACGCGCGACGACGTCCGTATGTTGCACAGCCAGGCCCAGAACGCCGTCAGTCAATTCACGCCCGCGCTCGATGAGAAGCTGAGCGCCTTCGATCAGCGCATGACCGGGATGGATGCCCGCATGAAGGCCGCCCAGGACCGGCTGGAAGCTTCGCTGGATGCCCACATTAAGATCGCTGAAGATCAGATGTACGCCAACATCGACGCCAAGATGAAGGACGCCGAAGAGCACATGATGGACCGGCTCAGCGCCGACCTACCCAACATCCTCGACAAGTACATCGCGCAGCGAATGGCCGAGATCAAGCATTGATGCCCGGGCCGGAGGCGAATTCCGGCCGCCACAATCACCGGCCGTCTTCGGCAACGTTATTGCGTGACTGGCGGAGCAGCCTGTGCCACCAGTTCCGGCGGGAGGAAGGTTCCGGTCCTCTCATCCTGCACCATGCCGATGACTCCCTGCTCGGTGACGATCGGGGAGCCAAAGACCGCATCGTCCACTGGATCCGTGAGGCGAATCGCCGATCCATCCTTGACCGCCCCGGTCTGGAGCGCCTCCACCCTGCTCTCCCCGCTGGCTGGATTGGTGCGAATCCTGAAAACCACCACCTGGTCCCACTTTGTCTGTTCCAGGACGGCGGCCGGCGCCACCGCAAGTCCCGCCGATTTGGAAGGCGCGCTCGGCTGCAGCACGGTCATCGCCATGGGCGCGGAGCGGAACAGGAGTGTAACCTGCTCGTGCCCGTTTTTGATGGCAGTCACGTTTTCCCCTTCAGGCGCTTTCCCCGGCTTTACCGCAAAGTCGCCGCTGCTCAGCCGAAGCGCGACCGCGCCGTCCGGAACCGGCTGCAATTGGATGTCGTCGCTCCCTTTCACCAGCTTCATCGATCGGTTTTTGAGCGCAGCCAGGAACTCCGCGTCGTACTTCCAAGGCTCCAAAACGTCGGCTGCGGTTACGATTTGGCCGGAATGAAGGCGGAAACCCAGGGCGCGGAGATGCTGCGGATAAATTTCGTTCCCGTAGCTGACCGAGTAGCTGGAGTCAGCGATCAGCAGGTCCGGCGTCGATGCGGCTTCCACGCTCCGCACCCACTGCGGACGCAGTCCCGCGCCGATGCTCGCAAGGTTCTTGTCGCTCAGCGCCGCGTCCAGGGCGCGGAGTGCGGTCAGCGCCAGCGTCTTCTCCAGGGCATCGCCGGCAAAGCTCACCGGCACATCCTCGCTGATCGTTGAAACCACTTTGGGGTGCTGCGCGTGCAGGGCAAGACGCTCCAGCATGCCGAGCTCCACGCCGGATATCAACTCTCCCTGCACATGAACGCTCTGGTTTTCGATCATCTGCCGCAAGGGCTGCGTATTGGTCAGATCCCGGAAAAGTGCGATCACGTACAGAGGCGGAAGCGTATACGATTGCCCTTTCCGCACCGCGATCTCCGATCGGATGGGCGACGCGAAAACCGGAAGCCCGTTCAGGCGCAGCGCGCAGAGCTGCACACTTGTCACCGTCACGTTGCGGTCGGGAATCAGAACCAGGTTCACGGCCGCCTTGATCTGCGTGGTGCTGATCTCGGCCACGGTTACGCTACTGATCTGGATCGCCCCGACGCTTGCAACCGGTGCGGTCGTCTGGCTGATCCCCGGAGCGAGCGGCAAAAGGATCTCCGCTGCCAGGGCTACTGCGATGAACCGTTTCACATCGCACCTCACATTCCGGCGGGTCGTGGCTGTGCCTCCACGCCGGCTGTTGATCGGCAATTGATTCTACAAAAGCTTAGAAACATCCGGAGCAGCGAATCAAGCACAAATTCGTGTGTCAAAGCGGCCCGTCATCTCCTCACTTCCCTTTGCGACCACGCTGCGCGCGAGCCCAGGCTCGGCTCTCCCCGCCCCGCGCGCCCGCTCGAGGCTGGTCCGGACTCACTGCGAATACGTGAACGTCTCGTATCCTTGCGCAAATGCCTCCAGCGGCACGGTGAAGACTCCATCCGGATACGGTTTTGCCCCCCAGGGATTCCGTAAACGCACCGATTGGGTAGGCTGGTCGTAGTCCAGCACGGTATAAGCATGTTCCGGAACGAACCAGTCAGATCCGGTTACCGGCGGCCCCGGGGGAGTCGGCCGGGTGTTGGCAACCATGGCCACGCCGCCCTGGTGCAGCCGCTCCAGTTGCGCCTCCAGGCTTTGTCGGTTCGTGGTCTGGACTGACTGCGTCGGGCCCAGAAACGCCTCGATCACGCGACCCGGTATCCCGCCTTGCCCGATGCTCTTGTAAGCGCCGAAGACCTCCCCATTCTGAGCCACCATGGTTGCCATAGCCTCAAAAAAACCCTTCTGGTCCAGCAAAGTCACCAGCGTGTCAATCTCCGCCGCGGGCAGTCCGGTTTTGCGCGCTGCCTGGTCCAGGTTTTGCTTCAGTGAATCGCGGTCAACTGTCCCATCCTGGCTGATCACCAATCGGATGGACCGATCCCATACCACGACCAGCAGCCCCGAATCATTCAGCCACCCCTCGGCAATCGGCCGCATGAACGCGGGCACGGCATCCGAGTGTTCGATCGCGTCCACCAGTCCCTGACGCACCTGGCGCTGGGCATAGGCCCGCATCAGCACCAGCACCCAATCCCCTTCCGAATGATCGAAGTGGTGTTCGCGGCCAAACTGGACATCCTCGGCGTAGACCATCTCGTCGGGGCCGCTGGCAAAGTGCACCACGTAATCCCCTGACCCCGTGGATTCGATGGATTGGCGCACCCGGTCCGGAGCGGCAAGCGAAAGGGCGGCGATTGACGCATGAAAATAGCAACTCCCCAGGTATCCCTGCCTGACTGCCTGGGGACTCGGGCCGTTCGGCCCGAACAACACCCCCGCCTTGGGCGCTCCGGCCTGCGCTCCGGCCAGGATCGTCCCAAGTGCCAATACGGACAGTGCGGGCAGCCAGCGCAGCGGCCTACCCACGGACATCCTTGCGAGAATCATCGCCCCGCTCCCTCGTTCATCCCTCGTTACAGATTCATCAGTGATCTGCGATTACTCTAGCGCAACCCGGGCACATCCGTGCAGGGTGACCCTCGCGCAATTCTGAAACCAACACCCTGGTCACGGCCAATTCGCTGAGAGCGAGAGAGCCCGGACGAAAGTATGGAATCTCAGCACTCTTCACTTTTGCTCTCGTTTCAGCGCGGCCGCCCAGGTTTCGCTTTTGATCTCCGCGCCCACCAGCAGCATCAAGCAGGCGAAGGCGAGCAGCGCCGGTGTAGCATTCGACGCAAGATCGCTGATTCCAACTGTTCGCGACTCCCACCCAGTTTGCTTTCAAGTGCCTGCCGGCGCAAAGGACAAACCGTCGAACCTGTCGATCCGATCGTGCTTCTTGCAATGCGCAGTGGGTCTATCCGAATAGGCGACGATCCAGTGGTATTGCGCGTTTCAAGATGCGTCTTGAGGCGCAGGCGCTCTGCCGGCAGTTCACGCAGGTTTTGAATTTCGATTCAAATTGAAGATGGCGCTCATTGTTTTGAAGATACCCAAGCGTCCTCGTCTTGTCTTGAATGCGCGCTGACGACGATTACTCATGTTGGGCTATTTCGAAGAGAGCGAGTTTGGAACCGTTTGGGAAATTGAATAGGATGCCAAAAGTGAAAGGCAATTCTCGATCAAAACAGTTGAAGAACGGGGCTTCCTTCGCTTCGGAGCGAGACAAATAGGTGCACGAGGCGTTGGCCAACTCATCCATAGATGTTTCGAGGAGAGAAGATTCAAGAACCGAGAATGTTCCGCGGGTTCGGACCGAGACGATACCGGCATCGTCGACGCTCAGTTGCCCAGAAACTGAAGAACCTATCGAACATTTCGAATCGGAGAACGCGGCCAGAGTCTTTGTGGATGATGCACTCAGCCTCTCCAGGAAACTGCTGACTTCTTGTGGCGTAACGGTCTTTGATGAACTCATATTTCTCCAAATGGCGAAGAATACTGGAGTAATTAGAGCAAAAGAATACCTCGACAGGTCGGAGTTGCCAAGTGAGAAATCGTTCGCATGGTCAAGGGCGGAGTAAAAGCAGACCCTAAGCCGGGCTTTGAGCTGCGACTTGCAGCGGGGTGAAGGTTGACCATCTGCCAGTGCAGATTTTACGGGCATGCGGGCCTTACCGGAGTGCCAGAGAAGGACTCGAATCACGGCTCATTCCGGACCTTTTGAATCAGAATCGCTTAGACATGCAATCGATGGAGAGAATCACGGTACCATCTGCATTCCATAGCAACCGGTGCCAGCAGGATCCTCCTTTTTAACCAAAAGCACGGCGTTTCCTGGTCGCAAAGAGTTTTGGCGAACCCGCGGCAGAGCGTTTCGTGTTGTGAGTCAAGGCAGGGATGCCTTATATTAGTTCGAGGGTCGAACTTGATCCGTTGGTCGCCTTCCCCCAGGCCCCCTCAATGAGAGAATTGGGCGCAAGCGTGGCCGGAGTATTCTGCCTGCGTAGCATCTGCCGAGCCGGCGGAACTGTTACTGAATTCGAGACTCAGCAGCAAAGGAACGAATCATCGCCGTGGGCGCTGATCGAGAGGTCGAAATGTTGCCAGAACAATGGGAAACGTTCAAACGTGCGGTGCGCCGCGAAAAAATGGACAAGATCCCCATGGCGTTGATTATCGACAGCCCTTGGATTCCAGGCTATCTGGGGATCGAGCACCTGGACTATTTCCTCGATCCGGAGCTTTGGTTTCAATCCAATCTGAAGATCATGCGGGAGTTTCCGGATGTCATCTTCGTTCCGTCCTGGTGGACGGAATACGGGATGGCAGCGGAGCCGTCGGTGCTGGGCGCGAAGATCAAATTCTGGCAGGACAATACTCCGAGCGAATACCAAACGCTCTATCACCTCGAGGACATCGACAGATTTCCCGAGTACGAAGTGGAAGCCGATGCGTTTGCAGGGCTGACGCTGCATCGCATCAAGATGTCGCGGCAGAGGATTCTCGATGCCGGCTACATCCTGCCGATGGTGACCTCGCGCGGGCCATTGTGCACGGCGGGATTCGTGCGCGGCACGACCGAATTCATGATCGACCTGGTGGAAAACCCGGCAGGCGCGCACAAGCTCATCGATCTGTGCACGCGGGTGATCATCGACTGGCTGAAGGCGCAACAGAAAGTGATCGGAGATACGGTCGAGGGTATTTTTATCCTCGACGACATTGTGGGGTTCGTCAACGAGGAACACTACCTGGAATTCGCGCATCCCTATTTGAAGCGCATTTGCGATGCTTTCCCCAAGGATTGGGTTAAGCTTTATCACAACGACGCTGAAGTGGATGCGTGCCTGGACCATCTGCCCGATACAGGTTTCAACGTATTGAACTGGGGCAAGCAGCGGCACATTACGGAAGTGAAGCGGCGCATCGGCGACCGCATGTGCCTGATGGGCAACGTGAATCCGCTGGAAGTGGCTGTGCGCGGCACGCCGGAAGAGGTGAAGGACGAGACGCTGGAGGTTTTGGAGGGTTCCGGCGGCGAGGGAATCATCCTTTCTGTGGGCGGGGGCACCAGCCCAGGCATGCCCCGCGAAAATATCCTGGCCATGCTGGAAGCCCTTGAGGAGTTCAACTCGAAACGCACGGCAGCGATGAGCGCCCGCTGAGGACAAGGAAAATGCCCGATTACGCCCAAATGAATCAGAATCTGTACGAAGGCAACGCCGGCGAGGTGGAGCGGCTGACGAAAGAAGCGCTCGCCGAAGGGCGCTCCGCGCAGGAGGTTCTGACCGAAGGACTCATCGCAGGTATGAGCGTGGTGGGCGAGGACTTCAAGCACAATGTTCTTTACGTTCCCGAGGTTCTGATTGCAGCGAGAGCGATGAAGGCCGGCATGGCGGTACTCAAACCGCTCCTGACGTCGAAGGACGGCGGCACCAAGCCGAAGGGTGTTTTGCTGATGGGCACGGTGCGCGGCGACTTGCACGACATTGGCAAGAACCTGGTAGGCATGATGGCCGAAGGCGCAGGCTTTGAGGTGCACGATATCGGCGTGGACCAGAGCGTGGACAAGTTCATGGCCGCGGCGGAGAAATGCAAGCCAAATATCATCGGCATGAGCGCGCTGCTGACGACCACGATGATGTATATGAAGACGGTCATTGACGGCTTTGATGCTGCCGGCCTCACCCAAATCAAGATGGCGATTGGCGGCGCTCCGATCAGCCAGATGTTTGCCGACGAAATCGGCGCCGACGGATACGGAGCGAATGCTTCGGCCGCGGTAGATCTGTTTTTGCGGCTGACGGCGCAGGCGTAGGGTCTGCTCACACTCGATCGACAGGTGCGAATCGTGGCCACGTACAAGATTCTTTATTGGCAAGAGATTCCTACGCAGATCAGGGTCGAGGATGATTCCGACACCGTGACCGCGATGCTGGACGGCCGCTTTATGGCGCTTGTCGATGCGCAGGCGATGAAGGAAGGGTTGACAGAGACCGACGCCTTCCTGGACGCGTGGCATTGGAGCGAGGAAGAGGAGCGCGATGGTTCGGCGCACGAAGTGGCGGCGGCATTGAAGGCTGAACTCGAAGCCGGGAAGCGATAGGAACTCTCTAGCGCAATGACCGTCACGCTCACCATCAACGGACAATCGACCGAGGCGGCAAGCGGGCGGTCGCTCTTCGAGCACGCTGAGGCCCTCGATATCGACGTGCCCACCTCCTGCCGCAAGCAAGGCAAGTGCAAGGAGTGCATGGTCGAAGTGATCGAGGGGATGGACCTGCTCTCGACGCGGACCGACCCCGAACAACATCTGAAAGGCAGTTTTCGCCTCTCCTGCCAGACGTTTGCGACGGGCGATAGCGGGCATGTGCGCTGCCATACGATGCGCCGCGGACGGATGCAGATTGAGCGGCACGCGTCGGAACTAGCAGGGCTGGTTCAGCTCGACCCCTGTGTAACCCGGGACGGGGACTGCATCCTGATCGATGGCGTCGAGGTAGACCGCTCAACCGGGCCCATTCACGGCATTGCGATGGACCTGGGCACCACCACGGTCGTGCTTCGGCTGCTGGATCTCGAAACCGGCGAGCTGATTGCGGACACTTCGTTCGAAAACCCGCAGCGCTTCGGCGGGGCAGAGGTGATGTCGCGCATTGCGTACGATACCGAGCACCCCGGACGACTGCTGATGCGCACGCTGGCCGGATATCTGAGCCATGCGATCGAAAAATTCCCTGTCGATCCCAAGAGCATCTACGAAATGGTGGTGGTGGGCAACTCCACCATGCGCGACCTGTTTTTCTGGCAGAGCGTGTACTCGATCGGTCAGAGTCCTTACCAGTCCGCGACTGAAATCGAGATGGCCGAGGGCAAGCGCGCGACCACGAGCCTGATCCAGACCGGACAGCACAGCCTTCTGCCGATCCATCCACGGGCGCGCGTGTACGGAGCGCCGATCGTCAGCGGACACGTGGGCGCGGATGCCGCGGCGGGAATGCTTGCGGTCGATATGGCCCATCAGGACCGGCTCGTCGCGATCATGGACATCGGAACCAACACCGAGCTGATCGTCGGCAACAAGCATCGCATCCTTGCAGCCTCCTGCCCCGCAGGACCGGCCTTCGAGGGCGGAGCGATTGCGTGCGGAATGCCGGCTTTGGACGGAGCGATTGAAGCCGTGGAGATTCGGCCCGACGGCGGCTTCGAACTCGGTGTCATTGGCAACGGAAAGCCCGAGGGGATCTGCGGTTCCGGATTGGTGGACGCGCTCAGCGAGTTCTTGCGCATCGGCCGCATGAATGAATACGGGCGATTCGAGGACGGCGAGCATCGCATCGATCTCTACCGGAGTGGGCTCTACCGGGACGCGGAGAAAGAGGTCTATCTGCTGGAAAGCGATGTGAACGAGCTGGCCCAGGCGAAGGGAGCGAATGTCGCGGGATTGCACGTGGTGTTCAGCACCTACGGAATCGATTTCGACGATATCGACGTCTTCTATCTCGCGGGAGGGTTTGGGCGGCATATCGGAGTGGAGGCAGCCAAGCGCATCGGGCTGGTGCCGAATCTGCCGGCGGCGAAGATAGTGCAAGCCGGCAACACCGCGATCGAAGGGGCAACGATTGC
>JBEKIE010000052.1:0-27948 GCA_050011915.1 Occallatibacter sp.
GGCTCCGGGCCAGGGCAAGCTTGCCCTGGCCCGGAAGACCAAAACAAAAACCTTCCTGATAAGGAAAATGTGTCAGGCATGTGCCCGGTCTGAAATGTCAGGGATCTGCCCGTCCGTTCACCCCCTACCACCAACCCCCACCCCGGTACAAGCCGGAAGCCGGCCCCGGCCACGGGTCTCTGACCACTGACCATTAATCACTGACCACTGGCGGCGAAGCCGCCAAAAAACCGGGTTGTGAAACTGTGAAGTCCGGAAATGATAGAACAATCAACCACTTATGCGAAAAAATCGCACAGCCGCACAGCTTCTGCGTTTCTGTGAGCCTACGACGCGAAATCGCAAGCTTTTCGAGTGGAAGTTTTTGTTTTTTAGCTGAAGGCTGAAAGCGATGAGCTGTTTGCTGTCTGCTGATCACTAATCGCTGACCACTGATCGCAGAACACTGATCACTATTCTGAATGAAACACGACATCGAACAGCAACAAGCTCGCAGTCGTGAAGATGATGTCATAACCAAGCAGCATCTTGATCCAAAGCGTCGGATCGCTTTCGCCGGTGAAGATCGCAGTGGTCGCTTGCACCATCGCCAAAAGCGCGGGAATGAAGATGGGAAACAGAATGAGCGAGAGCAGCAGTTCGCGATTGCGGCTGCTCATCGAGAGCGCTGCGAAGAAGACTCCGTTGCCAACCAAAGCCCAGGTTCCCAGCGGCAAAACCAGCGTGAGAAGCCAAGCGTTGCCTGCGATGTGCAGGTTATAGAACACGAAGAAGAACGGCGCGAGAATCACCTGCACGATGGTGACGAAGAGGAAGTTGGCGAGAGCTTTGGCGAGGAAGAGCTCAGCTGCAGGCGCAGGAACCATGCGCTGCGCATCCATCACTTGATGGCGGATTTCGCGCGACCAGGCCTGATTGAGCGCGCTCACCGAAGCGAACATCGTGGCGACGCAAAGAACCCCTCCAGCAATCTGCTGCGCAAACTCGCCGCGAGGATCGAACGCGATAGAGAACAGCACAACCACAAGGCCAGAGAAGAAGAGCATGGAGATCATGGCGTCGAGCGAGCGCCATTCGATGCGCAGGTCCTTGGCGAGATGCGTCCGGAGAGCGCGCATCATGATGCACTCTCCGATGCAGCAGGCTTCGCGTCCTTGGTGAGATCGACGGTTTCGACCGGTTCGCCGATTGCCGCTGCGGCGCGAAGGTAGTCTTCAGGAGCGAGGATCAGTTGCGTTCCGCGCGTTCCCGCCGAAACGCTGATGCGATCGAAGAGGATCGCAGTCTCATCGACGAAGACGGGATAAGGCTTCTTCGCGCCGAAGACCGTAACTCCGCCGCGAATGTATCCAGTGAGCGGTTGCACGTCCTTGAGCGAAGCCATCTCCGCCTTGCGCCAACCTGCAGCGCGCGCAAGCTTCTTGAAGTCCAGTTCGGCATCGCCAGGAATGACGGCGAATACGTAATCGCCTGTGCCTGTCGTGGTGAGCAGCGTCTTGAAGACCTGCTCAGCAGGCATGCCAATCTTCCGGGCAACCGTGATTGCGGTCAGATCGTTCGGATCGACCTCGTACTCGCGCAACTCGAAGGCGATGCTGAGCGATTCCAGGAAGCGCGCGCCATTGGTCTTCATAGCGTTGGCCTTCCTTGCTCTAACGAGGCGACGCGACCAGCATGGAGCGTGAGAACCCAATCGGCAATCGGCGCGGCGAGCTCGCGCTGGTGCGTGGTGAGGACGATGGTGCGGTCGCTTTGGCGGAAGCGGGCGAGCAACTCGACCATTTGCCGCGCACTCTCGACGTCCATGTTGGAGAAGGGTTCATCGAGCAGCAGAAGTTCCGGCGAGGAGATGAGCACGCGAGCCAGCGAGGTGCGCTGGCGCATGCCTTGCGAGTAGTTGCCGAAAGGCCGGTTGAGTTCGGGATCGAGTCCGACCTGGCGCAGAGCATCGGCAGGTGTGAGGCATTCGCGGCCAGGATAGAGGCTCGCGAAGTAGCGCAGATTCTCCTGCGCGGTGAGCTCGTCGTAGAGCATGGGCGAGTGGCTCATGTAACCGATGCGCGCGCGCTCCTGCTGCGGCTCCGCGCTGCCGAAGACGCGAACCGTTCCGTAGCTGGGGCGCAACAGTCCGGCGAGAATGCGCAACAGCGTGGATTTGCCTGCGCCGTTCTCGCCGAGCAGCACATAGCAACGGCCTGGCTCGAGATCGACAGTGACCTGGCGCAATGCAGCGAAGCTGCCGAAGAGCTTCGACACCTGATCGAGCCGAGCGCAATGCGTGTTGGGTTCAGCACCGAATGCGTTCGCGGTCATGCGTTCAGTTTGCGGCCGTCTGCGTTGAGGACGTAGGAGTGGGCGTTGCGCTCGATGCAGTGGAGGGTTTGGTCGAGGCCGGAGCGGACGGCTGAGCGCCAGGCTGCGCGGGCGCATACTTGCTGGCGCACTTGGCCTGAAGCACGTTGGCGTGGAGAACACCATCGCGACCATACGTGCCTTCGGCAAGAGCCTGCGCGTCGTCCTTGAAGGTGTCAGGCGGCGGCTCGGATCCCTTGTAGCTCACCTTCAGAAGGCGTCCGCTGGCGGCTTTGGGCGAGTGGCTCTCGTACTCGTTGAGGACGAAATCGACGTGAGGCCCGTTGCGCTCAATCGAGCCTGGCTCGACGAAGCCCTCGACGCGCAGATTGCTGTGATACGCCTTGTCGCCCATCCCGCCGAGTTCGGCGATGGTGACGTAGTAGCTCTTGCTGGAGCCGTAGCCGGTATAAGCCAGCCAGCCGATGGTGCCGAGGATGACGGCGACGGCGATGCCGATGCGGAGAGTGTTTGGGGAGACCTTCATGATGACCTTCTTTAACGATACGGGCCTGCATGACCATGGTCAACCGTGGGGTGGGGATGGGGATGTGATTTGGCTCACATGACGTAGGAACGAAGGGACGTAGGGACCAGGAAAAGAGGAGCCAGGGAGGGCGCGGCTGGAAGCTGGCGTCTGAGAGCTGACGGCTGATTTCAGTGACTGCGGCGCAGCTTGCGGAACAGCCCCGAGCGATTGTGGCTGACGACTCGTGCGGGCTGGAGCGACTCCGCAACCAGCGGAACAACGATCGTTGCGATCAGAATTAGTTCGATGACAAGGTCCTTCATGAAAGGCCCCCAAATTATGTGCACAATTCTGAGTGCGTCGGGCTCTTTATAGAGCCCGATGCTGCACGATAGCTCCGCTGAAGAGCAAAAGGAAATCACTCCAGAGTGGGAGTGGGAATGGCTCCTTGGGGGCACCTGCGGTGCGGGAGCCCTTTGGAAAGGGAACAGCGCAGCGGCTAGCGGCTGGCTGTGAGAGAGGAAATCGGGAAGTCCACGCCGTTGGCGTGGCGCTCAGGCCGTTTCACGCGCTCTCTGAGCGGCATGGCCGCGACAATTGCCGGGGAAGCTACGAACGTAAGAAAAACGAAAGCGATCAACAGATCGTGCATGACCAGGCACCATCCAATCCGATGGTACGTCAGCCGCGGAATAAAAAGTGAGCAATTTTAACCACGGCGAGCGTAACCTTGAAAACCGATCTCAAGTAACCATCAACAGTTACCTAGTTTAAAGGTGACGAGACAGAAATTGCAACAAAAATCGACAGAAAGGGAGGGGTTTTGAAGGGGAAAATCGTCAAATTGCCTGCAACTAAAGGGTTATTTAGGGTTCGATCTGGCTGGCTTTATGCGTTTGTAAGAAATTACCTTAGTAATCATCGGCGGATCGTGTCTCGCGATCAGTGGGCCGCTTCGAGGGTGCTTGCCGCACGGTTGAGCGCCTGAGTGAGCACCTGCAACTGCTGCGCTGCTAGGTTTTGATCGCGCGCGTCGATGGCCTCGTTGACGCCGGGAATGACGACAGCGGCATAGCCGGTGTTCTCGCCGGGTGCGAAGATCGTGTGCCTGTACCATGGACGATTGGGAAGTCCCGAGTCCGAGAGCAGTGCCGTCTCGGTTTGCCGCAACGCGAGATTCAGCTGGGCGAGATCGCCTGAGGGTGCAGCCTGGGCGGCATAGAGACGTTGCGCCGCCGCGGAAAATCGGCTTGCCGCCGCCTGGGCTGGGGCAAAGTCGAGCGAGCCGAGCCCGGCATCGGAGGCGCGATGTTTGGCGGCTTCGAGATAGGCGGAGATTTCGCGCGCGTAGGTCACATAGTCGTAAGGCAGCACGTCGGCGTCGGCCATGCGCATGGCTTCAAGGCCGAGCATGCGCGCCATCTGCTGCAAATAGACAAAATGCGGATCGGCATTCTGCGTAAACCAGGCGAAGTCGTCGAAGGCCGAGTGATACACGCCATACGGGCCGGTGGATCCAATGTCCGTGGCGGGGACGCCCGCGTGCTGCAGGAAGGGAGTGAAGTCCGACCCTGACCCGAGATCGCCTACGTGCACCTCTTCTCCGGGGATCGGCGGCGCATTCGATTGACGGTGCTCATTGTTGGCCGAGGGTTTGAGCTGCCACATTTGATACACGGTGCCGCCGAGCGGACTGGGAACAGAACGCGCGATGCCGCGAATGAATTCCTTGAGCGAGGGCACGGCAGATGCGGTGAAGTCCGGGCCCGAAACGCCCACGTCGACGTTGAAGTATGCCACGGCGTGATCGAGGGAGTGGCCCTGCTGCTCGACCCATTCGGTTGAACCGATGAGGCCTTCCTCTTCGGCGTCCCAACTGCAGAAGACAACGGTGCGCCTGGGACGCCAGCCCTGATGCAGCAACGCGCCGATACCATGCGCCGCTTCAAGCATGGAAGCCGTGCCGCTGGAGGGATCGACTGCGCCGTAGACCCACGCGTCACGGTGATTGCCGACGATCACCCATGCGTCCGGATCCTGAGAGCCTTCGATCTTGCCAATCACGTCCCAAATAATGCGGCGCTGATAATCCTGCTGCGAAACAAGGTGGATGCGGGTCCCGCCCGGACCGATGTGATAGTGGAAGGGCAGCGCGCCCTGCCAGTTCTGCGGCGCGCTTGGGCCTTTGAGCGCCTGCAGAATCGGCGCTGCGTCGTGATAGCTGATGGGAATCGAGATGATATGCGGCTCACTGCCGCCGGGTCCGGCCGGATTTGTAATCCGGGCGGAGTCGGGCAGGTCGAGCGTGGAGGCGACACCGGGAGTTTCGGGATCGCCGGGATATTTGAAGAGATATTGCACCGAGCCGCGCTGCACGCCGGTCTCAGGCCGCCAAGGGCCGATTGGCCAGGGATCGCCTTTGGAATAGCCGTCGTCCTGCGGGTCAGAATAGATGAGCACCCCGACTGCGCCGCGCTGCTCGGCCAGGTACACTTTGACGCCGCGAAAGTTGGAGCCGTAGCGGCAGATGACGATTTTGCCGTGAAGATCGATGTTGCGCGCCGCGAGTTCGTTGAAGTCTTCGATGCGTCCGTAGTTCGCGTACACCGCTTCGCCGGTTACGTCGCCCGAACCTGAAGAGCCGTTGAAGGGCATCACCACGCGGGGATCGTCCGCGGCCGAATCGCCCGCCACGTGCTCGCGCGTGGGACCGCTCATGAGCAGATGGCCGTTCTCGTCCCAGGCTTCGACGCGTACCACTTTGGGCTGATTGAGCAAAACGCGATAGGGAACGATCTGGGTCTCGAACCCGGCGGCGCGGAACTTGCCCGCCACGTATTCCGCGGTCTTGCGATCCTCAGGCGTTGCGGCGAGGTGTGGCTCAACCGTGAGGATTTTCAGTTCTTCGCCCGCGAGCTTGGGATCGGGAACAGCGAGAAATTTTTCTTCGAGCAGGGCTTCCGTGCTGAAGTCGGAGTAACCGAGCGAATTCTGTAGCGGCGGGGCCTGCGGCGGCGGGGCCTGCGGCGGCATGGCTTGTGCGGCCAGCCGGCCGGCCGGGGAGACGGCGGGAATCATGGCCAGCAAAAGAAAAAAGGCAAGCGTGGTGCGGAGGTTCATGCAATCGATCCTTGAAACATAGAGTCAGGCAACCGGTTGAGCGCAATGGGCGCAGCGCTTGGCGGCGAGCGGAATATCGCTGAGGCACTCGGGACATGGCTTTGTGGTGGGTTCGGCCATCGTTTCGGGCTTCTTGATGCGCGCCAGCAAAGCATTTGTGGGCAGCACAATGGCGAAATAGACCACGCTGGCCACGATCAGGAACGAAACGGCCGCGTTCAGAAAGTTGCCGACTTTGATCGCTCCGCCGCCTACATGCAGAATGACGCTGCTGAAATCGGGCTTGCCAATCGTGGCGGCGATCAATGGGTTCAGAACGTCACTGACCAGGGACGTGACAATCGCGTTGAACGCGGCGCCCAGAATGACGGCGACCGCGAGGTCGACGACGTTTCCGCGCAGAATGAAATCTCGAAATCCTTTCAGCATTGCTTCCTCCGGTGCATTTCGATTTCAACTCGCGCCGTGGGCAGAAGATGGATTCTTCGCAGCACGAATCGCCGGCTGAACCTGCACTCTGCCCATGCTACACGGCGAAACGGTCCATTGGCAGTGTGGATTGCGGGCGGGCGGACACGAGCGGCCAGTGATTGCGCTCCCCTGCGAGCGAAGTGAACGCTTGCCCCTACGGCACAGCAAGGAGAACTACGATTCCAGCGAGGATCATGAGGTCGGCATAGAGCAGGAGGAG
Organism: Occallatibacter sp.; assembly: GCA_050011915.1. GTDB lineage: Bacteria > Acidobacteriota > Terriglobia > Terriglobales > Acidobacteriaceae > Telmatobacter. The sequence goes on from JBEKIE010000052.1 coordinate 6,633, forward strand.
AACACCGGCATGGTAAAGACTCCATTTCCGTTGCAGGCAGCGGGCCGTCTCTGCCATGCCCCACGCGGCCACCACTAGGGCAAGAAATTGCCCATGTGAGCCGTGCAAGTTGTCGATATAAGGGAACCCGGCGAGGCGCAAGCTGGCGGCAAATGCGCCCAGCGAAAGGAGTATGGCGCGCGGCAGCGATTTTTGCCGCAAACGGAAGATGTTGGAGCGAAGGCGCACCACTCTTCAGGGTATCGCGCGGGCGCGGGGCAGGATGCGCTGCGGTGCGAAGGCCAAATGGTCTCTTGCCGCACCATTCCTCGCAGTCGCTGGTCGCGCGACGGTGAAGAAATGCGCAGCGGCGCGATCCCGGTGATACACTCACTTTGCCCGGTCCCGGTTCCCCAAGAATCCAAACTTCCCACTGGGCGTACGAGGAGGTCGACGATGCAAGCAGGCAATCCTGCGGAAGCCCCGCTCAATCCAGGTGTCGTTTTCGACATGATTCAGGCGCACCAACGCACAGCTGCGCTCAATGCCGCCATTCAACTTGATGTGTTTCGCGCGGTCGGCCAGGGGCCCGGAGATACGGCCTCGATCGCGCGGCACTGTTCGGCATCGAAGCGCGGCATCCGCATCCTATGCGATTTTCTGGTGATCAATGGAGTGCTGGCCAAGGATGACGGGCACTACAAGCACACGCCTTCGAGCGCGGCTTTTCTTGACCCGGCCTCGCCCGCGTGCATGGCTTCGGTGGCGCAGTTCCTCACCGAGTCGGCGATCATGCAGGCCGACATGCAACTGGCCGATATTGTTCGCGCGGGCCGCACGTGCCTTCCTGGCCAGGGCACGGTTGAGCCGGACAATCCCATTTGGGTGGTGTTTGCGGAAAAGATGGCGCCGATGATGGGGCCCATGGCCGGGCCACTGGGCGCGGTGGTGTTGGAAGGACGCAAGGGAGCGATGCGGGTTCTCGATATTGCCGCGGGGCATGGGCTGTTCGGAATCGAGATTGCGAAGCAGAATCCGCAAGCGAAGGTGACCGGCCTCGATTGGGCGCCGGTGCTGCGCGTGGCGTTGAAGAACGCCGAGAAGGCAGGCGTGAAGGACCGTTACGATATGCTGCCGGGCAGCGCGTTTGAGGTGGAGTTCGGCGGACCCTACGACGTGGTGCTGCTGACGAATTTTCTGCACCACTTTGACAAGGCTACAAACGTCAAACTGCTCAAGAAGGTTCGCGCTGCTCTCAAGCCCGGCGGGTGCGCGGCGACACTGGAGTTTGTGCCCAACCCAGATCGGGTATCGCCGCCGATGCCTGCGGCCTTTGCGATGACGATGCTGACGACGACCGCGGAAGGCGACGCGTACACGTTCGCCGAGCTATCGGCGATGTACGCCGACGCGGAATTCAAGGGGATCGCGGAGCATCCGATTCCGATGAGCCCGCACACGGTGGTGATGGGGACGGCGTGAGGGGCAGTGAAAGAGTGAAGAAATGAAGGGCCGGCGGCAACCAAGCGCCGGCCTTTATTGTGCAGGTCACTTTGCGCTGCGTCTGGTGCGGACGGCGGCGGCGAGCTCTTCGAGCAGCGCGCGGGTTTCTTTCCAGTCGATGCAGCCGTCGGTAATGCTTTGACCGTAGACGAGCGGCTGCCCTGCAACGAGCTTTTGCGCGCCGGCGACCAGGTTGCTTTCGATCATCACGCCGAAGATTTTGCGATTGCCTGCAGCAATTTGCGCGCAGACATCGCGGCCAACGACGCCCTGGCGGCGATAATCCTTGCCACTGTTGGCGTGGCTGAAGTCGATCATGATGCGCGGGGAGATGCCGGCACGCTCCATGAGCGCGGCGGTTTCGGCTACGGAAGCGGCGGTGTAGTTGACGGAATTGCGGCCGCCGCGCAGGATGATGTGGCAATCGGGATTGCCTGTGGTGACGAAAATGGCCGACTGGCCGTGATGGGTATGGCCGAGGAAGGTGTGCGACCAGGAGGCCGAGAGCACGGCGTCGATGGCTACCTGCACGTCGCCGGAGGTTGCGTTCTTAAAACCTACGGGACACGACACGCCGGAGACGAGCTGGCGGTGCACCTGGCTCTCCGTGGTGCGCGCGCCGATGGCGCCCCACGACACCAGGCCGGCGATGTACTGCGGCGAGATCATGTCGAGGAATTCGGTTCCCGTGGGCACGCCCATTGCTGCCAGATCGAGCAGCAGATGGCGCGCCAGGCGCAGGCCGTCGTTAATTTTGAAGGTCCCGTCGAGATGCGGATCGTTGATGAGACCTTTCCAGCCGATGGTGGTGCGCGGTTTTTCAAAGTAGACGCGCATGACGATGCGCAGGTCGGGGGCAAATTCGTCGATCGCGCCCTTGAGCAGCCCGGCGTATTCGCGCGCGGCCTTCACGTCGTGGATGGAGCAGGGTCCGGCAAGCACAACGATCCGGTCGTCCCCGCCGTTAAGGATCGCCGTGATCTCATTGCGGGCGTTGAAGATGGTAGTCGAAGCGTCCTCGCTGAGGGGAAGCTCTTCCTCGAGAAAGACTGGTGGTAGGACAACTTTCGTCCATTGAATCCGAATATCTTCAGTGGGATGGAACATTGGCTTCATTCCCGGACACGATGCAACGGGCGACCTCAGCGATGATTGCGATGGGGCCCTCTTACGAATCTATCAGCCTGGAGAGAAACAAGCGGAGCTGGAGAGAAACAAGCGGAGCCAGGTGGGGGCGCGGCGGGAGCTCAAGGCCGCGCTGCCCCACTTTATTTTTGGCGCACGCCGCGCCGATCAGCGCGTGGCCTCGTAAGCGGCAATCCCTCCGCCCCCTACCGCGGCGGCGATCACGAGTGGGATCCAGAGGCGGATGTGGCGCTTGGGCCCGGAACCAGCGCCGATGTACTCTTTCGTCTTCGTCACGCGTGTAACGTCGGCGAAGTTGAAGGTTTGCAATTTATTGCTGTCGGCGTTGGTGATCTGGAAGGTGGCATCGGAGACGTTGCCCAGAGAGCCCAGAGCCTCACTATTGTCGCGAAGGTCGACCTGCAATAGTGTGCCGGTGCGATACTTTGCGAGCCGCTTTTCGATCTTCCGCGCGTGCTTTTCGAGCTTAGCGGAGGACTCAGCCTGGCAGGCGGGCGCCAAAGCGATGGACGCGAAGGCAATCGCGACGAGAAGCAACGAGTTGCAGCGAAGAAAACGGAGAATTCTATTCATCAAGCCCCCAAAAATTAAGCAATCATCGGTTTTGATGCGATCATGCCCGCCCAGAAGCAACCGCGACGACCTGCAGACGGTTTCACAATAGCACTAAATGAAGTTGGACGGCGAAACTGCGGCAGAGGAGCATCACCTCCGTCATAAAACGTGCGTGAAAATGCAGGGATAGGCAACGGCAGCGGGGCGCCGCGCCTTGACATTGGCAGACAAGCATCACTAGACTTAAAGAAGAGTATCTTGGGGATTTTCTGACATAAGTCCAATCATTAGAGAGACTTAATTGGACAGGAATTCTGCCTGGATCGCGTGAACATGACTCCGACGTGAGTTGCGATCAGGACCGGAGAGAGAGCCTAGAAGATGTCCGACGTGCGCCTCAGTCCGCGTGAGCGGCTGGTGTTGACCGCCATCATCGATCTGTACATCGCGACCGGCGAGCCGGTGGCGTCGCAGGCGGTGGCGCGCCAGTTTGCCGATCGGGAAGGTTTGAGCTCGGCCACTCTGCGCAACGTGATGGCCTCGCTGGGCGATGCAGGACTACTGGAGCAGCCACACACATCGGCAGGACGCGTGCCTACGGCGGCGGCGTTCCGTTATTACGTGGGGCAGATTACGCAATCGGGCCGCACTGCGCCGGGGGGGCTTAGCGGAATCTCTTCTGCGGGCGGCGGGGAATCTCAATTGAGCGTGGCGCGCCGCGGGGAGATCGAGGAGAGTTTTTCCGGCGTGACGAGCACGCACGATTATCTGGAGCGGACCTCGCACGTGCTGGCGCAGCTTTCGCGCGGCCTGGGCGTGGCGCTGGCCAGCTCCGCATTAGGTCAGGTGTTGGAGCACATTCACTTTTCGCGGCTTTCAACGGGGCGCGTGCTGGCCGTGCTGGTGACACAAGCGGGCGCGGTGCTGGACCGTGTGCTGGCGCTCGATCACGAATTGACGCCGGTCGAGCTGGAAACCGCGAGCCGCTACCTGAACGAGAATTTTCACGGCTGGCCGATTGACCGCATTCGCGCGGAAGTGGAGCGCCGCGTTGAGATTGAGCGCGAGGCCTATCGCCAGTTGCTGACCTCGGTCGAAGAACTGTGCCGCAAGGGCGCGCTGGCCGGCGGCGACGGTGGTCCGGCGATTTTTGTGGATGGGATTGCGAACCTGATCAGCGCGGAGCAGGATCGCGAGCGGTTGCGCCAATTGCTGCTGGCCTTGGAAGCCAAGCAACGGCTGGTGGAATTGCTGACTGCTTACGTGGACGGCCGCCAGCAGGAGGTGCGCGTGATCGTCGGCCTGGATTCGGCTTCGCCTGCGATGCAGGACCTGGTGTTGATCGGCGCTCCGGCCCGGCTGGGCGACACAAATGTAGGAACCGTTGCCGTGATTGCGCCGACGCGTATTCAATACCAGGAGATGATCGAGGCCGTCAGTTACATTGCGCGCCTTTCCGAGCGCATCCTCGATGTTCCCAACGCGTAGGCGCGTACGCGCGGGCAACTGCCGGACCGGCTTCAGGGCGGGACGCTTCCCGGACGGCACGGGTTTCTGCAGCCGTCGAAAGGAATCTTCATCTAAATAGGGAGCATTGATACCTTTGGAAAACGTACGGAATTATGTTGAATCAGGAGATAGAAGAGTTGAAGGCTAGAGAATCCAGAGAACCCGCTGCGAGCGGGGCCGCGGCAAAGATCGATCCCGCGGCCGAGTTGCCGCCGCCCGATGAAACCTTGGCCGAAGCCGAGGCGACAGGCCTGGCGCCGGCGGGCGGTCAAACGGAGATCGATCAACTGAAGGCCGAGCGCGATCAGTTGCTCGACCGCCTGGCGCGTATGCAGGCGGAGTTTGAGAACGCGCGCAAACGAGCCGAGCGCGAGAAGGCAGATTTCCGCGACCATGTGACGGGCAGCGTCGTGGAACAGTTTCTGCCGGTGCTGGATAACTTCGACCTGGCGCTCAAGTCGGCAGGTTCGGCGCAACAACTGCGCTCCGGCGTGAGCCTGATTGTGAAGCAGATGGAAGAGATCCTGCAAAAGATGCAGGTGAGCGCGATTCCCGCAGTGGGCGAGACATTCGATCCCCGCATGCACGAGGCGCTGGGAACGGTAGAGCGCGACGATGTGCCGGACCAGCACGTGGCAGAGGAGATTCGCCGCGGCTACAAGATTCGCGAGAGGCTGCTACGGCCGGCGCTGGTGCGTGTGGCGCATAACGCGAAGCAACAGAGTGAATAAGTGAAATGAGTGAAAGAGTGAAGCGGCTGACAGCCGAGAGCTGTTCCAGATGGGTTCTAATACTAGAGTGAGCAAAGCAGATTATTACGAGGTGCTTGGCGTCTCGCGAGACGCCACCGATCAGGAATTGAAGAGCGCGTATCGCAAACAAGCGCTCAAGCACCATCCTGACCGCAACCCCGGGGACCACGCGTCCGAGGAGAAGTTCAAAGAAGCCAGCGAGGCCTACCAGGTGCTGAGCGACGCCGAGAAACGCGCCGCATACGACCGCTACGGCCACGCCGGTCTTGGAGCTCAGGGGTTTGGAGCTGGCCCGTTTGCCGGCGGCGTAGACCTGGGCGACATCTTCGGCGATTTATTTGGCGAAATGTTTTCCATGGGCGGCGATCCGCGCGGCGGGTCGCGCGCTTCGCGGCAGCAGCGAGGCGACGACCTGCGCTTCGACCTGACCATCGACTTCGAAGACGCGATGTTCGGCGCCGAGACGGAAGTAAAGATCCGGCGCCTGGAGCCATGCAGCACCTGCCATGGTAAGGGCAGCGCCTCAGGCCGGGGCCCAAGCGCGTGCAGCAATTGCCGGGGTCAGGGGCAGCTCCGATATCAACAGGGGTTTTTCTCGGTTGCCCGCACTTGCGTGGCCTGCGGCGGCACAGGCTCGGTGATTGGCGATCCGTGCACGGCGTGCCGCGGGGAGGGCCGCGCGGCCACTGAAATCAAGCTGAACGTAAAGGTTCCGCCGGGCGTCGAGGAGGGAACGCGCATTCGCTACCAGGGTGAAGGCGACTCCGGCCGCCGTGGCGGGCTCAAGGGCGACCTCTACATCATCCTCTCCATCCGTCCGCACGATTTCTTCGAGCGCCACGGCCACGATCTCTATTGCGTCATTCCCATCAGCTTCCCGCAGGCGGCGTTGGGCGCCGAGTTCGAGATTCCCGGCATCGATGGGCCGATCAACATCAAGGTTCCCGAAGGAACACAGAGCGGCAGAGAAATCCGCGTGAGGGGACGCGGCGTTCCCCGCTTGAACGAGAAAGGCAACGGAGACCTGATCGTCAAGGTGGTGGTACAGATTCCGCGCAAGCTGAACCGCGCCCAGCGAGAGCTGGTGACCAAGCTGGCCGAAACGATGACGGTGGACAACAGCCCCACTTCGCCGGGCCTGATCGAGAAGATGAAGGATTTGTTCAGCTAGAAGAGCAGGGACTAGGGACTCGTCATTGCCGGTGGAGTCAGCTGCGCCGCTCAAACCGCCAGCAGCGTGATCGCCGCGACGGCAATTCCGATGGCGAGGCTCGTGCGGTCAGTGAATGCGAAGACGAGAAGATCTTCGTTGAGTTCGCCGCGCGAGGCCAACAGCCAGACGCGGCAGAGCCATAGAATCATCAGCGGCATAATGAGCCACAGCAGTTGTGCGCGGCGATACAGAGCAACCACGTCGCTGCTGCTGATGTAGATGGCGAAGACCATGACTGCTGCAAAGGCGCTGGCCGTGCCAAAACTCCGCAACTGATCGGTATCGGTTACCCGATAGCCACGCCCGTTGCGCGGCGGCAATCCGGTACTGCGCAAATTCTCGAGCTCGGCAAAACGCTTGACGATGGCCAGCGAGAAGAACAGAAAAATCGCAAAGGTCGCAAGCCAGTGGGAGATGTGCGATTCGGTGGCGGCGCTGCCGGCGAACAAACGCAGCGTGTAGAGGCCGGAGAGCACCAGCACATCGACGAGCGCGATCCGCTTCAGGAACCAGGAATAGACGAGTGTCGTTCCCAGATAAAGAAGCAACCACCCGGTAAAGGCAAGAGGAAGCAGGCGCGCGCCCGAAAACGCGAGAAGCAGAAGTGAGGCCACCGTGCCTGCGCCGATGATGGCAGAGAGGTCGCCCGCGGCAAAGGGAAGCAATCGCTTCTGCGGATGACGGCGATCGGCCTCGATGTCGAGCAGGTCGTTGACGATATAAGCCGACGAAGACGTGAAGCTGAAACAGAAAAAGGCCAGCAGTGCGATCAGCAAGCGATTGACAACGGCCACGGTCGGGTGGGCCAGCAAAAGCGGCAGAAAGATAAGCAGGTTTCTTGCCCATTGATGCGGACGCATGGCTCTGAACGCCGACCTGAGCGAACCAGCGCGTTCAGCGAACGAGCGCGAGGGGCGAATGCCGCGGAGGCGCATCCGGAGGCGCAGGCGGAGGCTGGGGTTGGCCACCATGATTTCAGCGGCGTGAGCAAGCAGGGGCAAATCAGGAGTGTCGTTGCCGATGTAGCCGTATTCTCCGCCGTTGAACTCGGTACGCAGACGATCGAGCTTGCAAGATCCGGTCAGGTTGACTTCGCCGTCGCTCGCTAAAACGCCGGCAAAAATCCCGAGATGCTCGGCGACCCGCTGCGCCAAGTGGACATCGGCTCCGGTGACGAGGTAGAGAACACGGCCGCGCGCCCGCTCCTCATGAAGAAACTGCAGCAGGGCGCGGTTGTAGGGCAAGTGTGCCACGTCGAGAGAGACGTGGGAAGTGATGAATGCCTTCAGGGCTGCTCTTCCGCGAAGAAGGTGTACGGGCAGGGCGAAACACAGCGCGGGATGCATGCGAGCCAGCACGAGCAGTGAGTCGATGAGGGTGTCGGACTTGACCAGGGTGCCGTCGAGATCGACGCAGAGGGGGCAGGGCGCGGTTACAGGAGCTTCTGGCAGAGAGACGACCTGGGACAATCCATCACCTCAGCGAGGGCGTTCTACTTTTGCATCGATGATAAGACGGGGAGATGGGTGGGAGGATGGGATGGATGGATTTTGGTGGAGCTGAGCGGGATCGAACCGCTGGCCTCCTCGTTGCGAACGAGGCGCTCTCCCAGCTGAGCTACAGCCCCACAGCTTCCTTTATCTTAGCAGCGAGGTAACATTTGGGAAAGAGGGGCCGGCCAAGGTATTCCGGCGCACGCGGGAGCACGACGGCGGAACACGAAAACCAATCGTTCGCGCGCTGGCGCTGAAGGTGGAGGGTATGACCAATCCAGCAAATGTTGACCGGTTCGAGTGCTGGCCTGCGCTGCCGCTTGAATCCTGGCGGGAAACCTGCGCCACGCTTCACATGTGGACCCAGATTGTGGGAAAGGTGCGGCTGCGGCTCACGCCGCTAGTCAATCACTGGTGGAATGTCCCCCTTTACGTGAACGCGCGCGGCCTCACGACTTCGAACATTCCTTATGGCGCACGATCCATCGAGCTACGATTCGATTTTCTGGCGCATCGGCTGGTGCTCGAGTGCAATGACGGATTGGTAAAGGAGTTGCCGCTTCGTCCCATGGCGGTTGCCGACTTCTATCGGGAATTTATGGAGATGCTGCGCTCCGCGGGGATTCAGGTCAGCATCTGGCGCATGCCGTCCGAGGTTCCCAATCCCATTCCCTTCGACGAAGACCGGGTCCATGCCGCGTACGACGCGGAACGGGTAGAGACGTTCTGGCGCATTCTGCTCTCGGTGGATGCGGTCTTCCATCAGTTTCGTTCCGGATTCATCGGCAAAGCGAGCCCGGTGCATTTCTTTTGGGGAAGTTTTGACCTGGCGGTGACACGCTTCTCAGGACGGCGTGCGCCGGAACGCCCCGGCGCGGACAGCATCACGCGCGAAGCCTACTCGCACGAGGTCAGCAGCGTGGGATTCTGGCTGGGCACGGGCGTTATGAGCGGTCCCGCGTTCTATTCGTACGCCGCGCCTGAGCCCGAGGGATTCAAGGACGCGAAAGTGCGTCCGGATGCAGCGCGATACGATGCTGGATTAGGTGAGTTTCTGCTCTCTTACGACGATGTGCGAAAAGCGGAATCACCGAGCGTGGCGCTGCTTGAGTTTTGCGAGAGTACGTACGAGGCCGCGGCTGAGTTGGGCAAGTGGGATCGGCGCATGCTGGAACGGAATGAAGGGGTGAAGAGCTGATGCGGCTTCAGTCTCGCGGAGTGCGACGAATTCCAATCCAGCGTGTGGCATTCTAGTGGGGTCTACGTGCGACTTTCCCCTGGAGGCAGATTATGAATTCTTCTCCATCTGTTTTGAGAATCAGTCCCATGCTGGCGACCGCCAACATGGAGGCAACCCTGGAGTTCTACCAGGAGGTTCTGGGTTTCTCTCCCCTGAGGCGGTCCCCCGATTACTCGATTGTGCAAAGAGATGGACTGACCATTCACTTTCAGCGGGCCGCAGACGAAGAGGTCCTGCAAAGCATGCGGAAGCACACAGAGATCTACTTGGAGGTTTGCGGAATCCGTGAGATGTGGAAGCATGTACAGGCCTTTAATGGCCGCTATAAGATGCGCGATCTCTTTGACCGCGACTACGGGATGACAGAGTTCCACATCAACGATCCCAGCGGAGTGTTGGTGTTTGTGGGTGAGGCAACGGAGCGGATGGCCAGTTAAGCAGCTACGCCCTGAGGGCCGCCAGGCTCTCTTCGCGCGTGGCATCGATCGCTAGAAGCGTATTCATTTTCGTCAACTCCAGAAGCGACAGAATGCGCGGCGCTACTCCGCAAAGTCGTAATGCGCCGCCTTTGCTGCAGAGGGAACCGTAGGTATACACCAACATGCCGAGCCCGGCGCTATCGACGAGCTCGACTTCGGTCAGGTCGAATACGATTTTGCGGACGCCGCTGTTGATCAGCGACCGGATCTGCGAATCAGCCAAGCTCAGCGACGAGCCGAGCGTTATGCGGCCGGAAAAGACGACTACAGCGCAGTCGTCATTCAGTTCGATCGATGCGGTTACAGACATGGCAAGCTTCTCCTCTGAATTGCCCACGGGGCAAAGAGTCACGTTCTGCCTTGCCGGCATTCCGGCGGTCAGTCCATTCTTCGGAAACAATCTACAGCTGGTTCATGTTGGCCAGGAATTCGGCGTTGTTACGCACCTTTTCGAGGCGGCTGATCAACAGTTCCATGGCTTCAACCGGTGACAGCGGGTTGAGCACACGGCGCAGGATGAAGACGCGCTGCAGATCTTCCTTGGGGATGAGCAACTCTTCCTTGCGGGTGCCGGAGCGCTGAATGTCGATGGCCGGGAAGACGCGCTTGTCCACCAGCTTGCGGTCGAGGATGATTTCCATGTTGCCGGTGCCCTTGAATTCTTCGAAGATGACTTCGTCCATGCGGGAGCCGGTGTCAACAAGGGCGGTGGCGATGATGGTGAGCGAGCCGCCTTCCTCAATGTTGCGGGCCGCGCCGAAGAAGCGCTTGGGCCGCTGCAGGGCGTTGGAGTCGACGCCGCCGGAAAGGACTTTGCCGGAGGGCGGGACGATGGTGTTGTAGGCGCGCGCCAGACGGGTGATGGAGTCGAGCAGAATGACGACGTCGCGCTTGTGCTCGACCAGGCGCTTGGCCTTCTCGATCACCATCTCGGCTACCTGGACGTGGCGCGCGGCGGGTTCATCAAAAGTCGAACTGATGACTTCGCCCTTTACGGAGCGCTGCATGTCGGTGACTTCTTCTGGGCGCTCGTCGATGAGCAGGACGATGAGAACCACCTCGGGGTGGTTGGTGGTGACGGAGTTGGCGATGGACTGCAGCAGCATGGTTTTGCCGGTGCGGGGCGGAGCGACGATGAGACCGCGCTGGCCCTTGCCGACCGGCGTGAGCAGATCCATCACGCGGCCGCTGATGCCTTCGCGCACCGTTTCCATTTTGATGCGTTCCTGCGGATAAAGCGGAGTGAGGTTGTCAAAGAGAATCTTGTTGCGCGTCTCTTCGGGCGACTCGAAGTTGATGGCTTCAATCTTGACCAGCGCGAAGTACTTCTCGCCCTCGTGCGGTGGGCGCACGTTGCCGCTGATTGAATCGCCGGTCTTGAGATCGAACTTACGAATCTGCGAGGGCGAGACGTAAATGTCGTCGGGGCCGGGCAGATAGTTGTAGTCAGGGGAGCGAAGGAAGCCGTAGCCGTCGGGAAGAATCTCGAGCACGCCTTCGGCGAAGATGTGTCCCTCTTTTTCGCTTTGCGCCTGAAGGATCTTGAAGATGAGATCCTGCTTGCGGAGGCCGCTTGTTCCCGGAATCTCGAGGGAGCGGGCGATTCGGCTTAATTCAGTAATGTTTTTTTCTTTGAGTTCTGCGATGGTCATTTTCACCTGCACGAAGGCGGGATGTTTTGGGTGGGATGCGGAGAAGGAAATTCTCCGGAGAAGAAGAACTTACAGGCATGGAGTCATTCAACCGGCGCAATGCAACCTGGAAACCAAGCCCGGAACCTCCCGAACGTAACTGGAGTTACAGAGCGCCGGAAAGACCTACGGTTTTCGCGGGGAAATGGCCCTTAATTCTTTGCCTGACTTAAGCTTACAAGCGACGCGGGGCACGTTAAGCCGCGCGCCGCCTTTCGACCGGTTGTGCCGCAGGCGCCTCGTTGGGCACCCGGCCTCCCGGATTGGCCGTCTCAAACCGGCACAACACTTCATTTGTGGTGTCCTGCAGCCGTGTGTTCGGCTTGTGGAGCTTGCGAGTTGCTTTGCTAGCCAGTTGGCAGAGTTGGTAGCGATTGTTCACTTGAGAAAGTGCCTTAAAAACAAGATCAGACCGCATAGGTATCTCCTTCTGTTGCAGTTGCTTGCACCGGAGTAACCGATGGATACCCGCCCGGTGCAGCAGAGGGGAGCCATTACAAACGAGGGCCACCCCAAATTGCCGCTTCCATTTCTTAGACGCGCTTCTCAGGCCCGCGAGTTCAAAATCTTGGCGACGATTGCGCGCGATGAAATGGATGCCATGCCGTATCGGTTTGCAGATTACGCCTCGGAGATTCGGATGCCTCTAGCAGCTATTCCGGGAGCTCAAGTACACACCCAAAGCATCAACAGAGCACTCACGCACAGTTTGATGCAGGAAATAGGCTAACGGGCACACCCGGCCGCAATTGCGCAACCTGCCCTCTATGGATGGCTATGCTGAGGGTATAACCAACCTCCGCCGGGGTCAATAGTTATTTCGTACCATTTTGGGGGCTGTTCGGCGAATTTGGGAACCGGTACTCAAAGCTCCTGGATCCAGTGTTAGCTGACACGCCAACTCATTTCATATCAGCAGTTTTCGAATGGGACCTCCGGTGAATTCCTGTCCCGGCGCAGGTCGTACGCCCCAGCGTGAGTGCGCCAGCCGGCGGTAGTGCCGAAAAAGTGAACCTTTCCGGTTACCCAGGTCTGGGGCGGAGTGCCTTACCTTGCCTTGGGCGAGGAGCCCCAGGGACGTCCGTCGGGATCAGAGAGGAGCAAGCGTCCATTCTCATCACGACCACAGACGCGTCGTTTCACGGCCTTGGCGCGTTTGGAGGTGGCGATGATTTCATCCAGGCGGAAGAGACCCATCAGGAGGATTCCCACGAAGGGAACAGCCACCAGGAAATTCTCCAGACCGGATTGCAGAATGACATCGTGCACGAAAGATTCCAGTAATAATGAATCGCTCGAGTGCTTCCTATCCAGTCTATTTGGATATCGCCCTAAATTAGAAAACATTCATAATCCGAGGTAACCGCTTTGTTGGCAAGAGAGTGAACAAACCAACCTGAAGCCGCACCACGAGAGCAATACCACGGAGGGTGTACGAAGCTGCGCTTTGTAAAACGCTCTACGCCCAGTAGCTGCGGTCGAGGGTGCGATATTGAATGGCTTCGGCGAGATGGGCGACTGTGAGGTGTTCCGCGCCCTCCAGATCGGCAATGGTGCGAGCCACTTTCAAAATGCGATCATGGGCGCGCGCGGTGAGCCCCTGCTGCTGCATGGCGCGCTCCAGCAGCCGCTCGGGATCGGCGGCTAGCTCACAGTAGGCGCGAATCTGCCGGGTGTTCATCTGCGCGTTTGCATAGATTTTTTCCTTGGCTTTGGAGAAGCGCTCGCGTTGACGCGAGCGAGCGGCCATCACGCGGTTGCGAATGTGCGCGGAGCCCTCGGCGGCTGCGCCGCCGCGCAGCTCCTTGTACTGAACGGCGGGGACTTCGATGTGAATGTCTATGCGGTCGAGGAGCGGGCCGGAGATCTTGGCGACATAGCGCTGGATCATGGGTGGCGTGCACAGGCACTCGCGCGATTTGTCGTTGAAGAAGCCGCAGGGGCAGGGATTCATGGCTGCGGCCAGCATGAATCGGGCGGGAAAACTGAGCGACATAGAGGCGCGCGCGATGGTGACGGTGTGATCCTCGAGGGGCTGGCGCAAGACTTCGAGAACGTTGCGGGGAAATTCGGGCAGCTCGTCGAGAAACAGCAGGCCGTTGTGCGCCAGCGACACCTCGCCGGGGCGCGGCACAATGCCGCCGCCGATGAGGCCGGCGTCGGAGATGGTGTGATGCGGCGCGCGGAAGGGGCGCTGCGTTACGAGTCCGGCGCCGGACTCGAGAACGCCCGCGACCGAGTGGATTTTGGTGGTTTCGAGCGCTTCTTCAAAGGTGAGCGGGGCCAGGATCGAGGGCAGGCGCTTGGCAAGCATGGTTTTGCCCGAGCCGGGAGGGCCGATCATGAGAATGTTGTGGCTGCCGGCTGCGGCTACCTCAAGAGCGCGTTTGGCGGTTTGCTGGCCGCGCACATCGCTGAAGTCGACGCTGAACTGTTCCAACTTGCCCAGTAAATCCTCTGCGACCACGCGGTAGGGCTCACGCTGGATGACGCCGACGATGGACGTGTTGAGCAGTTCAAGCACGTCGAGGAGCGAAGAGACGGGATAGACGTTCACCCCTTCGACCACTGCGGCCTCGGCGGCGTTGGCCAAGGGCAGGATCAGATTGGCAATGCCCTTTTCGCGGGCAAGAATGGCTACGGGCAACATGCCGGGGATGGGGCGGACACTGCCATCGAGACCAAGCTCGCCGACCAGGAGAAAACGGCTGAGGTCGTTAGTGCGCAGAGCGCCATACGCGCCGAGGATGCCGACGGCGATGGGCAGATCGAAGCCGGAGCCTTCTTTCTTGAGGTCGGCGGGAGCGAGATTGATGGTGATAAATGTGGGCGGGATGAGGTAGCCGGAGTTCTTGATGGCGGCACGCACGCGGTCACGGCTCTCGCGCACCGCGGCATCGGGCAGGCCCACGGTGTGAAAGTGATCTTCGTTCGAGACCACGCCGCTATAGTCGACCTCGACATCGATGAGATTGGCATCAATGCCGTAAACCGCCGCACTTAGGGCTTTAAAAAGCATGGAGGAGGGCTGCGGAGCGAGTGTAGCAGAAAAGCGGGGATCAGGTTTCGGGTTTCATCTACCAGCCTCTAGAGGTCGGTCATCAATCTACCAGTCGCAGAACGCGAGCGATCTCTGACACCTGAAACTTGGCACCTGTAAACTGCACTTCAGATGCGATCGTCGGGGAAGGTGCCGACCGATTCTCCGGGCGCGACGTTTTGCCCCGCAAGGACGATGGCATGGCTGGCAATGTGGGCGCCTGCACCGATCACCGTGGGCTGCAGCCGGACCTTGTTGTAGTCTTGCGGATCGTGCCAGAAAGAGAACACGCGCGAAAACGAGCCGATGACCGCGTTATTGCCGATGGTGATGCCGCCGCGGTCGTTGAGCAGGGCGCGCTGGCGAATGGTGACGCCGTCGCCGATGGAGAGGTTATAGCCGTAGGTCAGGTCGACGCCGTGGTAGATTTTGACGCCCGTGCCGAGATGCTCGAAGATGTGCCGGCCGAGCATGCAGCGGAAACGTAATCCCAGCCAGTGATTGAGGCCGAGTGGTGAGCGATCGAACATCTGCCAGAACCAGAGCAGGGGCTTGCGGCGCGCATAGGGTTCGCGGTCCACTTCGGCATAGTGCTCCGCCTCCAGAGTGACGTTTTGCGGGTCGAGCGAGAGGCTGACCACGTTGCCCGGCAGCTCCGAAGTGAGCTGGAGGTTGAGTTTGCCGCTGAAGGGCCGTCCCAGATAGAGCTGGTAGAGCTGGTCGCGCACAATTTCGCCGCGGCGCTCCGGGGAACTGTGGCGGACGAATTCGTCGTCGAGAAACTGAATCCAGCGGCGGTAGATCTCTTCGGCTTCAGGCGAGGGGCGGGGAGCGGAGCTTTCAGGGGCGACCATATCAGAGACGATAAAGCAGAGGACCGGGGGCAGGAAAGGCGGTTCTCAGTTCTGAGTTCGCAGTTCAAGGCGGCGAGTGCACGATCTAGCCGCTTGAACAAAGAACTACGAACTGTGAGCTCTTTTTAACGCTTGCCCTGGATGGTCTTCGGATTGACGCCGGCCTTTTTGGCGGCTCGTCGCGCGGCAATAGCGTGCATCTCCTTGCCGTAACTCGACTGATTGATGAAGATTTGCAGTGCGAGATTCAACACGTTCTGGGTTGCCCAGTAGAGCGCCAGTCCCGAAGCGTAGTGCCAGAGGAAGCTGCCCATAAAGATGGGCATGATGAAAGCCATCATGTTCTTTTGCATGGTATCCATGCCGGGTGTGGGCGTGATGTACTGCGTGAGGAACATGGTGACGATGATGAGCAGCGGCAGGATGTGCGTGGGGTCGGGATGCGAAAGGTCGGGCAGCCAGAACCAGTGCGCCTGGCGCAACTCGACGGCATTGTAGAGAACGCGGAAGAAGCCGTAGAACAGCGGGAGCTGCGGCAGCATGGGCAGGCAACTGCCGTACATGTTGACGCCCTCTTCCTTGTAGAGCGCCATGATCTCCGTCTGCATCTCGTTTTTCTTGGGGTCGTTCATCTTCAAATTCGAATAGCGCTTGCGGATGGCGTCCACTTTGGGCTGGATGCGCATCATCTTGAGCGACGACTTCATCATCATGAAGCGCAATGGGATGAACGCCAGGGTGAAGGCGGCTGTGAAAAGAACAATGGCCCAGCCCCAGCTGTACGCGCCTCCGCCGAGGAGGTTGTGCAGGTAGCGCAGGACGATGTAGAGCGGCTTGGCGATGTATCCCAGCCAACTTCCGAACTGGATGAGCGATTCGAGCCCGGGACCGTCGGGCTTACCGTCGGCGCCGATGGAGTGGATCGACTTGAGAAGTTCGGTGGCCTTGGGGCCAGCAAACAAGCGCAGGCGGGTATCGCCGCTGGTGTCGCCGACGGCAAGGCCGAGCACATCGACGGAAATTTTCTTGCTGTTCTGATCGCTGGGGTCGGCGGGTAGGTCGATGGCGTTGTGCAGGGTAACGACAGTGGCGCGGTCGGGAGCATCGGGCAGGAACGCGGCGGCAAAGTAAAGATCGATAACGGCCGCGTACTGGTACGAAGCATCCAGCGTGTTATTGCCGCTCACTTTTGCGGCAGCCTGCACGTCCTGCCGGTTGTCGACAGACCAAGCGAAGGAGGACTGAGTGGGCATCTGCCCGCGCAGCATGGAGGTCTGATGGAGCTCCTCCATGTCGCCCAGGCCGGCGGGCCATTCCACAAGCGCGCGCAGGGGCGCGCCATTGCGCTTGACCTCGGTTTCCACGTTAATCACGTAACTCGTGTCGAAGCGGAAGGTTTTGACAGCATCGATGCCGTTGGCGGAGTAGTGGAAGGTAATCGTCGCCGGCGCAAGCAGCAGGCCGGTGGCTGAGGGTTGCGCGCCGCCGTAGCTCACCTGGTAGAGTGCGTCGTTCAACTGCGTGGTGAGCGCCGGCTCATAGGTGAAGAGTGAGAGCGGGAGGCCAAAGCGAGCGGCGGCCTGCGGCTGCACCATGTCGAGCGGCTTGCCGGCCGAGTCAAAGTACTTCTTCAAGACCCAGCTCTTGACCTGCGCGCCGCGATTGGTGAAAACGATCTTGAAGAACTCGTTTTCAATCGTGGTGTAGGTCTCAAGCGAAGCCGAAATCTGCGGCGTGGCCGAGGGCGCTTGTGCGGGAGCTGCGGCCTGGGCCGGGCCCTGTGCAGCAGGAGCGCCGGGAGCGGTGGGCGGAGCAGCCTGTGACTGCGTTTGCGCGGGCGGCTGCTGGTCCGGCTTGGGCTTCATAAAGAAGAACTGGTAGCCAAAGATGACGGCCATGGCAAGGAGCATGAAGGCCATGGTGGAGCGCATATCACCGCCACCACCGCCGGACCCCTGCGATTGCAGATTGGGATTCTGAATTTCGGGCAAAGGATACTTCCTATCGTTCGGAAAAGGCAGCCTCGGAGCCGCCGCTTCCTCTATGGTAACGGTTCGCGGGGCAAAGCACGCGGGGCGCAGCCGCGATCCCCGCCAGAGCGGACCGGTGGAACAGGATCAAAGCCGCCCGGCGTAAAGGGGTGACAGCGCAACAGACGCCACGCGGCCAGCCCACAGCCCCGCAATGAGCCGTGCGCGGCAATGGCGCCTGCCGCGTACTCAGAGCACGTGGGAATGAACTTACAACGGCTGGTGCTCACCGCATGCAGCGCCGGCGAAATCCAGCGGCGATAAAAAGCGATGAGTGCAAGCAAAAAACGAGTCATGATACAGGTGTACCCGGGGCCTGCGGCGCAGCCGCGGACGAATTGACTATGCGAGACGCCTCACTTCCGGCCTGTTCAAGAATACGAACGATCTCTGCCTCAAGTTGCAAGAATTCCATGGTGAGCACATTGCGGCGCGGATGGAAGATGAGATCGAACCCCTCGGGCAGCAGGTTCAGGTGGCGGCGCAGGGCTTCGCGCATGCGGCGCTTGATGCGGTTGCGCTCAGTGGCTTTGCCCAATACCTTGCCCACGGTGAGGCCGACGCGCGTCGCAGGTGGAACGGCCGGGCCGGAAATCTGCGGCGCCAGAAACCAGCTCATGGACGCGGATTGCCGCTTGCGAGCAGCCGCGTAGGCGCGGAGATAGTCGGCATGCTTGCGCAGACGCGATCCCGCCAGCGATTGGCGTTGAGCTGGCCTGGAAAGAAAGTTCATGAGGAAGACTCAGGGAAGAACGACTAAACTGCGCGGCGCATTCCGGCTGCAACCGGAACCGGCCGGCAGTTAGTCGCGGAACCCGGCGCTGACCGAGACGCGCTTGCGACCCGCGGCGCGGCGGCGGCTGAGCACGGCTGCGCCGGCCTTGGTCTTCATGCGCGACAGAAAGCCGTGCTTCTTGACTCGGCTGCGGCGGTTCGGTTGAAATGTGCGTTTGGGCATTATGACCCGCTCCTGTACCTAAAAAATCTGCGTAAGAATAGCAATTTTTAGTATATCGTAGGCGGAGTTGAGAATCCAGCGCGGGGCGAACGTGGCGCCGCAGAGCGGATAGTAGGCCGCGCGGGGTTCGGCAGCAATCATTTTCGCGAGATTTTGCGAAAAATCACGCTCGATTTTGAGGAAGCTCGCAAGTTTCACCATCCTTGGTGCAACTTGCAGGGCACTGAAAAAGTTATATGAAAGAACCGTTGCAATGGAGCCGAGATGTGCGCTACTATCGGGACCGTTCAAGAAATTTCATTTGAAGTTTCAAAGGTTCTCCGTTTCAGCTTTTACCCAAAACGCCCCAGGGTCGGAATCCAGAGGGGCACATCAGCTGCGGACAGGTAACCGGACGCCCGAACGTGCACGGAAAGCGAGAAGCTTTGCGTGTCAGCCGGGCTGTTTCTTGAAAGCTCGAATTAGACCGCTGGGCGCGCACCGGTGGGTGAGGCAAGGATTGTACGATGGCATTTGCGACTTCGCCGGCAACGGCACTTAACCCCTGGCTCCAGATCCTCTCCGCACTTGAGAAGAAGGTCATCCGGCAATCATTTGAAACCTGGCTGAAGCCGACGCGATTCAGCCATGCCGCAGGGCGTACGCTCTACGTGCGTGTGCCTTCGCCGGAGTTCCAGCACATCGGCGACAAGTACGGCGACCTGATTCAGGAAGCGATCGATTTGAACGCGCTTGAATTCGACGACGTGAGCTTTGTCACGGCGGAAGAGGATCCCTCGATTCCGCCGCAGCGCAAAGATGGCGGCTTTGGGCCGATTCCGAGCCACGCGCCGACGGCGCCGCCTCCAGCGGCGGCCCGCACGCCCGAGCAAGGGCGATTCGACTGGTCGACGGCGGCGCAACTGAATCAGCGCTACACTTTCGATGCGTTCGTCATCGGTAACGGAAACCAGTTTGCGCGCGCCGCGGCGCTGGCGGTGGCCGAGCGGCCATCGCGCGCCTACAATCCACTGTTTCTGTATGGCGGCGTGGGTATGGGCAAGACGCACCTGATGCACGCCATCGGTCATGAGGTGAAGCGCCGGCAGCCGACGTCGAACATCTGCTACGTTTCGGCGGAAAAGTTTACCAACGAAATGATCAATTCCATCCGCAACGACCGCATGACGAGCTTCCGCGACCGTTTCCGCACGGTGGATGTGCTGCTGATCGACGATATTCAGTTCATCTCGCAAAAAGAGCGCACGCAGGAAGAGTTCTTCCACACCTTCAATGCGCTGCACGAATCGATGAAGCAAGTGGTGATTGCTTCGGACCGGCCGCCCAAGGAGCTGACGGAGATCGAGGAGCGCCTGCGCTCGCGTTTCGAGTGGGGTTTGATTGCCGACATTCAACCGCCCGATCTCGAGACCAAGGTAGCCATCCTGCTGAAGAAGGCGGAGAGCGAGCAGGCGCATCTGCCCACGGATGTAGCGCTGTTTGTAGCTTCGAACGTGCGCACCAACGTGCGCGAGCTCGAAGGCGCGCTGGTGCGGCTAATCGCGTGGTGCCAATTGAACCGTATAGAGATCACGCTCGCGGCGGCGCAACAGTGCCTGAAGCAGTTCATCGACATGCAGGTGCGCAAGATCACCATCGAGGCGATTCAGCGCGCCGTGGCCGAGCAGTTCGGCATGCGGGTCGCTGACCTCAAGCAGAAGAACAACTCGCGCAACGTGGTGGTGCCGCGGCAGATTGCCATGTACCTGGCCAAGCAAATGACGGAGGCCAGCCTTCCGGAGATCGGGCGCCAGTTCGGAAACAAGCACCACACCACGGTGATGCACTCGATCGCGAAGATCGACGAGCAGCGGCGCACCGACAAGGATCTGCACCGCACCCTGAGCAAGTTGCAGGATGTGCTGAACTGCTAAAGGCAGTGGTTGTGATTTTCGGCTGGCACTGAAGTCAATTGCCGGCCGAATTCAATGAGCCCCTCGGCGAAAAGGTCGAGGGGCTTTTGCTTTGGTGAATTTTCGGAATCTGCCGACGTTGTCATTTTCGGCGGGCTCGCACGCGGGATGGCACGCTGCGGACTAGAGAATCTGTGGGGGCTCGTTGAAGTAGATGTCAACGTAATCGAGGTAATTCTGCGCGTATTCGCGGATCAAGTCGCGGTCCTTGTCGGTGAGTTCGCGGCGAAGTTTGGCGGGAACGCCGGCCCAAAGCGTGCGCGGGGGGACGACCGTATTCTCGGGAACCACGGAGCCAGCGGCGATGATGCATCCCTCGCCGATGCGGCTGTTGTTGAGGACGCGCGCGCCCATGCCGATGACGCACATATCTTCAACGACGCATCCGTGGACGGTGACGTTGTGGCCGATGGTCACCCAGTCGCCTACGATGACGGAGTAGCGATTGCGCTGGCCGTGGAGGACGCTGCAGTCCTGCACGTTGGAGCAGGAGCCGACGCGGATGGAATTCACGTCGCCACGCAGAACGGCGTTCATCCAGACCGAAGAACGCTCGCCCAGCACTACGTCGCCAAGGATCTGTGCCGAGACGTCGATGTAGCAACTGGAAGGAATCTGGGGCGAGTGCCCCCGATAAGTTCGGATCATGAAAGGCTCTTGGGCGACCTCTCTTGAAAGTGTAATTGCGCACGGCGCATTCAGAGCCCATGAGCCGTCACGGAAGAGGTGGCGGAAGAAGAAGGGCAGTTAGCCAGTCCCATACGTGGAACTCAAGGAAAAGGAAGGTCTTGGCTGCAGGTTCAAAAGTCGGTTATCATCATAGGAGCCTTACAGGCAGGTTTGGAGGTGGAAGTTTTGGCTGAGGTTCGCGTACAGGAAGGCGAACCGCTGGAAAATGCGCTGCGCCGGTTCAAGCGGAAGG
>JBEKIE010000053.1:0-26850 GCA_050011915.1 Occallatibacter sp.
TCCGGGCCAGGGCAAGCTTGCCCTGGCCCGGAAGACCAAAACAAAAACCTTCCTGATAAGGAAAATGTGTCAGGCATGTGCCCGGTCTGAAATGTCAGGGATCTGCCCGTCCGTTCAGGAGTTATAAAGTGGTAAATGGCCGTCTGGGAGTAGAAAAACGGCGAGCGCGGACGGATTGTCTTGCCCTGGCGGCAGCTCATAGAACGATTGTGCGCCGGGAGGGGGAAATTATATGCAAATCGGCCGAGGAAAATTTTGAGGCGGGGGCGGTGGGGTGCGATCTGGTGTACGGTCTGGTTCCGTGGGAGCGGTCGCTGGTGGATCGGGAGATGGAGTTGGTCGAGCGGGAGGTTTGGAGAAAGCGACATACGACGCGGCGGGTGGGTAAATTGGCGATTTAGCGGGCGGTGCCTTCACGAATTGCGGCCTGTTTCCCGGCGTATCATGGCCTTGCCGTTCAGGGTGGGCGGCGGAGGAAAGCGGAGGGACAATGGAAAAGGTAGAGATAGAGTCGACCTCGAGACATTCTGCAAATTGTTCCGACATCTCGGTCAGGGAGGGCGGGGAACAGGTGAGGCTCTTGTTCCGTCCCGAAATCGTTGATAACCCAACGAACCCGCTTGCCTCTGTGCGAGGGCGCTTCGTCTATCAGCGAAAAGGGAAGAATGATCTGTGGGTAGATTTCGACAAGCTTCCGCTCTCATCTCTCAAGAAGGGGGAGGGCTACCAGCTCTCGTTGGGTGCTGGCGAGCTGTACAAGTTGCTCCGCGAGATAGTTCCGCTCTACCGTTTTTATCGTCGTGAAGGGGTCCCGGTGGGCAAGGTGGAACTGCTCAAGGTAGATCCGTCGCTTTCGGAGTTGATTCCCCTTGCCGAAGCTGACCTTTTGGCCTTCCTTTCCGCGCACAGCAACGATGCGGTTCAGGCCCTGCGAACAGTCTTGCAATGGCTTTCGAAACAGCCTGCGGCGCAGAAACTGATAAGCGAAGGCGCGGAACTGCCTGAGCTGAACTCTTTGGTGGGGCTTGCGAACCTGCGCTCTGCACTTAAGAGTTGGCACGATAACGCGGAGAATAGGGATGAGGAGTTTTGGCAGAGGCTGTTCGCACGTCATTCGTACGTGCTTTCCCAACTATTCGCGTACCCCGTCGTGCTCATTAAAGGGAAGGCTTACGTTGGCGGAAAGAATTTGTGCAACACAGGCGGTAATGTGGTCGACTTCCTTCTTCGGACGGAGTCGTCGGGCGCAGCCGTTCTCGTGGAAATCAAAACGCCGCAGACCCCTTTGCTGGGCGCCAAATACCGAGAAGGCGCGTTTCCGCCGTCAACCGATCTAGGCGGTGCGATCTCTCAGGTGCTTGAGTATAGTGAATCGTTGGCAGCGGAGTTCCACGCGCTGATGCGCGCGGAGGATCGTTTTACGGTAGCTGGGCCGCGCAGCGTGGTGATTATCGGCGATGCGTCGAAAGAACTTGTGGACGATGCTCTGAGACGCTCCTTCGAACGCTTCAGAGAACGTCTGGTCGGAGTTCGTATTGTCACTTTTGATGAGGTGTTTAGAAGGATTGAGGGACTGGTTTCCCTCCTCGAGAACGGGTGATGGATCGCTATGCGGATTCAGATTCACAGCCAATTTACGCGTGCCGGTCGCCCATATAAATAAGGTCGTAATCGGTTTGTTTGTAGAGCTCGTTGCCCGGATGAAGGCTGCCGGAGGGTGGGCGATTGCGGGGCGGGGATTTCATCGTGGCTGCGCCGCGCACCTTTTTTCTCGGGAGTGTTAGGTGCATCTGCGGTCCTGATTTTGTTTGGGGTGTTGCTGGCGGTGTCGGAGATAACTTCTTAATAGTTCGGCGTTCTGGGGTTCTTCGTGGCCCGTGGAATAGACTTGCGGGGACGTCTGTTGTACGTTTCCATAGTTGAAAGAGGATCTCAAATGTCCAAAGGCGTGCCGGAGTCGCCCTTCTCAGAGCTTGTATTTGGATTTGTCTATCCTGTCGGAACCAACGCTGACCCGGTATTAACTGCCTTCAGGAATTTTCTTGGCCAATATGGTTATGACGCGCCAGTGTTCAGAATTAGCGACCAACTGCGGTCTCTGGACCTTGGAATATCGTTCGACGACTCGTCTCCTTTCGGGAAGCGAGATGCCTTGATAAAGGCCGGAAACAAGGCTAGAGAGATGGCTAAGGACGATGGGATCGTGGCTGTTATGGCTGTTAGTGAATTTGCGTCTCAGAGGGTGTTAGACGAGGAGCAGCGGCCGATGGCCACTATGAGGACGGCACACCTTGTGCGTTCGTTAAAAAGGCCGGAAGAAGTTGCGCTATTCAGGGAGGTCTATAAGTCCGGCTTCTACTTGATCGGGATTGCGAATGACGAAGACTCTCAAATGAGGTACTTAACTAGCGAGCTTGGGATGACGGAGAAGCAGGCAAAGTCACTGGTCGAACGTGATCAGAACGAGCAGGTTCCCAGTGGCCAGCGCACGAGAGATACCTTTTACTTAGCTGACGTGTTCGTCCAGGCGAGTGAGGAGCGCTATAAGGATCAGATCGACCGATTTTTGGAATTGGTTTTCGGACACCCGTTTATAACCCCTTTGAAGGAAGAGCATGCGATGTTCTTGGCCTACGCTTCCGCAGCACGGTCTGCTCAGCTTGGGCGACAAGTCGGGGCCGCGATCGCCACACCGCAGGGTGATGTTTTGGCTGTTGGAATGAATGAAGTTCCGTCGCCGCGCGGGGGCGTGTACTGGGAGGGGGATGATGACGACAGTCGTGATCACACCAAACCGGTTGACCCAAATGCTGAGCATCGCGATCTTATCATCAGGAGCATTCAAGACAGTCTGGGCAATGAGGTCTTGGATCTCTCTGAAGTTGCCAATTTGGTAGGGGTCGTTTTGGATGAGCAAAAACTTACGATTGGGGACGTCGATTTGAAGAGCGCCATCAGGTCGGTGTTGGGGCAGCGGGGCTCACTATTGAATCGGCAGGCAACATTTGAGGCGATTCAGAAGAGCGATCTTCGGCTTATTACCGAATACGGGCGGGCTGTGCATGGGGAGATGGACGCGATACTTACCTGCGCTCGTTTGGGAATCAGCGTCCGTGGAAATTATCTGTACGTGACCACGTTTCCTTGTCACAACTGTACCCGTCACATCGTCGCTTCGGGAATCCGTAGAGTTTACTATGTGGAACCGTACCCGAAAAGCAAGGCGCGCGATCTGCACTCGGACGCAATATGTTTCGACCTGGACTCCGCCGAGGAATCCGGGCGAATACCGTTTCTACCGTTTATAGGCATAGGTCCACGTAGGTATCTGGACTTCTTCTCGCTTGATTTGAGCAGTGGAAGGCCGATACAGCGGAAAGGTAAAGACGACAAGCCTAAGCTTCCGCTTAAGACGGAGCGGGCCCCGAGGGTGCCTTTAATCCCATTGAATTATTTAGAACGCGAAGACAAGCTCCTCGACGAATTCAAGGGCGTTCTCGAGGGGCTTCAAGGGAAGCCGAGTGTGGACCTATGCGCAGCGAAGGCTGTCTCCCGAGGCCCGGCCCAAGGCTGCTGAGATGTTGGGGGCTACTCTTCTTCTCGTCTCGGCTCCCGGTCGGTTGCTTCCTCTTCGCGGGAGGCGGGCTGAGCCTTGGCATCTTGGCTGCGGAATGTAACGGCGGACCGCTTCCATTCTGGCCATGAGTGGACTCGCTCGCTCGCTCGTTCCACGGCTCTCATTTGGTTCCAGGATGAATGTGCCTTCAGACTGTTTTCCATAGCCGCCCCAACCCCAGCCGATACGTTCAAGGTCTTCTGTCTAACACCTATTGATCGAGCTGGTCTAGTAAATTTTTTCCACCGCGGTGGAAATTTGCATCGGTTCGTGTGGATTCGGGAGTCTAGGAAACCCTCTTCCCATTCTTGCCTCGCGGTTGACGTAACGGTATCCCCTGCCGTAGCAGACGATCCTCGTTATTCCAAATCCAATCGGTAACAATCCTGCTCGCAATCTCCGCCTTCGTCTTTCCTAGGATGCCCAAGTCGGCTAGTTGCTCCAAGATTGCGTTCGTCGGGCCCGACAACGACAGTTGTGCCCTTTCTGTGCGAACTGGGTTCCTAGACCGCATCTCATCTTGCCTGTAATTAAAGCTTAATTACAGGCAAAATGCAATGCGCATTTTTGCATAGACCCGACCAGTTTGGTACGGGGGATGATCGCTCTCGGCGCCAGGGTCTTCGGCGCGCGGCTTCGCCGCGGACTTGTTTTCTCGGAAAATGGGTGGAGCGGGTTGCGGCTTGGCTGAGGCCAAGCCCTTGTTACATAGCCGGAGAGTACATGCAGGTCCTTCGACTCGTCCCGGCACGCCCGGACTCGCTCAGGATGACATCCGAGATTTGTTGCTCAAGATGACATCAAGGAGAGGCGCGTCAAATGCGCATGGGCATGAGGACGTAGCGGTATTTGTACTCGGCGTCGGGATCTTCGGGGCGCATCTGGCCGGCGGATTGGGAGTCCTTGAACTCGAGGCGCACCTCGCCAGCGTTGTCGAGGGCCTTGAGGAAGTCGAGGATGTAGCCGGAGTTGAATCCCACGGTGATGGCTTCGCTCTGGTAGGGCGTGTCGATGGTGTCTTCGCTCTCACCGGATTCAGTGGAGTTGGCGCTGACCTTGAGCTCGTTGTCTTCGAGCTTCATGCGGATGGCGCCGGAGCGCTCGTCGGCGAACTGGGCGACGCGCTGGATGGCTTGGGAGAGCTCGGCAGACCGCACCACGGCGAACTTGGTGTTGTCGCGCGGCATCACCGCTTCAAAGTTGGGGAACTGGCCGGTGAGCTTGCGGCTGGACAGCGTGCGATGGCCGACGCGGAAGAAGAGCGTGTGCTCGTCGTCGGCGAATTCGATTTTCTCGGCGTCGGAGTTGGCGAGCAGCAGTTGCAGCTCCTGGAGAGCCTTGCGCGGAACGAGGACGCGCTTTTCTCCGCTGATGCCTTCGAGGGTCTCGTTGGGTTTCTCAACAAACGAGAGGCGATGGCCGTCGGTGGCGACCATGGCAAGCGACTCGGCCTTGAGGATGAGCAATGCGCCGTTGAGCGTGTAGCGCGACTCCTCGTTGGAGATGGCGAAGATGGTGCGCGCGATGAGCGTGCGCAGCGCAACGAGGGAAATGCTGGTGGCGGCGATGGTGGGGAAATCGGGAACCTGCGGATAGTTGGCGCGCGCCATGCCGACCATTTTTGTGTTGGAGCGGCCGCTGCGAATCTGCACCCAGTGATTTTCAAGCAGCTTGATGGAGATGTCGCCATCGGGCAGGAGCTTGATGTAGTCGTAGAGCTTGCGCGCGGGAATGGTGCATGCGCCGGGCTTTTTGACTTTGACGGCGACGCTGGTGCGGATGGCCTGGTCGAGATCGGTCGCGGTGATGTTCAGACGATCGTCTTCAGCCTCGATGAGAAAGTTGGACAGAATCGGGATTGTGGTCTTGCGCTCGACGACGCTTTGCGTTGCCGTGAGCTCCTTGACCAGATCCTGGCGGCTTACGGTAATCTCCATCGCTGCCCCCTGAGCGGCCGGCTTCTCGACTTCGGTTTCGACACCTGGCATATCAACTCCTCGGCGCGAGAAGCCGCGTCCTATGCCCCCACTGTACAACAGCTTGCGGAGAGCTGGAAGTGGCGTCGCTTCATCACCCCGATTGTAGCGAGGTCGCGGGTAAAAGGCGCGTGGAAAACCGGGGCGGTTCTCTGGATTACCGGGAATAGGCAGGGACTACGGGACTGGGCCTGTGGTGGTGCGCGGCGCGGTGTGCCGAGCGCGATGTGGGCAGTGCACTGTGCGTAGTGAAGGGGGGGTGGATAAGTATGGGAATAGATAAATAAAAAATAGAAGTACCCGTAGGTGAGGTAGGAAAAGTGGGAATAAGGACAAAGTAGAGTATGGGCGCGGGTTTGAGAGAGGTGAGAGTTTTCTAAATCGCGGCTGTGGGAATGAGGAGAATTGTAAAACCGGTGCACGAAGGGTGAATAGCGACCGTAATTTTCCATGGATCCCACAGGGGCGCCGGAAAAGGCTGTGGAAGGGAGGGGTGTTGTGTGGGAGCCGCGGCAAAGGTGCGGGGGTGGAGCGGGTTGCGGCGAACGCGTATTACACAGCAGGAGAAGGAATGGAGTAGATGCGGCGACGACGCGGCGTTTCTGTTGCAGTTCATTTTTCGGCAGACCGCGACTGCCGCAATCACCATCAAGACCAGGAATTGGGGGTCATGTCCGCTATTCGTGCCGATTCAAATTGCTCTCCACTACCTTCGTTACATCTCCAGGCTCTCCGCCGCCAACCAGGATGAGCGCAACCTCCCCATCGGGCTGAATCAATACCAATGCAGGCAGTTCGGCAAAATAGTCGACCGCGCTGACCCCCAACTGGACCGGCAAAGGAGACATATAGCCCATCGCGGCGACGGGAATTTTGATTTGAAAACGCGCGATCAACTCCTGAACAGCCTTCGGCTTGTAGTCCATCTCGACGGCCACGACTGCAATTCGGTCCTTTTCCTTCCCGGCCAGCGAGAGGATTTCCGGCAGCCGCGCGACGGAAGGAGGGCACCAGGAGGCGCCGAAATCGATCAGAAGCCATTTGTCTTGTTGCTGTTTGAGGGTCATCGATCCGTTGTTGATGGTTTCTATCTCCAAATCGGGAGCAAAGAAGCCTTTCGCGACGTGGGCAAATAGCTTGGCGCCAGCTGGCGAATAATCCCGTGCGGGGATGTCGCGGAGTGTAATCTCCTGGCCAAAATCTGCGCGTTTAATGTAAGCGTCGACACCGCGCCGATACCCCTCGTTAAAATAGCTGGCCATTTGCATCGGTCCGGTTTCCGCTGCATTCTTGCCGTCGATGCGGATGATCAAATCGCCCTTGGTCAGATTCCAGCGAATTTGTCCGGGCCTTTTCTCCTGCACACGCCAGCCGTGATCTTCATGAACAATCGTGATATTGCCCACCACGACAACAGGCTGAAGCTGCGCCGCAACAAACTGCGAGGCAAGGGCCATCATGGGAAGCAATAAGAGACGTTTCATTGCAACCGGAATCTCCATTTTGAACTGAAAGTCGCTGCAATTATACCGAAGTCGATGTGGCGCGAGACGCCGCTCTTATACTGAACTTTCCTATGTCCTACGCGGCGGCTGTCGAGCAGTTGAATGCCATGGCGCCGGAGCTGTATGCGAAGGCAGGTCAGCCGCGGCGCAAGTTTTCGCTGGGTGAGGTGAGGACGCTGCTGGGCGCGCTGGGCGATCCGCAAAAGGAATTTTGTGCGGTGCTGATTGCGGGGACGAATGGAAAGGGATCGACCGCGGCGACGCTGGCGTCGATCCTGACGGAAGCGGGGCTGCGCACGGGACTTTACACGTCACCGCATCTGGAGAGGCCGAATGAGCGCATCCGCGTGGACCGGACGGAGATTGCCGACGAGGATTTTGCGCGGTTATTTTTCCTGGTTTTGGACGAGGGTGATCGGCTAGTCAGGCAGGGGCAACTGCCGCAACAGCCGAGCTACTTTGAGATGCTGACGGCGCTCGGGTTCCTCTATTTTGCCGAGCGCAAGGTGGAGATTGCCGTGCTGGAAGTGGGCATGGGCGGACGGCTGGACGCGACGAATGTTGTCGATCCGCTGGTTTCGGTCGTTACCGATATTTCTCTGGACCACATGGAGTGGCTGGGCGAGACGATTGCGGCGATTACGCGCGAGAAGGCGGGAATCCTGCGCCAGGGCGGAACAATGATTACGCTGCCGCAGCACGCGCAAGCGAACCAGGTGCTGGGCGAGGCCGCGACGGAGCTGGGAGTGCGCGGGGTGAGCGCGGTGGAGTACATGCCGGCGACCGAGGCCAAGGGCAGCTATGCGGTGAATGCGTTGGGTGCGACGGTCGAGGTGGATTCGCCGCTAATGGGCGCGCACCAGCAGAGGAATGTGGCGCTGGCGATTGCAGCGGCGGTAGAGCTGGCGACGCATCATGGATTCGCCGTGAGCGCTGCAGACCTTGAGGCGGGGATTCGGCGAACGCAGTGGCCGGGGCGGTTGGAGCGTATCGAGCGCGACGGTGCGGTGTGGATTCTGGACGTGGCGCACAATCCGGCAGGGGCATGGGCGCTTCGCGCGGGACTACGAAGCATTCTGGAGGGACGGGGGCCAAAGACCCTGATCTTCAGTTGCCTGCGCGATAAGCCGGTGGCGGAGATGGCGCAGATTCTTTTTCCGCTGTTCGCGCGAGTGATCCTGACGCCGCTCCATGCGGCGCGCGCCGCGGCGATGGAGGATCTGCTGGCGGCAGCAAGGGCCACGGGAACAGGGGCCGTGGCGGCAGAGAGCGTGAGAGAGGCGCTGCGCATGGCGCAGGAGGGCGCGGCGGGAGGCGTAGTGATTGTCTCTGGATCGGTGTACCTTGTAGGCGAGGCGCGGGCGATGCTTTTGGCGGGAAAGAGCGAACAAAGATGAGCGCGCGGCCCAATCCTTTGCCCCGGCTCTACCGGTGGCGGACCAATGTGCTGCAGGCGCCGGTTTTTGGTCTGGTGACTGCGGTCTGCGGGCTCACGGCGCTTGCGGTCTCGCTAGTGGACAAAAAGGGGCGGGTTCAGCACTGGATTGCGCGGATCTGGGCGCGCTGCGGTGTATGGGCTTCACTGTCGCGATTGAAGGTGGAGGGGGCAGAGAACCTGCGCAAGTACCCGGTGGCGGTGTATGCCCCGAACCACACGTCATACATGGACGTTCCGGTGGTTTTTGCGGCGCTGCCCTTTCAGTTCCGCATCCTGGCGAGAAAGCAACTCTGGGAGTGGCCGTTCATCGGCTGGTATCTCGAGCGTTCCGGGCAGATGCGGATTGACACGGAGAACCCGCACGCGACGCTCACGAGCCTGGGCGTTGCGGTAAAGGCGCTACGAGGCGGCATGCCACTGGTGGTGTTTCCGGAGGGCGGGCGAACGTCTGACGGAACGCTGAGGCCCTTCCTTTCCGGCGCGGCGTACCTGGCGATTCGTGCGCAGGTGCCGCTGGTGCCGATCGCGCTCAAGGGCGTTTACGATCTGCTGCCGATTCACACGCATCATTTCTTTCCCGGCCAGCTGACGGTGCGGGTGGGAGTGCCGATCGAGACCAAGGGAATGAGTGTGCGGCAAAATGGCGAGCTGACGGAGCGGCTGCGCGAGACGATGGAAGCGATGTTGGGCGAGGCGGCGCGGGCAGAGGCGGAGACTCCGGCTATTGTCTCTTGAATGACGAATTACCAAAGCTGCGACATGGCCCAGACATCCATGATTGCGTGCGCCACAACAATGGGTGTGGCCCTTTGCTTTTTTGCGTAGTAGATCGAGTAAACGAGGAATTGGAAGCCCAGAGAGAGGGCAGTAACCCAGCCATAGTAGAGGTGATAGGCCGTTTGCACGGCGACGCTCACCGCGCCGGCGAGGAGCCAAGATCCGGTAAGCGCGCGAATTTCCTTCATGAGATATGCGCGAACGATCAGCTCCTCGAAGAGTGGATTCAGAATCATCAGCGGAATTGACAGGAGCGATGGGTGGCCGAAGATTTGACGAGCAGAAGTTCCGGCTTGCGCGACCGCGTGATAGGAGGCTTGGTGGGCCAGGTGAATGAGGGTGTATCCCACGGCATAACTAAGGTACGCCGCAGCCGCGAGAAACACTCCGGTTATTGGTTGGCCGGGCGACCAACTGAGGCCTAGATCGCGGAACGTCATGCGGCGGCGCCATAGAACGTAACCGAGAAGAAGAAGTCCCATGACTTCCTGGAGGATCAGATAGCCCCAATCAACGCCTTTTTGGGGGTATGCCGTCGCATCGCCGGCCGTAACGAAATGAAAGCTGGTGATCAGCGAGGAACCAAAGCAGACGAGCAAGACGAGCGAGAGCTCAAACCAACGAACAGCTTTTTCTTCGCGCGCTGGTTCTGGCGAAGTGGCTGCTCTTGTCGAAGATTCTTGAGGAGCTGAGGTCTCGTTGGACACTGCTCCTAAGGTACAACGGACCGTGGAATGCAGAACAGGGCAACTCGGGAAGACCATTGAAGTATCTTGCGTTGACCGATCGCGCGGATTGCGAGTTGCGCAAGCGGCCGGGCTTTACACTGATTGCATGGCCGTGCGCATCGCGATTCCCGAACCCACCGGCAGTGACCCTGAGTACAACCAGCGGGCATTGCCGCAATATATTGAAGCGCTGAAGGCGGCGGGAGCGGAGCCGGTGGTGGTGCCGCTGAGCGAGCCGCAGGAGCGCGTAGCGAAGTTGCTGGCGAGCGTGCAAGGGATTCTTTTGCCGGGCAGCAAGTTCGACGTGGATCCCGAGCGCTACGGCGAGGCGCGCGTGCCGGAGTGCGCGGAGGACGATCCCACACGGACCGCGGCCGACGAACTGCTACTGCAGGATGCGTTCAATCTGCACAAGCCAATTCTTGCGATCTGCCACGGCACGCAAAACTTGAATGTGTGGCGCGGGGGTGCGCTGGTTCAGGATCTGAAGACGGCGGTGAATCATCGGCCGGGGCGTGAAGTGGTGAAGGCGCACCGGGTGGAGATTCGAGAGGGATCACGGTTGAAAGGGATTCTGCCGGCGACCGAAGCGGGCGATGTTGAAGTGGGCGGGGTCGCGGTGGGCAACGTCGAAGTGAATTCGAGCCATCACCAGGCGATTCGCACAGCGGGCGACAATCTGCGAGTGAGCGCGGTTTCGCCGGGCGACGGAGTGATTGAAGCGGTGGAGCTCGACGCGGCGGATCATTTTGTGGTGGGAGTGCAGTGGCATCCGGAGCGGACTTACGCGCAAAGCGGATTTTCGCGCGCGATTTTCTCTGCGTTTGTGCAGGCAGCCGCGGCATGGCGGGCGCCCGCAATCGAAGGTTCCAGGAACTGATCGATGGAAGCGAGCGAGTCAGGTGCGCGTCTGAACGCGCTTTTGGCAGAGGCGGGTTTGGCACCGCTGGACGAAAAGGCGGCGAGCCGATTCGACAGTTATCTTTCGCTCTTTCTTCGCTGGAATGAGCGCCTCAACCTGAGTTCGATTCGCGACGAAGAGGGCATTCTTTCACGGCATATTGTTGAATCGATTGCAGTTGCCTATGCGCTGCCACTGGGAGTTGCGACTCTGCTCGATTTTGGATCGGGCGCGGGGCTGCCGGGGATTCCCATCGCGCTGTGCCGGCCGGAGATTGCTGTGACACTGGCCGAGTCGCAGGGAAAGAAGGCGGCGTTTTTGCAGGAGGCCGTGCGGGTGCTGGAGATCCAGGCGAAGGTTTATGCGGGGCGGGCAGAGGCGATGCGAGAGACCTTCGATTGCGTGGTTCTGAGAGCCGTGGACAAGATGCCGAGGGCTGTGGCCAATGCGACGCGCCTGGTAGCGAGCGAGGGATGGCTGGCGCTGATGACGACGGGTGCGGAGATTGTGCAATTGCGAACGGCGGCAGGTGCGCAGATTTCGTGGGTTGATCCGGTGAAGCTGCCCTTCGGAAACGACCGCATTCTTGCGCGCGGGCAGAGAATCAGTTCTGCAGTTTGATCTCGACCAGAGCGCGGGCGGGCGCCAGATCTTCAGTTGTTTTGACGAGCAGCCGGATACCTGTCCCCTCGGCATAACGCCGCGCCTCGGCGATCTCCTTCAAGACAGCTTTCGGCAGGTCGCTTGCGCGGGCTGCTGCGACGGCGCGATCTCCCAGAACGAGAGAGACGCGGAAGCACCCTGCACAGGGGCTCATGTAAAGAATGGTTCTGGATTTGAGCTTGGGTCGAAGCGCCCAGCCGTACTTTGGCGAGATCGAGTGCCACTCTCTGGCGGAAATGCTTTTGCTGGTGAGCCAGCGCGTGAGTTCGTTCCAGGCGTCCAGCGAGTCACCGAGTGCTGCCGCAAGGTCTTTGGCGGAGGGTTGAGTCGTTCTGCCGATGAAGGCGTTTTGGGAATCCATGCGTACCATCTTTCTGGATTTCAGCGATGAGTGTACTCCGGGGATCCTGGAATGCAATCGGGGAACTATAGGAATCTGAATCAGGATCGCGATGAGGTTGGGAATGTAGCAGGTGAGCTGGGCGCCGCTGAGGCTGAGGACGTACGCAGTGCCGGGAGAGAAGGAGCCGCTTGCGCCGACACACGCACCCTGAATGAAATGGATGTTCTGGTGAGGGGTAATTCGTTGTGCCAATCATTGTTCCACGTGGAACCATGCGAGTGTGAGTGCGAGTGTGAGGCCGAGGATCCGCTGTGCGGCAAAGGTTCCACGTGGAACAGACCAACCGACTTAGCCCAATTTGGAGCCAGTACCGAATTGGTACAGTCGGGCAAAAAACAGGAAATCGGTTCCGGCAAACGGATAGTTTTCCACCATCAGGCGACTTTTGTCTCTGCATAGGCGCGGTCACGGTGCCGGAATCAAAGCTCTTTCCCGACAAGAGTTTGCTTGGCACCAGGGGCCGGGCATCCAGGGCAGTTTCCACAGCCGCGCCCGGTTTCCCACAGTGCAAATCCCTGTGCGCGCCGCGTTTTCTCCCGTTAGTCTTGAATGCCATGGGAAAGATCGTTGGAATCGTCAACCAAAAGGGCGGCGTCGGCAAGACCACTACGGCCATCAATCTGGCTGCGTGCCTGGCCCTGGAGGGTCTGAAGACGCTCCTGATTGACTGCGATCCGCAGGCGAACGCTTCGTCGGGACTGGGTTTTCAGCGCGACGACAACCGCCATTCCATCTACGATGTGCTTGCCGGCGAAAGCACTGCGGAGCAGGTGATTCTTCCTACGGAAGTGGATCGGCTGTGGCTGCTCCCGGGCTCGAAGAACCTGACGGGCGCGAATATTGAGCTGGCTGGCGAAGAGGACCGGGCTCTTCGCCTGCAGCGCGCGCTGAAGCCTATCAAAAACAACTTCGAACTGATTTTTCTGGATTGTCCGCCGGCCCTGGATCTGCTGACGCTCAATGTCCTGTGTGCGGCGGAGGCGCTGATCGTCCCTTTGCAGGCGGAGTACTTTGCGTTGGAGGGGGTCTCGGAGCTGGTTTCGACCCTGGAGCGCGTGCGCGCGGCGTACAACCCGAACCTGACCATCGAAGGCGTGCTGCTGACCATGTACGACGATCGGACAAATCTGGCGCAGCAGGTGACAGAAACGCTCCGCGAGTATTTTCGTGACATCCTCTATCGCACCGTCATTCCGCGGAATGTGCGGCTTGCGGAGGCTCCCAGCCACGGTAAGCCCGTGGCGCTTTATGATCCGCGCTCGCGCGGCACCGAGGCCTATTTCGAACTAACAGGAGAGTTCTTGGCGCGCAATCAGATGGAAAGTCCGCGAGCGGCCGAGCGCAAAACGATGGCGGCAACGCGCCCGCACTCACGGACGACCTTCTGGCCCTATTCGTAGGCGGCTTTGGGACGGGCCACGCAAGAATTTCAAAAAGGACTTCCGCCTGCACAGCAGGCAAGGCTACCACTGAGGATTTTCGATGACAAACGTTACTCTTCCCGACCCCAAACGCCGCGCCCTCGGCAAAGGGCTCGACTCTCTGCTTCCCCGACTGCATTCTGGACCCACAAGCGAACCCGAAGGCGGCAAGCCGCGCGAGGTTCCCGTCGACCAGATCGACCCTAACCCCTTTCAAACGCGTTCCCAGGTGAACGAGGAGCAACTGGCTGAGCTTGCTGCTTCGATAGCCGCCAACGGCGTGGTGCAGCCGGTCCTGCTCCGCCCCATGGCAAGCGGGCGTTACCAACTGATTGCGGGAGAGCGGCGCTGGCGCGCGTCGAGGCTGGCCGGCAAGACCACAGTGCCCGCGATTTTGCGACAGGTCTCCGACGAGCAGGCGATGGAAATTACGATCGTCGAGAATCTGCAGCGGACCGACCTGAACGCGATGGAGCAAGCGCGGGCCTTCGAACGCCTGGCGCGCGAGTTCCACATGACTCAGGAACAGATGGCGCAGCGCACAGGGAAAGATCGCGCGACAGTGGCTAATTTCATGCGTTTATTGAAGTTACCAACGACGGTGCAAAAACGTGTCGAGGCCGGCGAGCTGACCTTCGGCCACGCACGCGCCTTGCTGGCCTTTGAACATGCCGAGGAGATGGAAAAGGCGGCGCAGCGGGTTGCGTCGCTCTCCATGTCAGTGCGCCAGACAGAGAATTACGTGCAGGGGTTGATTGACCCCAGCCGCAAGGGCAAGAGAGATCCGAAAGCGGAGCGGCCCATCGATCCCAACGTGCGCGACGCGCAAGAACAGTTGCAAAGGGCCCTCGGATTGAAGGTCACAATCGATGATCGCAACGGTCGCGGCAAGGTGATCATCGAGTACGCCCGCCTGGAGGACTTCGACGCGCTCATGGAGAAGCTCACGGGAGAGTGAGTGAGGAGGACCTTTATTGACATTGACTTACGGATGAATTTGTGAAAATATAATAATCTGATTTTATGGAAACTGTCTCGATTAGCGTCACAGAAGCCTCGCGCAACTTCGCCGATTGCGTGAACCGGGCGCGCTATCAGGGCACGACCTTCGTTCTCGAAAAGAACGGCAACCCGGTGGCGCGCATTGTGCCGATGGTGCGAAAACCTGCTCGCGGGGAAGAGGTGGCGGCGGCTCTGCGCAAGGCGGTGGAGGGCGCGCACCTGGGCGAAGACGAAGCGACCTCCTGGCTTCACGATCTGGAACAGGCGCGCGGCTCATTGCCGGCGCAAGGCAAGCCATGGCATTCCTGATCGATGCCGATGTGATCATTCAGGCGGAGCGCGGGGCGGTGGACCTGGATGCCTGGTTGCGCGCGCATCCCGATGAGGAGATCAGGCTTGCGGCCATTACGGTTGCCGAACTGTGGCGCAGCGTGGAGCGCGCTACGGGAATGCACCGCTCGCGGCGGCAGAAGTTTCTGCAGCAGGCGCTGCAGGTATTTGAGGTTGTTCCCTACTCGGAGATGGCGGCTCTGCAACATGCACGCCTTTGGACGGACACGGAAGCCACCGGCCAAAGGATGAACCCGCACGATCTGATTCTTGCCGCAACGGCCCTGGAAAGCGGCGCGGCGGTGGTGACCTTCAATGCGCGGCGATTTGCGGCCATTCCGGGACTGACCGTGATTACGCCGTAGGCGGGCGTGTTCCTGAGAGGGCAAGATTGCATGACGAAGACTTCAGAGTTGCTGTTCTGCGCTGCAATCAGCCTGGGTGTCGCCGCAGGTCAGACGCCTGCGACCGATCCGGTGACCGTCCAGGTCAATCTTGCCAAGCCGCAAGGCAGTTATAAGCCGATTACGAATTGGTTCGGCTACGACGAATCGAACTACACGACGATGCAGTATGGCGAGCAACTGCTCGGCGAGCTGCATGCGCTGAGCGCGGGGCCGGTGACAATTCGCACTCACCATCTGCTGACTTCGGGCAACGGAGTACCGGAACTGAAGTGGAGCTCGTCAAATGTGTTCCGGCTCGACGAGAACGGCAAGCCGGTCTACGACTTCACGATTACGGACCAGACTTTCGACGAATTTGCGAAGGCCGGCGTGCGGCCGATGGTGGAGTTGGGCTTTATGCCCGAAGACCTGGCGGCCACGGTGCCGGGGATCGATGCATACCAGCTTCACTATCCCGCTCACACCATGGGAGGGGCGTCAAACAATCCGCCGAGGGATTACAAGATGTGGGGCGAGCTGGTGCAGAAGTACACCGAGCACCTTGTGGAGCGTTACGGCAGGGAACGAGTGAGCACCTGGACTTTCGAGGTGTGGAATGAGCCCGACATCGATTATTGGCATGGAACGCCGGCCGAGTACTTCAAGCTCTACGACTATGCGGTAGCGGGCGTGAGGACAGCGCTGCCCGGCGCGAAGGTGGGCGGACCGGCGAGCACGGGGCCGGCCAGCGCCAAGGCAAGCGCGTTTCTTGAGAGCTTTCTGCAACATTGCCTGCACGACAGGAGCGCGGCCAACGGCAAGCCGGTGCCGCTCGACTTCATCTCGTTCCATCCCAAAGGCCGGCCGAGTTTAGTGGACGGGCATGTGCGGATGGGGATCTCGAATGAGTTGCAGGCCGCCGAAGCAGGTTTCCGGATCGTGGCCAGGCACCCGGAGTTGCGAAATCTGCCGATCATTTTGAGCGAGGCTGATCCGGAGGGTTGCGCGGCGTGCTCGGCGAAGGAGAATCCGGCGAATGCCTACCGGAATGGGCCGCTCTACGCGGCGTACACGGCGACGGCGGTGAAGGCGCTGTTCGATTTGCAAGACAAGAACGAAGTGAACCTGATCGCCATGCTGTCGTGGTCGTTCGAGTTTGAAAATGCGGGCTACTTTGAGGGATTTCGCACGCTGGCAACGCGCGGCATCGACAAGCCGATCCTGAATTTGTTTCGCATGACGGGGATGATGGCCGGTGAGCGGGCGATGACGACAAGCAGTGGCGAGGTTCCGCTTGAGGAGTTGGTGAAAACGGGGGTGCGCCAGACGCCGGACGTGGATGCCTTTGCGACGAGGTCGGAACACGAGGCGGCGGTGATGGTTTGGAACTATCACGACGACGATTTGCCCGCGCCGGATGCCGAAGTGCGCGTCACGATTGCGGGAATTCCGCCGGGCGTGAAGAAAGTGCTGCTGGAGCACTACCGGATCGATGAGACGCACAGCAATGCATTCACGGCGTGGAAGAAGATGGGCTCTCCGCAATGGCCAACCGCGGAGCAAACCGCGCAACTGAAGGCGGCCGGGCAGTTGCAGCTGCTGAGTTCGCCGGAGTGGGTCGAGGTCGTGAACGGAAAAGTGAGCGTGGAGACGACGCTTCCGAGGCAGGCGGTTTCACTGCTGCGGCTGGAGTGGTAGGGGCGACACAGGCTTCGCCTCAATTTGAGTCGGACTGTTTGCCGGCTGCAGCCAACCGTGATGAGGAGTTTGGTCAGTCGTGGTGGAAGTAGAAGAGGTTTCCGTCCAGGTCCCTCACGGTGAATTGCCTTAGTCCCCAAGGTTTTTCTTCCAGAGGATCCACGATGTTCGCACCTAACGACTTCAGTTCCCGGTACGTCGCATCGATATCTTCCGCAAACACCCAGTGAACGGCAGGTTCGAACGGCGGCGTCCTCTTTCGAAAAAATATCGCCACATTGTCGCGCGACACGGCCCCAATTTCTTTGCCTGGGTAAAGCCATCCGATCTCAAAGCCGAGTGCATCTTTGTAATGCTGTTGGGCGCGTTCGACATCAGCGACCGGCAACTCGGGCACGGGTCGGCCAATTGAGCTCAGTTTTTCTCTTGCGACCACGATGAGTTCCTTTATGCAACAAAACCGCCTAAGCGTCAAATTAGGGCGCGCCCAGCCGTCCGCCGCTGTTGCTTTGCGGCAGCGGCGGATTTATCCTTCTTGTTCTGAACGTTTCCAGGCGAGGCTCCTCTGCCCGGCGGAGGAGCCAGTTATTTTTTGGTTGCATCGAATCACGAGTTCCCCTGCGGAGACAGAACTATGGCCCTCCAACCGATCACTTCAACAAAAAGCGGCGCAGTACATAACGGCGCGCATGCCGTGCAGCCCATTCCGGTGGTTTTGAACGGGCGCACACTCGAAGCCAACCGGCGCATGGCGCTCAACCTGGATTGGATCGACCAGGTGCGCGTGAACACCAGCGCGGTGGAACGCCGCGCGGCGACGCAAGTGGCGCGGCGCACGGTGAAGAAAGACACCCAGGCGGCGTGGCTGCTGCGCGCCATTGCGTGCATGGACCTGACGACCCTGAGCGGCGACGACTCGGTTGAGCGCGTCAAGCGGCTGTGCGCCAAGGCGCGGAATCCGCTGCAGAGGCACATTGTGGAGGGTCTCGGCATTGCGGACCTGCACCTGACCGTGGGCGCAGTGTGCGTGTATCACGTGTTTGTGGAGACGGCGGTGAAGGCGCTGGAGGGGTCGGGGATTCCTGTGGCCGCGGTTTCGGCGGGGTTTCCGGCGGGGTTGAATCCGCTGGCCGAGCGCGTGGAAGAGATTCACCGCTCGGTGGAGGCGGGCGCGCAGGAAATTGATATTGTCATCACACGCGGGCATGTCTTCAACGGCGAGTGGCAGGCTCTCTACGACGAAGTGGCGGCGTTCAAGGAGGCTTGCGGACCGCACGCGCACATGAAGGCGATTCTGGGCACGGGCGACTTAATGACACTGCGCAACGTGGCGCGGGCCAGTTGGGTAGCGATGATGGCGGGAGCGGACTTTATCAAGACCTCGACGGGCAAGGAGAGCGTGAACGCGACGCTGCCGGTATCGCTGGTGATGGTGCGGTGCATCCGCGACTATGCCGAGCGGACGGGGATGGCAGTGGGATTCAAGCCGGCGGGTGGCATTCGCACGGCGAAGCAGGCGACCGACTGGCTGGCACTGATGAAGGACGAGTTGGGAAGGCCGTGGCTCGAGCCGTCGCTGTTTCGCATCGGCGCCAGTGGCATGCTGGGCGACATCGAGCGGCAACTGGAGCATCATCTAACGGGGCATTACTCGGCGACGTATCGGCATCCGATCGCGTAGAAGCGCGGTGCGTCAGATTTTGGAATGAGAGAGAAAAACATTCCTCAGGGGCTAAAGCCCGGAGTTGATTTCGAAACGGTTTTGGCACGACTAAAGTCGTGCCCTTTCAAGACATCGCCTCATTTGTCACTGCTGGGCCATTGGAAGGAGACGCTGTGAGCATAGCGGAAAAGTTCTACACCATGGAGTACGGAGCCGCGCCGGAGGATCCGAAGGAAGCGGTGCAGTGGCTGGAGCGGCATCATCGCCGGTTTGAGGAGTTCATCGGCGGCGCATGGGTTGCGCCCAAGAGCGGCGAATACCAGACCACGAGCGATCCTTCGACGGGTGACGTGCTGGCCGAGGTGGCCAAAGGCAACATTGACGACGTGAATGCCGCTGTCGAAGCGGCGCGCAAGGCGCAGCCTGCGTGGCAGGCGCTGAGCGGGTACGAACGGGCGCGGTATCTGTATGCGCTGGCGCGGCAGG
This sequence comes from Occallatibacter sp., assembly GCA_050011915.1. Lineage (GTDB taxonomy): Bacteria > Acidobacteriota > Terriglobia > Terriglobales > Acidobacteriaceae > Telmatobacter. The sequence continues at coordinate 18,994 of JBEKIE010000053.1, forward strand.
TGCAGAAGCACTCGCGGCGGCTTGCGGTGCTGGAGACGATGGACAACGGCAAGCCCATCCGCGAAAGCCGCGACATCGATATTCCTCTCGTGGCGCGGCATTTCTATCATCACGCGGGCTGGGCGCAACTACTGGAGCAGGAGTTTCCACAGTACACGGCGTGCGGCGTGGTGGGCCAGGTGATTCCGTGGAACTTTCCGCTGCTGATGTTTGCGTGGAAGGTGGCTCCGGCGCTGGCTGCGGGCAACACGGTGGTGATCAAGCCGGCAAAATATACGCCGCTGACGGCGCTGGCGTTTGCCGAGTTGGCGATGGAGGTGGGTTTGCCGCCGGGCGTGCTGAACGTGCTGACCTGTGACGCGAAAAATGGCCAGGCGCTGGTCGAGCATCCCGGGATCGACAAGGTCGCGTTTACGGGATCGACCGACGTGGGGCGGACGATTCGCAAGGCGACGGCGAATTCGGCGAAGAAACTGTCGCTGGAGCTGGGCGGAAAGTCGCCGTTCGTGGTCTTCGACGATGCGGATTTGGACTCTGCCGTTGAAGGGCTGGTCGACGCGATCTGGTTCAACCAGGGGCAGGTGTGCTGCGCAGGCTCGCGCCTGCTGGTGCAGGAGCGCGTGGCCGAAACGCTCTACGCCAAAGTGCGCGCGCGCATGGAGACGCTGCGCGTGGGACCGCCGCTCGACAAGGCGATTGATATTGGCGCGATTGTGTCGCCGGTGCAGTTGGAGTCGATTCAAAAGATGGTGGACAACGGCGTGGCCGAAGGCGCCAAGTGCTGGCAGCCGAAGCATCCGCTGCCAGAAAAGGGCAGCTTCTATCCGCCGACACTGCTGACGGATGTGCATCCGGCGGCGACCGTGGTGCAGGAGGAGATTTTTGGACCGGTTCTGGTGGCGATGACCTTCCGCACGCCGGCCGAGGCCGCAGAGCTCGCGAACAACACAGTATATGGACTGGCCGCGAGCGTCTGGAGCGAGAACATCAACGTGGCGCTGGACCTGGCGTCGCAGGTGAAGGCGGGCGTGGTGTGGGTGAATTCGACCAACCAGTTCGACGCGGCGTGCGGATTCGGCGGCTATCGCGAGTCCGGCTACGGGCGCGAAGGCGGACGCGAGGGCATGCTGGAGTACCTGACGCCGAAGTGGTTGCATGCGCTGCCCAGCGCACCGGAGAAGGCAGTGAAGCTGGAAACGCCGGATGAGGAAGAAGGTTTCACGCCAGCGGGCGAGACGATCGATCGCACGGTGAAGCAGTACATCGGCGGGAAGCAGGCGCGGCCCGACGGCGGATACTCGTTCCCGGTGTACGGACGCGAAGGCGAATTGCTGGGCGAAGCACCGCTGGGCAACCGCAAGGATATTCGCAACGCAGTGGAAGCGGCGCGCAATGCAACAGGATGGGCGAAGACCAGCGCGCACAATCGAGCGCAGGTGATTTACTACATTGCGGAAAACATGATCCAGCGCCGCGACGAGATTGCGAGCCGACTGGCGCGGGCAGTGGGTGCGGAGCAGGCGGCGGTGGAAGTGGATCTCGCGGTGCAGCGGACCTTCTGTTATGCCGGCTGGGCCGACAAGTACGACGGCCAGGTGCACAACCCGCCGGGACGCAACATTGCCATTGCCATGAATGAGGCGGTGGGCGCGATCGGGATTCTGGCGCCGTCGGAAGCGCCGCTGCTGGGATTGTTGTCGCTGGTGCTGCCGGCGATTGCCGTGGGCAATACCGTGGTTGCCGTGCCTTCGGAACGCTACCCGCTGGTGATCGGCGACGTGTATCAACTGCTCGACACGAGCGACCTGCCCGGCGGCGTGGTGAATCTGGTGGCGGGGCGGCCGGTAGAACTGGCCAAGACGCTGGCCGAGCACGACGGCATCGAAGCCGTCTGGTGCTTCCGCAGCAACGAAGAAGCGACGTTCGTGCGGACGGCATCGATCGGCAACATGAAGCAGGTGTGGACCAACGACGGCCACGAGTACGACTGGTTCAATCCCGCACAGGCGGAGGGCCGCTGGTTCCTGCAGCACGCGACGCAGGTGAAGAACATCTGGGTGCCGTACGGGGAGTAGCGTCTCGGACAACTGCAGATTTCACGAGCGGCGACCCATCCGATAGTCGACATACAGGATGTGCGCTTTGATCTGGTCGCCTGCTCGGTACTGCGGGAGCAGAGCCATTTTCAACATGTGGAGGATGGCTCCGGGGTTCCCATCGCTCCACTCGACAAGCGACGGCAGGATTGCTTCCAGATTGGAAGCCCACAGCGTGTTTTTCTCCGCTTCACGCCGCGCGAATTCCAAGGCAATCTGTGCTGGCAGGTTCTGGAGTTCCAGGCGCTCCGATTTGCTCGCACAGAATGGACGCAATGCGCCTATATCCTCCATATGTGGCGATCGCGCCGCGAAGATCACGGGAGTGCGCCCGTAATAATTCAGATCCTTGATCATTCCTGTGACCACGCGGGAGGGCGCGTCGAGATGGTCCAGAACCATCAGAAAGGGATGCGTATCAAGCGCCCGGTGGACGATGCCCTTCAAGGAAGCTGTGGACAGAGCAGCGAGGGTCTCGGGAACTTTTATATTTTGGTCTGCGGAATGCAATGCCTGAAGCAAAGTGAGAACAAATTCGCGCGGCGACCTCATTTGTTCGACGTAAAGCGCGAGCGGTTGCTTTTCGACGAAGGTGCGCAGCAGGCGTGACTTGCCCACGCCCTCGGGTCCAAAGACCAGCACCGACTTGCGAATTCTGGCCTGATCCCGAAGCCGGGCCAATTCCTCCTCGCGCTCAACGCACTTCAAATACTCAAGGGTCGGCTCGCGTTGGGCGGCAGACGAAGGCATCGCGTGAAACCTCTTTCCCGTCGAGACACGATTCGGAGTCAGACGAGTGCCGAAACATCCCGTTCAAATCGGTCGAGCCTCTCAATTGCCGCTTGTACAGCGGGCGCTCCTTCTTCTTTGACTTTCCGCGCGCGGTCCAGCGCCTGCTCCGCAATGCGGCTGACTTCATGCAGCAGCTTGCGGATCTCGACCTCCAGGCGGTCCCGGCCTTCCTCGATACGATGGAGAACATCATTTTGTACTCGCGAGCTGTTTACGTCCAAAAGATGCTGCAGAAACCTTCGCGCCTCGTTGGTGATGACCTTGCGTGCACCCACAAGCGGCAAAAAAACGTCGGCGAGCCAGCGCAGCGGCGATGGGGGTTGTGCGGTTCCGATGAAGTCCTCGAATGTGAACCGGGAACGCACGCGGAGGTCCTTCTCCGGATCGAGCGCGTGGGGCATGCGCGCCAACTCGCTCAGACCCGTGGCGGCGAGCCTTTTCAGAAAGCTGTTACCCATTTCCACAAAGCGGAGAGCCACGGCGCGATATTGGCGCTCCCCCTCTTCCTGTTCAGGTTTGAGCCAGGGCATTACTTTGCTACGCGAGATCACCTGGGCGAGGCGCATCACCCGGCGCCGATAATGTGGGCCAAAGCCGAGGGATACGGACGGTAGGTTCGCATCAAATTCTGTATCTGACTCCGTCCACGCGCAACGGAAGAATTGCTGGCGCCTATCAAGGAAGAGGTCCGAAATCCGATGCAGCTCCGCCATAAACAGAAAACTCAGTTCGCGCATGGAGCGCTCAGCTTCGTTGATGGTTTCCCTCATCAGCTCGATACGCCGTTGGGATTCTTCGATAGGCCGCAGAAGCGCGTCGCGGTCCTCGTTGACAACAGCCAGCAGTTGCTCGCTCAAACGCTGCATGCCCCGGTCGCAAGCGGCGCGAACGAGATTCCTGCCTGAGTCTTCAACGAGGTCATACAAGCGGGCCAGTAGTTCTTCCCAATCCCGCAATGGTCCGCGGTTTTCCATGCGTTCAGCGGCACTCACCTCAAGGATCTCGCCCATCGGGCGATGCAGCCGGCTACCCAGAATCTCCCGCGTGAACCTCGCCGCCGCTGCGCGTTCCTGATCGCTGGTACGGTCGGCTTTGTTGATGACCAGGATCAAATCCTGCACCTGCTTGCCAACTGCTTCCACAAGCGCCAGTTCCTCTCCCGCAATCGGTGGATCGGCTCCGACTACAACCAATGCCGCATCGATGTGAGGAATGAACGCCCGCGTGGTGGCCGTATTTCCAGTGAAGACCGATCCCAGACCTGGCGTGTCAACAAAACACATGCCGGAGGACAACAAAGGACTGGGCACAAACACTTCCGCACCCTCGACGGCCTTCTTGTTTTCGGGGTTAAACTCTTCGGTCACGTATTGCTTCAAGTCGGGCAGGTCAACGTGCTGCCAGGATCCGTCGCGCATGCGAACGCGCGCGTGAAGTTTGTCGCCGAGCCGAATCACCGTTGGCACCGCCGTGACCGGAACAAACCCGGTCGGAGCCACTTCGTGACCGACCAGAGCGTTGAGCAGGGTGGATTTGCCCCGCTTGAACTGACCGACACAAGCTACATAGAAACGTCCTTCGGCAACCCGCGCCGCGAGCTCACGTGCTTCCTTGGCCACAGGTTCAGCTCCAAGGTCCTGAGCCAACGCGGCGAGCCGCAACAGACGGGAGGCGCCGTCGATACACACAGCCGGAAGGCTTCCGGCCTCCTGCACGGTCGAACTCCAGTTAGATTCCTGCATCTGCGATCACGCCTGCGACCAAAGTCCTTCCTGATGTACGTGTCGGATAGACGGAATCCCTCGCTGCCTTTCCGGCACTCAACATACGTCCCCCTAGGAATGTAGCCCGCGTTGCGAAACAAGAAACTCTGCGGCGCGCCCGATTGCGCCCCAGCCAGCTCTGTCCGGCTCCGGTTCATCACGCAAATGCTGCAGTTCCTGCGCCAGTTGTTGGCGATAGTTTTCGATGATGGCGTCAATGCGGGCGGCAACTACAGGCTGAACCTGCAAGCGCAATTTTGTCCCGTGTGGAATGCAAAGTACTGCCGGCCCTCGAAGCCAATGCGACACATCTGGCCGAGAGATGCAGCTAACGAACTCGCGGAGACGCAGATCCTCCTCTGCAAGAACCTCCCTGCAGACATCGCATCCAGAGTCCTGCGTGGAGAGTGAGAGCGGTTCATCCACCAGCTTGATAAACACCTGCGCCGCAGCTGGTGCGTTCTGAACTGCAGCCAGGCCCCACGCATGAAAGTTGCACAGACGATGGATGTTCTCCGTTGAGTGGTTTTGGAGCTGTGCCGTCTGAAACTCCTTCAACAATCGGCAAAACGGACAGCCAGGCTCGTGCAAGGCCTGCAAAACAGACTCGTATACAACCAACTGACGATGTGTTCTCATCGAATTGTCTCCGCGAAAAGAAGCATGCCTTTTGCGACACGAGCACGCTCCATTGCATGGACTAACCTTCTTTCTGCTCCTCCTCCGGGTTGGCCATCTCCTCGCGGAGATAGCTCTCCATCGCGCCGGCTGCGGAACGAAGATCGCGAACCACCTGATTCAGCCCGTCGATTGCGCCTTCCGGAACTGCTCCACAGCCGCGCAAATGCCTTGGCGACAACTCCTCAATCGTCATGTCAATAAACGTCAGGCCTGTCAGCGCCACGCGAGTGGCTGGAATCGATGGAGGCTCCGGTTTCATCCCCTGCCATGCAAGCGTTTTGAGAAGTTGCTCGCGAATCCCGCGGATTTGATCCTTCAGCTGGTCCATCTCCGCAGGATTCAGATCGTTGACGTAACGCGGGAAAGGTGACAACGAATCCTCTTGATGAAACGCATGCTCCAGTTGGCAGAGAAGGCCATCGATGTACTGGCAGCTTGCATACAAGCGCCGTCGCTGCGCCTCGTTGAGCTTCTCTGCGTCCTGCGCGTTCGCGATTTTCATCGCCGATTCTCCGTTCAATGGACAATCATGACCGGGCAATGGGCATACCTTAGAACGCGCTCGGAGTTCGAGCCCAGCATCCAGCGATGAAGGATGGTGTGGCTGCGCTTGCCCATGACAATGAGGCTGGCTTGAATAACGTCGGCTTTGTGGATGATCTGTTCCGCGGGATGGCCCAGGACGATGTCGGTTTCAAGTTCAACGTCCTTTTGCCTGGCGCGTTCGCGCAACGGGGCGAAACATTTCTCATAGCGCTCTTGTCCGTCTTCAAGCACAGCGTGGAACTCCGCGCTCTCGGCGGGCTCGGGCGGCCGAATGACGGCGATGACGAAGAGCTTGGCTTTCATATCGCCAGCCATCGACAGCGCAACATCCAAAGCGTGCTCCGCGTGTGGAGACGCGTCGAACGCAACCAGGATTCTTTGAATTCCGACAAAAACCGGGCTTCCCATAGCGATCACCTAACCTTCCTCTGCGGGAATTGGCCGCATAGGTTCCTTCTCTGCATTCTTACCTGCTCGATGGTGGGGAAGTAAATGGTGGGGAAGAAAGAACGAGTTCGCAATCAGGGTCGGAATCACGGCGCTGGCGATGACTGTGCCCACAATGTAGGAATACTGCGCCGGCGTGATGATCTGATGATTGAGGCCGAAGAGCGCCGAGATGGTGCCAAATGTGAGGCCGGTTGACATCATCAGCGTGTAGTAAGCGCCGGCCTTGCCGTCGTATTTATGCACCCGGACTGCCGGATACACAGCGACGGCCTTGAATAATGATTTCGCTCCAAACAGAACGAGGAGCGTAAGGGGAGCAGCCATCAAGGCAGGCACAGAGACGAACGATCCGGCGCGGATAAAGTAGAACGGCGTGAGCAATCCAAACGTGAGGGTGCGCAAACGGCGAATCAGCGTATGGTCTTTCCCCACCGTTCCCGCGAGCACCATGCCGATCAGGTAAGCGGGCAGCACGGGCTCGCTGCCAGCCCAGAGGGCCAGTCCGCCCATTGCGAAGAGGAAGAAGAGAAGGTACTTGGCCTCAAGCTCTGAGACGCGTCCACCGTATTTCTTGAAGAACCGAGGCGTGAGAATTGGCAGAACGATGAAGACCACGATTGAAACCACGACAAAGATGACCGTCCTGATGGTGAACGGAGAAAAAATCAGCCCCAGCGCAATCACGGTTCCCAGGTCATTAATGAAGCATGCGGCCAGAATCGCCTTGCCGTACTCCGTGACGTTGAAGCCAAGTTCCAGCATCACCGCATACACAACCGCGACAGAAGTCGTGGAAAGAGCAACACCGCACAGCCAGCTGGGCATGATGGCCCAGTGCAGCACGTAATGCGCGATCGCCGTGCAGCCAAGAAAGGGACCGAAGAATCCAGCGAGTCCGATGACAGTCGCTTCTCGCCACTTGGTTTTGAAGATGGTCGGATCAAGCTCTGCGCCGGCAAGAAATGTCAGGACGATGGCCCCGGTTCCGGCCAGAAAGGTGATCCATTGCGTGTTGGCGGCCAGACCTTCCTTTGCCAGGAAGACGCCGATGACCAGCTGGGCCACCGTGCCCACCACAATCTCAGAGAGCGCCGTGGAGACCTTGAACCAGATCGCCAGCAGCGTCGCAGCCAGGGCCAAACCCACCCAGAGCGCAGACAGAGCCCAAGTGTTCATCATGAGCGCGAACTCCTAAATTGTCATTCAGGGAATTTGCCGGGACACAACTCCGCAACAGGATTCCCTGTCAGGAGTTATCATCTGTCCGGCCTATTGGAGTGGACAGCGGTTAAGGGTGAACTCCTTCACCACAACCAACAAACCAGTAGACGCCCATTGCGTTCTGATGTCAAGGTTCCGAATGGGAGGACGACATGAAGTGGGACGGCATGAGGCTTGGTTCTATTTCCCGATGCAAAAGGTGGAGAAGATCAGGTTCAGGATGTCGTCGGGGGTGGTTTGGCCGGTGAGCGAGTCGAGAGCCCACAGCGCGCGATAGAGATCGAGCAGGATCATTTCGTGGGGAATGC
>JBEKIE010000054.1:0-40811 GCA_050011915.1 Occallatibacter sp.
TGGCCCCCCAGCTTCACAATTAGTTCCGCGTAGGCTCTCCGCTCCCCGTAGTCAGCAAATTTGCGCTGGTCCGTAATCTTCCCCTCGGATGTGGCAACCTTGACCTCTACCGCGTCCAGACCCTCATTCAACCGCCGCACCAGGCGCTCCACCGAAATCGCCTTGCGGATCACTTCGCAGAATGTGCGCTCCGCGGCCGGCAGAATCTCCGTGGTCGCATGATCGGCGCTCGACTCGCTGTACCCGGCGTCTAGGGCCGCTCTGCGGGCGCTCTTGCCTTTTGTCAGCCCTTCCACGAATCGCGCCTGCTTCGCCGTTGGCTTCCGATTTGCGGGGTTATTCGGGGATTTCGCCATGCCTTTACTGTGGCTCCTTTTCCAGCGTCAGCCCTATAGGGATGGTTTTCCCATCGGGAACCTCCCGCATCTCAACCGTCTTATAGCCGCTCATTCTGATTGTGATGATCCGGGGCGTGTCGCCATGCTTCAAAAGTACAAAAACCATCGGCGATACTCCTGCTTTGTTGCCATCAACGTCTATCTCGGCCCCAGGCGGGTTAGTAACCACAGCGCACTTGGATGCTTTGCCCGCCTCTACTAGCGCAGTCATCTCTTGGGGTGTCTGGACGTGCCCAACGTCAGCCAGAGCCGCAGCCGCCGCGGGTGAAGACTTGCCTGCTTCCGAATTCGCCGTGAATTCCTGTTTCATGGTGTCCGTCAATACGGGCGCTTGCGCCGGGGAGGGTTCCTCGGAGCGCGGAACGTCCTCTGCAAAAACCGAAAAATCATAACTCAAAATGTGATGCTGACCAGTTTCGTCGGCATAGACGAGAGAGGCGCCGTCAATCATCGTTTGCGGAAACTGGAACGCGTAGGTGTCGAAATAGCTATACCCTGCTTGGTCGCCGCCAAGGAAGCCTGTGTAGTACGTTACGACTTCCGGGTTTTGATCGGGACCCTTGTACGAAGGCTGCAATGTCTGGTCGCCTTTTTGGAATACGCAGGGCCAATTTGCATCGAGTATTTGCGAAAAGTGGATCAGGTGAACGGTGACTTTGCGCGAACAAGCGATTTTCACAAGATCCAAACCGGGTTTAGATTCGAGCTTGTCATGTGCAATTTGCCCTAAGTCTTTCGCGCAAACCAGTGGTGGGATGACCTCGATTCGCGCGCCCAGTTCCTCTCCGGGCTTAATCCGATTTACATAAATGTGGTAGCGGGCGTCCTTCGGTAGCTTCTTCCCCGAGAATCCATCATCAATTGCTTTCGTCAGCATCGCGTCAATCGGCTCTAGCCATGAAACAGTCGAGTTTGAAGATGCAAGAGGCTGTGACTGAGATAGAAGCATGACAGGTGCCAAGCAAGTCAAAGCTGCAAAAATCCACTTTTCCATGCCGTTCCCCTTCCGCCGCCAGTCTAGCACAGTCTGAAACCCGCTCCCGCCGTCGAAATCCCGACCCTCTGCGGCTGTTTCCAGCCCCCATCCTGCAACCAGAAGGCCCATCTTGTTTCGCCCGCCGTCTGCGCTGTCGTAGCGGCCTTGAGAATGCTCGCCTCTGCTTCCGTGATGCTGCCCAACCTCCGGGCTTCAAAGTGAATCGCCTGTGCCGCCAAATCACAGAGGCTTTCGCTCGCCGGAACATTCAAGGTTTTGAAGAGACGGGACGCTGCGACCAGCTCCGCCTCCCCGTAGATTTTCCCGGTCGCAAGCAAGGGAGCAAAGGGGGGGTGAATACCGCCGCCCTTGGGACTGACGGTTCCCCCCTGCCGATTCTCTGACGTTTCCTTGACGGTTACACCTATATGGGGGTGTGGGGGTTCCGTCAGCCTGACACCCTTTTCCGGTCCCTGTGACACCGTTTGAGCCTCAGCCTGACACCCTTTCTCTGTCACCGTCTCGCCCGTTAAAGGGTTTCCGCCTGACACCCTTTTCACAAGCTGATAGTGGGTTCTTTTCCCCCGGCCATCACCGCGCTCAGTTCGGATCACCCATCCGCCCGAAACAAGCCGCTCGATGGCGCGGCGCACAGTGGATTCCGATCTACGGGTTTTCTCCACCAGATGCTTGATAGACGGGAAGGCCGTGCCGGCCAGATTCGCATTGTCGGCCAGGGCCAGCCAAATGTAGCGCAGATCGGGGTCCGGCGGCCCATGCTTCCAACCCCAGCCCCACCATTCCACACTCACGACCTGCTCGACTGTACGTTGCCAGCTTGCGCTTGTGCGGCCTCTACGCGCGCGGCAATCCAGGCGTCAACCTCGGATTCGAGCCAAGCTACCGCGCGCGCCCCAAGGCTGTAAGGGCGCGGAAACTGCCCCGCTGTTATCAGCCGGTAGATTGTGGCGCGGGAGTAGGGTACACGGCCCCGGACCTCGGAGAGCCGCAAGAAACGCGCGGGGCTGCCATCTGCGGGCGTTTCTGAATTGCGCGAAGGGATGGGGGGCTGCGTTGATCCTATCGCCTTGAGACTCGCCGCAAAGTCTTTCTGCAGATCGCCAGATTGGGGCATGTGATTGCTCCTTCACCGGCGACTTGGTTTTCGTTTGCGGGGTGGGAGGCCCCCAAGTAGTTTCAAGAAATCTTATAACACACCGCGATCTTTCCGCAGTGTGCATATCGCGGCCGGAATTTCATCCGGCCATCTGCGCGAAGTTGCCCACGATCACCTTGGATTCATTCACAATGCCATCCACGTAATCAGCCCACCATTGCAGCATCTTTCTCCGCTGCTCTGCGAACTCGGCAACGATGTAGACAGCCCGTATCCCTTGCGCCTCATGGCTCAAAGCCTTTTCGATCACGTCTCGATTGAAGCCATGCTCCGTGAGCAGCGTTGCGCCCGTTCTGCGCAGATCGTGGATGGTGAGCGGGTCCATATCGAACGTCAGGCCCTCCAGGGCCTTGTTGAGCGCATTCCCGGCAAAGGGGCGAGTGAGGCTGCCTCGGCCTGGCATCACCAGCGCGGAATCCCCGGCCAGGGCCTTCAACTCGCGGAACATCGCAGCCACTTGCGTTGACAGGTATACGATGTGCGGCTTGCCTGTTTTTGCGTTCTCTTCCGGGATAAGCCACTCCCCCGTCTCAAAGTTCACATGTTCCCACCGCGCCAGCAGCAATTCAGACTTGCGGGAGAGGGTGAGCAGGATGATATGCAGCGCCAGCTTGAATTGCCGCCGGATGTTCGACTGGTAGATGGTGCGGAGATAAAGGCGAATCTCGCTCGGAGTGAGCACGCGGGCGCGCTTGCGCGCCTTGCCGATGTAGCGTGTTGCCACCATCGCGGCGGGATTGACCGTGAGCAGCCGCGTCTCTATCGCATAATCGAAAATCTGTTTCAGCACCATGCGAAGTTGAATCGCCGCTGCGACGCGCCCGCCGTCCCGCTTGCGGTAGACCAGCCCTTGCACGTCCAGGGCGTTCACATCCTTGAGGGCCTTTTCGCCAAGGGTGGGGAAAATCTCGCTGTCGAGATACCGCCGGATGTGCTTTGGGTCTTTCCAGCGTTCCACCACGATCTCGCTGTAGTACCGCTCGGCAAATTCCCGCAGAGTGGGGTTTGTGGGCATCCCGGCCCGCGCCAGCTTCTTTTCGAGCGCCGGCGATTCGCCCTTGACCACTTGCGCGGCCAGCTCGTCACGCTTGGCGCGCGCGCCCTTGAGCGACAGATCGGGATACCGGCCCAGCACCAGCTTTTCCCGCTTGCCATTGAGCCGGTAGCGGTACACCCAGGATTTGACCCCTGCTGGCGTTACATCGAGCAATAGGCCGTTCCCATCGGCCTTGCTATACCTAACCCCCGTTTTTGCCTTCAGGCCCCTTACAAGGGCATCTGTGAGCGCCATCGCATCCTCCATTGTTGGGACTCCAGAGCCATTTTCAGCATTTATCGCTCGTCAGAGTCCCACTGGAGCCCCAACTTGCTTGCGCTGCCTTGGGACTCTGAGAGACATTGTAAGATGGAGTTCTCGGGAAATAAAGGGAAAACTGAAGAGATTCGATATTTTATGAGACCGCCTGAAACTGCGCTCTATTTTCCGATGCAAAAGGTGGAGAAGATCAGGTTCAGGATGTCGTCGGGGGTGGTTTGGCCGGTGAGCGAGTCGAGAGCCCACAGCGCGCGATAGAGATCGAGCAGGATCATTTCGTGGGGAATGCCGGCAGCGTTGGCCGTGGCGGCGTCGGCCAGGGCGGCGAGCGTGGTGACGACGGCCTGCTGCTGGCGGAGATTGGTGAGGATGCCGGGTTCTGCTGCGGCGCCACCGGTGGCCAGAGCAAGAATGCGATCGCGCAAGGCGGGAATGCCTTGGCCGGTGAGCGCCGAGGTGGGGAGCGTTGGGATTTTGGTGCTGGCCAGGTATCCCTCAGGGGCTGAAGCCCCTTCCTTTATTTGTTGGATTTGCGGCACGACTGAAGTCGTGCCCTGACACTTCGTGCCGTCACGCGGCATTTCATCCATTGATTCAAGATTGCTGTCCGACGAGCCGGGAGCTTTGCTATCCGGGTTCACAAGATCGGATTTGTTGACGGCGACAATGGCAGGCCGGCCTTCGACCGCGGCCAGAAGACGGTGTTCTTCGTCGTTGAGCGGCTGCGTGGCGTCGAGCACGATGAGCACCAGCGCCGCATCGGCGAGAGCTTCGCGGCTGCGACGGATGCCGAGCCGCTCCACTTCGTCGAGAGATCCATCGAGAGAACCGTCAAGAGGTTTGGCGGGACCTTCGCGCAGGCCCGCGGTGTCGACGAGCTCGATGGGAATGCCGCCGATGGAGATGCGTTCGGAGACGAGATCGCGCGTGGTGCCGGGCGTTGCCGTGACAATGGCGCGGTCGCGTTCGACGAGGCAATTGAAGAGCGAGCTCTTGCCGGCGTTGGGGCGGCCGACGATGGCAAGAGTGAGGCCGTCGTGCACGATGCGGCCGCGGGCAAAGGAGGCTTCGAGCGCGGCGAGCGGCGGGGTGAGCTCGGCGATGCGGCGGGCGATCTCCTGCTCGGGCGTCACGTCGACGTCGTCCTCGGCGAAGTCGATGCCGGCTTCGAGCAGGGCAACGAGATCGACGAGCGCCTGCTTCACGGGCGCGACGCGGTGACTGAGCGCGCCGCCCATTTGGCTGGCGGCCTGGCGCGCCTGGGTGAGAGTTTGCGCGTCGATGAGGTCGCGGACGGCTTCAGCCTGGGTGAGATCGAGCCGGCCGGAGAGAAAGGCGCGCTGCGTGAATTCGCCGGGCTCAGCCAGGCGCGCACCCAGCTCGAGGGCGCGGCGCAACAGCAACTCCAGCACCACGGGCGAGCCGTGGGTTGCAATCTCAACAAGATCTTCAGATGTATACGAGCGCGGCGCGCCGAAAAATGTAACCAGGGCTTCGTCGATGCGAGAGGCTTCGGCATCGGCGGAATCGAGGACATAGGCCAAGCGTGCGTGAGCGTGTTCGAGGGGCTGGAGCAGCCGCACCAATTGCACGGCGATGGATGCAGCCTGCGGCCCGCTGAGGCGCACGATACCGATGCCACCGCGTCCGGGAGGCGTGGAGATGGCGGCGATGGTGTCGGTGACAGGCTCGGGCGTGGGCATTTCTTCCACTCAGTGTAGTGTGGGAGGCGGCCAAGTCCTAAAAAGAGACGCAGATGCGATTGGGTTGTGCGGGAGGGTCCAATTTGGGGTGGTAACCAAGATGCGAGTACTTACGTGATGGTGGCGCTGGCGGTGGAGACTCATCTAATGTTTAAGAGTCGACGTGTCTCCCGGCAGGGTCAAGGGCGAGGTTCCGGGAAGCGCGACCGGCCTGAGGCGAATGCGATGAAGGCTGCGCGGTTAGCTACTCTCAAAATCTTTGCCCTTATCTTCCTGCTGCTCGGTCTGGCGGGCCTGATTGCGTCTGCCGCGACCTCTACCTACTATCTTGAGGTGATGCCCGGCAAGCCAACGCCGGAAGAGCTCCGCGTTGTGCCACGCGACATCCATGGCATGACGGTTTACCAAAAGGTGTGGGAAGACCGGCTTCTGACCGAGTTGGAGTATAGCTCGGTGGGTGTATTCCTCGTGGGCGTGGTGCTGAGCGCGGTTTATCTGGAGAAGTGGGGCACCATGCGGGCGGGCACAAGCGAGGAAGAAGACGCCGAACTCGTGGAAGATCTGCACTGAGCAGTCCCTAAGACACGCGCGCATGCGGACCGCAGAGCGCAGCCCTCTACAATAAAGCGATGCCAGAGCTGCCCGAGGTGGAAACTATCGCGCGCGGAGTGAACCAACGCGTGCGCGGCGATCGCATTGTGCAAGCGTGGTTTGGCAAGCGCCCGCAAACCTTCAAAACTCCGCGTGCGCAGCAGTCGAAGGGCCTTGCGGGACGCGCGATTCTGGCCGTGCACCGCACGGGGAAACACATCGTCTTTGAGTTGGGTGCGTGGACCAGTGAAGCGCAGCAAAAGCCTACGGAGATCGCATTCCCACCCATGACGTCAAAAAGCGCCGTCATGGGTGGGGCACCGGCGCAGGTTAGCGCGAACCAGGCAGAGGCGGCGGATGCACAGTGGATTGTGCATCTGGGAATGACCGGGCGGCTGCTGGTGACCACGCCGGATTTTCCTCTCGCTCCACATACCCACGCGCGGCTTGACCTGGCCAGCGGCCGTGAACTGCGCTTTGTGGATCCGCGGCGTTTTGGCCGCCTCGAATTCCGCAAACTGCGGAGCGGCGATGCGTTCGAGGCGCCAGGAGCCGAACCGCTGACGATCGGCGCCGGCGAGTTTGCCGGGCTCTTCCGCAAACGGCGCTTGCCCATCAAGGCGGCGCTGCTGAATCAATCTCTGCTGGCCGGGGTGGGCAACATTTACGCAGACGAGAGCCTGTTTCAGGCGGGCATCCGGCCGCGAAGGAGGACGAACCGGTTGACAGCGGCCGAGCTGGAACGGTTGCGCCTGGCGCTGCACCAGATTCTCACGCACGCCATCCGGCTGGGCGGTTCGTCGGTGTCAGATTATGTGGGCGCCGACGGAGAGCGGGGCTTTTTTCAACTGGAGCACTGCGTCTACCAGCGCACCGGCGAGCCTTGCCGCCGGTGCCAAACCCTCATCCGGCGCATTGAGCTGGCGGGGCGCGGAACCCACTATTGCCCGACCTGTCAGCGTTGAAAGCGCGACTTGGGGCGGTTTTGGGCTGGACACCTACATTTTTTGGGAGAATTTTCACCGAAAAACTCCAGGAATCCAGAAAACCTCTACGAGTTATTCCCATAAGTCCTTAACAATGAGTACGTCGCAAAGGGTATGTTAATTGCTATGTAAATAGCGCCAGTGATGATTCGGCCGCTGAAGGTAGGCCCAGTGAGCCAGAGCCACACAGGGTACCCGGCATGAGCAACCGCCAATGAGCGGCCCTCAAAAGGGAGAAGCCAGCCGGGAAGCCCGAAAATGGAGCGGTGGAGATAGCCGCCGCCCTCAATAGAGCTGGGAGGCCAGTGACCAGCACAAGAAGACCTAGACGCCGCTCCGCAGGGGGTGGCGTTTTTAGCGTCTGGACGGACTTTTGCCGCAGCCGGTCCCCGATTGCGAAAGCCAGGCGCGGATTGCACGCGCATCATGCCAGTCACCCCTGTCTGCTTAGCCCCCTTGCCAGTGGTGAACCTTCGCTGTAGTATCAGAGTTGCCTATCAAGCGGCTGACGCGGGCCACCCGGGGCATGGGTAGAGCAAGCTCGCCGTTGAGCAACGAAACATCGCCAAGCAGTTGAGATGGTTCAAGAGTGGACTGCGCGCGACGATTGCTCACATAGGAAATGGCATCACCTGAGAAAAGCAGCAGCCGAGCCGAGTGGATACCGGCGAGCGGATGGAGTTGATGAGTAACTCCCGCAAAGGAAGCGGCAAGCGCATTTTCACAGAGGGTTGAGTGGTGGAAGCACGCACACTGGGGCGCGTTTGCCGGCTGCAATGCGGCTTGGTTGGAAGCGCCTGCAGCATGATTCCCGGAGGCAACACCGCTTTTGATGAAGGCCGTGCGCTGCCGGAGAGCTGCCGCGTTTTCTCTGCTGACCGGTGGGAATGCGGGCAACAGTAAGGCGGTTCGATTACCGTTTGCAGCACGCGCAAAGCAACGTACCAACGAGCGAAGCACCAGGAAGTACACGCATCATGACAATAGAACCGACGCAGCCCCAGCCTGAACAGGGGCCGACTCCTGACAACGGTCAGGTGCAGTCGCAGGGGCACCGGCGCCGCCGGCGCCGCCGCAAAAACAAGTCAAGCCAACAGGGCGGGGCGCCTGCGCAGCAAGCGCAGGGGCAGCCGCAGGGGCAACCGCAGATGCAGGCGCCACCGCAAGCTGCTCCGCCACGGCCTCCCCACCAGCATCAGGGCCGAAAAAAGAAGTTCTTCCAGAAGAACGCGGGTCCGGCGGGACAGCCCGGCAACAGCGTGAACGCGCCGCAAGGCAGGCGCAAGGCGCGGCAGAAGGGCCCGCGCATGTTCGTCGGTCCCATGGACCACAGCTATCGCGTGGTGAACGGAAATGTGGCTGACGGACCGCCCTCCACCATCCCCACGGCGGGCAACGGCCACAGCAGCGGGTATTATCCCGAAGTCTATTCCGGTCAGCCCGCGGCGCCCATTCGCGAAGATGCTCCCACGCGCATCTACTGTTTCATTGAAGATCTCTTCTTCCTGGCCAAGATTCAGGAGACGGCGCGCAAACTGGGCGTGAAGGTCGGATTCGTGAAGGGCGATAAGGAGGCTGTGGATCGGATTTTAGAATCTCCGGAAAACGGCCGACCGGCATTGCTGGTCTTCGACCTGAACAATCTGAACGCCAAACCCATGGCGCTGATTCCCAAATTCAAGACCAAGTTCAAGAAGGCGGTGTCGATCATCGGCTTCCTGAATCATCTGCAGGGCGACCTGAAGATCAAGGCGCTGGAGGCGGGTTGCGATGTGGTGATGCCGCGTTCGGCGTTTTCGCAAAGCCTGCCGACCCTGCTGCGCCGCTACGGCGTGGAAGAGGAAGAGGAACACTCGCAGCAGCCGGCGTTCTGAAGACAGGGAGCAAGGGAACAAGGGAGCAAGGGAACAAGGGAGCAAGGGAACAAGAAGACGAAGGGCGCGCCCGCGTAGAGCGCGCCCTTATTTTTTGAGCGGAGTCTTTTGTCTTTCCACTCCCTGTTGGCTGTTCCCTACTCCCTGCTTCTAACCCGGGGGCCAGGTCATTTGCCGGCCACCGAGCAAATGCAGATGGAGATGGTCTACCGTCTGGCCGCCTTCCTCGCCGGTATTGACCACTACGCGATAGCCTTTGTTCAGGCCCTTTTTGCGGGCGATCTCAGCCGCTGCCCAGAAGAGGTGACCGAGCAAAGTGTTCTGCTCCGGAGCGGCCTCGGCAAGCGAACCAATGTGCTCGCGCGGAACGATGAGGATGTGCACGGGCGCCTTGGGATTGATGTCGGCAAAGGCGTAGACGCGTTCGTCCTGGTAGACGGCAGTGGATGGAATTTCGCCGGAAGCGATCTTGCAGAAGAGGCAACTCATGACGGGACCAGTGTACAACCTGCCTTTGCTATGGAGTGCCCTGGCGACTGGAACCTTCGCCGATGAACCATTGTAGTGAGTTAGGGGCCCTGGAAAGACAACCGCAGGAGCCGGTTCGACTTGGATCGAACGAAAAACAAAGGCAAAAGCAACCGCAGGTTCTTCGACTCGTGCGCCGCGCGAGGCGCGACGCCCTTCGCTCAGAATGACATCCAATGTTTATCGCTCAGGATGACATTCAATTTCTTCGCTCAGGCGGATTCGATAATCATGTTCGCGTAGGGGATGGAATCGCCGGTGCGGATGAGCCCGATGGCGTGCGGAACGCGCTTCTTGAATTCGACGTGCGGCTCGAAGGTGAGCGGTACGCCCGTGAACGCTGTGGCGAATTCCCTGCGCGTGCGAGCGTTGTTCGCGCCGTTAAATTCCTCTGCCATCCATGCGTGGCCGATGATGTAGTTGGCGCGGATGGCGTTGAGCACGTCGAGCACGCGAGGGACGCCGTCGACGAGCGAGATGTCGACGGTTTCAATCTGCGGCCAGAAGGGAAATCCCCGGTCGGCGATGACGAGCGTGTTAGTGTGGCGCACGCGCGCGAGCAGCGCAAGGATGTGCGGATTGAGGATGCCGGATTTGAGCATGAGAAGAAAGTTCCTTTCCGTCCCCAGGGGTCGTATTGAGCGGAACGCCTTGAACTAAACGCAACCAGACTTGCGTTTGGTGACACCAAACGCAAACGTGATTGCATTTAGTTGCTAGCTTACAATGATGCCATGGCCGCTTCCCCGCCCTTTCGCGTGGTTCACACCGTGTGCTCGCACGATTGTCCGGACTCGTGCGCGGTGCTGGTGACGGTGAATGAGGAGGGCCGCGCGGTGAAAGTGGAGGGCGACCCGTCGCAGCCGGTGACGCAGGGATTCTTGTGCGGCAAGGTGGCGAAGTATCTGGATCGCGTCTACGCGCCGGACCGCGTTCTCTATCCAATGCGCCGCAAGCCCGGTGTGGCGAAGGGTCCGCTGCCCCGTGGGCGCGAGCATGAAGCCTTTGAGCGCGTGAGCTGGGACGAAGCGCTGGATGCGATTGCCGCGCGGCTCCAGGAGACGAGCGATCGCTACGGGCCGGAGTCGATCCTGCCGTACAGCTACGCGGGAACCATGGCCGTTCTGGGTTACGGATCGATGGATCGACGCTTCTTTCATCGCCTGGGCGGGAGCCAACTGGACCGCACGATTTGCGCGGAGGCGGGCGGGCAGGCGTGGAACCTGGTTTACGGAAAGAAGTACGGCACGCCCACCGAAGATTTCCGGCTGGCAAAGCTGATTCTTGCGTGGGGCGCGAATATCCACGGCAACAACATTCACCTGTGGCCGTTTGTGGAGGAGGCGCGGAGGAACGGCGCGCGGCTGATCGTAATCGATCCTTACAGGACGCGCACAGCGGCCGTCGCCGACTGGCATATCGCGATCCGGCCCGGCACGGATGTGGCGCTGGCGTTGGGGTTGATGCACGTGATTCTGAACGAGGGGCTTGAAGACCGCGCGTACATTGCGGAAATGACGCACGGCTTCGAGCAACTGGCTGAGCGCGCGCGCGAATACACTGCGGAGCGCGTGGCCGCGTGGACCGGGATGACGGCGAGCGAGATTGAGCAACTGGCGCGGGAGTATGCGACGACGCGGCCGGCGGCGCTGCGGCTGAACTACGGCGTGCAGCGAGCGGAAAACGGCGGAGCGGCGGTGCGGGCGATCGCCATGCTGCCGGCGCTGACCGGCGCATGGAAAATCCGCGGCGGCGGTGGACAGCTCTCGTTGTCGGGCGCGTTTGCGTGGGACAAGAAGGCGCTGGAGCGGCCGGACCTGGCGCTGGCTTCGCCGCTGGGGCGGATGGCGCGGGTCGTCAACATGTCGGAGTTGGGGCGGGCGCTGACCGTCCTGGGAGCAAGGGAGCAAGGGAGCGAGGGAGCGAGGGAGCAAGAAAACAGGGACCAGGGGACCGAGGGACCAAGGGACCGAGAAGACGGGCCGGCTGTACATGCGCTGTTTGTGTACAACTCGAATCCGGGCGCGGTGGCGCCGAATCACAACGCGGTGCGGAGGGGGCTCGAGCGCGAGGATCTCTTCACCGTGGTGCATGAGCAATTCTTTACCGATACCACCGATTACGCAGACTTCGTGCTGCCGGCGACGACGTTTCTGGAACATACCGATGTGCAGGGAGCCTATGGGCACTATTTTGTGCAGCTCTCGAAGCAGGCGATTGAGCCGCGCGGCGAGGCGCGACCGAATGTGTGGCTGTTTGGGCAACTGGCGCAGCGCATGGGTTTTGCGGAGGCGTGCTTCCGCGACACGCCAGAGGAGATGATTCGGCAGGCGCTGGGGATCGGCACGGACGGGCGCTCCGCGAATGCGGGCATGGAACACATCACAGTGGAAGAGTTGGAGCGCGAAGGACACGTGCCGCTGGCGTTTCATCGCGATCCGCAGGCGCAGCCGTTTCTTCCATATACTGCAGGAACGCTGGCGACGCCGTCGGGCAAGATCGAGTTTTATTCGGAGGCGCTGGCCGCGGCAGGCCTCGATCCGCTGCCGGGTTTTGTGCCGCCGGCCGAGTCGCGCTGGAGCGATGCGGCGAAAAAATATCCGCTGGAACTTTTGGCGCGTAAGAACGACAACTACATGAACTCGACATTCGCGAATCTGCCGGGGCACCGGAAGATGGAGGCGCGGACCAACCAGAAGCTCGAGATGCATCCGGCGGACGCGGAGGCTCGCGGGTTGGGCGAGGGCGACGTGGTGCGTGTCTTCAATGATCGTGGCGCAATTGAGTTGACGGCGCTGCTGAATGCGCATCTGCCGGCGGGCGTGGTGGCGGCGCGGCTCGACTGGGCGAAACTGCACCCCGGCGGCGCGAACGTGAATGCACTCACCAGCGAGCGGCTAACCGACATCGGCGGCGGAGCTACGTTCTATTCGGCGTTGGTGCAGGTGGAGAAAAGCAGGGAGCAAGGGAGCGAGAGGATTCCATGACTTCTGGCGAATCAACGATCGCGGACTGGGTCAACCTTCCGGAAGGTGTGTCCGAGTTAAGTCTTTGGAGCACGCTCCACGACGGCGACCTGATTGCGATCGAGTCAGACTTGTTGGCGCGGACCCTGACTTTAAGATTCGATGTTGGCTATGTAAGGAGTTACCGCAAGCTCATTGACGAAACCCGATTTGTTGTGGCTGTCGGCGGAGTGCAGTCAGTGCGCGCGCTCAGCAGCACCCCGTGGCCGGGTGGCTGCCAGATCCCCGACGGGACGCCCTGCGAACAGCAGCAAACAATCGTCGCCGAGTATCAGAGCAAGTGGCGCGAAGAGTCTCTGTCGTGGGCTGAATTTGAGCGACTCATCAGCAAAGGATTGGAAGTGTCTTCGGCCACACTCGGGCAAGGACTTGGCGGCGTGGTCCTGCGAATGGGCTTATTGGTAGGTGGAGGCTCCTACGTTGAGACCTACATTCGGGGAGAGGACGTCGCCTTCTCGATTGGGGAACGGCAACTTACGGCCGAGGAATTTGTTGAGTTGGGCGAGGCGTACTGGGAGGCGTTCGCAAGCAGGTCTGGAAAAGGGTAATCGTCTCTCGGGCATCGAGCCAAACTCCCGAATCCGATTCCAGCGCACCATCAGCGAATCGTTCCGACTGGGAAAAAAGCTCACCGCAGCTTTGCGCGTTCGCGTTGCAACTCGCGATATAACTCGCTCTTGGATCGGCCGAGTTCGCGGGCGAGGCGCTTGAGGGCTTCCTTTTCGTCGATCTTGTTTTCGGATTGCAGACGTGCAACGCGGGCGCTGATCTTTTCATGGGCGGCTTCTGGTCTCGGCGCGCCGCCAGGCGATTTGGCCTTAGTGGGCGCTTCAACGAGCAGCGTGATCTCGCCACGCATACGGTCGCGGGCGGCGAGTGCAGCGCGCACTTCGGCGACGGTTCCTCGGACAAACTCCTCGTGCAGCTTGGTGAGCTCGCGTGCTACGACTGCGTGGAGCAGACCACCCCACAATTCTTCGATGTCGCCGAGCGTTTCGAGAATGCGATGGGGCGCCTCGTAAAAAATGAGCGTGCGGGGGCCTTCGCGTGGATCGAACTGCTCGACGGCGGCAAGATTTTCTAGAAAGGTGCGGCGAGCGCCGGCTTTTTCCGGCGGGAAGCCGAGAAAGTGGAAGTCATCAGTGGGCAGGCCCGACGCGATGAGAGCGCTGATAGCTGCATTCGCGCCGGGAATGGGAATGACCGGCACTCCGACGGCGATGGCTTCGCGCACCAGCCAGCGGCCTGGGTCGCTGACGGCTGGGGTTCCTGCGTCGGAAACAAGTGCGATCCGCTCACCGGCCTTGAGCGCCTGGGCTAGCTCGGCTGCGCGCTCCCGCTCGTTGTGTTCGTGATAACTGATGGTGGGCGTGGCAATTTGAAAGTGGTTGAGGAGTTTTTGCGTCTGCCGGGTGTCTTCGCAGGCGATGCGGTCGACGTTGCGAAGAACGTCGAGCGCGCGGAGGGTGATGTCACCGAGATTGCCGATGGGCGTGGCGACGAGGTAGAGGCCGGGAGCGAGGGGTGAGGGTTCAGCGGACATAGGTGAGTTGAGAGCGGAAGAAGCTTTCTAGCGATTGTAGATCTCGCGGCGATGGCCAATGCGAAGAGCCAAAATGGTGAGCTTTGCGTCCTCAATCTTACAGATGATGCGCCAGTCACCAACCCGATATCTCCAGAATTCGCCGAGCCTGGAGCCCTGCAACGCTTCTCCTATGCTGCGCGGATCGTCAAGCGTGGCGACGCGCTCGTAAAGAAATCGTTCGATGCGCCTCGCGACCTGCGGGTCAAGCTTCTCCAACTCGCGCTTTGCCTCAGCAACGACTTCAACCTTCCAGGCTGCCATGCTCCCTCATCATTTCTTCAAGGGGAATGGTTTGTTCGAGATGGTTGAGCAGGGCTTCGCGGACATAGAAGCTCTTGGTCCGCCCGGTTCGCTTGGCCAACCGGTCAAGACGTTTTTCGATAGCTGCGGGAAGTCTAACGGCGATCATGGAAGCACCTTGATATACAAGTATAACAGTTATTGCAACAAACAGTTTTCCGCTCTGCTCGCGGCCATCCTGCTACTGGTTCGCTTCCTGGCGCTCGATGCGCCGCTGTTCGGCGAGCAGGGCCATGGAGTTCATGAGGTTCTGCACGCTGACAATGCCGACCACGCGCCCACTCTCGGTGATGGGAATCAGGGCCAGGCCGTGACCGCCGGTGAGGCGGCGGATGGTGGTTCCGAGCGTGTCATCGGGCCGCGCCACCTGGAAGGCACGCGACATGACCGCCTGCACGTAGCCGTTGCCGTCATTGCGCAGAGCATCGACAATACGTTGCCGCGAGACGATCCCCACCAGTTGCGGACCACGGACGACGGGAAATTCCTCCTGCAGCGAATGCACGCAGCGATAGAGGGCATCGGCGAGCGTGTCGGAGGGCGAGAGTGTGGCAAAGTCGGTGAGCATGACCTCGCGCATGCGCACGGTGTCGACAACGGACTGGAAAAAGACGCCCTGATCTTCGATTTGCGCGCCGATCATGATGAAGAACCCAGTGAGAACCAGCCACGGCTCTTTCAGCAGCATGCCGCCCAGCATGGCGATCAAGGCCAAAGCCTGGCCCAGGCCGGCGGCGGCGCGGCCCGCGGGGCCCGCGCCGTGGGTGCGGGCGAAGGCGTTGCGAACGAGGCGGCCGCAATCGAGCGGGTAGGCGGGCAGCAGGTGCAGGAGGCCGAGAAAGATCTGCATCCAAACCAGGCTGCGCAACAGACTGTCGGTGGTGATCAACGGATGGATGAAGAGGCGGACATCGCTGCTGACGCCCAGAATGGCGGCGGCGGCGGTAAGGCCGGCACAGCAGTTGGCGAGCGGGCCGGCAAGCGCGAGAGCAAATTGCCCGGCGCCGCGATTGGCGATTTCCTGGCTCTCCGGGTTGGCGTAGGCGAACAATCCGCCGATGGGCAACAGCAGGATGGCGCGGAGACGCAGTCCCAGCCATGCCGCAACCAGGAGCCGGGCAGTCTCGCGCACCGCAACGGCTGCCGTGAGCAGGATGAACAGAGCCAGTCCACGAGGCCAGCCAGTGGGGCCGCCCATGGCAAAAAGCACCAGCACCAGGAGCGGGAAGAAGATGTGGACACGAAGCTCCACGCCCATCCATCGGCCAAACGGAATGGACCAACCGCGCATAGATCGATTGTAGAGGGCAAAGGCAGCTACTAGCTATCAGCTTTCAGCTATTAGCTTTTTCGCGCTGGGGCCAGGCTGGTGGATCTCATTTGAGAGGACAGTTTTGACCGCGTGACTTCGTGCCCTTGGAGTTCGTGCTATCCCACCCATTCGGTCGCTGCGGCGACCGAATGGATGGGGCACGGGCTATCCTCGGTAGACAAGCGGTCAGGCTGGCCAGTCCTTTATGCTGTTGAGCGATGCGCATCATCGCCGGAACCTATCGCTCGCGAAGACTGGAAGCGCCGCCGGGGTTGCGCACTCGGCCCACGAGCGACCGTCTGCGGGAAACGCTCTTCAATGTGCTGGCCTCGCGCATGGGCGGCGCGGCGTTTCTGGATTTGTATGCGGGTTCAGGCGCGGTGGGCCTGGAGGCACTGAGCCGCGGGGCCGCGAAGGTGACGTTTGTGGAACGAGCGCCGGCGGCGCTCAAGGTATTGCGCCGCAATCTGGAACAACTGGGCATCGAGAGGGGATTCGCGGTGCATGCGGAGAGCGTGGCGGCGTTTCTGCGTTCCGCCACAAAGGCAACTCCAAAACGAGATCCCCACGAAGTGGTGTTTCTCGATCCGCCGTATGACGCGGCGCAGGAGTATGCAGCTACGTTGGGACTGTTGGGATCGGAGCAAGGAATTCTCGCGCCGGGAGCGCTGGTGATCGCCGAACACCGGCGCAAGGAGTCGCTCGAAGAGCAGTACGGGAGCCTGAAGCGGACGCGACTGCTCGAGCAAGGCGACGCCGCGTTGAGCTTCTATGAGGTTACGTCCTAGAGTTGCTTACGGAAACCTTCCGAGCCGATCGAGAAACACCCCTCAGGGGCTGAAGCCCATGGTCATCTTGCGGGTCATGAGGCACGACTGAAGTCGTGCCCTTTCAAAGCCGTATATATGTGGCCAGTTCAAGGGCTGTGACCGCGCACAGTAGTTTTGCACGTTCACGTGTGAGCTTGGTCACTTTCAAGCGCATTGACAGAGAGTGAAAGTAAGAGAAAAATGGCGGGGCGAAGGAATTCAAGCCGTTTCATGCAGTCTACGGAGGGAAAGTGAAAAACGCAGTGAAGATTCAGGCTTTGGCGGCATTGGTTTTGCTGGGTGCAGGCGGATTTCTGGCGGGTTGCAAGTCGGCTCCCGACCTGACGCAGGACCAGGCGACGGCGATGATTCAAGCCAAGTACGATAAGGATCCCGGCACCGTATTCAATATTGCGGTCGACGATGTCGGCATGCAGAAGGGCGTGCACGCCAACTATTGGCTTGGCGTCAAGCGCTATCCCAATGGTTACTGGGGCGACTTCAAGCTCACTCCGGACGGAGTGAAGGTGGTGAAGCTGCTGAGCGGCGGCGATACGATCCAGTGGCGGCCGGAAGGCCCGAAAGATCCCAATTACACGATCGTCGTGGTCCCCCTGGTCGCCAGCAAACTCAAGACGCGCAATATTGGCGACGTGCAGACCGTTGCGGACGCAAGGACCGTGACCTACATGGAAGACGTCGACCTGAGCAACTTGCCCGCGCCCTTGCAGGGCATTGCCGATAACCCAGCCAACAAGCTGAGCACGAAACGCATGGCGACCTTCGCATTGGCGAACGGAACCTGGACCCTGCAATCGATCCAGTAGGGGAAAGCACAACGCGTCAAAAAGAGCCACTGGCCGGATACGAGATCGTATCCGGCCAGCGTGTTTTTGAAGCGACAGCCGGCTACGCACGAGCCCGCACGCAAACGGCCGAAGCGCGGGGCGGCTCAAGATGAATCTCAGTGAGCCTTATTGCGGCGGAGCGCTGGGTGGAGGGCCCGGAGGCGCGCCGGACGGCGGGCCAGCGGGATTGTTAGGCCGAGGGCCGCCCATTCCGCCGCCGACGTTCACGGCGGTTGCGGTGAAGACACCGTTCTTGATTGCGCCCTCCGCGCCGATGGTATCGCCCACCTGAATATCGGCGAGGGTGACGGGGTCGCGACGCCTGCGAAACTGGGTATTCTCGTCGGCCACGACCGTGTGAGGGGCGTTGTCGAGCGCGCCGATGAGGGTGATGGTGGTTCCATTGATGGCTGTCACTTTGCCCTGGAGCCAGGTTTTGCCAAAGTTGGCCGCCATCTCCTGCATCTGCTTGACGGTAGCGGGGTCGAGCAGCGCAATGCGTGTGGCGCCCACCGATTTTGCGGTTGCGTCGATGTCGCCCGCCGCATTGATGGCGTCGCCCACTTTGATGTCGGTTGCCTTGATCTCCTGCGGAGGATTGCCGCCGTACCCGCCGCGGCCGTAGCCGCCGCCCGTTCCCTGGCCGCCACCTCCTCCGCCCGGACCGCGCATGCCGGCGGGCTGCTTGATGATGCGCGTGTTGGCGCCGAAATGTACGGTATAAACCTCGCCCGTCTCAGTCTTGATGGTGTAGTGATCCGCAGCGACCTCGGTGACGGTGCCCATTACGCCGCGGCCCATGCCACCGCCGTAACCGCCGCGGCCACCGCGTTGACCGTAGCCGCCGCCATTTCCCGGGCCGGAGTTTTGGCCGGCGGGCGGAGCGGAGCCGGAATCCTGTGCGACGGCTGCAGCAGAAAGTGCAAGGACAGCAAGCATTGCGGGCAAGAGACGGAGTTTCATCAAAGCTCCCATATGTGCTCCCGGGGGGGCGGCGCGAAAGCCAGCCTAACAGATAGACGCATGAGAGCGGGCGGGGGACGACGGAAAGCGTGGCCTCCGACCGTTTGAGCTCGCGGCAGCTGGGTTCGTGCTTTCCCACCCATCCGGCGATGAAGTTGCCGAATGGATGGGGCACGGGAAGTTTTTGCTTCGAGCGGTCAGAGCCTAATTGTGTTGTTCGGCAAGAAGCTGCTTGAAGGCGGGGTTGTCGCGAAGGCTGGCGAACTGGACGTCGGCTTCGACCTTCTTGCGGGTGGTAAAGCCCTCATCAAGGGCCAAGCGGAGATACTGGAGAGCGCAGTCAGCGTAACCGGCGCGCGCGCAACCCGCCGCCATGTAGTAGTTCATGGCGCCCCGCTCCTGCACATTGGAGGGATTCTGGACCGATGGACCGTTGTGATCCGAAAAGATCTGCGGATCGATGGCGAGGGCCTGCTGATACGCCTCCCAGCCCTTGTTGTATTTGTGTTCGGCCAGCAGATTGGTGCCATAGTTCTTGAGAACGATTGCCGACTTCGGGTCGAGCTTGAGCGCCTTCCGATACATGCGATCGGCCTGCCCATACTGCTTGAGCGAGGCGTAAACCGTGCCCAGGTTATTCATCGTCTGAGGATTCGCCGGATCGAGCTTGAGCGATTCCTTGTAACAACGGGTCGCATCCTTTGAGTTGAAGAGCATCTGGTAGGCGATGCCCATTTTGTTCGAAATGTCCGCCGTCATCTGCGGCGCTTTGGAGTAGGCGGCAATGGCGGCCTGATAGCGCTGATGGCCGACCAGCGAGTCGCCGAGTTGCTCCGGTGTGGGAGGCGCTAGTGAAGGGGCTGCGGACGAGGGAGCCGGGTTTGGAGGAGTCGCCTGAGTGGGCTGAGACCGGGACACGCCAAGAGAGATTGCGAGCAAGGGAAGGAAAAATATCCATCGACTTGTCCTGAGCCCGCGCATCATCCCTCCTGTTGGACCAGAGTTAGCAGACCCTGGAGAGGGGGCGATTCACCCGACCGATCGTGCTCTATTACAGGAACATTAAAGCACTTGAGCAGGGCGAACGAAAGCCCTCTAGCTTCTACTTTGCCACGAGCCCGAAGGAAGTTCCAATTGGGGCCTGCCAACGAAGCGTAGATTGAGGCAGATGCCCTGCAATTGCAGTGACGCATGGCATATGTTGCGAGTTTGCCGCGCTCCAAAGGCGGGCGCTTTACAGGCGGTGAAATAACAGCGAATTCTGACGGAAATGGTCTACACTCTAGCGCAGAGGAGGAGGCGCCCGAGTGTCCGCAACCACTTCCCCGGTCCCGACCCAGAACCTGACGTCCACGGTTTCCGAACGCTTTCGCGCGGCTCGCCGGCAAACTCTCGAGCTATGTAAGCCGCTGACGCCGGAGGACATGATGGTGCAGTCGTGCGCGGAAGCGTCACCGGCCAAATGGCATGTGGCCCACACCACGTGGTTTTTTGAGTCGTTCGTGCTGCGAGAGTTTTTGGCCGGTTACCGCGTCTTCCACGCCGATTTCGAGTGGCTCTTCAACAGCTACTACGAGAGCTTTTCCGCATTTCCCGAGAAGCGGCTACGGTCGTCGTTCTCGCGGCCGGGGCTGGACGAGATTCTGCGCTACCGTGAGCACGTGGATTTGGGCCTGGAACGGCTGTTTGAACAGGGGCCGGAAGAGGAAGCGCTGCGGCGCATCGAGCTGGGCGTGAATCACGAAGAGCAGCACCAGGAGCTGCTGCTGACGGACATTTTGCATGCGTTTTTCACGAATCCGCTGAGACCGAGATACAGGGAGCAAGGGAGCAAGGGAGCGAGGGAGCAAGAAAACGGAGAGCGAGGGGGCAAGGGAGCGAGGCAGCAAGGGAGCGAGGGAGCGGGAACCGAAGCGCTTGGGTTCGTGCAGTATGAGGGTGGGTTGCGCGAGGCGGGTCACGCGGGCGATGGATTCTGCTTTGATAATGAAATGCCGCGCCACCGCGTGTGGCTGGAGCCGTATGCGCTGGCCAACCGGCTGGTCACGTGCGGCGAATATGCGGAGTTCATGGCCGATGGCGGCTATCGCAAGCCGGAGTTCTGGCTTTCGGCGGGATGGGATGCGGTGAAACACAACGGCTGGCGCGCGCCGCTTTACTGGAGTGACGAGGGAGGGGAGTGGAGCGTGTTTACTCTGCGCGGGGAGCGTCCGCTGAAGGAGCTGGCGGCGACGCCGGTGAGCCAGGTGAGTTTTTACGAGGCCGACGCTTATGCGCGTTGGGCCGGGCGGCGACTGCCTACGGAGTTCGAGTGGGAGGCCGCGGCGGAGGGCCAGCCGGTAGAGGGAAATCTGCTGGATTCCGGGGAGTTCATGCCTGTTCCTGCCACTGAACTCGTCCAAGACGAGAACCCCACGAAGTGGTACGGGGATTGCTGGGTGTGGACGAGCAGCGCGTACCTGGGCTATCCGGGATTCAAACCGCTGAATGGTGCGCTCGGCGAATACAACGGAAAGTTCATGAGCGGGCAAATGGTGTTGCGCGGCGGATCGTGCGTCACGCCAAGGCGGCACATTCGCGCGACCTACCGCAATTTCTTTGCGCCAGAGACGCGCTGGCAATTTTCCGGAATCCGGCTGGCGAAGTGACGGAGCATTTGCCGGTCGGAGCCGGAAGGGAAATAATGACGTCGTAGTTCGGATCTCTGCATCTAACCGAGAAACATGAGCGCAGCAGCTTCCCCTGCCGTAGCCCAACAACTCGACAAGCGCGTAGGCGCAGTGGTGCGCGAAGGGCTCACGTCGCGGCCCAAGCGGTTGCCTGCGTGGCTGTTTTATGACGAGGCCGGTTCGCGCCTGTTCGACGCGATCACGGATTTGCCCGAGTACTATTTGACGCGCACAGAGCGCGGCATTCTGGCGGCGCACGCGGCCGCGATGATTGCGCACGCCGCGGGCGAAGAGCGCCAGCGCGCCCGCCTGCGCATTGTCGAGCTGGGCGCGGGATCGGCCGATAAAACGCGCCTGCTGCTGAAAGCCGCAACGGAACTGCAGGGAGCTGTGCAGTACGAGCCGGTGGATGTTTCGGCGAGCGCGCTCGAAGGGGCGAGGGAGCGAATCGAGCGCGAGATTGCAGGCGTAACCGTGTTGCCACGCGTGATGGATTACACGCACGGCGACGACGGCCGATTGCATCTTGGGCCGGTAGATTGCCGGGAGCGCCGGATGGTCGTGTACATCGGATCGAGCATCGGCAACTTTGAGCCGCATCAGGCGGAGCGACTGTTGCGGCGCGTGCGCGCGGGACTCAGGACGGGCGACTGCTTTCTGCTGGGAGTGGACCTGGTCAAAGAGGATTCCATCCTTCTGGCGGCCTATGACGATGCGGCTGGCGTGACCGCGGCATTCAATAGGAATTTATTAGTGCGGCTGAACCGGGAGCTCGATGCGGAGTTCGAGGAGGAGACTTTTGCCCATTGCGCGGTGTGGAATGAAGTGGAATCGCGGATTGAGATGCACCTTAGAAGCCTTGACGCGCAACGCGTGCGCGTGGGCGCACTCGATCTGAAGGTAGAATTTGCCGCGGGCGAGAGCATCCACACCGAAAACAGCTACAAATACAGGCCGGGACAGGCAGAAGCGCTGCTGGCCGGGGCGGGATTCCGCGCCGAGGCAACGTGGACGGATGCGCGCGGGTGGTTTGCGGTGTGCCTGGGGCGAGCGGAGTAAGCATTCCCCGCGATGAAGCGTGGGAGATCGGACGAATTTGCTGCTGCGAACGCCTACTGTGCGTCGTCCTTGGGTCCGAGCAGAAGTTGAATGCCGATGTAGGCAATCCAATTGGGCTCGCCGTTGGCGCGGGTGACGGTCTGGATGGAACGGCCACCCATGAAGAGCAGGCGGAAATGGTTGGCGCGGTCGAGAGACTGACGCCCGCCGAGATCGAGCGTGAGCGAGCGCTGCCTGGGTTGATCGCCGATGCGATTGATGGCTTGCAGGTCGTAGAGTTCGGTGTAGAGCTCGAGCCGGTCGCTGAATGCATGGCCCGCGATCAGGCCTCGTCCCCACTGATCGGGCGCGTTCGCGTTGCCAATCCAGCGGCCTACCTCGCCGTCGAGCGCCAACCAGCCCAACTGCGTGGTGACTTCCATAGGCAGATAGTATTGCGGGCCGGGCTCGACAATGCCGCGTTGCGCCGAACCGGCAGGCGTGTTGAGCGAGACCTGCGGATAGGTTCCGATGGAGAAGTTGACGTTATCGTCGGTCTTCTCTTTGCCGGGGATGTAGTGCTGGTAAGCGCGAAACTTGACGCCCAGCAGCGACTCGCCCAGGCCCACGCCGGTGGAGTTGTTGGCGTTGGTGCCGGCGGCCAGGGGCTGCTCCCATTTGAGCTGGATGCGGTTGCCCCAGCCGTAGTTCATGTCGACGTCGGGAATCTCGTAGTAGGACTGGCCGGGATTGTGGTTGGCGATCCAGCCGAAGTTGATCTCCCAATGATGGTTTCCTGGCGGTGCGGGATCGTCGGTGATGAACGGGGGCCCTCCCTGCGCGTGGGCCGAAACTGCGCCAAGGAATGGCAAAACCAGCGACAAAATGAAGAGAAGACGGCGCATGCGAGAGACGAGAGTCTTTCTGCGATGCGAATGACCGCGCATCGCCGGAAGGGTTCAGATTCAAGGTAGCATTCTGGCGCTTGAAGCGTCGCACAAGGCGCTCAGGACGCAGGTGAAGCCGGCCATTCTGCAAATCTGATACAATGCTGACAGAAGTTACACTGTAAGCAAAGCTATGAGCGCATCCCAATCCATTGTTGTGAGCATGCGCCTGCCGGCGGAGAGCGGACGGCGCCTGAAGCGCATGGCCAGCCGCCATGGCTGGACGGCCAGCGACGCCAGTGCGCGCCTGGTCGAGGAGGGTTTGCGCCGCGCGGAGTTTGCCTTCATCGATTTCCGCGATTCCCCGGCGGGCCGTCAGGCTTATGTGCAGGGCAGCACGCTTGCGGTGTGGGAAGTGGTTATGCTGCTGCGTGCGTACAAGCGCGACACAGCTGCAGTGGCCCGGCACCTGGGCTGGCCCGAGGCAAAGGTGCGTGCCGCGATGCACTACGCCGAGGCATTTTCCGGCGAGATTGGCGAGGCATTGGCCGAAAACGATGCTGTGGACGCGAAGGCTTTGAAGCGCATGCTGCCCCAGGCCGAGGAATTTGTTGCCCGGCGCCCCAAAAGCCTGCGCAGACCCTAGGATGCTGAAACTTTTGCTCGACGAGCATATTTCGCCGGCGGTGGCAACCGGTCTGCGGCGGCTGAGACCGTCGATTTCAGTTTGCGGCCTTGTGGCATGGGAAAACGGCGGGCTTCTTGGCCGGGACGATGCCGCCTGTTTGCGTCACGCGGCGACTCGCGGCTGGACTTTGGTAACGTACGACCGGCGGACGATTCCGCCACTGCTCAAGACCTGGGCTGAGGCCGGACTGCACCATGGAGGCGTCATTTTTGTCGATGAAAAGACGATCTCACCTTCCGATATTGGCGGCCTGATCCGCGCCCTTGCCGCGCTGGCCCGGGAGGCCTCTCGCCGGGACTGGACAGACCGAATCTGCTTTCTGCGCCGATGAGCATTTCGTTCACTCTACTGAATGATTTTCTTTCCAACTGCGGCTCCCCGCGACCGCCCCCTCTCTGCGATACTTGTTTGTTATGCCTATTGAAGACCTGAAGCAGGCCGCACAGAAAATTGCCGAATTTTTGAACTCCCTGAACAAGCTGGGCGGATTGCGCCTGAAGTACCGCATCTCTGCGGGTGAAGGCGAGCCCAATGCGCAAGGCGAGGCGCGCACGATCATCAATGTGGAGCTGGCCGGCCCGGATGTGCCGCTGGTGATCCAGCACAACGGCGAACTGCTGAGGGCTCTGGAAACCCTGGCGGCGCAGATGATGCGGCTGGACCATCATGAGCACCACCTGGTGAGCTTTGACGCCGCGAACTTCAAGGCCCTGCGCGCGCAGGAGCTGCAACTGGCCGCGGAGACCGCCGCGGAGAAGGTGCGGCAGTCGGGATTGCCCTACAGTTTTCCTCCCATGAACAGCCATGAGCGGCGCATGATGCATATGGCCTGCAAGGGGCTCCAGGGCGTGGAAACGGCCAGCGTGGGCGAAGGACCGAACCGCTTTCTGGTGATCTTTCCCGAGGGCAAAACCGACATGCCGGTGGCCCCGCAGATCAGGCCGCAAAGCAGGCCGCCGTCTCGGCCAGGCTTCAAGCCGCGAGGGTTTGGGCGCAGGTAGAACAGTGGTCAGTTGCCAGTGATCAGTGGTCAGTAACAGGCGCCAAGCAACGAGGCGAGCTGCTATGCCACAATACCCATCTATGAAAAGACAAGTTGCGATTCTGTTTCTGGCGGGATGCGCTGCGCTGTTGCCGGCGCAAAAGCGCCTGGTGCTGATCGACCAGGATGGCTCAGGCCCCGGCGGTTCGGACCAGATGGCCATGCTGGCGTTGTTGCAGGCGCCGGACGTGCAGGTGCTGGGCATCACCATCGTGACCGGCGACGCGTGGCGCGACGAAGAGACGCTGCACACCCTGCGCATGCTGGAGCTGACCGGGCACACGGATGTTCCCGTGGCGCGTGGCGCGGTGTTTCCGCTCATTAGAACGCAAGAAGAGACGCAGCTCGAGGCCGCGCTCGATGGAAAAGTGACGTGGCTGGGCGCGTGGGGCCGCGGTGTTACCAATTTGACGGATACCGGAACCGGCGCCCCGCCGGCACATCTTGAATCGCACGGACCGTACGAGATTCCGCCGATGCCCGAGGGCATGCCCACGACCAAGCCGATCGACGAAGACGCTGCGCATTTCCTCATCCGCCAGGTGCACGCGCATCCGCATCAGGTGACGATCTACGCCGCGGGGCCGCTGACCAACATTGCGCTGGCCGTCGCGCTCGATCCGGAGTTCGCGCCGCTGACCAAGGGCATTGTCGTGATGGGCGCAAGCATCCGGCCCGAGACTTCCGATCCCGAGTTCGCCACCGATCCGCGTCACGAGTTCAACTTCTGGTTCGATCCTGAGGCGACGCACATTGTGTTGCGCGCCGATTGGCCGCGCATCGACGCGACCACCGTGGATATTTCTGTCAAAGCGCCGTTCACGCAGGCCATGCTCGATGACATCGCGAAGTCGCAGGCGCCGGCGGCCAAGTACATCGCCGCATGGAGCCAGCAGCGCTACTACATGTGGGACGAGCTGGAGGCGTGCGCGTGGGTCGATCCCGCGATCATCACGAAGGAGCAGACGGTTTACATGGATGTGGACCTGAGCCACGGTCCCAGCTACGGCGATACGCTGACATGGCCGGAGAATCTGAAGCCCACGAGCGGTGTGCGGCAGGTTCACGCGCAGCTCGATCTGGATTTGCCGCGCTTCCAGAAGCTGTTTGTGGAGTTGATGACAAGGACGCCGTAGCGGCGCGCCGTCCCGATCCCGACCCCTGAAACCTGACACCTGACCGCTGCTTTTGGGCCTACACTGTTCGGTATGAAGATCTGGCTGCTTGCGGTGGTTTTGGCGGCGTGTGGCGCGGCGCATGCGCAGTGGGAGATCGAGAGCTCAGGCACGACGGCCGATTTGCGCGGCGTCGACAACGTGGGCGGAGGCGTGGCGTGGGCCTCAGGCACCAACGGCACGGTGCTGCGCACGGAAGACGGCGGGTATCTTTGGCAGGCGTGCGCGGTTCCGCCGGGCGCGGAGCATCTGGACTTTCGCGGGGTGCAGGCGTTCGATGCGAACGCGGCGATTGTGATGTCGAGCGGGAAGGGCGATCTGTCGCGGCTGTATAAGACGACGGATGGGTGCCACACGTGGAAGCTGGTGTTCATGAATCCGGATGCGGATGGGTTTTGGGATGCTTTGATGCTCAACCGTTACGACAGTGACGGGTTTGTTCTCGGCGACCCGGTGAACGGACGCTTCTCATTTTGGGAGACCTCGGACAAAGGGGCAACTTGGACGAAGTCAAATGTCCGCGGTCTCGAGGCTCTCGCCAATGAATCCGCGTTTGCCGCGAGCAACTCATCTCTTCTTGTCGAGGAGGCCTTTGCAATCGGCTTTGTCACTGGTGGTGCAAAAGAGGTGCGCACCTTTCTGATGCAAGACGATGAAAGCTTTAAGTCTTTCCGGGTGTTCTCACAGGGCGTGTCTTCATCCTCGGGAGCTTTCTCGATCAGCGTCCGAGATGATTACGGATGGGTGGTCGTAGGAGGGAATTTTCTTAAGCCGAACGATCGCTACGGTACTGCGAGCTACACGCGAGACGGCGGCAAGACGTGGCGTGCTTCACAAACGCCACCGAACGGCTACCGCTCTGCCGTGGCGTATGACGCCGCGTCCAAGACCTGGATCACGGTGGGCCCGAATGGGACGGACATTTCGACGGACGATGGGAAGAATTGGCGCGCGCTGCATCCCGACCCGGCGATGCATGAAGCGGCTGACGCCGACCGCGATTGGAATGCGCTGTCGCTGCCGTTTGTCGTCGGTCCGCATGGACGGATTGGAAAGCTGAATCCGAAGGCCCTGACGCACTGAAACTCGAATAGAAATTCCCCAAAATTGAGTCATGAGGCGATGGGGTGGCGGTCGCCGGGAACGATTAAGCTGTTGGAATGCCCCTCTATCCGCACGCGGTTGAACTCATTCGGGAAAACCTCGAACAGATCTCAAGAGGGTGTAAGGTCAGGCCCGTCGCAATCGGAAGATTGACAGAGGTGCAACTGGAGAGCATCAACCGGCACCGCCAGGCGAGGAATCCCGATTTGCCTTCGGTGGTAGCTGAGGTACTTTTCTTCGGCAGCCACATTTATCAAAGCCGCTGCGTACGCGATGGGTATGCGATCGAGGATGTGCTTGATCAGATCGCTAGTGCGATGGATCCTGCCTCAGTTTTGATTGGAAACCTGCCGATGCAGGCAATTGAAAACCCAAACGAGCGAACTGATCGATACGGGAATCTGGTGCATGACAGGGCCGTTTTCGAATGCATGAGTCGGCATCCTCGACCGGAGCTTTTCTCAGTTGTGCCAAGAGGTGATCGAAACAGGCCAGCCAGAAAGTAGAAGGGCCACCCGTAGGCGGCCCTTCAATGGAAATGAGCGGCTCGCCCGGCTAACAGGTACCATCCGGCGCACCAGTCGCTCGTATTTAGTATACGCCCGTTGTCAACTATCGGCAGATCCAACTTTCGGATTAGCAGTTCGGTGTCCTAAAACAAATCCGGAATGCTGTGGAATGCGATGCGCGTGGGTGCGGCCTTGTACGCGGTGAGCATGGCGGCAGGCGCCAGCGTGCTCATGCCGTATTTGTCGTTGATCTGGTCCATTGTGGCGAGCAGGCGCGTGCGGCTCTGCTCTTCTTCAAGGCCGTCGAAGAGCGCCAGCGTGTGCAGGCGGTCGGGGATGAGATTGTTCAACTGTACGCCGACGAAATACGGGTGCTGGTACTGCGCGCCGGAGGGTTGCGAATCCCAGAGGCGGCGGAGTGCGGCGATGAGCGTCTGATTGTCCTGGCACTCGTGGAGCTTGATCTCGCTGCGCCAGCCGCGCGCCGGAACGCCGAAGCGCGAAACGGGCGTGTTCTCCGAGCGCGGCACGGCAAATCCAATGGCAAGGCCGATGTTCGAGGCCCAGAGGCCTTGCGAGCGCAGGCGCATGGCGGCTTTGTGGAGCAACTTGTGCGCCACGGCCCAGGCTTTTTCGCGAGTGCGCATCTCCGGAGCGAGCACGTGCGAGTGGCTGATGGACTTTTGATGTTCGAGCTCGCCCATTTCGAAGTCTTCGCCGCGCAACCAGTGCCACAGCCGCTGGCCCCACACCGATCCCCAGATCTCGCCGGTCTGCTCGCAGTCGAGCGCCAGCAACTGGTCCATGGTGTGGAGGCCTTTTTCGTTCAGACGCTTCTCCGTGCGCGCGCCGATGCCGGGGAGATCGCGGAGGGTGAGCTGGCGCAGCGCTTCAGGAAGGAGATCGAGGGGGAGGGCCACAAGACCGTCGGGTTTTTCCATGTCGCTGGCAATTTTGGCGAGGTAGCGGTTGGTCGCGAGACCCACGGAACTGCGCAGCATGGGACCGACGCGCTCGCGGATGGTGGTTTTGACACGCATGCCGAGATCGATGGCGGCCAGGAGCGGACGCTCGCGGCCGATGAGGCGGCAGGCCATCTCGTCGATGGAGCAGACGGCGGTGACGGGCACGCAGCTTTCCACGGCTTCGACGATGCGGTGATGGAGTTCGGTGTAAAGCTCGTGGCGTGCTTCGACGAGAACGATGTCGGGGCACATCCGCTTCGCATCGGCGACGATGGTTCCGGTGCGCACGCCGAAAGCCTTGGCTTCGTAACTAGCCGCGATGCAACACGTGGTGTCGGCCATCATGGGCACCACGCCCACCGGGCGGCCGCGCAACTCGGGCCGCGCCTCCTGCTCGCACGAGGCGAAGTAGGAGTTGAGATCGACGAAGAGCCAGTTGAGCGACGAATCCTGAGCGGCGACGGGTTCTGAAGTTTCCGCGGCCTCTTGCCCGGAACTCTCCGAACTACGGCCCAGGTTCACAAGCTCTTCAGGCCACTCCTCGGGAGCGGGCGAGAAGTCCGAGTTGGGCGAGGTGGCCATCTGCGCACTATTTTCGCCTTTTATTCTCTTTTATGCAACGGAAATCCGCCGTTCCGGTCAATGGAGCACTAAATGCTGACGCGAGACAACCTTTAATGAAGGAAATGTCGTCTAAACCATCAGCCGAAACCAGCATCAAGCAGCTCAACTCCACAAAGGGCCCGGTGACTCCGGGAGCGGTAACCAAAGATGCATCATGTAACGCAATGGCTCACCGAGAATGAAATCGTTCTCACCGTGCTGGTGACGGTGGGCGTCGCGGTGCTGCTGGTGTGCTGTCTTGAGTGCACCAAGTGCGGCAGCCGCGACAAGGACGACCTCTTCCATCGCCACGAGCTCTAAGAGCGGCGAGGGTCTGAACCCAGTAGCGTGAGCAGACCTAGTTGCCGCCAGCAGCCGGTGGCTCCGGCTTCAAAAACATCTCAAATTGCGCCAGAATCCGGCTGTAGAGACTTGTGCGCACATCCGCTCCTTCGATGGAGTGCGTCTTGCGCGGATAGATCTGCAGGTCGTACGGGGTCCCGGCCTCAATGAGCTTCTGCACAAACTGCACCGTGTTTTCCATGTGCACATTGTCGTCGCCGGTTCCGTGCGCGATCAGCAGCCGCCCTTTCAATTGCGCTGCGGAGTTGACCACGGAGAAGTCGCGGTAGTTGTCCGCATTTTCCGCGGGCAAGCCGAGGTAGCGCTCAGTGTAAATGGAGTCGTAGTTGCGCCAGTCGGTCACGGGCGCCACGGCGACACCGGCGCGGAAGCGATCGGAATGGGTCATCGCGTAGAGCGTGAACGTGCCGCCCCAACTCCAGCCCCACCAGCCCAGGCGCCGGGGATCGAGTTGCGGATACTTACCGAGCGCCGCATCCACCACGGTCAACTGATCTTCAAGCTGCACGGGACCGAAGTTGCGGTAGGCCGCCTGCGCGAAGGCGCGGCTGCGGAAGCCCATGCCGCGATTATCGGCACGGAGCACGGCGAATCCGTGCTGCGCGAGGACATTGTCGAAGAGCAGATTGTCCTTCCACTGGTTCATGACCTCCTGTGCGTGGGGTCCGCCGTAGGGATTCACGATGAGGGGAACGGTGGCGGGATTGGTGGAGCCGGAAGGCATCAACAGCGTGGCGTAGAGTGTGGTTCCATCGTGCGCTTTGACCTCAAGTGGCTCCGGCGCCTTTACGGTGTAGGCATCGAGCGCGTGCGTTTGCCAAAACACGCGGCAATTCTGGGCCGAAGCCGGACCCGCTTCTACATGGCACAACCGAATCACCGGCGTCGTGGTGCGCGTGGAGTACTTGTCAGTAAAAGTATGGCCGTCGGACGCGAAGGCGGCGTCGTGAAACCCGGCGCCGGCACTCAACTGCCTGCGCTCGCCGTTGAAGTTGACCTCCCAGATCTGCTGCTCCAGCGGATTGCCTTCGTTCGACGCGTAGGTAACAACCTTGCGCGCGGGGTCGACGCTGTACACGTCGCCCACCTCGAAATCGCCCTGGGTGAGCTGCTTTTCCAGCTTGGCGTCGGTGGCAAGCGGAGCCGCCGGGTTGTAGCTGTAGAGATAGAGGTGGGTGTGCCCGTCGCTCCAACTGGTGAGAACAATGGTTCCGTCGCCCACGGCTACGTCGTAGTCCTCGTCGAGGAATTTCTCATCGCCGATCTCAAGCATTTTTCGCGCGTCACCGGATTCGGCGCCGGCAAAGAACAGAGTGCGGTGCTTGTGATCGCGGCTGACAGTTTCGATCCACAGGGTGTTGGGATTGACCCAGCCAAAGCGTGGGATATAGTCGCCGGCTTTAGCGGGAATGTTCATCCACGTGGTTTTGCCGCCCTTGGCGCTCACCACGCCCACGCGTACTTCGGGGTTGGCGTCACCGGGCTGAGGATAGCGTTGCCAATCCACCAGCACATGGGTGGGAATCCAGTCGGTGAGCGGGTACTGAGGCACGGCGGATTCATTCATCTGCAGATAGGCGAGGTTCTTCGAGTCCGGCGACCAGAAGTAGTTGCTGCGCACGTCGAGTTCTTCTTCGTAGACCCAATCCAGCTCGCCGTTCATAATCAATTGCCCCGATTCCGCTTTGCCGGCCGCGGAACTAGGAACGGGCGCCACCGCGACAGCGGGCGTGCCGCGGTCGTGAAGGCGGATGACCGAGAGCCCGTGATCGCGAATGTACGAGATGGCGTTGCCGTCGGGCGAGAACTTGGGATCGTCGCCGGAAGCAGCTCCTGTAAAGCCAATCTGCACCCCCGTGCCATTGCGAAGATCGTAAAGCCACAGGCGGCCTTCCGCGTCGAAAAGGAGGTGTGCGGAGTCGGGCGCCCACAGGTAGCTGGCCATCTTGTAGCGCGCGCGATGATCGCGGTCCCGCTCGGAACCTTCGCTGCTCTCGAGCGAAGCCATCTTGGCCGCGCTCACCATCACGTGGACTTTGCCGGTAACGGGATCCACATCCATCAACTCGCCGCCATCGAGATAGGTCAGGTGCTTGCCGTCAGGAGACCAATCGAGCTCCCTTGGCGGCTTGGGGACCAGAGGACCATGCGCGAAAATCGCCTCAACGGTAAGCTGCTTCTGCTGCGCCTGTGCGGCGGGGTAAGAAGCGAGAGAAAGGGCAACGAAGACGGCAGACAAGAGAGCGGCGGCGCGCGTCAAAGAGAGTTCCTCCTGAAGCGGAAAATCTGAAGAGCAGCCCGGATGAGAGTTTCGAGGACGTGACGAAAACAGGCAGGGGCTTGAAGAAAAGTGTAAATCAAGCTACGGGTCGTATTGCGCTGTGGAAGTGGACGGTGTATGTTCCGCATTATGCACTGGATGACACCGGAAGAACGCCGCGCACTGGGCCAGGCGCGGCGCAAGCAAGTAAGACGCCACGAGCACGAAACGTGCGAGCTTAAACCGCGGCCCGTTCCTGCGCTCGACCTTGTGGAGCGATCGATGCATGGCCGCGTGCCTGCGCTGATTACCTTGAAGTATCAGCTGATGGCGGAGTCGCCCTTCGGCTATTTTCGTGGCGCGGCGCCGGTGATGGCGGCGGACCTGGCGCAACAGCCGTCCACCGGACTAGTGAGCCAACTCTGCGGCGACGCGCATGTACGCAACCTGGGCGCTTATGCT
Organism: Occallatibacter sp.; assembly: GCA_050011915.1. Lineage (GTDB taxonomy): Bacteria > Acidobacteriota > Terriglobia > Terriglobales > Acidobacteriaceae > Telmatobacter. Next base: position 32,157 of record JBEKIE010000054.1, read on the forward strand.
GCGCCCGATGGCCGGCTGGTCTTCGACATCAACGATTTCGATGAGAGCATTCGCGGCCCCTTCGAGTGGGATCTGAAGCGCATGACCGCATCGCTGGTGCTGGCAGGGCGCGCGGCGGGGCATAAAGACGGTTCGGCGCGCCGGGCCGCCGTGGCGTGCATTGAGCGCTATGCCGCGCAGATGCGCGCTTTTGCGCGCATGCCGCTGCTTGAGATCGCGCGCTTCCAGGTGCATCGCCTGGGGCTGGCAGGGCCGGTGCAAGTGGCGCTGGCCAAGGCCGAACGCGCCACGCCGCAGCACACGCTGGAGCGGCTGATGGAGCCGGCTTCATTGCGGGCCGGAGCTTTTCGGCGCTTCAAGGAACTGAAGCCCACACTGACGCGCGTAAAAGGCGCACGCGCGGCAGCCGTGCTGGCTTCACTCGGTCCCTACCGCGAGATGCTGCTGCCGGAGCGGCAGCACCTGCTCTCGTTTTACCGTCCGCTGGCTGTAGCCTTCAAGGTGGTGGGAACCGGATCGGTGGGTCTGCGCGACTACTGCATCTACCTCGAGGGCAACGGTCCCGGTGATCCGCTGTTTTTGCAAATCAAGGAAGAGGCTGCGTCGGCCTACGCGCAATATCTTCCCGAGGCGCACTCGCCAACGCACAACGGGCAGCGCACGGCCGAAGGACAACGCGCCATGCAAATCCAGACCGATCCGTTTCTGGGCTGGACGCACATCGGCGGGCGGCAGTATCTGGTGCGCCAACTGAACGATCACAAGGGAAGCATTGCGATTGAAGACCTGGCGGGCGCGAACCTGAAGGCCTACGCCGAGGTGTGCGGCGAACTGCTGGCCCGCGGCCACGGCCGCTCCGGCGATCCACAGGTGATTGCCGGCTACATTGGCACCGGCACGGCCTTTGCTGAAGCGGTGGCCAGCTTTGGCGTGGCTTACGCCGACCAGACGGTGAAGGACTGGGAGCAGTTGAAGCGATCGGGAAAAGCAAAGAGAAAAGTGTAGGTCAGCTGCGGTTCAACGCTAGCGCCGGTACACATCGTACCCGTGCAGGTGCGTTGCCGGCGTGAACTCCTGCATGAGAAGCTGCATCAGCTCCGCGCGATCGGGCGTGGGATCTTCTTTGGTTTGCACATCGGTCTTCACGATCAGCCAGCGAATGTTGCGCGTGCGAATGAGATCGGCAATGTCGTGCGGCGAGTACGGGTCGATGGTGGGATCGAAAAACGGGACGGGGAAGCGCGGACTGCGGCCGGTGGCGAAATAAAACGGTTCTTCGCCGGGAACAAGCACGATTCCGTCGTCGAAGGGAATGTTGGCCGCAGCGTAGCGCAACAATTCGTCGATTTCCGGCAGATACGGTCCTGGCGTGGAGAGACCCGCCAGCGCGGGAAACGCGGAGTGCTCCGCAGGACCGTCGGGAAGGTTCGCGTAGGAGAGCCGCTCCTCGCTGGCGGCGTAGAAGCCTCCGCAAACCAGCAGTGTGATGGAGATGACTGCGGCGAGCGCGGGGGTGAACCAGCGATTTGCGTTGGCGCGCGCGATGAAAGGGCCAAGAAATGCCAGCAGCTCAGCGAGGAGCAGAAGGAGCAGCGGCCAAATGCCGTAGGTGGAACCCCAAAGCTGTTGCGACAGAAACGTGCCGTGAATGGCGGCAAGCAGCACCAGGGGCAGGAAGGCGCGGAGGGTTAGGCTGCGCCGCAAGTCGTAGAGATTCGCGAGAGCCAAAGCGGCGGCGAGCAGGAGCAACAGCGGCCAAAGCGCCAGCAAACTGTCGCCGCGTTCGTCGGCGTCGTCATAAAGCAGCAGTGAGGCGAGCGTGAAGAGAAACGGCGCGGCAAGCAGGGCGAAGGCGGCGATGCGCGGCCAGCGGGATTTGGGTCCCACCCACAGAAGCACCAAGGCGAGGGCTACGCAGGGCAGCGTCCACGCGAGCGTGGGATCGCGATAGACGCCGAGCATGAGGTTGAGCGCAGGCAGGCGGCGCTGACCGGCGTATTGGATGGTCCAGTGCATGTAGTTGCCGAGGCCGGCGGTGCAGTGGAGCGCCAGCAGCGCGGCCAACAGAGTGGTGCACGCGCCGGCGAGCACGGAGAGCAGCCGGCGGACTTCGGCCTCGTTCAGGCTTGTTTGCCCGCGCCGCAACCCATTGAGCAGGAGGAGCAACAGGAGCGCTGCGAGCGTGGTAGCCAGGAACGGCAGGCCCATGTTCTGCTTAAAGAAAAGCGGCACAACGAGTGCGGCTCCGGCTGCGAATCCACCTGCGGACAAATGAGGATGCGCCAACCGCCCGAAAAGCAACCGCAGGTCCTTCGACTCCCTGCGCTTCGCCGTTCCGGCTCGCTCCGGTCGCTCAGGATGACACCCGATGTTCAATTGCTCGGGATGAAACCCGATGTTCAATTGCTCAGGATGACGTTCAGTTTCCGATGACTCAGGAGGACATTCAGTTTCCGATGGCTCAGGATGACGGCGCTCTCTTTCGATACGCATCGTGTTTGGATAGGCTGCAGGCTCTACTCGTAACAAGAACCAAAGCGCAATCAGCAGCCAGAAGCCGCAGTCGCAGTCGTACTCAGGGGTGGGCACGATGCAGTAGATGCCCAGGAAAATGAGTGGCGCAGCGAGGAGCAGAGCTGCAGACCACGCGACAGCTACGCGCCCGCGCAGGAGGGCGAGCGCGATCCTCCACGCCAGCACGGTGCCCAGCCCGCCGGTGATCGCAACATAGAGAACGTGGTGAAAGAAGACGCGGCCCGTGATGCGAACGATCGCGGCCTGGAGGAGAAAAGTGAGTGGCGCGTGCGCCAAGGGAAAGTCGCGGTAGGGCATCTGGCCGAGGGCGATGCGCTCCGCGGTGTTGAGGATGTAGCTGAGATCGAAGAGGACGGCGACATGCGCGTTCTGCCACAGCACGACGCCGGCAGTAGCAGCAAAGAGCGCCACGGCCGCAATCCAGTCGCGCAGCGCCCAGCGCGGCCCCGTGGCGCGCAGATTGACGGGTTCGGGTTCCGGTTCCGGCGATGCTGGTTCAGGCCCTCTTTTTACCATCCGCGATGATAGTAATAGGCGTAACTGGGCATGGAGAAGAACGCCATAAGAAGGGCAACGAACCAGCCCACCAAGGTCCAGCCAAGAAAGATGTTCAACAGCAGGATTCCCGTGGCGTTGTGCGTGTGCCGCACGGCGGCAATGATGGCGGGGAGAAAATAGAGGACGCCGAAGAAGACGAGGAAGTGCATAGAAGCCCCCACAATGGTTCCCGGATTGATACGCACAGTGTAACGCCGGAGTTCACTGTTTCTCTGAGGTTTTCGGTCAAGTTCAATGCGGATTCAGAAGAAAATGGATCTTTGCAACCGCGCGAGCGGCGGGAATTTGCCCGGAAATTCCTTATTGCGCCCCCCTGAATTGCGCGCGTATACTCCCGTCGTCCCCCAAAATCCTGTCAAGGAGGTGTCATGGGCAAGATCAATATGGGCCGTGTGATTCTCGGTGGCATTGTTGCCGGGATTGTCGCAGATATTCTGGACTACCCGGTGGATGGCATCTGGCTGGCGCCGCGCTGGATGAACGACATGGGTTTACTTGGGCATCACACGTTCTCGACCCACATGTGGCTCGGGTTCGATATCCTGGGAATCGTCGGCGGGATCGTCGCCATCTGGCTCTATGCGGCGATTCGGCCCCGCTTCGGCGCGGGAGTGAAGACGGCGATCCGTGCTGGGGTGATCGTCTGGATTCTTGGGACACTCGTGCCCAATGCCTCCTTCATGTACGTTGCCGGCCTGTTTTCGAAGCACCTCACGCTCTACACGACGCTTGGAGGTTTGGTAGAAGTTGTCGTGGGGACGATTGCGGGAGCCGCGCTGTACAAAGAGGCTTGAGGCTTCTTCTTCGGCAAAGGGGTTCTGGCGCAACGGAAAGATGACCGGGCCGCGCGGCCGCAGAATTTGGGCAGGCGCGGCGCGCTGCCAATCAACCGTCTCTTGCGGGCGGATGGGGGACGGGTGTGTATGTCTTCCGCCTGCGTGGACGGCAGAGCGAAGGGATGATGGGCGCCACGCACCATTGATCCCACCGCGATGATCCGGCATGCCGACTGCCGTTCGACCGCGCGCGAAGATCAATAAGAACCGCACGAGCGGCGGGAATTCGCTCGGAAATTCTTTATTGCGCCGCGCTTAAGCGCACGCTATACTCCCCTCGTCCCGTAAAAAGGAGCGAGGAGGCGTAATGAGAAAGATCAATCTGGGCCGCCTGATTCTCGGTGGCATTGTTGCGGGTATCGTCGGAGATATTCTGGGTTTCCTGGTGGATGGCTTGATGCTGTCGCAGAACTGGTCCGACGAGATGCTTGCTTTGGGTCGATCTGAGTTTTCAACAACCCAGATGATCGAGTTCAATCTGATCGGAATCGTTTTCGGAATCGTATCGATCCTGATTTATGTGACCTTCCGGCCGTTTTTCGGCGCCGGCTGGAAGACAGCGATCTACGCCGGCGTTACCGCGTGGGTCATCGGCGTTTTGCTTCCGAATGCGAGCCTCATGTTGGTTTCGGGCCTCTTCTCCAAGCACCTCACGCTCTACACCACGGCAGGAGCGCTGGTGGAAGTCGTTGCGGGGACGGTTGCTGGAGCTTTCCTTTACAAGGACGCATAGCCGACAAGGCCGCCGGCGCCACAAATGCCCCGTGAGCCACGCCTGACCGGGCGAATCTTCTGCTTGGCCTGCGTGGCTCCTGTCTGCTGCGTTGCGTGAGCGCGCGGGGCTCTTTCTTGGCTGCGGAATCTGCGCCTCTCGCCTTTCTCTCACACCTGACCCCTCTACAATGAATCGGTATGCCGACGGCGGTCCGATCGCACGCGAAGATCAATTTGGGGCTGTATCTGGGCGCGCCTCGCGCGGATGGGTTTCATGCCCTCGTTACTGCCTATCAGACGCTGGAAATGCATGACATTGTTACAGTTACCGCTGTGCGTTCGGAGCACACGACCCTCCGTCTGAGCTGCAATGATGAGCGTGTGCCCACCGACGAGCACAATACGGCGTGGAAGATGGTTTCCCTGGCCCTGGAGCAGCTTGGAGTCAGGGCAGAGGTAGAAATTCATATCGAAAAGCGGCTGCCGGTGCAGGGCGGACTGGGCGCGGGATCGGGGAACGCGGTTGCTGCGCTGGTGGGACTTGAAAAGCAGGTTTCAGGTTTCAGGTGTCAGGGATCAGGGCGTGCGGATGCCGGCTGGGCGGGGCGATGGATGGAGATCGCCGCCAAGGTGGGCTCCGATGTGCCGCTTTTTCTTGTTGGCGGAATGGTGCTGGGGCAGGATCGAGGGCAGGAAGTTTCTCCGCTGCCCGATATTGAGCCTACATGGTGTGTGGTGGTGGTTCCCGAGGTTGGCGTTTCGACGCCGCAGGCTTTTCGCGACTGGGACGCGTTGTGCGCCCAGGAAGGTTTGACCCCGGAGGCAAGTGCCGATAGACTAAAAGAGTCGAGCCGCACTTACGTGGCAGCCCTTTTGGATGAGCATGAGGGGCTACGTAGAGCCGGCTCCTCCGGTGTCTTCTCCGCGGGAGAAGACCTGGCCGGACCGCAAGAGTCAATACACGGGTCTGGGCTTGTCCGCACCGGGATTACGAGCTGGATCGAGAATGACTTTGAACGAGTAGTCTTTCCCCAGCATCCCTCCCTTGCAGAGATCAAGCGTCTTCTTGCGGCCACCGGCACACCGGAGGCAGCCCTGTATTCCGCGCTGTCGGGGTCCGGTTCGGCGCTCTTCGGGTTGTACCGAACCCGCGGAGATGCGCAAGCGGCGCAAGACCGGATCGAACGAGAGTCTCAAACGCTGAAAGTGCGGAACACGGTGGTTACGCGCACCCTGCCCCGCCGAGCGTATTGGGACCAGATGGTGAAAGACAGCTTCTAGCTGCTAGCTCCTAGCCTCTAGCTTCATCTTGCGGGAACGAGGTTCGTGGGTTCGACGCGGACGGGCTAGTAGCTAGCGGCTAGAAGCTAGTAGCGGTATCTTGACAGTCGCCTTTTGGGTAAGTAAGACTCACCCTCGGCTGACCGTCGTGCTGGGCGATCGTTCAATGGTAGGACAATGCCCTTTGGAGGCATTTATCCAGGTTCGAATCCTGGTCGCCCAGCCAGAAGACAGCTACTAGCCATTAGCTTCTAGCTCCTAGCCTTTCAGTCGGTGAGCCAGCGTTTGCCGGTTCCGACAGGAGAAAGCTAGAAGCTAGCAGCTAGAAGCTAGAAGCTTGCAGTTAGGAAACGCAGCCATAGCCAACCAGCATGGAGGTGCTTCAGATGGAAACGAGAACGTCGACGGTGACTTTGGAAGACAAGAATCCGGGACAACCAACCCCCGGCCAACCAGGCCCCGGGAAACCAAACTCGGAGAAATCCGAAGGCGGCAAAGACGCACCCCAGGGAGGGTCCGGGGACGGGTCGAGGGATGGTTCCAGGGGCAAAGACCAAAAGCAAGCGCCGGCGCCGGAGCGCAAAAAGCCCGCGAAACTCAGCGAGGACAAACGCTTCAAGTTGTTTTCCGGGACGGCGAATCCGCGTTTGGCAGAGGAAGTGGCGCGGCATATCGGCGTGACGGTCGGGCAAGTGAAACTGCAGCGTTTTGCCGACGGCGAGGTCTACTTCCAACTGCTCGAGAACGTGCGCGGCGTGGATGTGTTCGTGGTGCAGCCTACCTGCTATCCGGTGGATCAGCACCTGATCGAGTTGCTTATTATGATTGACGCGCTGAAGAGGGCCTCGGCGGCCCGCATCACGGCAGTGGTTCCCTACTACGGGTACGCCCGCCAGGACCGCAAGGACCGTCCGCGCGTGGCCATCAGCGCCAAGCTGATCGCCGACCTGCTGACCACCGCAGGCGCGAACCGCGCCCTGTTTGTGGATTTGCACGCCGCACAGATTCAGGGATTCTTTGACATTCCCGTCGATCATCTCTTCGCCAGCCCGGTGCTTGTGAGCTACTTCCGCGAGTTGAATCTTCCCAACCTGACGGTGGTTTCGCCGGATGCAGGCGGCGTGGAACGGACGCGATTTTTCGCGCAGAAGATGGGTGCACCCCTGGCCATTGTGGACAAGCGCCGCACGGATCTTAACGTTGCCGAAGTAATGCACGTGGTGGGCGACGTGGAGGGCCAGCACTGCCTGATCATCGACGACATTGTCGACACCGCCGGCACACTGGTGAAAACTGTCGATGCGTTGTACGCCAATGGCGCGGCGGCGGTGTATGCCTGCGCCAGCCACCCCGTGCTTTCGGGCCCGGCCATCGACCGCATCGCCAATTCGAGGCTGGAGCAACTGGTGGTGACTGACACCATTCCGTTGCGGGAAGCGGCGCAAAAGTTAACCGTGCCGGGAAACGATCCGGCGAAGAAGTTGCCCAAGATCAAGGTGCTTTCAATCGCCGGCCTGCTGGGCGCAGCCATTGAGAGCATTCACATGGAGACGAGTGTTAGTACGTTGTTTTCGTAAGAGCAGCTTCTAGCTACTAGCTTCTAGCTGCTAGCTCGTGTATTTCGGACACTAACCTTTGCGTTTTGGCGAAGTGATCAGGAGAAGAGCGGCGAATAAGTTGATTCACCGCACGACTGCAACAAGCAGCGAAAAGCTGCTTTTCACAAAGGGAGCGGAGCAGTTCAGCTCGCAGCAGAAAGAGCCAGCTAGAAGCTAGTGGCTAAAAGCTAGAAGCTGCTTTTCCGTGCCCGATCTCAAGAAGAAACGAGAATACGAGAAATGCCAGAAGTTGTTATAGCAACGCCCCGCAAGGGCAAGTTCAATAAGAATGCCGCGCGCCGTGTACGCGTCGCGGGCAAGATTCCGGCAGTGCTGTATGGCTCCGGGCACGAAGCGGTTGCCGTGGAATTGGATCCCAAGCAGATTTTGAAGATCCTCTATTCCGAGAGCGGCCACAACACGATTTTTGACGTGGAAGTTGCCGGCCAGCCCGCAGCCAAAGCCATGATCGTCGACTGGCAGCGCGAGCCGATCAAGGACCAGTTGATCCACATCGATCTGAAGCGCATTGCCCTCGACAAGGTTTTGCGCGTGCGCGTGCGCGTCAAGCTGCTGGGCATACCGATCGGCGTGAAGGCCGAGGGCGGCATTCTGGACCAGGTGCTGCGCGAGGTGGAAATCGCGTGCCTGCCTGCGGACATACCCAGCCAAATTGCCGTAGACGTGAGCGAATTGGCCATGCACCAGGTGGTGCGCGTGAGCGGATTGCCGCACTTCGACAAGATCAAGTATCTGACCCCGGAAGATGCCACCGTGGCGCACGTCGTCCACATCCGCGAGGAAGTGGTTGCGACGCCGGAAGTGGTGGAGGGAGCGGAGGCAGCAACCGCTGCAGCAGTACCGGGTGCACCGGGTGCGCCAGCCGAACCTGAGGTTGCGAAGAAGGGCAAGGGCGAGGCTGAGCCGGCAGCGGCGAAGAAGCCTGAGGCGAAGAAGTAAGCCTTGGCGGATGCAAGCGAAACCGGTTCTCCGCGCGGCCCCTTCCTGATTGTGGGGCTTGGCAATCCCGGTCTCGAGTATGTGTGGACCCCGCACAACGCGGGATTCATGGCCATCGACCGCATCGCCCAGCAGGAGGGCGTTGTGGTGCAGAACCGGCGCTGCCGGGCCAC
>JBEKIE010000055.1:0-26175 GCA_050011915.1 Occallatibacter sp.
CCGGGATAGAAGGTGAGCACCTGGATCGTCGGATAATCCACTTCCGGCAGCGCCGATACCGGCAACTGCGTGAATGCGACGATGCCCACCAGCAAAATTGCGGCCATCAACAGCGACGTTGCCACTGGCCGCAGAATGAATGGGCCGGACGGATTCATGGAGCTGCCTCGGTGGTATCGGTGTCAGTGGACGGTATGGTGACTGTGGATAGCGTGACCGGAGAGCCGTCGATCAGCTTTTGAAAGCTGCTATTGGCGACGACATCGCCGGGCTTGAGGCCCGATATCACGATCGTGTTGCCCTGATCGGAGATCCCCGACTTTACGGTCGTCTGAACGGCCTTGCCAACTGGTTGGTTGCTGGCGCCGCTTCCGCCGCTAGCGCCGTTGCCGCCGCCGTTTCCGCTCTTTCCACCGCTTCCTTGGTGTCCGCTGCCCTGACCACTGTTTGCCTTGCCGGTGGAATTGCCCGCGGCCTTCGGGGTGAGTCCCTGAATGAGGTACACGAAGTCTTTGGCGCCGTTGTGTTGGATGGCTGAAGAGGGAACCAGAGTCTGATTGTCGAGAGTCTTCACCAGCAGGCGCGTGTTGACGAATTCATTGGGGAAGAGCTGGCCTTTGGAGTTGTCGAATTGCGCGCGCAATTGTACGGTACCGGTCACAGTGTCGATCTGGTTGTTGACGGCGATCAGCCTGCCTGTCGCGATCAGCTTCGTGTTGGTGCGGTCGAAGGCTTCAACAGAAAGCGTCTTGCCGCCTCGCATCTGATCCAGAACTTGCGACAGGCTATCTTCGGCCAGCGTGAAGATCACGGTGACCGGCTGAATTTGCGTGACAACCACGAGAGCTGTACTCGAGTTGGCGGTAACCAGGTTTCCTGGGTCAGCCAGGCGAAGTCCGACGCGTCCGTCAATCGGTGCAGTGATGTGGCAGAAAGCCACCTCAACCTTGTCGTACTGAACCGTACCTTCGTCGTTCTTCACGGTTCCCTGGTCCTGCAACACAACCTTTTCCTGGTCCTCGAGCGTTTGCCGGGGGATGGCATTCTTGGCCCACGCATCCTGATAGCGCTTCTGGTCCATCTGCGCCTCGGCGAGCAGGCTTTGATCGCGTTCCAACATGCCCTCCGCCTGTGCGAGCTGCGCCTCATAGGTCCGGGAATCAATGTCGATGAGCGGATCGCCCTTGTGAACCACCTGGCCCTCGCGGTAATGCACCGCGGTGATCACGCCCGTTACCTGCGACGTGATCGTATCGGTATACAAAGGCGTGACGGTGCCGATTGCATTTAGATAGACGCCGATGCTGCCCTGCGTGGCAGTGGCCACGGTGACAGGCACGGGACCGGCCATTGCTCCACGGCGGTTGCTGCCACCGGCAGGTGCTGCCGTGCTGGCGCTATGCTGCTTGTACACCCAGAAAAACAGGAGTCCGAACAGGAGCAGGATGATCACCCAGATCCAGCGGTGGCGGCGCTTTTGTGCGGAGTTGGCGGGCTCAAGCCCCGAGGCAGAATGCGAAACAGACAAAGGTTCATCCATCGTCTTCTTCTTCTCGAATGTCAGGTTTGGAACATTCGGTTTGTCAGCAATATTTTCTCATACGCAAAATGGCATGTAGAAGCTACCATTCATCGTCCCGGCATGCGGTGCGCCCAATCACGGAAAACCCGCTTAATGGTTTGCATTGCGTCTGGTTGCAGGGCGGAATTGAGATGCCGTAACGCAAATTTCACAACTTACCCTTCCCTGCACAAGCATGGTACTTGATGGACGAATACCGCCGGCAAAAAGTTGCGTTCTGGGCCGATCTGGAAAACGTATCGCCGATCTCTTGACCGGGGTGGCTGACCGGCTGTGCTGAGGGCCTCCGGGTCCCGAGAGATCTCGCCAGACCTCGAAATTTGGGTAGTCGCGTATTTGAGAGAGGTGTAGACTAACATCCCTTGAGCTTAGATGCAGATTTCAAGGTTCGTGGATTCGATCCCCTCGGGGAACTGCACTGGATCGACGAAAACGCCCTTGTCGATCACCGTGTCGGGATTGAAAAGGGCGTAAGGATTCATGTCTTCGTCAGCATCGTCTCGCGTCTCCGCCAACTTCCGCAAAATCCAGTGAAGTCCTGCGCCAGGGGGCGACGATGTGGGTGCCACCATTGCCGATTAGCGCACCCGCGACGCTCTCTACGGAAGTGATTATGCACTCCTCGCCTCCGTGTTCGAGGAAGTCGATTGCGGCCTGAATTTTCGGCCCCATCGACCCTGGTGGGAATTGGCCTGCGGCCAAATACTGGCGCGCCTGGTCCATGGTGATGGTGTCGAGCCACTGCTGGATGGGCCGGCCATAGTCGAGCGCTACGCGGTCAACCGAAGTGACAATGATGAGCTTGCGGGCGCGCACGTGCGTCGCCAGCATGCTCGAAGCGAGGTCCTTGTCGACAACGGCTTCCACGCCCACCAAACGATCGTCTTCCCAGGCCACCGGAATGCCCCCGCCTCCGCAGGCGATGACGACGACGCCGGCATCGAGCAGCGACGAGATCGCTTCGGCCTCTAGAATTCGCAGCGGGGGAGGCGAAGGCACGACGCGACGGTAGCTCCCTGGCGAGACTTCGCGCATGATCCAGTCTGGTCTGTCGCTGCGGATGCCAGCGAGCTCGTTCGCGTCATAGAAAGACCCGATCGGTTTACTGGGATGCTGGAAGTCCGGGTCGTCGCGATCCACGAGCACCTGGGTGATCAGCGTAGCCGCTTCGCGCTTGATTCCCTCGCGGCGGAACAACTCGCAAGCCAGCCGCTGGATCATGTAGCCCATGCCGCCCTGGCAATCGGCGTCGCAAGTGTCGAGCGGCAAGCTGGGAACGCGCCGCTCGCCCTCCTCGACGCGAATCAGGATGTTGCCGATCTGCGGTCCGCTGCCGTGTGTGATGGCGATCCGTGAACCGGAGTGGAACAGAGGCTTGAGGTGCTCTAGCGTCTCCGCGGTGTGGGCAAACTGCAAGGGAATGGCGCCGGATTCGCCGGCCCTCGTAATGGCGTTGCCGCCCAAAGCGATCACCAGCGTTTCGGTCATGGTCTTAAGAGCCCGGCCTCTCATAAACAACTTCTTGCTCCGACATGGTCAGCGCCATGATCGCCTTGGCGGTGTGCAGGCGGTTTTCCGCTTCCTGGTACACCACTGAGTGCGGGCCATCGATGACCTCGTCCGTCACCTCGTTGCCCCGATCGGCGGGCAGGGGATGCATGTACAAAGCATTCTCCGCAGCCAAATTCATGCGCTCGCCGTTGCAAATCCAGTGCCGGTATCCCTCAGCGATGCGCAGCGACTCCTTGGGGTTCGTTCCCATGGTGTCGAGACAGCCCCAGCTCTTGGGAATGACGATGTCGGCGTCGCGAAACGCGTCGTCCATGTTGTCCACGATCTCAAACTTGGTTCCGGCGCGCCGCGCGTTCTCTCGCGCCGCCTCGACCGTCTCCGGCATCAGCGCGTACTCGGGTGGATGCGCCAGCACAACGTCCACTCCGAAGCGCGGCATCAACATAATCAAACTTTGCGGCACGCTCAGCGGCTTGGCATAGCTCGGCGCATACGCCCACGATACCGCCAGCTTGCGTCCGCGAAGGCTGCTCCCGAGTTTCTCGCGGATGGTCATGAGGTCGGCCAGCGCCTGGCAGGGGTGGTCGATGTCGCACTGCATATTGATCACCGGCGCATCCGCCCAATGTGCAACTTCGCGCATGTATGCGTTGCCCTCGCCCGGAATCAGGTCGTGACGGATGGCGATCGCATGTCCGTAGCTGGAGAGAATGATTCCTGTATCCTTCGCGCTTTCTCCATGGGAAATTTGCATCGTATCGAAGGTCAGGAAATGGGCGTGGCCGCCAAGCTGCGTGATTCCCGCCTCAAACGAGTTGCGCGTGCGCGTGGATTTGTCGAAGAACATCAGGAAGATAGTCTTATCGGGCAAATAGCGATGCGGGACGCCCGTCTTGAACTTACGCTTCAAATCCGCGGATACGTCGAGCAGGATTTCAATTTCTGCTTCGCTGTATTCCTGCGTAGTGATGTAGTCCTTGCCTTTAAGCAGCGCTTTTCTCGTTTCCAACACACACCTCTTCCTCAAAATTTGCCGAGTTAACTCAGTTCAGCCCTTCGAATCTTCCAGCGTGGCGACGTACGCCAGTGGGAAAGCGGCATAGAACTGCGCCGCTTCCACCAAGTGGCGGATCGGGATGCGCTCGATCACACTATGCGCGACGTCTTCTTCGCCGGGACCGAAGCCGATGGACGGTACACCCATAATTCCCATCGAGCCGACGCCGTTGGTGCTGAATACCCACTTGTCCACAACTGGATCGGCGTTGTGGAGCGTGCGGTACGCGGCAACGGCCGAGCGCACCAGCGCGTGGTCTTCTGCGAGCACCCACGTTGGATAGTACTTCTGCATCGGATACGTGAGGCCGGTATAACTGGGTGTCTCGTACTGCAACACCTCGACCTCCGCGCCTTGCGCTGCCGGCAGCGCTTTCACCTCGGCGACCGCGCTATCGAGCGTCTCCCCGGCGGTGAGCCGGCGGTCGAGATGGATGGAGCATGCGCCCGGCACCGCGCATAGCGACGGTGACATCGAGCGAATCTCGGTGACGGCGATCGTTCCCTTGCCAAGAAATGCATCGTCGCGCAAACGCGTGTTCAACTCCTCGATCTGCGCGATCAGGGGGGCTACCTTGTAAATCGGATTGTCGCCGCGCTCCGGCGCGCTGGCATGACACGAACGCCCGCGCAGGTGAACCTCGATCTCCATGCGCCCGCGATGCCCGCGGTACACGTGCAGATTAGTTGGCTCCGTGAGCACCACGCACTCCGGCCGGATACCGTCTTCCTTGAGGATGTAGACCCACGGCAGGCCGTCGCAGTCTTCTTCCTGCACCGATCCCACTACCCACAACGTGTAGTCGCCTTCCAGCCCCAGATCCTTGATCATCTTGCCCGCGTAAACCATGCTGGCCATGCCGCCGCGTTGATCGCTGGAGCCGCGTCCGTAGATGAAACCATCCTCCACTTTGCCCTTGTACGGGTCCCAGGACCATTCCTTGGGATCGCCAACACCGACGGTGTCGGTATGCGCGTCCATCATGATCACGTGTTCGCCGGAACCGATGCGGCCCAGTATGTTGCCCATGCCATCAATGCGGATCTCGTCGAAGCCCACGTGTTCCATCTCCTGCTTGATGCGCTGAACGACGGGACCTTCGTGAGAGCTTTCGCCGGGAATGGCGACAAGGTCGCGCAGAAAGCGGACCATGTCCGCTTCCAGTGCGTTTGCGGCGGCGAGTAAGCGGGCGGGGTCAATCGTAATTGTGGTAGTCATGTTGATCCTTAGTCGGCGGCCCTTGAGGTCGCTCGTTTGGTGAGAGTTTGAGATACGCGTCCGGACACACCGGGAATTCCCGGAAGAGGATTTCGATGGCGCGGTAAACGGCGTTGATCACTACGGTGAATTTGCGTACATGATACTCCTGTTCGGAGTGGTGTTTCGGTGACGCTTGAGGCTGTCAGCATGACTCAGGCGCTCCATTTCTTCTGCGGCTGTACGGGGTCTCACGCAGAGGCAGGCTGGTGCGGAGCTTGCCGTCGCGTTGCCAGTAAGCGCAGGCAATCGCCGGCGCGGTGGGGATCATCACAATTTCTCCCATGCCCTTAGCACCATACGCCAGCTCCGAGGAATTTTTCTCGATGATGCGGCAGTCGATCTCCGGCGTTTGCGTCGAGCGCAACAGGCCGATCGTGCCGTAAGTCACGGCCGGCGCTCCGTCGCGCACGGCAAACTCCTCGGTCAGCGCGTAGCCCATCCCCATCACCACGCCGCCTTCGATCTGCCCTTCAACGCCGTTGGGATTGATCGCCCGGCCCACGTCGTGCGCCGCGACAACCTTCTGCACTATTCCCGCTTCATCGAGCAGCACAACCTGGGTCGCGTATCCATACGCAACGTGGCTCGTGCGGTTCGGCTTGTCGCTGGTCATGGGATCCGTCACGCAATCAAATTCTCCATAAAAGTCCTCGCCCTCGAGCTCCGCAAGCGAGCGCCCATCTAGCCCTTGTTTAAGCATTAGCGCTGCCCGCCGCGCCGCCTCGCCGGTGACGGTCGTCTGCCGCGAGGCCGTGCTGGTGCCGCTGTCCGGAGTCACAGCGGTATCTGGCGCATGCACCGTAAGCAGAGACTTGTCGAGTCCCGTCGTCTGGGCCACGATCTGCAGCACCACCGTCGCAATGCCTTGTCCCATGCATGCCGCGCTGGTGCAGATCACCACGCGCCCGTTTTCCACCTTCAGTTTCACGCGCCCCACATCCTTCACGCCTACACCTTTGCCGGTGTTCTTGAAGGCGCAGGCAATACCCGCGCCGGGGTGCGCATTGATTACATCTTTCACCGCCAGCAGCGTTTCTTTCAGCGCCGTGCCTTCATCGGCGATCTGGCCGTTCGAGAGCACGCCGCCGGGCTCAATGGCATTGCGGAAGCGCATCTCCCATGGTGAAATGCCAACCTTGCGCGCCAGCAGATTCAGATTGCTCTCCATGGCGAAGCAGGTCTGAGTTACGCCAAAGCCACGGAACGCTCCTGAGGGAATGTTATTCGTGTAAATCGCGCGGCCTTCAACGTCCACGTTTCCGATCTGGTACGGACCGGCGGCATGTGTGCAGGCGCGTTGCAGCACTGGCCCGCCCAGTGAGGCATATGCGCCGGTATCGGCCACAAGGCGCACGCGCACGGCGGTCAGCTTGCCGTTCTCGTCGCACGCCGTGGTGCAATCGATTTCCATGGGATGGCGTTTGGGATGCACCCTGAGGCTCTCGTTGCGGGTCAATGTTAGTTTGACGGGCCGTCCGCTATGCCAGGCCAGCAGCGCCGCGTGATGCTGCACTGACATATCTTCCTTGCCGCCAAACCCTCCGCCCACAAACTTGCTGACGATGCGCACATTTTCGCCTGCAACGCCCAGCATGCGCACAATCTCGCGATGATCGTCGAAGACGCTTTGACCTGCCGTGTAGACCGTCAACGATCCGCACTGCGTGGGCACGGCCAGCGCGCTCTCCGGCTCAAGAAACCCATGCTCCTGGCGCGGCGTCGAGTAGTGTTGCGTTACCACGTGCTTCGCTTCGGCAATCGCTCGTTCTGCGTCGCCGCGCTTCAGCACTGTCGTGGAGAGAACATTTCCCTTGGGGTGCAGGCTCGGCGCGTCCACGGCCAGCGCGGCCTCGGGCGAGAGCAGCGGCTCGCGCTCCTCATATTCCACGTCGATCAACTCGACGGCTTTTCGTGCCGCTTCTTTGGTCGTCGCGGCCAGCACTGCAAGGGCATCGCCTACGTAGCGCGTCTCTTCACCTTCTGCAATCATCACCGGCCAGTCGTAAACCACATGGCCAATCAGCCGCTCGCCGGGAACGTCTTTTGCAGTGAGCACAACTTCCACGCCAGGAAATGCCTGCGCTGCCGCAATGTCGATCTTCTTAACCAGTGCGCGCGGATACTTCGCGCGCAGCACAGCGCCATGCAACATGCCAGGAAGTTGCATGTCGTCGACAAACTCGCCGGTTCCCAGCAGCTTTTCGTGCGCGTCCGGCCGCACAATGCGCTCGCCCACGCGCCCTGTCGTGGACGCCGCCTCATGCGCTCCACCATCGCCGAGCGCAGTCGCAGCCAATTGAATGGCGCGCTCTATTTTTGTGTAACCGGTACAGCGGCACAGATTGTAGCGAATGGCCGATTTCACTTCGGCCGCAGTGGGAGTGGGATTCGCATCCAGCAGAGCCTTCGCGCTCATCAACATGCCGGGCATGCAAAATCCGCATTGCACCGCGCCCACTTCACCGAAAGCCCACGCATACACGTCGCGCTCGCGCGCCGCGAGGCCTTCACTCGTGGTCACCGATTTGCCGTTAACTTTGGCCACGGTGAGCGTGCAGGCGCGCACCGCTTTTCCATTCACGATCACGGAGCAGGTACCGCAAACGCCCTCGGCGCAGCCGTCTTTCACTGAGGTCATGCGCGCGTCGGCGCGCAGATACTCCAGCAGATTCTTGTCCGCTTCAACCGCGACGTCTTTTCCGTTCAGCGCGAACTGGAACATCCCGCCTGCTCCAATACCGGTTGTGGGGCCGCATGCGGCCGCAGTGCGCAAATCTTCTGGTCGTAGTCCTGCACCTTTGCGTATTGCGCATCCCAGAAGCTCTGGCTGCGCATCGAATCGAGAAATTCCTGCGTGTATCCGAACTTCAGCCAGTCGTGTTCTTTTTGTTTGAAGAGCTGCTCCTTCATCTCCGGCTTGCGGAAGTCGAAAACGTGTTCGCTCGACGCGCCGAGAAAGATGTCGTGCGCCCAGCGGTCGAGAACCGGCGGCGCCAGATCGAGATAGCGATGATTCATCTCGTCGAGTACCGAGAAATAGCGATCGATGCCGTCCGTCGCCACGGTGACCACGTTGTCGCCCGGCCCCAGGCGCAGATATTTTGCCAGCTTGATTGCGCCCAGCACGTTGCAGATCCCCGAAGGCCCGAATAAATCGCGCAAGCTGCGCGCAACATCGGGCGCAACGCCAAGTTTCTTCAGCGACTCCGCGCCGTCGTGGAAGATTTTCACGCCCTGCACGGTCTCCTCGTCCTTGATCAGGATGACGAAGTCGGTCGAGAGGACATTGTGAATCAGCGTGATCATCTTGTCGCCGATGCCTTCGATGCGATGCTGCCCGCAACCGCCGTTCGCGAGCGTCGAGCATTCATACGGCTCCAGCGCGGCAATCTTCGCCTCGGGAAACGCAGCTTTGATCTGATCGCCGGCCGCGATGGTTCCCGCCGAGCCCGGCGCCGACGTAAATCCGGCGATGCGTCCGTTACCCACGCCTTTAACGGCATCGATCGCGCTGCCGCCGGTCACATGACGATGAAAACGGTAATTCGGGAAGAGCTCGAATTGCGCCAGTGCTTTGTTCTTTGGGTTCTTCATCAGCTCGCGCGTTTTTTCGAGAGTCAGGATCACGTCCGACTCTGAACCAGGCGTCAGTTCCAGCTCGCCGTCATACTTCTGAATGCGCGCGTAGCGCTCTTTGCTCATGCCCGAAGGCATGATGACGATGGCGCGGAATCCGAGCAGCTTGGAAATATACGCGGTGCCGATGCCGAAGTTGCCCGTTGAAGGCCCGAGAATCGTATGCTCGCCGGGAACGATCTCACCATCGACCATGCCCTCCATCAGCGTGCTGTAGGCCGCGCCCACTTTGTGCGAGCCGGAAGGGAACCCGCAGCCCAGCATCACGACGACATTGGCGTCGATGCCTGTGAGCGCAGGCGGCAACACGACCTTGCGCACCTTATTCTCTGCGTTCTTCCAGGTGATGTTGAACAAATTGATCGGATCCAGCTCATTTTCATCGAGCGCCGCAAGTGCCTTCGCACGCGTGGACTTATCGATCAGGCCCGGATCGAGCATTTCGTTATAACTAGGACCAAATGGAATCTTCGCCATCGAACTTTTCCTCTTTCGTTTCTTTTCTCGGTCAAAACTTCAACTTGCAGCCGTTGCCAGCACGGCGTCGCGCACTTCGTCAATCTCGGGTTTCACTTTGATGGTGTGTCCTGCGGAGCGAATGGCGCTCTGAATGTCCTTCAGGCCGTTTCCGGTCATCACCAGAGCTACATTCTCGTTGCGGCCGATGATGCCTGTCGCAACCGCGTGCCGCACGCCCGCCGCCCCGGCCACGCCCGCAGGCTCGCCAAAGACACCTGCTTTACGCGCCATCAGAGTGATCGACTCAAGAATTTCCTCGTCCGCGACGGCAACAAAGGCTCCGCCCGACTCGGTTACTGCGCGCATGCCTTTCGCGAAATTCCGCGGATGCCCAACGGCAATCGAGTCCGCAAGCGTGTTTGCTGCGCACGGCACGAGGCCGCTGCGATCGCGCCACGCGGTTACAAAGGGCTGGCAGCCTTCAGCCTGCACGCCGAGAATGCGCGGCAAGCGGGGAAGAATGCCCAGATGGTGCATCTCCTTCAGCCCCTGCCACACGCCGCCAATGGTGCATCCATCGCCGGCGGAAACTACCACCCAATCCGGCGAGCTACCCGGCGTGAGCCGCGAGAGCTGCTCCGCAAGCTCGAGCGAGACTGTCTTTTTGCCCTCGATGAGATACGGGTTGATGGCGCAGTTGCGGTTGTACCAGCCAAACTCCGCGCTGACTTTCATGCAGAGCTCCCACGCCTCGTCGTATGTTCCTTCGACGGAGAAGACGCGTGCCCCGTACACCAGGAGTTGCGCGACCTTCGCCTCGGGCGCGCGCGCGGGAACGAAAATCGTTGCCGGAATCCCTGCCGCAGCGGCAAATCCAGCCAGCGACGAAGCCGCGTTGCCCGTGGAAGCGCAGGTAATCTGCGCGGCACCTTTTTCGAGCGCCTTCACCACACCCACGGCGCTGGCGCGATCCTTGAACGACGCGGTCGGATTGCGGCCCTCATCCTTTACCCAGCAGCGCGCAACGCCCAACTCGACGGCCAGACGCGGCGTTTCGTAGAGCGGCGTCCATCCCACCTGCAGGTGCGGGATCAGGTCAGGCGACGCGACCGGCAGCAGCGGCAGATAGCGCCACATGGAGAGTTCGCGATTGCCTGCGAGCGACTCCGCGTTGAGTTCCTCCCGCACCGCTTCGTAGTCGTACTGCACATCCAGAATGCCGTCGTGATAACCACAGACAGGGCAGTAGTAGTCAACCTCCTCAGTTGCATGCATGCGCCCGCACTGAATGCATTTAAGGCCAGTGACGTATTGAACCCCGACAGTGTGCATCCGCTTCTCCGGCTCTACAGCTCCATCGTCATCGCCCGCAGCTTGCAGCGGGTCACGCACAGACCGCAATGAAAGCACTTCTCTTCGTCGATCTCGAGAATCCTGGCTTCTTTGTTGGCATGAATCGCGCCGTACGGGCAGCTCTTCTCGCAGACGCCGCAGAGAGAGCAGCGCTCCATGTTCACCTCGGGCGGGCCGTCAGAGTGCGGCGCGCTGCGCTGACGCATGAGCCGTACCGTCAAGCCGCGGATCTCGTCCACCGAGGCATACCCATGTTCATCGAGAAACTTATTCAGCTCGCCAGCGATCTTGGCGTATACCGTGGGCCCGCGCAGGATCGCCTCCGTGCAAACCTGCACAGCGGAAGCTCCGGCCATCAGCATCTCCGCTGCATCGCGGCCGTTGCTGATGCCGCCCACGCCGAAAATGGGAATTTTCACCGCGCGCGCCGCGTCGTACACACAACGCAATGCCAGTGGCTTGATGGCCGCGCCCGAAAGCCATCCGAACCCTTCCTTGCTGCCCATCAGCGGCAGCCCGGTTTCAAGATCGATGCCCAGGCACGGCCCGAAGGAATTGATCATCACCAATGCGTCCGCGCCGGCATCTTCGAGCGCCAGGGCAATCTCCTGGATATTCGGATGCGGGCTCAGCTTCATGAACACCGGAACGTCCACGGCTTCCTTGGCCGCGCACAGCGCATCGATGATCGGCGTGATGTTGTTGCCCACGTAATGCGTGGAGAGTTCCAGTGCATCGGCAAACGGCTTGACCAGCGGCGCCAACTCGCGAATCTGCGCGGCCGTATAGCCCAGGCCTACGATGACGGGAAGACCCGTCGCCCGCGCCAACTTGTACTCCTTTTCGATCCACTGCTCTTTCGACAGTTCTGACCACAGCTCCGTGTTCAGGAATCCGCCGCGAATCTCGGCCATGCAGGGCCGTGGTACCTCCGCAGGCTGTACTGAGATGGTTTTGGTTACAAGTCCGCCCGCACCGCCGCTCGCCGCCGCTTGCAGCATGGCGCCGTCTTTCGACGGAGGTCCCGCCGCCGGCAGAATGGGGTTCCTGAAATCCAGCCCGCAAATGTTGACTTGAAGATTTGCCATCGCACTTTCCATTCAACTGAGGTTCCGAATGCCAGTCGATGGAGCCCGGCATCCCGCCATCAAAGTTGAATCTCGTCTGTAGCCGCTGTGGCAGCCAATTGAGGAAAATCGAGCACGGCTACGCGTGGATTGATTGTCCCTCAGCACTCCTCCGTCCCAATGTGATTTGAATCACAACACTTGGGCCACTGGCTTGGCTAAAATTCATCGCACCATGGAGAAGTCTGCGCATCTGCTGGTCGGCAACGGCCGCCTGATCACCCACGATGACCGCCAGCCCTTCCTCGACAATGGTTGCGTCGCGATTCGCGACGACCTGATCGCCGCCATCGGCCTAACCGCCGAGTTGCAAGCCGCCCATCCCGGCGCAAAATTCATCGACGCACGCGGCCGCGTAATCATGCCGGGCCTCATCAACACGCACACGCATCTTTACAGCGCCTTCGCTCGCGGCATGGCGCTGAAAGAAGACGCGCCCGGCAACTTCTCTCAGATTCTGGAGCGGCTCTGGTGGCGGCTCGACAAAGCCCTCACCCTCGACGATGTCTACTGGAGCGCCATGGTGGGCATGATTGCCTCGATCCGCAATGGCGTCACCACGATCTTCGACCATCATGCCAGCCCCGGCGCCGTACCCAGTAGCCTGTTCCGCATCGCCAAGGCTGCTCGCCAAACCGGCCTGCGCGGTTGCCTTTGCTATGAAGTCTCGGATCGCGACGGCGCGGAGATTACGAGTCAGGGCATCGAGGAGAATCGCACATTTCTTCAGTACTGCAAGGACGCAGGCGACGACCGGTTGCGCGGGCTCTTCGGAATGCACGCATCGTTCACGCTCAGCGACAAGACGCTTTCTCAGTGCGGCCAGGTAGCGGCAGATCTCGGCGCAGGCCTTCACGTGCACACCGCGGAAGCCGCTTCTGACGCGGAGAACTGCCGGCGAGAGCACGGCAAGTCAGTCGTGCAACGCTGGGCTGACTTCGGCATTCTGAAGTCCACAACTCTGCTGGCGCATTGCGTCCACATCGACGATCACGATATTGAAGAGTTGCGCGCGAGCGAGACCAACGTGATCCACAATCCGCAGTCCAACATGGGCAACGCAGTGGGCTGCGCTCCGGTTCTGGAGATGATGCGCCTTGGCGTACCCGTCGGCCTGGGGACAGACGGTTACACCCCTGACATGTTCGAGTCGATGAAGGCCGCCAATCTGCTGCAAAAACATCATGCAGGCGATCCCCGCGTCGCCTGGGCCGAGCCTCCTCAAATGCTCTTCCAGGAAAATGCCGCTATTGCCTCGGAATGCTTCGGCCGTCCCGTCGGCAAGCTCATTCCCGGCGCCCACGCCGACATTATTGTGGTCAACTACGACCCGCCCACGCCGATGAGTGCCGAAAATCTCAACGGCCACATTCACTTCGGATTCACCGGAGGCGCCGTCGAGACGGTCCTCATCGGCGGCCAGGTCGTGATGGATAACAGGCAGCTCCTTGCCATCGACGAGCAGGAAGTGATGGCCAAATCCCGCATCGTCGCCGCGGAAATGTGGAAGCGCTTTGCAGGGCTGAAGTGATCGCTTGCTTCAGTGAAAGTCGTGCGATTGCACTGCGAGGCCGCCGTGTGCGAGGGGCGTTAGCCGCGCTGCTTTCACGTGAATCACACCATCCTGATTCTGCAGCGCGCCTTCGACAACAAGAAACTTGCTGCGCGTCACCACCAGGCGGTTTTGCTCGTATACATCCGGCGTCACGATGACGTTGGCGATTCCTGTCTCATCTTCCATGGAGAGAAATATGAAGCCCTTCGCCGTCCCCGGGCGCTGGCGCGCGATCACGCATCCTGCCGCGCGCACCCACACGCCATCGCGGCAATGTCGCAGATCCTCTGACGACAAAATGCCCTGCGCGCGGAGTTCCGCGCGCCGGTAATGCATGGGATGCTTATCGACCGTCAATCCAGTGCCTGTGTAGTCGGCCACCAGCCGTTCTTCTACAGTCATTTGATTGAGCGGCAGGCTGCGGTCGTCCTCACGCAGCGCAGTATTCTGCTGACGCAGCAGCGGGCCCTCCGGACGTCCCGCCCATTCCACCTGCCAAAGCGCATCGCGCCGATGCGCAACTTCGTCCACTTGATTCAATGCGCCGATCCGCGCCAGCAGCGAAAGCTCCTTGCGATTGATTTGCGGCACGCGTAGCGCCAGATCGTCGGCGGAGCGGAACGTACCATTCTGCGCACGCGCGGCGAGCAACGCTTCCGCAGCCTGCTTCCGCAGACCTTTCGCATAACCCAGCCCGAGCCGCATCGAGAGCGACCCATCCGGTTCATGCTCCACTGTGCATTCCCAAGCCGACACTTGAATATCGATGGGCTTCACGCGCAGACCATGCCGCTGTGCGTCCTTCACCAGCACCGCCGGCGCGTAGAAACCCATCGGTTGATTGTTCAGAATGGCGCAGGTAAACGCGGCGAGAAATTTCACCTTGAAGTATGCCGACGCATAGGCGATGAGCGCAAAACTCGCTGCGTGCGACTCAGGAAATCCATACAGCGCAAACGAGCTGATGTGCTGCACAATGGTGTCCTGCGTCTTCACGTCGATGCCGTTGGCAGCCATGCCCGTACGCAGCTTCGACTCGAGGTTCTTCATCCGTTCCCACGAGCGGCGCATACCGACCGCGCGCCGCAGCTCCTCTGCCTCCGCGCCCGTAAAGTTCGCTACCGTCATGGCAATGCGCAGCAACTGCTCCTGAAACAGAGGCACGCCGAGCGTCCTTCGCAAAACTGGTTCGAGCGAGGGATGCGGATAGGTGACTGCCTCTTTCTTCTGCCTACGCCGCATGTAGGGATGCATCATTTGTCCCACGATCGGTCCCGGCCGGATGATAGCCACCTGCACGACGAGGTCGTAGAAGCGCTCCGGGTAGTTGCGCGGCAGGGAAGCCATCTGCGCGCGGCTCTCGACCTGAAACATTCCCACCGTATCGGCCTTCTGCAGCACGCGGTAGATTTCCTCGTCCTCCGGCAACTGCGCCAGGTCCACGCGCTCACCGTAGTGCTCGGGAATCAGCTCCAGGCAATCCTTGAGCACTGCCATCATGCCCAGGCCCAGCAGGTCCACTTTGATGATGCCGAGATCGGCGCAGTCCTCCTTGTCCCACTGCACCACGGTGCGGCCGGGCATCGACGCGCGCTCCAACGGGACGACGTGGTTCAGTTGGCCCTGGCAGATGACCATGCCGCCTGAGTGCTGCCCGAGGTGACGAGGAAAATCCTGAATGCGCATGCACAGCTCAAGATACTTGGCGATGCGTGGATGCCGGATGTCGAAGCCCGCATTCGTAAACGAGTGCGCCATGGTGTCGTTCGTGCCGCGCCACTCCCAGTGGCTCACCAGGCTCGCCAGCCGGCCCAGCGACTCCTCATCGAACCCCAGCGCCTTGCCCACCTCGCGCGCCGCGGACTTGCCACGATAGGTGATGACATTGGCCGTCATGGCCGCGCCCAGTTCGCCGTAGCGCTGGTACACATATTGGATGGCCTGCTCGCGCTGCGACTCCGAAGGCAGATCGAGATCGATGTCGGGCCACTCGCCGCGGCTTTCGCTCAGGAAGCGCTCGAAGAGCAACTCCATCCCCACCGGATCGATGGCTGTAATCTCCAGCGCATAGCACACGGCCGAGTTTGCCGCACTGCCGCGCCCCTGCACCAGGATGCCGTTGCGCTTCGCGAACTGCACAATATCCCAGACGATCAGAAAATAGCCTTCGAAACCGAGCTTTCCGATCAGCGTCAGCTCGTGCTCCACTTGCTTCTTCACGCGCTCCATCAAACTGTGATCGTTCTTGGGCCCGTAGCGCCGCGCGACGCCTTCGTCGACGCGCTTGCGCAGGAAGCTCATTATGGTCTCGCCGCCGGGCACGGGATACCGCGGAAACTCGTAGCCCAGATCGCTCAGCTCGAACGCGAGCCGCGATGAAAGCTCGATTGTGTTGTCGATTGCACCGCGCACATCGCAAAACAGCGCCGTCATCTCGCGCGCCGTGCGCAGATGCCGCTCGCTGTTCATCGCCAGCAGCCGTCCCGCGCGGTCCAGTTCCGTGTGGTTGCGGATCGCGGTAAACAGGTCGAGGATCTCGCGGTCGTATGCATTGGCGTAGCGCACGCCGTTCGTCGCCAGCACGGGCAGTTTCAGCGCGTGCGCAATGCGCATCGCAGCCTGATTCCGCCACTCCTCCTCGCGCTCGCGGTGCCGCTGCACTTCGACGTAGACATTTCTGTTGCCGAAGATCTGCGTGAGCCGTTCCACAACCTTGCGCCCGGCATCTTCGCCGCCGCGCATCAGTGCCGCAGCCAGCGGCCCTTCGTCGCCGCCTGTCAGGCACACGAGTCCTGCCGAATACTGTTCCAAATCGCCGAAGTTTGCCACGCCCTCCTGCTTGGTCGTCTCGCGCATCTTGAATTGCGTGATCAACTGGCAGAGGTTCTGGTAGCCCTGGCGCGACTCGCACAGCAGAGTCAGACGCGCGGGTTCTTCCCGGCGCTGGTGCGGAAGCCATATGGGAGGCTTGAGCCGCATGCCAAAGCTCGCGACGGAAACTTCCGCTCCGATATACGCGCGTACGCCGCTCCGCTGGCCGCTGGTGTGGAACCGCGCCGCGCCATACACGCCGTTGCGATCGGCAATCGCCATGGCCGGCATCTCGAGCTCGGCAGCGCGCTCGATCAGCGACTCCGGCTGCGAGCCTGCTTCAAGAAAGCTAAAAGCGCTGGCTGCATGCAGTTCGACATATCGCTCAGTCATAGAGCGCCGCCATCTGCCAGCCGCCGTGCATGCGGTCGCGCACCAGGCAGCAGCAGAGCAGGGAATTGTCGCTCGCCCGCGCCACGATGTCCCACTGCTCGTGGCCCCACAAGGTCGGTTGCCACCAGTCGCCACCCGCGAGCCAGGGTCCGTAGGCGCGGTCCACTTTAAAGCCCTGCTCGCGAAAAGAGAACCGTTCCGGCCGCTGCGCTTCGAGCGTGACGGTTACAATCTCCGCGGGCCGCAACTGCCGCGCCGCTGCGCGCAATTCTGTCGCATCCGTTGTCTCCGCATCACCCTCCGTCACGCGAAACGCGTCGATTCTGAACGACTCTAATCGGAACGCCTCCGGCGCGTGCGTGTCCAACAGTGTTCCGCGCCCTACATTCTCCTTGCCCACAATGGCCCGAATGCGCGCCAGCGTCACGTCCAGCCGAGAAGCCTCGGGCAGTTGCGGCGAAAACAGTCCCAACTGCACTTTGCTTGTCTCTCCCGGCTCCGCATCGAGCGCCACACCGAGCACAGCCGCCGGCGGCGGATGCGCTTCCAGATCCAAATGCAGCAGCTTGATCCAAAGTTGCTTGCCGTTGGTTGGCAGCGCCGGTCGCACCGTGCGCGCATGAGCGCCGCCGCGGTCGAGAGTGAGCGTTATGGTGAGCGCAGCTAGCGCAACCATGCGTGCACTGGCGCGCACGATCAGCTGATCGAGCATCGCTCCCACCACAAACAGCAGCGAGTCCAACAGCTCGACGGGAGAGTCGAGCTCCATCCGCTCCGCCAGCATCAGCGGCGGCTCGACCGGCTGAAACAGGTGCGGCCGCTCGCCTCGCGCCAGTTGCCAAAGCCGACGGCCTTCCTGCCCCATGCGCGCGACGAGATTCTTTTCCGGCAGGCTCGCCATCATGCCCAGCGTGTGCACGCCCCACGCGGCAAAAGTCTCCGTCTGCTCCGCAGTCAGATCCAGAACCGCGAGCGGCAGTTCTGCCAATGCCGCCGCTTCCTCGCCCTGTGGAATCACCTTCATCGTTGCGCCCGGCCGCAAACCCCGCGCCATGCATAGTGCCGCATCAAGATTGCTGCTGACCGTTACGCAGGCGCGGATGCCCACAGCTCGCGCCCGCGCCACCAGCTTGCGCGCCAGCGTCTCCGGCAGCCCAAACAAGCTCCGCGTCCCTGCAATATCGATCCCGCAAGCAAAGGTTGCGCCTTCGCTTCGTTCCTCCACACGCGGTGAGAACGCGCCCGCGCATTCCAGCAGAATCGCCCGCGTTGCTTCCTCCTCTTTCTCCGAGCGCGCCAGCGCGACGGATGCGGGAAAGGTGTCCACCTCAACGCGCGTCATGCCGCGCGCCATGCCCAGCAACTGCGCTTTCGTGTTCAACGAGCAAACCTGCTCGAGCGGTGCATCGCCCTCCATCACCACGCACGGCTGCTCCCTGAGCTCAGGCCGCAGCCGCAGTAGTGCCTGTGCCGGAAACTCCCGCGCATACAGGCACGCATACAACGCGCAAGTCATCGCACACCCGCCCATGCCGCGCGGCTCTGCCAGCTTGCCGCGTTCGCTCTTTGGGGAGGCTTGCGCAGAGGCACCACATTCTCTTCCGTGCTCGTGAATCGCCGCCGTGCTACTTCGATGCAATGCGCCATGCCTGTGAACACGGTCGCTTCATCCCGCAATGCCTCGCCCGGCAGCATGCGCAGCGACAGTTCCGCGCTGCTCTTCGCGCACCCGTGTTGCGCCAGCAGCAGAATGCTCGCCTGCGTTCTCTCCGCCGCCGCGCGGTAGCGGAACCACGTCGCGAGCGGCACACGCGAGGCAAACTCCGGCGCCAGGCTGCCCAGGTCCAGCACAATCGCGCTGAACCCGCCTCCCTGCAGCACGAGATCGGTCGCGCGCAGCGCCTGATCGAGTCGTGCCCATGGACGTGTCCACACACTTGCCGTGCGCCATGACCGGTATGTGCTCGCAGCAGCTCCGAAATTGCGTTCGTCAAAGCTCTCCGGCTTGCGCTGTTCCCGTCGTTGCGGCTCGGCGCATCGGGCGGCAAGATTCCGCGGTTCCGGCGCCTCCGTCCGCAGCAGTCCACTCACGGCCGCGGCCAATCCCTTCACCTCGCCGCGCGGATGGCCGCCGCATCCCCCGCCGTGCAGTCCTTTGATTGCAGGCGCAGGCGTCAGATACTTTTCGGGCAACG
Organism: Occallatibacter sp.; assembly: GCA_050011915.1. Classification (GTDB taxonomy): domain Bacteria; phylum Acidobacteriota; class Terriglobia; order Terriglobales; family Acidobacteriaceae; genus Telmatobacter. Next base: position 18,941 of record JBEKIE010000055.1, read on the forward strand.
AGAAACGTTGTTGCGCGCGCGGCACCGCGGGTTTCTCCGCTCCGCACCGCACCCATAGCAACCTCGTCAGATCCACGCCGGCCGCCGCTGCCGAAGCCGGATCGAGAGCGTTCGACACATCGATCCACGCGCATACCCGCCCGGCCCGCGTCATCCCTGCCACAAACTTGAGCGCAACCGTGGTTCGCCCTGAGCACTCCGGACCTACGAGCTCGGTGATTGCTCCCACGGGCAGGCCGCCGCGCACGGCCTCATCCAGCGCGGCAATTCCTGTAGAAGCAACCGGCCGCACGATCCTCGGCGCCGGCGTGAGCGCCGCAGGAATCCTCGTGGCGAGGGCAGTCTCAATCTGAAGGCGGATTGCGGAGGCGGCGGACATGGCGCAATAGTTTCGCCTTATATTCGCCTTTTCCGTTGCGCTGCGCAAGCCCGGCCTGCACCAATCTGTGTGCAAACTCGCGCCAAACTCATGAAATCCAACCGTTTATTTTGTTTGTTGGCTAGACTAAATGCTATGTGTGGCCGTTACGGGCGTCGGGCAGACAAGCAGCGGATCGCGGAGTGGTTTCACACCCACGACACCGATGTCTTCAACGACGAGTACTACGAGGCAAACGAAGTCCGCTTCGCGCCCTCGTACAACATCTCCCCGGAGAGCATGCAACCCGTCGTGCGTCTCGACCACGAAACCGGCGACCGCGTGCTCGCGCTCATGAAGTGGGGCCTCGTGCCCTATTGGTCAAAAACGCCCAGAGCCAATTTCAGCTCCATCAATGCGCGGGCCGACAAACTCGCAACCAGCGGCGCATGGCGCGAGCCGTGGAAACATCGCCGCTGCCTCATCCCCGCCAACTTTTTTTACGAGTGGCAACCGCTGACCAAGGACGAGGAGAAGAAAAAGATCAGTAAGCCGTGGGCGGTTTCGCTTCCTGACGAGCGCCTCTTTGCCTTCGGCGGCATCTGGGACCGATGGAAAGGCCAGGACGAACCGAAAAACGAGATGGGCAATCATGAGGTCGTTGTGGAGAGCTTTAGCATCATCACTACCGATCCCAACGAAATCCTTGAGCCCTTTCACAACCGATGCCCGCTCATCATCAAACCAGACGACTATGCCCGGTGGCTGGCGCCGGCCGAGCCCACTCATCTGCCCATTGATCTCGTGCGCACCTGGCCCGCGGAAGACATGAAAGCCTGGCGCGTGGCCAGGCTCCATGGCAATGGTCCGCATCTGCTCGAGCCCCTTGCCGAGTCCTCTGCCTGACAGGCTGCGAGTCTCAGAATCGCTTGCTCTCAAGTGGCAGGACATTCACCAGAACCTGCCCTGATCGAAGAGCCGGCCCGGAAGTGTCAAGTTTGACAACAAGCGAAGCAGGAGCGGCTTTTTGCGCCTGCGGAGTCGCAGGATCGGCGGATCTGCGGTTGTTTTTGGTCAGCGTTCCCGCGTACAGCACCCGATTTCAGGAGCCTTTGCCAACCCTATATGCCGATACGGCCCAGGGACAGGCAAACCTGGCGTGGCTTCCATCGGGCCGGCAACCCTTAACCTCGTGACCTCCGTGACTTGCTTTTGCCGTATGCTGCGTACAATCTGTTCATATGGCAGGAGCTCGCCGCCCCATTCTCGCCAGTTTCGCAGGTACCCCACTTTTGGTGCGTTCTCTCAGTCCTGGAGGTCTCCGCTTCATGTGTTCCCGGTTTTTGCGCGGCGAGATTGCAATCATTCCGAAGGCGCCTTCGCTGGCGCTGCCGATTCGTCCTTCAACGAACGGCAGCCGGGAAACGCTGGAGGGAATCGGGCGAGGCTCTCTGTGTGCTCAGGCCGGATCGGGGCGCGGGTTCCCGAGGAGAAAATTGAGGGCAACCAATATGTACCGGTTGCGCTGGCTTCTCCTTTGCATTTTGGCCAGTGGCCTGTTTTGCGGGCGGGCGGCGAGGTCGCAGCAATTCCCAGCGCAAGTGCGGATCGTTGACCGGATCGACGAGAGCAACCTGGTGACGCTGAAGGGCAACACGCACCCGGCGGCGAATGCGAAGAACGATCGCGGGCGGGTGAGCGGTGACCTGCCGATGACCGATCTCGTCCTTGTGCTGAGCCGTGACCCTGCGCAGCAGGCGGCGTTCGAAAAGTTCGTGGCAAGCCAGTATGACTCAAGTTCCCCTGACTTCCATCATTGGCTTCAACCCGAAGAGGTGGGCGCAAGATTCGGCCCGTCGGAGACCGACACGGCGACCATCTCAAATTGGCTCACAGGCCATGGATTCACCGTCGACGAACTGCGCAAGGACCGCATGTCAATCCGCTTCAGCGGGAAGGCTTCGCAGGTCGAGGGAGCTTTTCACGTCGAGATGCACAACCTGGAAGTAGCGGGTATCTCGCACATCGGCAACATGAGCGATCCCAAGATTCCTGCTGCGCTTGCCACCGTTGTGGTGGGCGTAAAGGCGCTGCACAATTTCTACCCGCGGCCGGTGCATCGCATGGGCAGCCAGGTTAAGTTGGACGCCCATACGGGCAGGTGGCAGCGTATTTCGGGCGTCGCCGCTTCGGGCTCCTCGCCGGACGTCTCCACGGCCGGCTCCGCGGTGGGCGGCGCAAGCATCGCCAGGTCGGCTCAGCCGCAGCTCACAGTGGGCGCAGGCGGTGCATCTCCCGGGCTGGTTGAGGATGTGGGGCCCTGGGATTTTGCCAACATCTACAACATTCTTCCGTTATGGAGCGCGGGCATCGACGGGACCGGGCAGACCATTGCCATTGCCGGATTGAGCAGTATCAACCTCGCCGATGTGGTTGCCTTCCGCACCTTCTTCAACCTCCCAACCAACAATCCGGCGAATACGCCGATCATTATCTCGGGAAATGGCACGGCTCCCGCGATCTGCTCCGGCTCGTCTTCTCCTGCTTCCTGCGGAATCGCCGACCTTCTTGAGAATTCGGCCGATGTCGAGTGGGCCGGCGCAATCGCAAAAAACGCGCAGATCATCCTGGTCACTTCCGCGCAGAATTCTCCGATTGACGATCCGCTCTTCGACTCGGAGAGTTATATCGTCAACAATCGTACCGCCCAAATCATGAGCACCAGCTATGGCGAGTGCGAACTGTTCCTGGGCACGTCGGGCAATGTAGCGTACTACAACCTGTGGCAGACTGCGGCGGCCGAGGGAATCGCGGTTTTTGTTGACGCCGGGGACTCGGGTTCGCCATCCTGCGATGCCGGCCAAAGCTCGGATACGCCGAGCGCCGCCGAATTTGGCCTTGCCGTGAACGGTCTTGCTTCCACGCCCTTCACCACCACCGTGGGCGGCACCGATTTCAACTGGTGCTCCCCTGCTGCAGCGGCCGAATGTAAGGCCGCGCCGTATTGGAGCCCCACGAGCGACGCGACCACCAAGGCGAGCGCTCTGGGTTATGTGCCCGAGGTCTCCTGGAACGACTCCTGCGCGAGCCCGGCGGCGTTGGGCATTCTTCAGCTATATGCCACCGGCATCGGCGTAAACGGGGTCAAAGACGCCGAAACTGCGTGCAATTTTGCGGCCAATCAAAACGACAGCTCCAATGTTCAGAGCGTCTACGGCGTCGATATCGGCGCGTCGGTAAACTTCGCGGCAGGCGGCGGAGCCAGCGGTTGCGTGGTGAACGATGGCGCCAATGTCTCCTCCTGCCTCAACTCCGCCGGCACCACGGGCGCAGGCAATGGATCGATTCCCCTGGCCAACAACGGATGGCCCAAGCCAAGCTGGCAGGCCGGCGTAACCGGCATACCCAACGACGGAGTGCGCGACATTCCCGATGTCAGCTTCTTCGCGTCCGACGGATTCCTCTCCAACAGCGCGTACCTCATTTGCGTCTCCGCGGTTAGCCCGTGCACCGATTCCAGCCAAAGCGAGCCCGTGTCTCAGGAGTATGGAGGCACCTCGCTGGCAACTCCGGCCATGGCGGGAGTGATGGCGCTCATCAACCAAAAGGCCGGCGCGGCGCAGGGCAACCCCAACGCGGAGCTTTACAAGCTGGCTGCTCGTCAAGCCTCTTCAGGTTGCGCTGCGGAAAGCGCGACCACCGGCAATGGCTGCTACTTCAACGACATCGATAGCGGAACCAACGCCATGGCCTGCGATTTTGGGGCTTTCGGCTCCAAATCTCCCAACTGCCAGGCTACCGAATCCCTGGGCGGGGTTGCCGACACCGTTGGTGTCCTGCCCGGCTACAGCGCCGGCACGGGCTACGACCTTGCTACCGGATTAGGCTCGCCGAATGTGGCCAACGTGGTGAACGCCTTTGCGACACCGGAAGATGACCCCCCTCCGGTAATTTTCAGCGTGAGCCCAGTCGTCGATACCGTGGGGACGCAGACGATTACGATTTTGGGGTTGGGGTTCGGAGTCAACACTGCGGCGCCCTATGCTAATCAAGATTCCGAATATATCCGTATCTACGACGTTACCGGAAACCCCACTGATGGCCCCTGGAGTGCCGGCTACTGCTGCGACGTTCCTCAGGACGTAGTGACTCTTGACGTTACGAAGTGGAGCGACCCCGAAATCGATGTGTCGGGCTTCGATGGCGGGTATGGCACGCATGCTTGGGTACTTAATCAGGGAGATCAACTTTGGGTTTTTGCCTGGAATGCTACAACCGGGGCTGGCCCCGCTATCTGTACGGGTGTCTATGTCGACAGTGGGGTGACGACGTACTGCAGCCCGAACCCGGCGATTGCATGGGGGACGCCGGCGCCCATCACGTACGGCACGGCGCTCAGCACCCAGCTCGATGCCGTCGCCGCCTGCGGCGGCGAAGGGGTACCCGGGACCTACGCTTATACATATCAAGGATCAACGATCACGGAAGGGACTTCGGGCACCGTCCTGCCCGCGGGCAGCGATACGCTGTCTGTCACCTTCACCCCCGATCCGGGGAGCTTCAACCCAGTCAGTTGCCCGGTTCAGAGCACGAGCGTTGTTTTAGTGGTCAACCCGTACCCCCTCCAGGTGCATGCGACCAACCTCTCAATGCCTTACGGGGGGCCGATTCCGGCCCTGACGTACCAAACAATCACAGGCTTCCAGAACGGCGACACCTACTCCAGCGTGGTCACCGGCAACCCACCCACGCTCACCACCACGGCGACCGTCACTTCGCCGCCTACGCCTAGCGGCTATCCGATCACGTTTGTACCTGCATCTGAAGATCTGACGGCGGCCAACTACACCTTCACGTATCTGCCTGGAACCATGCTTGTGTACGAGGCCTCGCAGACTATCACCTTCAACCCCGCCACTCCGGTCACCTACGGCGTACCGCCGATCGCGCTGAACGCGACGGCCAGCTCCGGCCTGCCGGTGACCTATAGCTACGTCTCCGGCCCGGGCACGCTGAACGGCGCCAACAACAGCACTCTCACTGTGACCGGAGTAGGCAGCATCGTGGTGCAAGCCTGCCAGGCCGGCATCCCCAGCGAATACTATGCCGCGCCCTGCGTGAACGGGACCATCACGGTCAACCCGGCCGTTCTCACGGTGACAGCGAACAGCCTCAGCATGCCTTACGGAGGGCCGGTTCCGAACCTGTCCTACGGCATCACAGGCTTCGTGAATAACGATCCCTCCACCGTGGTCACCGGCACAGCCACGCTCGGCACAACGGCGACCGCCACTTCGCCGGTTGTGGTTGGCGGCTATCCGATCACCTTCTCGACGAAGGCTCTGACGGCGGCCAATTACACCTTCACGTATGTCGCGGGGGTCATGACCGTGACCCAGGACGCGCAGACCATCACCTTCAACCCCGCCACTCCTGTCACCTACGGCGTACCGCCGATCACGCTGAGCGCGACGGGCGGAGCTTCGGGCAATCCGGTTACCTTTACAGTGGTCTCCGGCCCGGGTTCGCTGAACGGCACCAGCAGCACTCTCACTGTGACCGGAGCAGGCAACATCATGGTGCAAGCCTGCCAGGCCGGCAACCAGAACTACTCTGCCGCGTCCTGCGTGACGAAGACCGTCGTGGTCAGCCCGGCCCTTCTCACGGTGACAGCGGGCAACAAGACCATGCCCTACGGAGGGCCGCTTCCGACCCTGACCTACGTCATCACAGGCTACGTGAATAACGATCCCTCCACCGTGGTCACCGGCACAGCCTCGATCGGCACCATGGCGACCACCTCTTCGACGCCTGGCCCCTATCCGATCACCGTTACGCAAGGTTCGCTCTCGGCCGCCAACTACACGTTCACCTTCGTGAATGCAACGTTGACCGTCACCCAGGCCGGGCAGACCATCACCTTCAACCCCGCCACTCCGGTCACCTACGGCGTATTGCCGATCACGTTGAGCGCAACGGGCGGAGCTTCGGGCAATCCGGTCACCTTCAGCGTGACGAGTGGCCCGGGTTCGCTGAACGGCACCAGCAGCACTCTCACTGTGACCGGAGCAGGCAACATCATGGTGCAAGCCTGCCAGGCAGGCAACACCGACTACACGGCCGCGACCTGTGTGACGAAGACCATCGTGGTCAACGCGGCCACGCTCACGGTGACAGCGACCAGTTTCAGCATGCCTTACCTGGGGCCGCTTCCGAACCTGACCTACGTCATCACAGGCTACGTGAATAACGATCCCTCCACCGTGGTCACCGGCACAGCCGCGCTCTTTACCTCGGCGACCGCCAGTTCGCCGGTTGTGGTCGGCGGCTATCCAATCATCTTCACGACGGAGGCTCTGACGGCGTCCAACTACACCTTCGTGTATGTCCCAGGCGTCCTGACCATCACCCAGCTCCCGCAGACCATCATCTTCAACCCCACCACCCCGGTCACCTACGGCGTACCGCCGATCACGCTGAGCGCGACGGGCGGAGCGTCGGGCAATCCGGTCACCTTTGCCTACGTCTCCGGCCCGGGATCGCTGAGCGGCACGAATAACAGCACTCTGACTGTGACCGGAGCAGGCAGCATCGTGGTGAAAGCCTGCCAGGCCGGCAACCAGAACTATTCTGCCGCGGCCTGTGTGAACGGGACCATCGTGGTCAGCGCGGCCGTTCTCACGGTGACAGCGGCCAACCTCAGCATGCCTTACGGAGGGCCGGTTCCGGCCCTGACCTACGGCATCACAGGCTATGTGAATGGCGATCCCTCCACCGTGGTCACCGGCACAGCCTCGATCGGCACCATGGCGACCACCTCTTCGCCGCCTGGCCTCTATCCGATCACCGTTACGCAAGGTTCGCTCTCGGCCGGCAA
>JBEKIE010000056.1:0-26432 GCA_050011915.1 Occallatibacter sp.
CTCCCCCCTCCCCTACCTCGGGGTAAGAGCCTGGAGCCAAGAGAGAGTAGCTGGCCTACCGGCCACGGTTTTATGGCCACTGACCACTGTTCGCTGACCACTGGCGGCGGAGCCGCCGAAAAAACGGGTTGTGAAACTGTGAAGTCGATTTTTCAAAATCGAATCAACAACTTAAACGGGAAAGACCGCACAGCCTCACGGTTTCTGTGATCCGTGGACCGTACCGAGAAATCGCACGGTTTTTCGGCTGGAGTTTTTGCGTTTGCGGCCAATGCGGAGGCGCGGAATGAAGTAACTATTGCGGCGGTAGAGAGGCAAAAACCCCGGCGGTTCATCCGCGCCACATCCGCGCATGCGACGCGATGTTGTCCAGCGTCGCCGCCCCAAACGAATGTGGGGTTCCAAGCTAGCCGCCAACAACTCGAGGCCCGCTACTGCTCCCTCGCTCCCTTGCTCCCTTGCTCCCTTGTTCCCTGTCTTTAAGGCAACGGCGGCAGCCCTTCCGGCCGGTTGTGGTGATAGGTCTGCCAACAAAGATAACGGCTCAGCGACTCAGCCACGGCTGCTGCAGTGTGACTGCGGTTCATCGCGGTGCCGGCGAGATCGTCGGTGCTCACGCGGCCGAAGGTGACCGGACCGGCAAGCGTGCGCCCTTCCAGCGCGCCGAACGTGTTTTCCTCGCCCAGCGTGGTGCCGAGGATGGGAGCCGTGGCAATGCGAATGTCGGGCAGAAAATCTTTTGCCCAGTTGCCGCAGTGGAAGAAAACGCACTTTTCGGGATCGCCTCCGTAGTTGTTGTTCCAGTCGACGAGTGCGCTGGGGCTGCCGCTGGCGAGTTGCAACGCATACATGCCCACCACGCCGGCAATGTCCACCTCGCAGGCCGAGGGCAGCATCTGCTCGCTCATCATCGACATGATCGTGCACACGTTCACGCCAAAGTTCTTCTGCAGCGAGCTCCAGCATTGGATGGCCGTCGCCGTGATCGAAAGCGATTGCATCCAGTCATCCACCACGAGCGCGAACTTCGCCATGCGAACAATCGCCTCATCGGGGACCTTCGACGCGTCGGCATAGGAACGAATCTTTTCGATGCGCTCGCGCACGCGCTTGTCGTCGCTGGAGATTTTGGCGGCATTGCCGAAAACCTCGGAGAGATCGATCGTGTTCACAGTGATGCCCGAGGCTTCGAGCAGCTTTTCGCTGAAGCGCGTGGTGTTGAAGGCGTTGGGCCGCGCGCCAACTGCGCCGAGGCGCACGCGGCTCAAGCCGCGCACCACCTTGCAGGTCTGGACAAACTGCACCAGATCTTCGCGGAACCGTGGATCGAGAATCGCCACCGTGTGATCGCGCGTGAGCGAGTAGGGAATGCGGTATTGGCGCAGGTTGTTGCATACGGAAATCTTGCCGCAGAAGGCATCGCGCCTGCGGTCGAGACCGAACTGGTCGAGATCGTCGGGGCAGGCCTGTACCAGAATCGGCAAATGCGTCTCGCTCAGCCGGATGGAGTCGGCAACTCCTTTTTCGTCGCCGAAATTTGGCAGGCACACAAGGATGCCCTCGATGCGATCGCGATGGCGGCGCAGTAACTCTCCGCATTTTTGCGCGTCGGCCCAGGTTTCCACGGCGCCCAGCTTCGATTCTTCCGGCGACAGCCAAACCGGCTCGATCCTGAGCTCGGAAAACAGTTTGGTCAGATCCTTGCGCGCTTCAGAGATCAGCACATCGGGAAAAAAGTCGCGATTGCCTACGATGACTCCGAGACAAGTGGGATTCGCCATCACGCTCACCTTACCTTTTCGAAATTGCGATAGTTTCCGGCATTGCTTTTGGTCACCAATTCGCAGGGAATAATCTGCAGCTCCGGCTGGCCGGTCGAACCTGTCTTCAGAAACCGGTCCGCCTCATCCACCGCGAGCCGGGAAATCAATACCGCGGGCTGCAAGGCGGTGGCGCGCAACTCGCCGCGCTCGATGGCGTCGATCGCATCCGGGCTGCCGTCGAATCCCGTAACCTGCACATTCGACTTCCCGGCGGATTTCAACGCTGCCGCCGCGCCCAGAGCCATGGTGTCGTTGCCTGCGATGATGCCTGCGAGGTTTCCGTGCGCCTGCAACATGGTTTCTGTCTTTTGAAACGCCTCCGCCTGCGACCAGTTCGCGGATTGCGCGGAGACCAGCTTCAATCCCGGATAGCCGTCGAGCACAGCGTGAAAGCCTCTGGTGCGAATCTGCGCGTTGGTGTCAGATTCCTTGCCAATCAGCTCCGCGTACTCGCCCTTTCCGTTCATCGCGCGCGCGAACTCCGCCGCAACCAGCCGCGCTCCTTGATCATTGTCCGAGATGATCTGCGCCTTCGCAATCCCCGTGGCATCGATCTCGCGATCGATCAGAAACACCGCGATTCCGGCCCCGGTGGCGCGGCGCACCGCGGAGACGGTGGCATCGGCTCCAGCATTATCCAAAATAATGGCAGCGGCGTTCGAGGCAATCGCCGCATCCACCAGATTGTCCTGGCGGAAGGCATCGTCTTCATGCGCATCCACGCGTACGCGATAGCCAAGAGTGATAGCGTGCGCGGCGGCAGCATCCGCTTCGGCCTTGAAATAAGGATTGTCCTGCGAGGGAACAATCACCACCATCAGTTTCTTGCGGTGCTCGCCGCGGTGGCAGCCCGCACAGGCAAGCAGCAGCGCCAATGCGCATGCGAGACCGGCAAGCGCGTGACGCATCATGAATGACCCTCTTCTGTGCCTGCGGTCGTCAGGTACGGCAGGATCCGCGCCTGCAGCCGCGTCTGCAACTGGTCAAGCCCAACCGCCAGCACAATCACCACGCCTTTGATCACGATCTGCCAGAATTCTGAAACGCCCAGCATTACCAGGCCGTCGGCAAGCACGCCAATCACAAAGGCGCCGATCAACGAACCTGTGACCGAACCGCGGCCGCCCATCAGCGATGTTCCACCCAGCACCACGGCCGCAATGGCATTCAACTCAAAGCTTTCGCCGGTCGCAGGATGCGCGGCTTCCAGTTGCGCCGCGATGATGAGCCCGACCAGCGCCGCGCAGAACGCCGAAAAAACATACGTGGCCACTTTCACTTGCGCCACGCGAATGCCTGCCAGCCGTGCCGCGCGTTCATTCCCGCCAATCGCGTACACGTGCCTGCCGAACGGGGTCTTGGTCGCCACCACCCATGCAACGGCGAAGAGCGCCACCATCATCCAGACCGGCGTGGGCACGTGCAGCAGAAAGCTTTGACCGAAAGCGGGAAATCCCGCGTTGCCTCGCGACGCCGCGCCGCCGAGATTGGGAAAGGTCTTTCCGTTCGAGATCAAAAGTGCCGCGCCACGCGCGATATAGAGCGTGCCAAGCGTCGCGATAAACGGAGCGACGCCAGCTTTGGCAACCAGCCATCCATTCAGCGCGCCCACCAGCAGGCACGCGCAAATTGTCAGCAGAATCACGATGGCGACCGGCGGGTAATGCGTTGCGCCGCCAAAGGAAAGTCCCTGCGTGAGAAGATAGCCCGCCACCATGCCGCCCAGTCCCGCAATCGAGCCCACGGAAAGATCGATGCCTCCGGTCAGAATGACGAAGGTCATCCCCACCGCCAAAAGTGCCGTGATCGCCACATGCTTGGTGAGAATCGAAACATTGTTGGCCGTGAGAAATTCCGGAGCGAGCGCGGAGAACAAAACCAGGAGCAGCAACAGCACAAGAATGGCGCGGGCCCGCAGCAGGAGCAGAACGACGCGGGCTGACGCCAACGCAAAACGATTGCCGCGCTGTTGGGTGGGCGTGGCAGAGCTCATGCCGTACCTCCTGCGGGCCGCGCCGTAGACGCGTTGACCGCGACGGCAACCGAAGGACTGGCAGCGGCGAACAAGCCCTCATCGCTCAGTTGGTCACGTGAGAACTCGGCGGAAATCCGCCCCTGGCAGAGCACAAGCACGCGTGCGGCGAGCGCTTGCGTCTCTTCGATCTCCGACGACGTGAACACCATGCTCAGCCCTTTCGCCGCCAACTCGCGCAGGATGCCGTAAATCTCCGCCTTTGCGCCCACATCCACACCGCGGGTCGGCTCATCCATCAATAGAACCGACGGCGAGCACATCAGGCAGCGCGCCAGCAGCACCTTCTGCTGATTTCCACCCGAGAGCGTAGTCACGGGAAGCTCGATGTCCTTCGCGGCGATATGCAACTCAGCCGCCAGCTTGCGCACGCGCCTGGTCTCTTCGTCGCGCGAAAGAAGGAGGCCGGTTTTCGCTGCCATCACGACATTCTCGCGGATCGAAAGCTCGGGAAAGAGTCCGTCTCGCTGCCGGTCTTCAGGCATCAGGACCATCCCGGCTTGCAAGGCGTCGCGAACGCTTCCGGTGTGAACTTTCTGTCCTCGAATGGCAACGACACCCGACGCGATAGGCCGCATCCCGGCCAGTGCTTCCACCAATTCAGTTCGTCCCGCGCCCAACAGCCCGTAGACACCGAGAATCTCGCCTTCGCGGACAGAGAAGCTCACATCGTGCACCGGCGCTTGTGCGGCTTCATCGCCAACCGAGCCCGGCAGAGTGAGACCACTTACCGTCAGCACCGCGGGACGAGACGCCGAGATCGCAGCCGGCGCATCGTGGACGCTTTCTTTGCGGCCCGACATCCGCTCCACGATCCACGCGCGCGTCGCAGCGGCCCGCGTTGCCTCGCCCACTACGCGCCCCGAGCGCAGTACGGTGAATCGATCGCCGAGATGGAGCAGTTCGTGCAGCCGGTGCGAGATATAGATAATGGTCACGCCGGCGTGCTTCAAATCCGCCATGACTTCGAAAAGCGACTCCGCCTCCGATGCCGACAACGCGGAGGTCGGCTCATCGAGAATCAGAATCCGCGATCCCTGATCGAGAGCGCGCGCAATCTCCACCACCTGTCTGCAGCCCAGCGACAATCTCCCCGTTTCCGTGGTGACATCCATGGGCTTGCACATGTGACGCAGCGCCGCGGCAGAGCGCTGGTCTTGCGCCGCTTGATCCACGAACAGCGCTGCGCGACAAAGCTCCCGGCCGGCAAAGATGTTTTCGCTGATCTTCAGATTGGTAAGCGCCAACAGCTCCTGATGGACGATCAAAATTCCATGCGCCGTAGCGTCGCGCGGCGTGCGCAGCTCGAGCGGCCGGCCATCGAGAAACAACGTGCCTTCGTCCGCCTTCTCCGCGCCCGCCAAAATGCGCATCAGCGTGGACTTGCCCGCGCCGTTCTCGCCGATAAGCACATTCACTTGCCCGCGGTAGACGCGGAGGGTGACACAATCGAGCGCGACATTGCCTGGATAGCGCTTGGTAATATTGCGCGCTTCCAGAATGACCTCCGCTGCCGTCTCATGCGCCGGTCTCATGCAACACGCTCCGCAGTGAGCCGCGCGCGTGCGACGGCGAGCCGCCACGCGCCGCGCAGGCGCTCGCGATCGGCCTGTGTGCTGCGCGGCTCGAAGGGCTGCATGGACTTTGGCAGTGCGGCAAGCTCGTCGAACGAGCGCCACCAGCCGAGAGCGAGACCGCCCAGGAGGGCCGTACCGCGCGCTGAGAGATCCTCCTGCGTGGAGCGATGCACGGCGCGGCCAAGAACGTCGGCCTGCATTTGCATTAGCGCATCGTTGCGCGTCGCGCCACCGTCGGCGAGCAAAACCGGCAGCTTTACGTGTGCGGCATCTTCCATCGCTTCCAGCACGTCGGCGACCTGAAACGCAATCGCGTCCACCGCGGCGCGAGCCAGATGCGCGGCCGTGTGCGAGCGCTCGACATTGGTCATCAGGCCGCGCGCAGCCGAGTCCCAATGTGGCGCGCCGAGCCCAACCATCGCCGGTACCAGAATCAGGCCAGCCGCGTCGGGAACGGTTGCGACGAGGGCTGCGGCATCCTCAACGGGATGCGCAAGGCCGAGGAACTCCCCCACCCATTGCACGGCTGCGCCGCTCATGGCGATGTTGCCTTCAAGCGCGAAGTGCGCGCCGCTTTCGGTCGACCACGCGACGGTGCGCGCCAGTTGTTTGGCCTCCGTCACAAGGTCCGCCAAAAGCATCATGAGCGAAGAGCCGGTGCCGTAGGTGGCCTTCACCGTTCCCGGCTCGTAGCGGCCATGACCCACGAGCGCGGCGTGCGAATCGCCGATCATGGCGACGATGGGAACGCCGGCGAGTTCGGAAATTGCAGCACAAACTCCAAAATCTCCGCTCGAAGCGCGCACTTCAGGCAGTGCGGCGCGTGGAACTCCGAAAAGATCGCTCAGCCCCGGATCCCATTCGAGCGTGGCCAGGCTGAGCAACGCCGTGCGCGAGGCATTCGTGTGGTCGGTAGCGTGAACCTGGCCCGCGGTCAGGTTGTAGAGCAGCCACGTGTCGACCGTGCCCAGATACAGATCGCCTTCCGCGGCTTGCGCCCGAAATTCGGGATGTTGCTCGAACAGCCACGCCCACTTGGTGGCGCTCAGGAGTGGATCGAGCGGCAGTCCGCTGATGGATTGAATAATCGCGGAATGCGCGCGAAGGCGGTCGCAGATTGGCGCGGAACGCCGGCACTGCCAGGTGATGGCGTTGCCCACTGGTGCGCCGGCAGTGGAGCATCCTGCGGCGCCCCGCCGCCATGCGACAGCGGTCTCGCGCTGATTTGTAATGGCAATTCCGGCGATGGATGTGCGCTCCAACTGCGCATGGCGCACGCAAGCCGAGATGACCTGAACCACCGACTGCCAGAGTGCGAGCGGGTCCTGCTCCACAAAGCCTGGTTGTGGTTGCAGTATCTCGAGCGGCGCCGAAGCACGATAGCCGGTGCGGCCCTCGCGATCGACCAACATCGCCTTGGTGTTGGTCGTGCCCTGGTCGATCGCGAGAATCCATTCGCAGGCCATCTATGCCTCTCGCTCCAGCAGTTCGAGCGCCGCGCGCTCGATCCCCGCCGCGGTCAGTCCAAAGTGTTCGAGTAGAAATTCGGCAGTGCCTGTTGGTGCAAAGACGTCGGGCACGCCCAGGATGCGCATCGGCGCGGGATGCTCCAGGGCAAGCACCTCTGCGACAGCTCCGCCCAGTCCGCCGGCCGCGAGCGCTTCCTCCGCAGTGACAATGCCGCGCGTGGTGCGCGCCGCGTCAAGAATCGCCTCGCGATCGAGCGGCTTCACGGTGCTCATGTTGAGCACGCGCGCCGAAATGCCGCGCGCCTCAAGCGCTTTGGCCGCATAAAGCGCGCGGCACACCATCAGGCCGTTGGCAATCAACGTCACATCGGTACCCTCGCGCAGCCTGACCGCCTTGCCTAACCGGAATTCGTAATCGTCGCCATGCACGCGCGGCACGGGCACGCGCGCAATGCGCAGGAACATCGGCCCATCGTACGTGAGCGAGTAGCGCATCGCAGCCGCGGTCTCCACGGGATCGGCCGGAACAATCACGGTGAGATTGGGCAGCACGCGCATCCAGGCCAGATCTTCAATGGAGTGGTGCGTGGGACCAAGCTGGCCGTAAGCCATGCCGGGCGACATGGCACAGAGCTTCACGTTCGCCTTGGTGTACGCGAGATCGACCTTGATCTGCTCCATGGCGCGCGCAGTGAGGAAGCACGACGCGCCGCAGACGTAAGGAATCATGCCGCCATTTGCCAGTCCAGCGCCCACGCCCACCATGTTCTGCTCGGCAATTCCCACGTTTACAAAGCGCTCAGGGAATTTTGTCTTGAAATTCTTGAGCTTTGCCGAGGAAACCGAATCGTTGGCAACGGCGCACACGCGGGGGTCGGCAGCAGCCATCTCTTCGAGGGCGCTCATGTAGGCATCGCGGCAGTCGAAGAGCTGCTGGCCGGTTGTGGTTGCGGATGGGCTGCTCACCATGCCACCTCCACGTCGAGTTCTTTCGCTGCCGCAGCCAACTGCTCTTTGGTTGGCACGCCATGATGCCATGCGGGTTGATTTTCCGCGAAGGAAGCGCCTTTGCCTTTCACCGTGTTCGCGATGAGGCACGTGGGCTTGCCCTTTTCCAGAGGCAAATGCGACAAGCGGTCGAAGAGCGCCGCGGTGGAGTGGCCGTCAATCTCCTCGACCGCGAATCCGAATGCCGCGAAGCGCTCGGCCAGCGGCTCCATGCGAATCGTATTCTCTGTAAAGTCGCCCTGCTGAATGCGGTTGCGATCCACAATCACGGTGAGATGGTCGAGACCGTAGTGTTGCGCGGTCATCGCAGCCTCCCAGTTGGAGCCCTCCTGCAACTCGCCGTCGCCGGTGAGGACAAAGACGCGCCACGGCTCCTTTCTCATGCGTGCGGCCAGCGCCGCACCCACCGCGATCGGCAATCCGTGCCCCAGCGGGCCGGTGTTGGCTTCCACGCCGGGCAGCTTGTTGCGGTCGGGATGGCCATTGAGCATCGAGAGCGGGTCCATGTAGGTTTTGAGTTGCTCAACCGGAAAAAATCCACGCGCAGAGAGAGTGGAGTAATACGCCGCGGCGCCATGCCCCTTGGAAAGAATGAAACGGTCGCGCTGCGGCCAGCGAGGTTGCGTGGGGTCGACCTGCAAAATGCCGCCTAGAAAGAGCACGGCCAGGATGTCGGCCGAGGAGAGATCGCCGCCGGTGTGACCCAACTGCGCGTGATGATTCATGGTCATGGCGCTGAGCCGGATCCAATTGGCTTTGTGCTTCAGCCATGCGGCCTGTTCCGGCCCTGTCGGCGGCATTTCCATCGCAATCGGCTCTCCTCTCATTTCCAAGCGAATCGTATTTGCCGCAGCTGAATCGGTCAACAGCAAACGTTTTCGCCCTGCGGAGATCGTTCGAGCGATTCACTTTGCGGCGCTTTCAGCTTGGCCTCGCCCTCGTGCACCCATCTATTGAGTCGGGCAACTTCGCCAGCCTCGAAACTCTGGAACATTCCGGATCGCCTGTCGGAATTTTGCTGCGCTTGTGCGGCCCACCAGCAGACGAAGCAATAATCGGACTTGCCAATTCCGGAGATCGGAATATAGTGTAGCGCCTGAGGATCGAAAACCCGGGAGAGGAAAGTGGCGCGACGCGAAGACAAGGAGTTCTTGGAGGGGCTGGAGCCGGACGCCGCGGATGCGAATGGACGCAGCAGCGACCGCAATGAGTCACTGACCGTTCTGCGCGCCTGCGAAGTGCTCAAGGCCTTTCGCCATCTCGGCGAAGAGTTGCCGCTGACCACTGTGATGGAACGCACCGGGCTGCCCAAGACCACAACCTTTCGCCTTTTGCGCACGCTCATTCACGGCGGCCTGGTGGAGCGCGTAAATGCGGGCGTCTATCGCAACAGCTATGGGCCGGTCACGGCGCGGCCTTTCCGCATCGGCTTTGCCACGCAGGGCGACACCGAATTTGCCCGAGAGGTGACGCGCAGCATGGTCACTGCTGCGGCGCGGGAGCACGTGCAGCTCATCACTCTCAACAATCGCTACAGTGCGCGCGAGGCGTTGCGCAACGCTGACGTGCTGATTCGCGAGCGCGTCGATCTGGTTCTCGAATTCCAGACCTACGAGCGCGTAGCTCCCGTCATTGCCTCAAAATTCCTGGCCGCGAACGTGCCCGTCATCGCCATTGAAGTGCCGCACCCAGGTGCTACTTACTTCGGCGCGGACAATTACAAGGCCGGACTCATCGGCGGCCGCGCCCTGGGCCGCTGGGCGCGCCATAACTGGGATGGCAAGGTAGACCGGTTGGTTCTGGTGGAACTCCCCATCGCCGGGTCGCTTCTTGAGTTGCGTCTTTCCGGCCTGATCGACGGGCTGCGCGCGGAGTTGCCGAGAATTGTCGAATCTCCGCTGGTCCGGCTCAATGGTCGTGGAAATTTCGAACAGGTGCTCGACGTGTTGCGCAAATACCTGCGCCGCCGCGAACCGCGCCGCACTCTCGTAGGGACGGTAAACGATATCTGCGCGCTCGCCGCGTTGCGCGCCTTTGAAGAAGCCGGCGCGTCGCAGCAGTGCGCGGTTATGGGCCAGAATGCCCTGCGCGAAGCGCGCGCGGAATTGCGCCGGCCGGGCACGCGGCTTGTGGGGTCGGTGGCGTATTTCCCCGAACGCTACGGCGATGAACTGATTCCACTGGCACTCAATATTCTGCAGCAAAAACCGGCGCCTGCAGCGATCTTCGTCAAACACCATTTGCTGACCCCGCGGAATGTGGATCTCGTTTACCCGCTCGATGAGGCCGCGGCGGGCATCCAGCGCGCAAGTGCGGGCGGCCCTGAGAATTCCGCAATGCGGAACGCCAAGGCTGTCGAAGTTTGACCAACGGCGCAGGGCGATCCGCATCATAGTGTGCAAGGGAGAGCAATTCCAACCGGATGGACAACGGAATCACACGAAGGGATTTCCTGGCCGGTGCAGCAGCCGCCGCGCTGGCCAGCGGTACGGGGGCATCTGCCCTTCCCGCTGACTCTGACCCTCTGGCCGAATTCGATTACGATGCCGTCGAGCTCACGGGCGGGCCGCTCAAGCGGCAGTACGATCGCATTCAAGCCGCATATCTCGCCCTCGATAACGACCGGCTGCTGCAGGTCTATCGCGAACGGGCTGGATTGCCCGCTCCCGGTGAACCCATGGGAGGATGGTACGGCCGCGGCGGATTCGTACCCGGCCATTCGCTGGGACAATACATTTCTGGATTGGCGCGGATGGGGCGTACCACCGGCGACGCTGCCTGCAAGACGAAAGTTGCGGCGCTGGTGGAGGGATTCGCGGCCACGCTCGGCCCCAAAGATCAGTGCTTTGCCGCGCCCAACGCCGAAAACCTCTGGCCGTGCTATATTCTCGACAAACATCTTGCCGGGTTGATGGATGCCTACCGGTTAAGTGGCGTCGCACAGGCACGCGATCTTATTCCCCGCGTGTTTCATGGGGCTCTCCCGTACATTCCAGAGCGCGGGCGCGACCGGGTCGGCAAGAAGGATCCTCCCTATGACGAAACTTACATTCTGCCCGAGTCTCTTTTCCTCGCTTATGAGCTGACTGGAGATCGTGCGTTGTATGACCGCGCAACGGCCTATCTCCTGGATCGCGATTATTTCGATCCGCTCGCCGCGGGACAGGATGTGTTGCCGGGCCGGCACGCGTACAGCCACGTCATTACGCTCAGCTCGGCGGGCAAGGCGCGACTGGTGCTGGGCGATGAAAAGTATCTTCGCTCCATGCAGAACGCTTCGCATATGCTCCAATCCACACAGCAGTTCGCAACCGGAGGCTGGGGACCGAACGAGACCTTCATCGAGCCGCACAAAGGCCAACTCTATGAGAGCCTTCATACCACCAACGACCATTTCGAGACGCCTTGCGGCAGTTACGCAGCGATTAAGCTGGCGCGTTACCTGCTCTGCGCCACCGGCGATGCGCGCTATGGCGAAGGATTGGAGCGCGTCGTCTTCAATGGCATTCTTGCGGTCAAAGAGCCCGACGCCGATGGCGATTACCCGTACTACTCCACCTATGGAGCGGCGGCGCACAAGGTCTTCTACGCGAAGAAATGGCCGTGCTGCTCGGGAACGTTGGTCGAGAGTGTCGCAGATTACGTGAAGAACATCTACTTCCGCGCCAATGACGGGGTGGTCGTGAATTTGTACGCGCCTTCCCGCGTGAAATGGGTGGAACACGGCGTTGCGGTGACGCTCGCGCAGGAGACGGACTACCCACTCGGCGAAACGGTTGTTCTGAAGGTAGCGTGCGCTGCGCCGGCCGAATTCGCACTGCAATTGCGGGTTCCCGCATGGATGAACGGAGCACCGCAGCTTCGCGTCAACGGAAAACCGGCGCATGCGGATGTGCAGCGAGGGTTTGCTCAGGTGCGGCGGCGTTGGACCAGCGGCGATGCGCTCACTTTTCGATTGCCCATACAATTTCGAACGGAAGCGATCGACGATCTGCATCCTGAAACCGTGGCGCTACTGCGTGGTCCGCTGGTTTACGTGGAGCAGAATCCCCCGGCAAGTGAAGCCATGCATGTACGGCCCGAAGCGCTGCGGCCCGCGACGGAGACGCCGGAAATTTTTTCATCTCCTTCCACCAACCGCACCCGCAACTACGCACCGTTTTACTTCGTGCGCGATGAGGCCTACACAATGTACGCCCAAAATGGTTAGAGAGCAGCAATTACAGGCGAATGTACGAATCGAATTTACTCCCGGCATTGAATTGAGACAGCGTTTCCGGCGAATCCGACGAATTGCGACAGCGCTAGAGGGCGCGCGTGGAGCGAATCGCAGATTTGTGTATGATTGACTCGCCGTCACTCGCCGGACGCATGCGCTGCACTATCGCGAAGGATTCGCCGCGCGCACCTCGTATCTCCCCGATCCAACCAAAAGCACGAGGCGAACGCCGTCGATCGTCGACTCTTCAACGCCGGAGCCATGCGCCGGCGCCACGCCGTTCACGGTCGCCATTCCGGCAGCTGCTGAATCGATCTGGATCTTCGCTCTCGTATTCGGGGGAATGGTGAAGTTGTAAACTGTCTCCGTTGCTCCGCGATGCCATTCACTCTCGATCTCCCCGAAAGCCGATCGATAATGAGCGCGCGCCCACGTGATGTTTCCCGCGACGGCTGGGTGCAAAATCAATCGGCTTGCGCCCTGTCGCTTAAAATCCAAGTTGATCCCTCCCAGCCCGCGATAGAACCACTCTTCCGCGCTGCCCAGCATCAAGTGATCCTGCGAGTGGCCGCCGTCCCAGCCCTCTGTAAGCGAGGTTGCGCCCTGCGCCAGGATGTAGCCGTAACTCGGCGCGTCTGCCCGCTCCAGCATGTCGAGCAGAACATCGGAGCGCCCGCCCTCAAGCAGCGCCTCGACCTCGTAGTGGAAGCCCACTTCGCCCGATGTCGTGTGATTCTGATGCGCGCGGATGTCTTTGACCAGCACATCGAGAACTGCCGTTCGTTGATCCTCAGGCACCATGCCCAGCGCAAGCGGCATGGCCTGTGCTGTCTGGCTGCCTCTGTCATAACGATGCTGCGCTGCATCGAAGAAACGTGCGTTGAAGTTGTCGCGAACGCGTTCTGCTTGCCCCGCGTAAGCCTGGCTCTCTTCGTTCCGGCCCAGCACTGCGGCGGCCTGCTCAAGAGCTATCAAATCCTGGTAATAAATGGCAGTCCCCGTCACTCCTGCCGTCGTTAGTTTGGAGAATCCGGCATCGCCCGGACCGATGTCGAACCAATCGCCGAGGCCATAATCAACGATGCCATCGTGCGCACGCGAGCCAAGATACGCCGCATAGGCGCGCATCACGCCATACTGCGTCGCCATGAATGCGCGATCGCCCGTGCGTTTGTAGACTTGCCAGGGCGCCAGCACCGTCGCGCTGCCCCACTCGGGCGAATCGTTGAAGATGGCGTACTTCGGCTCGAAGACGACGTACTGCGGCGCAGTAGTCGGCACCATTCCGGCGGCCGGGCCATCGCTGCGCTGCACATCGGCGATGTTGCGCGCGGTGGCCGCATAGAGTCCTGCAAAATCGAAGTCATAAAGAAGCGACGGCGCCATCAGATGCGTCTCTTCAAGCCAGCCGAGTTTTTCGCGGTGCGGGCAATCGGTAAACAGGCTCACCGCATTGTTTTCGATGGCGCGCAGAATCAGCTCGTGAATGCGATTGAGCATCTCGTCGGAAGATGCAAACTCGCCTACCTGTTGCGACGAAGAATGCACCGCCTCGCCACGCAGGCCCAGCACGCGCGCGTTGCCTCCCTGCGCGCTTTCCACCTGAACGTAGCGAAATCCGTAATAACTAAAACGCGGGTGCCAGGTTTCAACCCCTTTGCCAGAGCCCACGCCGCGTAGCGTGTAAGAAAACCATTGCGGGCTGCCTGAGCTGCGCTGCGACACGAAACCGTCTTTATCGAGGAGCTCGCCCGGAATCAGTTTCACCGTGGACCCGGCTTTTCCAGCTACAACGATCTCCGGCCAGCCCGCGAAGTTCTGCCCCAGGTCGTAGACGGTCACGCCGGGCCTAAGATGCGTCACCTTCACAGGCGTGTAAGTGTGCATCACGCGAATGGGCGGCGCAATCTCCGGCGTCAGCGCCCCGCCGGGAGTATCGACCACCGAAGCGCCACGCCACGCGCGATCGTCAAAACCTGCGCGGTCCCATCCCTGCGGCTCCTGTCGCGCGTCAAAATCCTCACCGCCGTAGGTAGACGAAAACGTGATCGGGCCCGGCGCAGTCCGCCAGGAACCGTCGCTCAAAATCTCCGCCGAACTGCCGTCGGCGAACTCGATGTGGAGCTGCACCGCGCACTTCACCTCGCCGTAGCTGCCCACAAACTTCGTATAGCGGCCGGGAGTCTTCAAAACGCGATACATTCCGTTGCCCAGCATGACGCCTATCGCATTCGGCCCCGCACGCAAAAGCGGAGTTACATCGTAGACGTCGTAATACACCGTCTTGTGATAGTCGCTCCAGCCCGGAGTAAGCTCATCGTTGCCCGCTTTGCGGCCATTGATCCGCAACTCGTCCTGCCCGAGACCCGAGGCGTAGAGCAAGGCCCGCGCCACGGGACGCGCCAAAGTGAACGTCTTCCGAAAGAGCGGGAGCGGTTCGTTGTCAACGACATCGAGAGGGTGCGCGGCAATCCATCTCGCGCGCCACACAGGCGCTTGCGTCCAGTGGCCTTCATCGCTCCAGCCACTCGTGTGTTTCTGCTCGTCCCAAACCTCCACGCGCCACGCGTATGCGCGGCCCGGCTCGAGTGCAGGCCCGGCGTAAACGATCCCAAAAGTCGCGGGGCTCGAAACTACGCCGCTATTCCAAAGGATCACGCGTGATGATGGCGCGCTGCTCGTGTCTTTTGTGACTTGAATCCGGTACGCGGACTGGCTCACGGAGTGAAGCGCCGGCGACGCCGCAGCCAGTTGCCAGGAAAATGCCGGATGCGCATCCGCAACGGCCAGCGATTCGCTTCTGCCATCGCAGCGCAGATCAATCGGCCGCAACAGGTGCGAAGCAGGTGCAGCGGCATGGGCCAGCCACGCCGTGAGCGACAGAATGGCCGCGCAACTGATGAACCCGTATGCACGAACCGGAGATTGCTTCAGAATCTTTGCGGAAAACGTCATCAGCCCCGTGATACAGCACTGGGGTGCAAGAACGCAATCCTCAAACCCGCACCGCGTCTGCTAGCTTGGATGGGATGAACCGCAAAGACCGCACTCGCCGAATGCAACTTGCCTTCGCCGCAAGCGTATTGGCCGCGCTAGCCTGCACGGCCCACGCACAGCAAGCCGGGGCGAAACTGCAGCAGCAACTTGCGCGCGTCGATGCCGTCACACGCACGGGACCCTTCCGCGCCGATTGGGATTCGCTCGCCGGCTATCGCGTGCCGGACTGGTTTCGCGACGCCAAGTTCGGCATTTTCATCCATTGGGGCGTGTACTCCGTTCCGGCATTCGGAAACGAGTGGTATTCGCGCAACATGTACATCGAGGGTAGCGCCGCCTTCAAGCATCACGTTGCAACCTACGGTCCCCAGTCCAAATTCGGCTACAAGGACTTCATTCCCATGTTTCGCGCGGAGCATTTTGACGCCAATGCATGGCTCGACCTCTTTGCGCAGGCCGGCGCGCGTTATGTCGTTCCAGTAGCCGAGCATTGCGACGGATTCGCCATGTACGATTCGAGCCTTACGGATTGGGATGCCGCGAAGATGGGGCCGAAGCGCGACGTAGTCGGCGAACTGGAAGCTGCCACGCGCCGCCACGGCTTGCACTTTGGCGTTTCGTCGCATCGCGCCGAGCATTGGTGGTGGTACGACGGCGGAACGAAATTCGAATCCGATGTCCGCGACCCGCGCTACGCCGGCCTCTACGGCCCTGCGCAGCCCATGGCGCTGCTCGGAGAGGACAACTCGAAGGAACCGAACCCCGATCATCTCGAGCACTGGCTTCCGCCGGACAAGGCATTCCTCGATGACTGGCTGGGGCGCAGCACCGAACTTGTCGCCAAGTACCATCCCGACTTTTTGTACTTCGATTGGTGGATCGGTCAGCCCGCATTTCAGCCCTATCTCCAGCGCTTCGCGGCCTACTACTACGACGAAGCTGCGAGCCGCCACCAGGGCGTGGTGCTCACCTACAAGGGATACGATTTCCCCGAGAATGCCGCCACTCTCGACATCGAACGCGGCAAGCTCGATACGCTTCGCCTGCTGCCGTGGCAGACTGACACCTCGGTCAGCATTCATTCCTGGGGATACGCAGACAACGACGAGTATCGCAGCGCCAAGTCGCTCATCGACGAGTTAATCGACGTGGTCAGCAAGAACGGCAACCTGCTGCTCAACGTGGGACCAAAGTCCGACGGCGCCATTCCCGATCAGGCGCGCACAATTTTGCTTGAGATGGGCGCGTGGCTCAAGACGAATGGCGAGGCGATCTATGGATCGCGCCCGTGGCTGGTCTATGGTGAAGGCCCCACAAGAGTCGCCAGCTCGGCAAAAAACTCCGATCAGCAACAATTCACATCCGAAGATATTCGCTTCACGGCGCAGAAAGGCGCGCTTTACGCCATTGCATTGGGCTGGCCTTCCGGCGGTGAGTTGCGCATTCGCTCGCTGGCGCGCGGCTTGCCCTATCTCAAGGGGCCCGTTTGCGGGGTGAAGATGCTGGGCTCCGATGAGTCGCTTTCCTGGCGCCAGGAGGCAGATGGACTGTACATCGAATTGCCGAAACAGCGCCCGAATGAACTCGCGTGGACATTCCGCATAACGGAACCGGAAGTTCATACGCGCCACTGCGGAAACTAGTGTACTGTCTTTTAAACGGCTACACGCGAGAGCCGGTCATCCTGAGCGGAGTCCCGGCGTGCCGGGACGGATTCGACGGACCTGCATTATGGAGTGTTCGCACCTATCAACGAATTCCTGAAACGCTGCACTAGCTACTTATTGCTGTCGAGTGTTACCGCGCTCCCCGAGCGCCGCCTACGGTTCCGTGAATTCCAACTTTCAGACTCCAACTCGAAGCAAATCGCATACTCGCCTGGTCGGTCCATGGGCAGTCGCATTATTTCTTACATGTCTCGCGGAATTGATTGATTCTAAATCGTTAATAAGCACTCATACGGTGAATATTCGGCATTTGGAATGTCGCGTTTTCCAGCAGACTCCGCACGTTGTTCCCGCACGTTGCGCTCCCACTCAAAATCGCCGTTCCGCAAATTAGAAAATAATCGTATACTCTCGAAAATAAAGCGCAAATCTCTTGATGCCCACCATTACCGCCAATCCGCATCACAAACCGGCTCCATCCGCCGCTTCGTTTCCGGAGCGCATCTATATTCTGGCTGACGATTTGACCGGGGCCTGCGACTCGGGCGCAGCATTTCTCCGCACGGGCCGCGTGGTGCGCGTCTGGCTCGGCGCCGCAGCTTCGTTTTCCGCTCCGGAACCGGTGCAAGCCTTCAATACGGATTCCCGCTCGCTCTCGCCAGCGAGGGCATCCCGCGTCGTATCGCGCACTTTAGCGGGACTCGCTTCCAATTCCCAGGCGCTTCTGTTCAAAAAGATTGATTCCGCGGCGCGGGGCCCACTTGCCGCCGAAATCCTGGCTGCGCATCGCGCCTTCGGATCCCGCGCCGTCTTGCTTGCGCCTGCATTTCCCGCCGCAGGTCGCACCGTCCGCAACGGCATCCTGGAAATCGAAGACGCCACCGGCCGGCGCACTCTCGTCGACGTCGCCGCTCTTTTTCCGTCGAAACAAAGAGATCTCATCCGCCTCATCTCTCACCCCGAAGAGCTTGCCGCAGCCCTCGACTCGGGCAAACCCGTGCTTCTCTGCGACAGCTCAGCGCAATCGGATCTGGAATCGCTTGTCCGCACTGCAGAAAACTTCCCGGGCCTGCTTTTTGCGGGATCTGCCGGTCTGGCCCGGGCGATTGCCAGCCGCAACGCCAGGCAAAAGCGGCGCGCGTCGCCGCCATCCGCCTCGCGCACTTTGATCGTTGCGGGATCGGATCATCCCGTGACGAAACTCCAGCTCCAGGTACTTGATCGCGCCGATTCTCGCGCCGTTCAGGTGCTGCGCTTCCGATATGGCCGCCGTGATCGCGAGCGCATCCTCGACGCGTTCCGCGCCTTCGCGCCAAAGGCGCTGATCCTCACCGGCGGCGACACCGCTTTGTTCGCGGCCAGCGCGCTCGGCGCCCACTCTTTTATCCTCCAGGGAGAGCTTGCGCCCGGAATCCCCTGGGGCATTGTGCAGGGCGGCATGGCGGAAGGGTGCATCGTGATTACAAAATCCGGCGGTTTTGGCGCGCCCTCGGTATTCAATGAAATCCTCGCCGCGCTTCGGGGTCCGGCATGAGCAGACTCGCACGCATCGCCATCAGCATCGGAGACCCTGCAGGCGTCGGCGCTGAAATTGCCCTCAAGGCTCTCCGCGATGAATCCGTTGCCTCGCTCGCGCACTGGATCCTGATTGCCGACTCCGCCGCTCTCAGCGCGGCGGGCCGTCTTTCCAGCATCAACCCGGCCGCGCTGCCCTGCACTCTTGTCGACACCGGGACGTTGCCCGCCGATCACACCGTCGCCTTCGGCCAGCTTCGCGCAGAGTACGGCTTGGCGGCCATCGCTTACGTGCGCCGCGCCGTTGAGCTATGCATGAGCGGCGAGGCCGACGCCATGGTGACGGCGCCGCTGAATAAGGAAGCGGTCACGCTCTCCGGCCGCGCTTTCTCCGGCCACACCGAATACATCGCGGAGCTGACCGGCGCGCCGGAGCCGCGCATGTTGCTCTACTCTGAAAAGCTGGCAACCATCCACGTCAGCACACACATCTCCCTGGAGCAGGCCTGCCGCCTCGATCGCAGGCGCATCGTCGAGACCATCCGGCTGGGCAACGACGCGCTCCTGTGGATGCGCCGCCGCGCTCCGCGCATCGCCGTCTGCGGCCTCAACCCCCATGCCGGGGAACATGGACTCTTTGGCGCACAGGATGCCGCTATCATCGCCCCCGCCATCGAGGAGGCGCGCGCGCTGGGCATCGATTGCTCCGGCCCGCACTCGCCCGACACCATTTTTGTCCGCGCCCTGCGCGGCGAATTCGATCTCATCGTCGCCATGTATCACGACCAAGGCCACATTCCCATGAAGCTCATCGACTTCACAGGCGGCGTGAATGTTTCGCTGGGATTGCCCATTATCCGCACCTCCGTCGATCACGGCACGGCCTTTGATATCGCCGGCCGCAACCAGGCCGATGCTGCCAATATGAAGTCCGCCATGCGCCTCGCCGTGCGCATGGCTGAGGGCAAGCTCGCCCTCGCAAGCGCGGCGGCCGAACCCGCAAAGGCCGGGTCCGCAAATTCTGAATCGGCGAATTTTGGGAGCGTGCGCTAAGATGCATCTCGCCGACACGCTCATCATTGCCGCCTACATGATCACGCTCGTCGGCATTGGCATTCGTGTCGCGGGCCGCCAGAAAACCACTGACTCCTATTTCATTGCCGGGCGCACCGTTCCCGGCTGGGCCGCGGGGCTTTCGCTGCTGGCCACCATCATCACCAGTCTCACCTTCATCGCATTTCCCGGCGCGGCCTACGCGGGCGATTGGAACCTGCTCGTCCCCGGCGTTCTCTTCGTCATCGTCATTCTGTCCATCGGCCCCGTGATCGTGCCCTTCTTCCGTCACGTGGTGTCGATGTCGGTCTACGAGTACTTCGGCAAGCGCTTTGGCCCCGCGGTGCGCATGTACTCTTCCTTTGCCTTTGCTGCGGGCCATTTTGCCAAGATGGGCTTTGTTTTCTATCTGCTTGCACTCGCTGTCGCGGGCTTTACCACTTGGTCTATCACGTTTCTGATTGCCGGCCTCGGCGTCATCACCATTTTCTACACGTTCATCGGCGGCCTTCGCGCCGTCATTTGGACCGATGTGGTGCAGGGCTTTCTGCTCTGGTCCGGCATCGCTGTCACGCTCATCCTGTTGCTGTTTTCGCCGAAGATTCATTCCGGCGCAATGATTCATCTCATCGCCGTGAATCACAAAACCAGCCTGGGCAGCTTCGACTTCGACCTCGCGCGCCCTACCTTCTGGACCATGGCGCTCTACGGCTTCTTCTACTATCTGCAGAAATACACGGCCGACCAGACTGTAGTGCAGCGTTATCTCGCCGCAAAATCCGACCGCTCCGCCCTGCGCGGCATTGCCATGGGCGCATCCCTCTGCCTTCCCGTGTGGACGGCTTTCATGCTCATCGGTTCGCTGCTATGGGCCTTCTACCATCTCTCGGGCCAATCGCTGCCCGCCACGATCACGCGTGCCGATCAGGTTTTTCCTTACTACATGGTCACGCAAATGCCCGTCGGAGTCGCCGGACTTTTCCTCGCCGCACTCTTCGGCGCAGCCATGTCAATGCTCGCCTCCGATCTCAATTGCCTCGGCCTCATTCTGGTTGAAGATTTCTATTCCCACTTCTTCCCGCTGCACAACGATGCCCAGCGCTTGCGTTTTGGAAAGATCTCCGTCGTCCTCTGTGGATTTCTCGCCATCGCGGTCGCTCTCCGCCTCAGCTCCACGCATGGCTCTGCACTGGCGCTTTACTATGCAGCCACCGCCATCGTCGCCGGCGGCCTGGCTGGGCTTTTTCTGCTCGCATTTCTCTCGCCGCGTGCCGGCCGTTCGGGGGCTATTGCCGGAATTGTGGTCAACCTTCTCTTTACCGCCTACGCTACGCTCACTCTCGATGGCGGCAAGATGCTCAACCTCCATCGCTACAACTACCCGTGGAGCGAATACACCATCGGCGTCTTCGGCAACCTTCTGCTGCTGGCCACTGGCCTGCTCTGCGCGGCTCTTTTCCCCGCGTCGCAAAGTCCTTACTCCACCCAAACACTCTGGAGCTGGCTTGCCGCTCGCAAGCATTCCAGCCCTCAATCCGTTCCATTGGGAGATACTCCATGAATCGTTTGCAGCAAGCTGTTCACGCCAACGGCGGCAAAGCTCTTTTGGGAGCAGCCGTTTATTTTTACGACCCCATCTTTCTTGAAATCTGCGCGCATCTCGGCTACCAGGTCATCTGGATCGAGATGGAACACGGCCACATCACTTTTGCTGAGGCCGCCGACCTTTGCCGCATGGCCGCCGGCACCGGCATGTTGACCATGATCCGCATTCCCGATGTGCGCCGCGAAAATGTGCTTAAAGGCGCTGAATGCGGGCCCGACATACTCGATGTTCCCATGATTGAAACGCCCGAGCAAATGCAAAGCCTGCGCGAATACGCGCGCTTTGCTCCCGCGGGTAGCCGCGGCTTCTTTTCCGTCTCGCGCGCCATCAACTACAGCATTCCCAGCTCCGCCGTCGCCCAGCAGCAATGCCTCAATCAAGACCTTTGCCTCATGGCGCAGATCGAGAGCAGCGATGCGCTGGAACGCGTCGACGAGTTGGCCGCGGTTCCCGATGTCGATCTGTTCATCGGCCCGGCCGATCTTGCCGCCAGTCTCGGCCTGCCTTCGCAAACTTCGCACCCAACGGTGCGGGCAGCCGCGGCAAAGATCGTCAAAGCCGCCCGCAAACACAACAAATGTGTCGCCACAGCCTGTGCGCCCGACGAATTCGCCTTCTGGCTCGAACTCGGCGTTGATCTTTTGTTCTGCGCCAACGATATCTCCTGCCTCAAACAGGCGGCCGGCGATTCGCTGGGCGAAGCGCGCAAAATTCTCGAGCGCCTCAACGGTCACGAAGCAACAGCGAGCGTCGTACGCCGCGCCTGAGATACCGGCTTTGTAGATTTGCAACTGCCCCATGCCCCATCCATTCGCCCGGCCTTTGGGGCGAATGGGTGGGATAGCACGAACTCAACAAGTACGATGTCATGCGATCACACCATTAGCGCGATTTGGAACTGTGTTTTCTAGGATGCATCGATGAAACTTCATCTTCAGCTCGCGTGCACTCTCGCCTGCACTCTCGCCTGCCTCCCCGCCGGCGCATTCGCCCAGGCTCACGCGCCGGACCAGCCCTTCGCCGTCCTTCAACCCGACGACTATCACCATTACGTCAATCAGTTCGCGACCGACGAGCGCGAAGCCACTGGCCAGCAACCCGCCGACGAATGGCCGTGGATTGCCGCCAACGCCCCACTCTTCGATTCCTCGAACAAGCAGTTCGAGGAAATGTACTACTTCCGCTGGTACTCGTTTGAGAAGCACGTCGAGCAAACAGCGGATCACGGCTATCTCATCACAGAATGGCTGCACCGCCCCGACCTTCCCCACAACGGCGTTCTGCCCGACGCTGCGCCCTTCCATCTCGGCGAGGCGCGCTGGCTGCGCGACCGCAAAATCGCGGAGGATTATGCGCAGTTCTGGGGCAGCCCCGAAGCAAAACCCCGCAACTACAGCTTTCCGTTTGCGTGGAGCGTGCAGTTGGTCACTGAGGCCACGGGCGACACGAAGTTGGGCGTGGATCTGCTCTCCGATCTCATCGCGAATTACAAAGCGTGGGACGATCACCTCGATCCCGCCGTTGGCATGTATTGGCAAATCGACACCCGCGACGCCATGGAGAAATCCATCGGCGGAGACGGCTATCGCACGCCCCTGAACAGCTATATGCTCGCCGACGCGCGCGCCATTGCGGATTTCGCGCGCGGGTCGGAACAATCGGCAGTCTCTGCCGAATACGATGCCAAGGCCGGCACGCTCGAGCATCTGATCGAAACCAGACTCTGGAATCCCAAAGACCAGTTCTATGAGGATCTTTCCCCCGCGGCCGATTCCGGAATTCGCAAAGAGAAAAGATTCAAGGACCCCGGCACACAACTCCAGTTCGCCGGCGTGCGCGAACTCATCGGCTACATACCCTGGCAGTTTTACGCGCCTACACCGAGCCACGCCATCGCCTGGAAGCAACTCTTCGATCCCAACGGATTCGCCGGCAAGTACGGGCCCACCACCGCCGAGCGGCGCAGCCCGCGCTTCCGCTTCGTCTCTGACGATCAGTGCACGTGGAACGGCCCCTCGTGGCCTTACGCCACTACGCAAACGCTGCTGGCATTGGCCAATTTGCTCAACGGTCCCGCACAGTCGTACATCGCAAAGCAGCAATACTACCAGTTGTTCGCGAACTACGTTTTGTCGCAGCACATCAAGCTGCCCAGTGGCCGATTGATCGACTGGATTGACGAGGATCTCGACGCCGACACCAATGAGTGGATCGCGAAAGACATGCTCATTGCCAAGAATCGGCAGGTGGGCCGCGGAAACTATTACAATCATTCCGGATTCGCCGATCCGTTGATCACGGGGCTCATTGGACTGAGGCCGCGCGCGGACGCAAAGATCGACATTCATCCGCTCCTGCCCTCCGGAGCGTGGACGTACTTTGCCGCGGACGGCCTTCCCTATCACGGTCATTTGCTAGCGATCGTGTACGACGAAACCGGCAGGCATTATCGGCAGGGCCGCGGCCTCATGCTGTTTGTCGACGGAAAGAAGATTGCAAGCCGTGCCACGCTCGGCCCGCTTGTAGCCGAACTGCCGCATTGAAAGCAATCCAGGCTCGCTTGGAGAGGTCTTTGAACGCATGACAACCCAGTTGAATGCTATCTTTGCGCTTGCTGCACTCTTGGCGGCACCGATGATGGCGCAGTCCCCGCCCCCCATCCCCATGTCGCGAATTCCCGCCGGCTCGTTCACCATGGGCGCTTACGATGCCGCACTCTCACCCGCCGTCGTCAACGGGTTCGGCGTAATGTCCCCGCGCCCCGTACATGGCGACTTCGACGAGGTCCCTGCGCACCGCGTCACGATTGCGCATGCTTTCTCCATCGCCACGCATCTTGTCACCGTAAAGGAATTCCAGCAGTTCGATCCCTCCTACAAACCCGTCGCCGCGTATCCCGATTACGCGGCCGGCGCCAGTTACAACCGAGCCGTCGCATTCTGTGCCTGGCTTTCGAAGAAAACCGGCATGCCCTACCGGCTGCCCACCGAAGCCGAGTGGGAGTACGTTGCGCGCGCGGGCACGCAAACTCCATTTTTCACCGGCGACACGCCGCCCAATCCGGGTCAGGCCAATCCGTGGGGCGTAGTCATGGGGGAAGGCACGCCGGAGTGGGTTGCAGATTGGTATGGCCCGTATCCTACCGCCGCGCAAATCGATCCCACCGGTCCGCTGCAAGGTTATTTTCGCGTCGTGCGTGGAGGCGGACTCGATTTCCGTAAATCGAAATTAGGTGAGATGGTTCCCGCCACCGCGCCGTATTTCATGCGCTCCGCCAACCGCGCCAGCATCGCGCCGAGTTACGCGTCGAAGGAAGGTAACATCGGATTCCGCGTAGTCCAGGCGCCGAATCCTGTCCCGCATCCTTCGCCACCCGCGCAGTTTTTCTTCTTTACCGATGTGAAGCAAACGCCGGTTGCTGTCACCGAAGGACCCGATCCCGCAAAGCCCTTCTATCACGTGCATGAACTGTTTCCGAATCTCAACGGAAAATCGATGCCGGATGTTGGCTGGCGCGCCGGTCTCGCGCCCGGACTCGGCATCAACTATCACAACTCCGCCGTTCAGGTGCTGGCAAATGGCGACGTCGTCGCCGCGTACTACAACACGCCGCGCAACGAAGACGATCCCGACCAGACTGTGATGGTGATGCGCCGCCGCGCGGGCGCTGAAGACTGGGACATGCCGGAGCCGTGGCCCGACTTTGCCGATGCCGCCTGTGCCGCGCCGGTTTTTTGGAACGACCATGGGCATCTCTGGCTCTTCTTCGGTTTCCCGCGCTTGATCGGCGCGCCGCCTTTCGCCTTCACCACTTCCCTCGACAACGGCGCTTCGTGGTCCGCAATCGAGTTCCCTCACTTCACCGCGCCCATCGGCCGCTACGTCTCGCAACCCATCAACTCCATCGTGCGCGCGAAGGACGGAACCATCTACATTCCTACCGACTCCACGGGACGCGATGACGATGGCAACGGCTCCATCTCCGCTGTTTGGGCTACGCGCGACAATGGTAAAACCTGGTACGACACGGGCGGGCGCACCGCAGGCCGTCACACCACCATCGTGATGGCGAAGAACGGCAACATTTTCGGTTTCGGCGGAAAGAACTCCAACATCGACGGCCGTATGCCGCTCGCGACAAGCTCTGATGGCGGCAAAACCTGGGTGAAATCGAAGACGATCTTCGACCCACTTTCGAGCGGAGAGCGGCCCAGCGTGATTCGTCTCGCCTCGGGCCGTCTCTTCTTCGTCGCCGATTTCAATCCCCACGACGAAAAACACCTGCACAAGGACGGCGCCTACGCCGCGATCTCTGATGATGACGGCAAGACTTGGAAGCAGAAGCGCCTGCCCGCCGATATTCTCACCGTCGGTTACGTCACGGCAACGCAAGGCCCCGACGGCGTGATTCACATCGTCACATCGAAGAACACCGTCAACTGCGAGATCGAGTTAAACGAGGCTTGGGTGCTCGCGCCGGATGCGGCGAAATCACCTGAGGCCGATTCGATTGGCCCTGTCACGAAGCACACCGAGAAGTGGCCCAATGGAAAGCTCAAAGCCGAATGGAGCACGGCGCGCGCGAGCGACGGACGAATTCTGCTCGAAGGTCAGCAGACGTTTTACTTCGAAGACGGCAAGCGCCAGTGGACCGCAGAATTCCATCTCGGCCGCAAGACCGGCGATGAAGTCTTCTATCGCGCCGACAGCTCCAAAGAATGGCAGAAGACCTACGGCGCGGACGACTCCTGGACTTGGCAGCTCTTCGATGCCGCCGGAAAGCCAACCGCCGAATCGCATTGGCGCGGCAAAACGCTCATTGACGTGACATTCTCGGAGGCGAAATGAGCGCGACGTACAAGCTGATCCGCGTTGCCGCCGCGGCGACCGTGCTGGCAATTTGTGCCGGCCTTTTTTCCGCACAGACGCCGAAGAACGCCAGCGATGCGACGCCGCAAGCAACGAACACCGTGAGCGGCGCATGGCTCTTCATCTATTTCAAAGAGCCGGGAAATCAAGGCATCTACTTCGCGCTCAGCCGCGATGGCTACCACTACACGCCGCTCAATGATGGCCAACCGTGGGTGGCGACCACGCAAACGGGCGAGTTGATGCGCGATGTTTTTCTCACGCGCGGTCCCGATGGACTTTTTCACATGGTTTGGACCTGGAACTGGCGCGGCAACTCTCTCGGTTACGCCTCATCGCCCGATCTGCTCACATGGTCCGCGCAAAGAAACGTCCCCATCATGGCGGATTTTCCCGCAACCAACAACGTTTGGGCGCCGGAAACCTATTGGGACGCGGCAAAAAACCAGTGGCTCCTCGTCTGGTCGAGCTCCATGAAGGATTCGCCGGATGGCAATCGCATCTGGTTTTCAATGACGCGGGATTTTCAAACCTTCTCGAAACCGGCGATCTTCTTCGATCCAGGTTATGTCACCATCGACGCGACAATTTTTCATG
>JBEKIE010000057.1:0-24673 GCA_050011915.1 Occallatibacter sp.
AACGAAGCCGGCGCCATGCTCAAGTCCGGCGACTTCGATTGGAAGAAGATCTTTGCGGTCGGTGTGCGCTGGGTGCACTCGGGCGGAATCTTTGCGGCCCTCTCGCCCACCACGGCGCCGCTGGTTGCGGAGATGATGAAGGAGGCCAAGGCGGCCGGCGCCATCACGTCCTTCGATCTCAACTTCCGCGAGAAGCTGTGGAAGATATCGGGCGGCGCCGACAAAGCCGTGGAGACCATCGCCTCGATCGTTAAAAACGTCGACGTGCTGATCGGTAACGAAGAAGATCTGCAGAAGGGCCTCGGCATTCCCGGCCCCGATGTCCACTCGAAATCGAAGCTCGATCCCGGAGTGTTCTTCGGCATGATCGACAACGTGGTCAAGAAGCATCCGCACGTGAAGATCGTGGCGACCACGCTGCGCGAAGTGCACTCGACCAACCGGCACAGTTGGAGCGCGGTGGCGTGGATTGACGGCAAGACCCATGTCGCGCCCACGGCGGAACTCGATGTGATCGATCGTGTGGGCGGTGGAGACGGTTTTGCGGCCGGATTTATCTACGGGCTGCTCAAAGGCGAAGAGGCGGAGGTCGCGCTCAAGCTGGGCTGGGCGCATGGCGCGTTGCTCACCACGTTCATCGGCGACACCACCATGGCGACGCTCGATCAGGTGCGTTCATTTGCCAAAGGCGGATCGGCGAGAATTCAGCGGTAGCTTTGCATTCACCTTAAGTTCGCCAGGCTGGTAGTGGCTTGTGGAACGACATGAGGGCGGGAAGTTTCGTCTTGCGAGGGGTCGCATGCTCATCAAGAGAATCTTGCTTGCATCGGTTCTGCTGGCCTGTGCTTTCGTACCGCTTCGGGCCGAAGACAACGCCGGCGCCTGCGTTGCGGGCGATCCGTTTCATTGGCAGGAGCATCCGGCCGTAAGCGGCTTGCCCAAACTCTGTCAGGGAATCGCGGATGCCAGCATCGGAAGGCGAGCTAAGGCGGAACGACATCTGAATTCAGTCATTCGGCAAACGCCACGCAGCAGCAGTTCGTATCGAGCGCACGAAGCTCTCACATGGATGTACTTCAGGGAAGGCAAATACCAGAGAGCCAATGCGCAACTGGAACAAATGATTGCCGAGAATCCCGGTGCGGAGGATGCCGGGTCAGTTCATTCCTTATTTGCTGTTTTGGCGCAATATCCTGAGCAGAAGGTGGCGAAAAGCCGGCCTTCAAGAGTGCGAAGCGAGACCATCGACAATAATCTGTTCGTGCCGGTGACAATCAACGGCGTGAGCGGAACCTACATTGCCGATACAGGCGCGAATATTTCGGTTCTTTGCGAATCGGAAGCGCGGCGCCTGGGGCTGAAGGTCGGGGAAACAACAACTAAAATGTCGGATATCAGCGGAACCCCGGCCTCCATATCCATGCGTGTGACGGAAGCTCCCGACCTCTGGATTGGGAAAACGCATCTGAAGCATGTCGCCTTCGACGTGGTTCCCGACGCAAATGAGCCATTTGTCGACCTTCCCGAAAGGCACAAGGGCGTGCTCGGGATCCCCGTGTTGATCGCGCTTGGAATTTTCCGGATTGACAGCGGCAATCGCGTGGAGATTTTGCCGGCGTCCGCGGAGACGTCTGAAGGAAGAGTTCCGCTGGCTTTCGATGGGGCAATGCCGGTCACCCGCGTAGTGGTGAGCGGAAAAACCCTGAGCTTCACCTTTGATACGGGAGCGGATCGCACTTACTTGTATCCACCCTTTGCCGCGGAGTTCCCGGAGCTGACGCGCGAAGGCAGCAAGCAGAGCAGCACGATGACCGGTTTCTCGGGGAGTAAGGCCCATGAGTCTGTGGTGCTGCCTTCAGTGAATCTGTCGTTGGGCAAGGCGGTCACGCTCGCTCCGGCGACGGTTTTCCTGAAGACATCGAGCGACGCCAGCGAATGGGCGGCAGGAAACCTTGGTTTCGATCTGATCTCTCAGGCCATTCCAATCACCATCGATTTTCAGACCATGCGATTGATCGTTGAAGCCCCGTAACTACCACCGGCCGTTCACTGTCCGCCACTCACTTCCAACTGCTATTCTTGCGATGCACTTGGTATGGAGGTCTGCATGGCAAAAGTGACAATCGTTTTCGGCGTTTTGCTCATTCTTGTGGGATTGGTGGGCTTTTTCGGCACGGGCAGCGCTCATCCCACGGCGCTGATCCCCACGTGGTTTGGACTGGCGCTGGGCTTGGGTGGTTATCTCGCCATCAGTCCCAGCGAAAGCCGCCGCAAGCTGTTCATGCACATCAATGTGACGATTGGCCTGGTTGGCCTGATCGGCGCCATTGCTTCGGCCTTGCACGGCTATGGGCACGCGCGATCGCTCGGCGTGGATCCCGACTACAAAGCGCTGGCGGCGCAACTGACCATGGCGGGACTGCTGCTGATTTACGTGAATCTCTGCGTGCGCTCGTTCATCCAAGCACGTAGATCGCGGCAGGCATAGCGCATGGGCGGATTTCGCGGCGGTGGAATGGGAATGAGCATGCGCGCCGAGCGCTCGCCGCACGGACGGAGTGCGCGCGCCGGTCAGGCGGAACTGCCGAAACCCAAGCCAAACCTGAGAAAAATCTGGCCTGAAGTCAAGGCCCTTGTGGCTCCGCGCAAGGGGCTCATCCTCGGCGGTCTGGTGTTGATGGTCATTAACCGCCTCGCGGGCCTGGTGCTGCCCTACATGTCGAAGCCTCTGCTCGACAAGGTGCTATCTACGCAGCATCCGCACCCTGAGCTGCTTTCGCGCATCATCTTCATTGTGTTTGGCGCCATGGCCGTGCAGGCGCTCACCTCGTATGCGCTCACGCAATCACTTTCGAAAGCCGGCCAGCGGCTGATTGCCGAGTTGCGCCGCCAGGTGCAGCGCCACGTGGGCCTGCTTTCCGTGGCCTATTACGACGAGAATCGCACCGGAACGCTGGTGGCGCGCATCATGACCGACGTCGAGGGCGTGCGCAATCTTGTCGGCACCGGGCTCGTGGAATTCCTCGGCGGAATGTTGACCGCCGTTCTCGCGTTCATCTATCTCTTGCATCGCAGCGTCACCGTCACGCTCACGGTGTTTTCCGTCCTGGGCGTGTTTGTCTTCGTTCTGCAGTACGGATTCCGCACCATCCGGCCGATTTTTCGCGAGCGCGGCAAGATCAACGCCGAAGTCACGGGCCGCCTGACGGAATCGCTCGGCGGCGTACGCGTCATCAAGGGCTATCATGCCGAAGATCGCGAGGCCAAAGTTTTTGCCGGCGGCGTGGAGCGGCTTTTGCAGAACGTAATGAAGTCGCTCACCATGACCAGCGTGCTGGGGTCGGCTTCTACTACGGTTCTCGGCCTGGTTTCGGCGCTCGTCATGTGGCTGGGCGGGCACAATGTCCTCCACGGAACGTGGAGCGTGGGCGATTACTTCGCCTACAACATGTTTCTCGCCTTCATGATTGCGCCCGTCTTCCAGATCGTGAACATCGGCACGCAATTGACTGAAGCCTTCGCGGGTCTCGATCGCACGCACGAGATCATGTCCGAGCTCGAGGAGAATCAAACCCCCGGGCGCACGATCAAGATGCCGCCGATTGAAGGCCGCGTGGCCTTCGAGGATGTTCAATTCGCCTACACGCCGGAGAAGCCCGTGCTGCACGGCATCAGCTTCAAAGCCGATCCGGGGACGGTGACCGCGCTGGTGGGCTCGTCCGGATCGGGCAAATCCACCATCATCAGTTTGCTCTGCGCCTTCCACACGCCCACCCAGGGCAGCGTGCTCGTGGACGATATCGATCTCGCCACTGTGGACCTGAACACCTATCGCTCGCAACTGGGCGTGGTGCTGCAGGAGTCGTTTCTCTTCGACGGCACGATCCGCGAGAACATCCTATTCTCGCGCCCTGATGCGACCCCGGAGCAGTTTCTCTTCGCCTGCCGGACCGCGAATGTCGACGAATTCGCCGAGCGCTTTCCCGAGGGCTACGACACGGTCGTGGGCGAGCGCGGCGTCAAGCTCTCGGGCGGGCAGCGCCAGCGCCTGTCGATCGCGCGCGCATTACTGGCCGCGCCGCGCATTCTTATTCTCGACGAGGCCACGAGCTCGCTCGACTCCGAATCCGAAGCCATGATCCAGAGCGGGCTCGCCGAGCTGATGCACGGCCGGACCACATTCGTCATCGCGCACCGTCTGTCGACCATCCGCCGCGCCGATCAGATATTGGTGGTCGAGCAGGGCCGCATCGTCGAGCGCGGTAACCATGCCGAGCTGTTTGCGCTCGGCGGCCGCTACTACGACCTCTACACCCGCCAGCACGGCCTCGAAGCCAACCTCTTTCTCGCGCCGGGCGAAGGCGACAAGATCGAAGACGACGAAAAAGTGGAAGAGTAGCCGCGCGAGGGGCGTGTAGCGCCGGTCTCCAGACCGGATGTCGTGCGGGCGTCCACGCCCGCACAAGACGCTTCTCCGACGCCGCGCATTTCCCGCCCGCAACGCAGCAGTCCTCGCGCTTCACCAGTTGACGAACGTCCCATCATGTGAGAATCTAGAAACGGAGTCAACAAACGGAACAAAGGATCAACATGCGAGACGCACCCCCTCAAGGCACCTACAAAGTTCAAGCCCTCGACCGGGCTTTTGCCGTACTCGATCTGCTCGGTGAGAGCGATACGGCGCTGGGCCTGGCGCAAGTGGCCGCCTCACTGCAGTTGCACAAGAGCACCGCGCACCGTTTCCTGATGGTTCTGGAGCGGCACCGCATGGTGGAGCGCACGGCGAACGGCAAGTTCCGCCTGGGTCTGCGCCTGTTCGACTTCGGCAACCGCGCCATCGAGCAGTATGACCTTCGCGACCGCGCGCAGCCGCACCTGCGGCGGCTTGTGGCCGAGACCGAGGAGACCGCGCACCTGGCCCTGCTGGAAGCAGCGCGCGTGATTTACATCGACAAGATTGAACCCTCCCGTTCGGTGCGCATGATTACGCGCATCGGCGCAAGCAACCCGGTGCATTGCACCTCGGTCGGCAAGGCCATTCTTGCGTTTCTGCCGCCCGAGCGGGCGGCAGAGATCCTTCGCCGCGTGCGCTTTGAGCGCATGACAACGCGCACCATCGGCACGCTCGAAGCCCTGCGCGCGGAGCTCGAAAAGACGCGCCGTCGCGGCTACGCGGTAGACGACGAGGAACTCGAGGAGGGCCTGCGCTGCATCGCGGTGCCGATCTTGGACGCGCAGCGGCTGCCCGTCGCGGCGGTCAGCGTCTCAGGACCCTCATTCCGCGTGACTGCGCAAAAGCTGCCCACGATCGCCAATCATCTGCTGCAGTGCGTGCGCGGGATTTCGATGGACATGGGCTACGTGCCCGCCGGCCGTGGCGCGCGAGCAGCAATTTCGGCCTGAAGATCGGCCATAGCTTTATTCATGGGGACGTTGCGGGTGCCCCCGGTCCCTCGTCCGCCGAAGCGGAGGGACCGGGGATAGCGCAACCTCATCTAACTTCTCTGGCGGCGCAAAAAATGCGAGGCGTCACGGGAGTGAACGCCTCGCTTAGGTTGGCAGCAGAAGCCGGCAGCTACATCATGGGCTGCCCCGGCGGGGGCCCCTGGACACCGGCCAGCAGCACCAAGGCTCCATTCGACTTGAACAGGAAGCCGTTGAAGCGGATCGTGGACCCAACGGTGGGCGCCGTGGGGCCGACCTGCTGCAGGTTGCCGTTGGTGTAGACCGTCACTGTCGACAAGCCGGTGAGCTTGGCGAGCCAGCCGGTCGAGTTCAATGTGATCGTGTAGACCTCGCCGCCAGAGCCTGCGGTCATGCTGGCAATGGTGCCATCCACAGTCTGCGGAGCCAGCGCCACGTTGATTGCCGTTGCTGCATTGCTGGTCACGCCGCTTGTAGCCACGGCCACATTCTGGCCGGCGAACATCGTCGCAGCGGAGAAGCTCGCGGTGAATGGCAGAGTTCCACCGGAGAGATTGTTGAGCTGGAAGGGCAGTTGAAAGGTAGTCGACCCGGTGATCGTGATGGTATCCACCTGGATCGGGTTCGCAGTGGCGCCGGGCCCGACTTGCTGGCGCACTACCTCGGTAAAGGAAGTCGCCGGCGAGCCGGTGACCGCGGTGACAGGCCCCACCAGCATCATGCCGTTTGCCGGAGGCGGTCCCTGTTCGGAGATGCGCATCGCGAGCAACTCGCCATTGGTCTCGGTTTGCGTGTCCACCTGCACAAACGCATTCACCGCGAGCGCGGAAAAGCCGCTAAGTCCCTGATACACGGTGCTCGAATTGACGGAGATGGTCAGCGAGGTGCCCTCGGGGGTCTCAAGCGTAAAGCTGCTCGATCCCAGCGCCGTGACCTGGCCGTTGATGCCGCACTGCAATCCGTTCAGTCCGTTCGTTGGCTGAGGGGCAATCGGAACCGCGGACACATTGAATTCCGGCGTTACATCCACGGTCGCGCCCGAAATGGTTACGGAATTCGCCACCAGGTAATCGATCAGCAGCCCCGTGGAGGTGTTGCTCACCGTGATCGGGCTCGAGAAGGTGACGGTTTGCGAGTTGTTGGCAAGGGTTCCCGTGGCCAGATCGATCTTGCCGGTGGTCGGATCGATGTAGGCCACCTGGGCATTGGAATAGGTGAGGGTGACGCTCACGTAAGTGTCTTCAGGAATCGACGGCGAGAGCAGCGGCTCCTGGACGGCGTCGAGATGCGCGGCTTCAAAGGTGAAGGGCGCCGAGAGCACGCTCGCCGTGGCCCCTTTCGAATCGGTCAGAACGACCGAATTGATGGTCAGGCTGGCGGCAACTACCTGATCGCCGGGCGCGTCGGTAATGGAGACAGGAACCAGTGCTGTGGAAGTTGAAGTGACGGTGGTGAGGGCGCTGTTGAGCCCCGCAGTGCAGCCGACCACAACCAGTGCCACTGTGAGCGCGCCGACAGCAAGCAGCGGGAGCGCTGATTTGCCAATTGCGAGTTTGCGCATGATCATTCTCTCTCCTTGAAGCGGTTGGTGGGGATCTCCCACGACCATTGGCTGGAAAGCTCACGGAGAACCGCTGCTTTCGCTGCCGCAGTTTGGTGGACTGCGACACTTTCGACGCGCTGCGCACAGATTCCAATTACAGGCCGCAAAAATTTTTGTGCCGCCGATCCGGAACACGGATTCCGGCGGACGGTTTCTTGCTCCCTCGCTCCCTTGCTCCCTTGCTCCCTTGCCCCCGGCTTCTGCTCTGCAAAATAACCGCCGCCCCTGTAATCAAACCGGCGAGAAATCGCCACTAAAGCCCATAGAACAGTTCTGATTCCGGGAAAGGAACGCGGCCGGATGGGCGCATTTGCCAGCTCCGAATTCATGGACATGGTTCCTGGAACCCGAGTAGAATGGCGCTGCGCGCGGAGGGCCACGGCCATTGACGAGCTCGACGATATCGATGGCTTGGTAAGGAATTACAGCGCCAGGATCCTCCGCTTCGTCACCTATTCCACGGGCGATCCGGACCTCGCCGAGACCATTACCCAGGACACGCTGCTGAAGGCCTGGATGGGCAGGGAGAATTTCCGCGGCGATTGCAGCGTAAAGACCTGGCTGACCGGAATCGCGATCAATGTAACGCGCGATCACTTGCGTTCGGCGAAGTTCAAGTTCTGGAAGCAAGCCCGTTCGACGGCTCTGGATGTGCACGAAATGGCCGCGTACCTTCCTGCCGAGGGCTCAGGTCCCGAGCGGCATATGCTGGCGAAGGAGAAGGTGAGGGAACTGTCGCAGGTGGTTGCCGCCCTGTCCCCCAACCAGAGAACAGTGTTTCTGATGAAGTTTGTTGAGGAAATGCCCGTCAACGAGATCAGCCAGATTCTGGGCATGCCGATGAACACGGTAAGGACGCATCTGCATCGCGCCCTCAGCGCCGTGCGCAGCCGGATGGGAGCAAAGTTATGACGCGCGAACATTTGTCGGACGAGGCCCTGAACGACGTTTTGATCGGCGTGGGCACATCGGTTTCAGAGTCGCATCTCGCGGAGTGCCCGCTTTGCCGCGGCAAGGTGGACGAATTTCAGTCCGATCTCGGCATGTGGAATGCGGCCACTCTTCAGTGGAGCGAAGCCCGGGCCGAACGCGCCGGCAGGATTCAGGCCAGCCGCGCCCAGATTCGTCCCGCGCGGCCCCGTCTCCCGCTGGCTGCTCTGGGCTGGGCTCTGGCTGCCGTGGCTCTCGTCGCCATCGCGATTCCTGTCGGGCGTGACGTCGGCTTGTTTGGCGCCCACCACGGCACGGCCGTGGTTGCCCCGCAGGAGGATTCTGAAGCGCAGATTGCACAAGATAACGAACTGCTCAAAGCAGTCAATGCGGCCATCAATCCGGATGAGATGTCGCCGCTCAAGGAGTACGATCTTTCTGGTAGGCCGCATCCTCGACCCAGGCGTCGGCCGCAATGAGGATTCAAATGAAAGCCCGAGTCTTCGCAAGTTTATGTTTCAGCGCCAGCCTCATCGCGGCGGCAGGAAGTTGCCTGCACGCGCAGGGCAGGGGCCCCGGAGGGCCGCCGATGGGCCCGCCTCCCGGCGGTCCAGGCGCACCGGGTGGTCCAGGCGCACCGGGTGGACCTGGCAATCACGGCGGTCCGCCTCCTCCGCCTCCACCGGGCGGAAAGTCGCCGGACGCAGCCGCACCCGCGAGCTCGGGAGTGCAATTCGGTCCCGTGGGCCGCTGGTGGGACGACAAGACCGTCGTCAAGACTGTGGGCTTGAGCAGCCAGCAGAAGAAGCAAATGGACTCGATCTTCGACGGCAGCAAGCCGGCCATTCTCGCTTCGTATCGCGAACTTTTGAAGCAGCAAGCCAGGTTGGAAACCATCAGCAAAGATCCCAGGGCCGACAAGTCGCAGACCTTTGCGGCCATCGATGCCGTGAACCAGGCTCGCGCCGCGCTGGAAAAGACTGTGGCGCAGATGTATTTGCAGATCCGGCAGCAGATGACACCGCAACAGGTTGAGCAGGTGGAAAAGCTGCAGTAGCTTCTTGTACCGCCGATCTCCTGACCGGCTGTCGTGCGGGTCTCCAGACTCGCACGGGGCCGCTGGCGGTGAAGTTTCGTGAAAGGGCACGAATTTGTTTGTGCCGAAATGGCCGCAAAAATGAGTTTGGGGCTTTAGCCCATGATGGCTTTTTCTCCCGTCCGCGTCTACTTCCCGCTCACTCCCGCCGCCTCGCGCAACGCCCGGTCCATCTCAGACAATCTTTTGCCGATCGGCGTTCCCCGCAGCACATAGGTCATCCCCATCGAGACCGTGTCTTGATGCTGGCGCAGGCTGCGGTTGTAATACCCCGACAAGGTTAGATGCGCCGTGAGGGGAATTCCGGCCGAAGTGGTAAAGCCGTTGTCTTCGCTTGCGCCGGTGCTGGTGATCACGTTGCTGGGCGATGCGCCGGGCCCAGGCGGTGCGGCGCCGCGGGGAGGGTTCACTACCGTGTAAACCGTCTGGCTGCCAAAGGGAAGCTCCTCGTACGCCACCGACTGCAGGGAATAGCGCCTGAAGATCCAGATCATCGCGCCCGTCTGGAAATGCGCCA
Source organism: Occallatibacter sp. (assembly GCA_050011915.1). Lineage (GTDB taxonomy): Bacteria > Acidobacteriota > Terriglobia > Terriglobales > Acidobacteriaceae > Telmatobacter. The sequence continues at coordinate 9,571 of JBEKIE010000057.1, forward strand.
GCTTGCCGACAGAAGTGTAGTTCTTCGTCACCAGGTTGTTGACCAAGGTGGAGGAGTCGCCGATGCCAAGGTCGAGCAGGAATGCCGCCTGCCTTGCATAGCGCTGCACGTGATTGTCGAAGTCGAACGTGGGCTGCCCCGCTCCGAACCCCACGGCGCGGTTTCCCGTGGGTGCAGTCAGCGAGGCGGTCGCCGTATCCATAAAGTTGTGCGGATTGAAGTAGGCGTGGAAGTCAATCAGCGTGTCGCCCGCGTCGTCCACGTCGAGCACCAGTGGCGCGGTTGTTTGCGGCGGCACAATCGGCTGCTCGACATAGCGCCGCAGATAGATCGGAGTGCTCGCGTCGGCCGAGAAGCGTGGAGAAAAGGTGTAGCTTACGGCCGGAGAAGCGACTTCAAACCATCCGATGGCGGAGTTGTGCACGCCAAAGAAACTCACTCCCGCGTTGAAGCCGCCCAGGAGCGTGCTCACACCGGGAACGCGCGGCACGTTCTCTGCTTCTTCCGAGCGCGACTGTCCCGATCCTGTGGCCTGCGGCGTAACCTGCGCCGGCGCCACTATGTGCGCACCCAGCAGGAGCAGGGCCGCCAGCGCCATGGCGCGATGCGAAGCCGATCTCAAATCTTGCGTTCTCCGGTATTGCCATTCTAGTCTCTACCGCGGGTGCGGCAGGCGCATCCAAAATCGCCAGCATTTCTGATACACTCATGAATGTTGCCGCCGGGTGTGCGCGTCGCTTTTCCGGGCAGGAGTCGGGAGCGGGCGTCAGGCAGAGAGCCCTTCGGGGCGTGGAGAAAGCAGGCCTTTCAGGCCGCAATTTCCCGGCATCCCAGATTTTTTGGGGGACGTAGCTCAGTTTGGTTAGAGCGCTGCCCTGTCACGGCAGAGGTCGCGGGTTCGAGCCCCGTCGTCCCCGCCATAAACCAAAGAAAAACAGTGGTTTACGGCTCATACATAAGTGACAGCTAAATCTCCACGGTACGCTACGGTACGGAACTTCAAAACCGTACCAACATCATGCCAACAACAACTCAACCTGCCTCTGACGCGCAATCCGTTTATCTGCGAAGACTGCTTGCGTGTAGCGGACGCCAGAGCCGCCTCCGTGCCACGGCTCTGCGGCCTGCATCCTTGCTGCAGTCTCCCCGCCTGAGCTCTTGCTGCGAACATCCCGTAAAGCAGTTTCGAGGGGCCTAAGGGTGCGGCGTGCCAGTTAATCGCCCAACGTCACGCAACACACTTTCGGGATAGTCGCTGACCACCGCGACCGCGCTACTCTGAGGCGGAATTTCTCGCGAGACTGATGCCGAGCTCAAAACTCAAATGAACTTTGGACCCGGATTGAGCTTAGACGAAGCACAACTAAGAACAATCAAGTGACAAATCCGTGACAGCAGACGCTCAGCGTAATAAGTATCCTTAGCCTGATCCAGCTTTCAACAGCGCGTTGATTGGCAAGGGAGTCGAGTATCGTGACTTTTTCCGGCAACGCTATTTCGTGAGATCGGAACCGACAACTTACAGGCCATCTCCGTGCAGGATGAGATCAGTGCGTTTGCCCAGGCATCCATCCAACAAACCACAGCTCGCCGCGGAGGCATTGATTCGCAATGAAGACGTTCTGCAGGATCAGCGTCGTGGTGCCATCCTTCAATCAGGCAAGATACCTGGAACTAACGCTTCGCTCCATTCTCGATCAGAATTACCGCAGCCTTGAGCTGATCGTGATTGACGGCGGCTCGAATGACGGAAGCGCCGACATCATACGCAAGCACGCAAAGCACATGAAATATTGGTGCAGCGAGCCGGATGGCGGACAGGCACAGGGAATCATCAAGGGTTTTTCCCATGCTACGGGAGAAATCCTTTGTTTCCTCAACAGCGATGACCTCTTTGAGCCCGGCGCACTGCACGAAGCAGGAGAGTATTTCGACATGGAAATCGCGAATGCGCAACAGGCCGGCCACCGCTTGCGAGAGTGTGGACTTGCCTGTGCCGCTCAATCCGGTGAACCACACTATTGGGCCGGGCTGAACTTTGGTTGGTGACAGTTGGCCTACCCGATCTTTTGTACCAGCGAGATTGTTAGTGTAACGCGAAAAGTGAGGTAGATAACTCGCCGTCGCAGTCGGGGGTGTGGGAACGTGGGAAGCGTTTTTTGCTTTCCACTCTCCCATACCCCGTTTTCGTTTCAGCTTGCCATGCTGCCGACGCCGACGGCTTGTAGCCGAGCGATGAGTGCGGCGACATAGTCTGGTTTTCATGAAAAGAATCCCTCGCCAGCCAAAGGAATTGGCGATAATGGCGAAGTATGGCGAGAAGGCAGACCACGGAGCAGATGATCCAGCGAGGCTTGAAGTCCTCGCTGATTGGCATTGGGTTCAATTTTGTCCTCGCCATGTTCAAATGCACAACCGGCTTCATCGGACATTCGTTCGCCCTGGTCGCCGATGGAATTGAGTCGCTTTCCGATGTCATCAGCTCGACCGTGGTCTACCTCGGCTTGCGCCTTTCCATCAAGCCGCCCGATGAAGATCATCCTTATGGCCACGGAAAAGCCGAGCCCGTCGCCGCCATTGTCGTGGGCCTTGCGCTGATCGTAGCCGCGATCGTAATCGGGGTCGAGAGCATCGTGCTTATTCAAACCCCGCATCCTTTACCCGAGCCATATACCCTATGGGTTTTGTTAGCTGTCGTTGGGACCAAGGTCTTGCTGTCCCGCTATGTGTCTTCCGTCGGCAAGGGCATCGACAGCACCGCCGTTCGCAGCGACGCCTGGCATCACTTGAGCGATGCCATTACTTCGGCCTTCGCGTTTGTCGGCATCTCGATCGCTTTGTGGACCCGAATTGCCGCAGCTGACGATTGGGCTGCGCTCTGTGCATCGCCCGTCATCATTTTTAATGCGATGCGGCAACTGCGTGCACCCTTTGCAGAATTACTCGATACCGCGCCTGCCCCTCGGTTGGAGCAGGAGGTACGCTCCGTTGCCTCAACTGTCTCGGGAGTCATCGGCCTTGAGAAGTGCCACGTCCGCAAGATGGGCTTTCGTTACTACGTTGACCTGCATATCGTCGTCGAAGGAACTCTGACGGTGCGTCAGGGGCATAACATTGCACACGATGTGGAAGACGCTGTACTGGAGCAGGTGCCGCAGATCGCAGAGGTCCTGGTGCATGTTGAGCCGGAAGAAGAGCTTCTGATCCCTTCTCTCAAGAGATGACGATGAGCGGAATTCGGTTCTTCGCATTCCGGGTGAGTGGTCGCCATCCTGAAGTTACCATTACCGATGTAAACCTCACAGTGCGCTCCAATGACATCTACACTCGAGGAAGACGTGTGTCAGCTTCCGCTACATGGTGCGGCAAGGATCGCGGCATGTTGCTCAGTCCGAAGCGGATCGACGGGCGCGATCATTGGCCCGGTTTCTGGCGTAATACAATGAAGTGGCTGTTGTCCAGCGTCAGGTGAGTGACGATAACGGCTCAGGCTCCATCGAGTGCACTGAGCCCTGCGGATTCAAAGATGCACCAATTTCCACGGGGAAGGACCTAAAGAAGGGCTGCTCCGTTGCCGCTTGGTAGCGTAGCTTTGCGCCAACCTGCCAATCGTGACAACCATCACAGAATCACATCTCGCCGACTTAAAGGGCTTGTCTTCAGCGGAATTTTGAGATTTGCAACCATAGCAAATTTCCTTTTGAATTCGCCGCGCTTTTTGTTACACTCCCGGTCTACTGAAAGATCGGGGAATTAACAGTCCGCGGAGGAGAGGAGTCTCTCCTCTCATTACCTGGATCACCTCACGTCAAGGAGCATTCCTTCGTGTCAATCATCGACAAGATTTTCTGTTTCGCAAGTCGTTATGTGCTGATCGCTCTAGTTGCCCTTACGGGCTTTGCCGGTTCAAGCGCGAACGCGCAGGCTGTGGCGCCGCAACTACTGCCTTACTCCGTCAAGGTCATCGCCGGCGGCGGAACGACAGCCACCTTTACAGCAGGCACAGCTGGGGGATGTCCGGTCTCAGGGTACACGCCCACCGACACCTACGGTGACGGTTGCCTCGCGACCGAGATCGAGCTCACTGGGCCTCGTACTGCTGTCGTCGACGTGAATGGCAACGTGTTTTTCACCGACTACACCAACGGTCTGATTCGCCGCGTGGATGCCATCAGCGGAGTTGTGACCGCGGTGGCCGGCGGTGTCAGCCAGAGCGCTTCGCCGGCATCGGGAGCCGACTGCGTGGCCGGAAGCAGCGCTACTACGGCCAGCGATGCGAAGGGCGATGGCTGCCTGGGGACTCAGGTTTACCTGGCGAACCCAGTCGGGTTGGTCTTTTCCCCCGCCGGTGACCTGTATTTCTCCGAAATTGGCAACACGGTCGGGGGGACCACTTACGAGCAGATTTTTGGCGCCGATGTCCGCAAGATTGCCGCGACCAAAGGATTGATCACTACGACCGGAGTCATTTCGACAGCCGACGGCTATCTGTCGTCCTATTACAATGCGGGCTACAGCGCGGACAACTTCACCGCCTCTCCGGCCTGCTCGACCACGGTCCTTACCAATTGCATTCTGGCCGCAAGCCAAAGCTACCTGTACGAGCCGTTCGGCCTGGCCTTCGATAACAGTGGCAATTTGTATATTGCAGAGGAGTACAAGGAAGCCGTGCTGGTGGTCAACACGAACGCGACCCAGGCGACGACAGTTACCGGCGTGACGATTCCTCCCGGCACGGTGGCGAAGATCGCCGGCGCCACCACGGCGGGCAGCTCGACCTGCCCCAACGGGGACAGCGGCACAACCGGCTGCAATTACCCCGCGACGGGCGGGAAATATACTCCTGGCGCGCTCGCCAATGTCTCGATGATCGACGCCCCGTTTGGGGTAGCCGTAGACCCGTCCGGAAACGTCTACTTTTCTGACGAATTCTTGTACAACGTGCCCGAGATCATAGGAGGCACCGGCTCAACGGCCGGCGAGATCGAACTCTACGCAGGCACCCAGGACACCGAAGGCAAGAATGCGGCACCCGTCACCGTGCGCGGGGTCGCGGGCAGTTTCGGAATCGGCAATCCCCACGGTGTTGCCGCCGACAGCCTGAGCAACGTCTACCTCGCCGACGGATATGCCGGCGTGATCTGGCGTGTCGATTCCGCCGGCAAGCTCATGTATGCGGTCGCAGGCGGCGCGGCAACGGTATGTACGGCGTCGATTGTGCCCGGGGTGACAACGATTGACAGCTATGGCGACGGCTGCCCGGCAACTTCGGCTAAATTCGGCACCGGCACAACGGGCGGCGTTTTTGGCGTTTCGGTGGATGCGTACTCCGACCTTTTTACTGGTGATACGGTCTCCGGCCTGGTTCGCGAGGTTGCCTCGGGAACGCAATTCGGTCCCATTGGCGCCAACCAGCCCACGCAGTACGTCGATATACACTTTGCCGCCGGCGACGGTCCTGAAGCCTCGCTGGCCTATACGCTCACCACAGGCACTGGGAACTTTGTGTTCGGCAACGCAACCTGCACCACCAACAGCGATACCACGAAAGACTGTGTGCTTCCCATCAAGGCAACACCGTCCGTGCTGGGACCATTTACCGGCACGCTCCAGGTCACCTCGGTCCTGGGTGGCGTGGCCAGCTTCCCGCTGGCGGGTGATTTCGTAGCTTCTCCGCTGACGCGCACCGTGGTCACCGCAGCCCAGGCCGCCAATTGCGCCAATACTACGGCGTATAGCAACACCACGCCGGTGATTCTAACGGCCACGGTCACCACCAGTGGCGCCAATCCTCCCGGCGGCACGGTCACTTTCTATGCCAACGGCTCGCAGATTGGCTCGCCCGTAAATGTAAACTCCAATGCCGCCAGCCTGACCTACACGTTCTCGACGACGGGCTCCCCCTACGCCATCACCGCGGTTTACAGCGGCGACAGCTATTACAAGACCTCCACCAGCGGGACGGATACGATCACATCTTCGACCCCGAGTTTCAGCGGCGCTGCAATTAGCTCTCAGCAGAATACGGTTGCCCCCGGCCAAACCGCGCTCTACAGCTTCACGCTCCAGCAGAACGTCTACGCCGGAACCCTCACCTTCGCGTGTTCGGGCTTGCCGGCGAATTCGTCCTGCTCCTTCTATCCGGCTTCGCTCACGGCAAGCGGATGCCAGGTATCCAACACCGTCGCGATGAGCATCATCACACAGGCCTCGGCACAAACGATAGCCGCATCGTCGCTGGGCGGCGAGGGGCGCGGCTGGCGGCTCATGCTCGGCATTTTGCCGGGTCTTGGTCTGGCCTTGCTGATTGGGCTTCGCCGCCGCAAGGCAGCGCTGCGTTATGGCCGGGTCTGGATGGCGCTGGCGCTGCTGCTGGCCGCATTCGGGATCGCTTCGTGCAATGGCAACGTCGCGGCGATACCCGCGACGCCCGCGGGCACGTATACCGTCACGGTGACCATCACGGGATCCGCCGGTACATCGTCCAGCTTCACGGTGCCGCTTATAGTTCAATGACGCAAGTTTGACAAGGTGGGCCGGAGAATTTCCCGCCCTCTGCCCTATTCTCTGTGCCGCCTAATTTTCATTGCAGGCGTGTTCCACGGTCAGGAGATTCGCTCGATGCAACTAACTTCTCGCAACTCGAATAGTTTCGCCAAGCCAGCTCTCATTATGAAATCGGTTATGCTTGCCGTTTTCCTCGCGTTGTTTATGGCCGCACCGGGGGCGCTAAACACAGCCTTTGCGCAGTCGGCAACCACGGGCGCCATCGGCGGCACTGTCTCTGACAACGCCGGCGCACTGCTGCCTGGCGTTGCCGTTACCGTGAAGTCCGTCAGCACCGGCATCGAACTCACGGTGAAAAGCGGCGCGTCCGGCGATTACAGCGTTCCCGATCTGGATCCCGGCGTCTACACCGCGACTTTCAAGGCGGATGGCTTCGAGACCTATCAGGAAAACTCGATCACCGTCTCCGTCGGCAGCGTCACCACGGTATCGCCCGCGCTGAAGGTCGGCTCGGTGAGCAATAACGTGGTTGTCACCGATGAGGCGCCGCTGATGCATACTGACTCGAGCGCCATTTCCACCACCATCGACCCCAACGAGGTGGACAACTTTCCTGTCAACGGCCAGCGTTGGTCCGATTTTGCACGCCTCACTCCCGGCGTAGTTTCCAATCTTGCAGGCTATGGCCTGTTGAGCTTTCGCGGCATCAGCTTTTTGCTGAACAATAACACGGTCGATGGCGCCGACGACAACCAGGCATACTATTCGGAAGCGCGCGGTCGCACACGCACCGCCTATACCGTCTCGACGGCGGCAATCCAGGAATTTCAGGTCAATACCTCCAACTATTCCGCGCAATATGGACGCTCGGCCGGCGGTGTCGTCAATGTCGTCACCAAGAGCGGCGGCAATCAGATTCATGGCGAGCTGTTTTTCTACGACCGGGACGTCGATCTGGGCGGCGCCACGAACCCCTATACGTTGCTGACTGTACAAAACTCCAACGACACATATTCGAGTGTGCCGACCAAGCCGACGGATTGGCGCAAGCAGTGGGGCTTTGGCTCCGGCGGGCCGCTCATTCACAACAAGCTGTTCTGGTTCTATTCCTACGACCAGGAGCGCCGCAACTTCCCAGGCATATCCCGGCCCGCAGACCCTAACGACATGTTTGCTCCGTCGAACCCGACGCTGCCCGCGGGCGAAACCTGTTCGACCGCGGCTTTCACTTCCACCTCTCTGAGCCTGAGCACCGAGGGCGATTACAACGCCTGCGCCATCTCGGCGCTTTACGGTTTGAACTCCTTCCAGGCCGGTTCCGCGTATTACGAACAGGGCCTGAACATCCTCCAGTCCTTCATCGGAACAGTTCCGCGCACCCAGGACCAGGAGTTGAACATGCCGAAGCTCGACTGGCATATCAACGATCGCGAGCACTTTTCTGTGATGTACAACCGCATGCGCTACTCTTCACCGAATGGTCTGTATGCCGAGACTTCGACAGAAGATGGCCGCTCCACGTGGGGAAATGACAATGTAAAGGAAGACTATGTCATCGCCCGTCTGACCAGCGTGCTCTCCAACTCGATGGTCAACGAGGCCCTCGCCCAGTACGGCAGAGACTTCGAGTTCGATCATCAGCAGCCTCCACTGTCCAATGAGCTGCCCTTGGCCAAAAATGCATTTGGACACGCGGCGAATACAGAGATTGGCTACTATTTTGACGATGGGATTTATATCGGTGCGAATCCCGATCTGCCACGCGTCGCCGATCCCGACGAACGGCGCTTGCAACTCATGGACGGCATCACATGGTCGCACGGTCGCAACAATTTTAAGTTCGGTGTCGAATACAACAAGGCTCTCGATTACGACAATAATCTCTACGATGGCAACGGTGAGTACAGCTACGACTATTCATACGATTTCATTGCGGACTATTTGAACGCCGTCACCGGCGCAGGCGGTCCTGCCTGCACGCCGACGACCACGACGCAGTGTTACAACCAACTCTATTACAGCTTTGAGCAAACTTTCGGCAGTCCCTCCGGCGAGATCGCTACCCGCGAATATGCCGGCTACGCCAACGACGATTGGCGCGCCAGTCCAAATCTGACGCTTACGCTGGGTGTGCGATACGAGTATGAATATGTTCCCCCCAGCCCCTTCGTGAACACCGGAAATCCGGCACTAGCCGCCGATTTGACCGCTGCCGGCGTCAGCTTTACCACCACCGCTCTTCCCCAGACCGCCGATCGGCCTAGCGACCGCGACGCCATCGGTCCGCGCTTTGGTTTTGCCTGGAATGTCTTCGGGAACAATAAAACTACTCTGCGCGGCGGCTATGGAATGTATTTCGGGCGTATTATCAACTCCAATATCTTCCAGACCTACATCGAATCCGGGGCGCCGAATGCCCAGATCAGCTTTTCCAGCTTGTATGGACCCAATTCCTGCGGCCCGGTCTTCCCGGCTTTGGCAACCTCCGCGTCCCAAATCTATCAATGCGCCAGTGGAACAGCGAATACCGGACTGTACACGCCTAAATCAGCGGAGTCGGTGACTTCGACGGTGGCCTATCTCGATCCGCACATGAAGAATCCGCAAGTGCATGAGGCCGACTTGGCGATCGAACGGGATCTGGGCCACAATTTCGTTCTCGGCGTCTCCTACATGTTGTCCCTCGGGCGCGAGCTGCCGACCGCGGTCGACACGAATACCGCACTGGGCAACACCTATAACTACACCTTCACGGTTGGCCCTGCGGCATCGTCCACAACGCCACTCAGCTCCTATCCCATCAGCACGTCAGACGCCACCTTTGCCAGCTATCCTCAGCCTCCGGTGAGCGGATACGTGACGCAGCCGCATGGCGGAGCCAAGCTTCCTTTGCAGCCCGGCCAAAGCTTCTCCACCAAGGTCTTCCTGCAGCCCGCTGGCAAAGCCGCTTCTACCCGTCCGAATCCTGCCTATGGCGAAATTCTCGATGTTCGAAGCAGCGTCAACTCCGTTTACAATGCGGTGGCCCTCCAGGCAGAGCGCCGTTTCGAGAACGGCTTCTCTCTTCTAACCAACTTCACCTGGTCGCATGCGTTAGATGACGATCCCTACGAATCTACCGTGGTTCCGTCCTACACCGCATACGATCCGACGAACCTGCAGCTGGAGTACGGCAACAGCGCCACAGATGTGCGTTTGCGCTATGTAGGAGCGCTCATCTTTGAACCGCAAACGCATTTCACGGGCCTCACGCGACAGTTGCTCGGTGGTTGGCGCATCGCTCCTCTGGTGCAGCTGCAGACAGGCCTGCCCTACACGCCTTACATTAGCGGTTCGGCTTCAGGCCTCACCGTCCCTGCCGGCGTTGACGGGTGCGTCCCCGCTACGGGACAGACCACTTGCGGTGTGTCTCTCGCGTACAAGGGCCTGAACGGCTCCGGGTCGAGCGCGGATCGTCTGCCGGTCATCGAAAGGAACACGTATCGCTATCCCAAGACTGCCGTTTATGACATGCGCCTGGGCAAGAACTTCGCCGTCCACCCGCTGCTGGGATCCGAACCCATGCGTCTTGAGTTTTTGGCTGACTTATTCAACGTGATGAACCATCAGAACATCACGGACATCAGCAATGAAGCCTATACGCTCAGCGGGACCACGCTCACGCCGTACACAGCGGGAAACGCTTTTGGCTCCTACACCAATTCCAACAGCAATTTCACCTATAGTTCGCGGCAACTGCAGGTAGCTCTTCGTTTACACTTCTAACGAACGCTGAGCGAAGTTTCTTGCATGTTGATGGAACCGGAGGGGCTGGCCCGAGTCAGCCCCCGGCGCCTCCGGATCATGCTGAAAACTGCAACGCCGGTTACTGTTGCTTGCCGCGACTTCGTAGCACTCGCGCATGACCGTGAGAAGAAGCCGGTTGCCAGAACGGTTTTTGAAGAGAGGATGAGATTTGCCACCCAGAGCTTGCGTCGACCGGAAATCCAACCTTGCCTTGGTCTTGCTTCTGGCATCGCTGGCGACGGCAGCAACCATCCGGGCACAGGCTTTAGTTCAAGATGAAAATGCGGCGCAGAAAACTCCTCAATTCAAAGTCAATGTGAGGCTGGTTGTGCTCGACGTTGTGGTGACCGATGCCAGCGGCAAGTCCGTGGACGGCCTGACTGCGAATGACTTTGAAGTGTTTGAGGATGGCAAGCTGCAGCAGATTCGTTCCCTGGAAGGGCCTTCGTTTCACAAGCTCCCCGCTTCATCCGATGCAGCCGGTGCGTCTCAGGTCTTTAATCCCGCACAACCGGCAAATTTCGGCCAGTCTCCTGTCACTATCCTCCTGCTCGATCAGCTCAATACACATTTTGCCGATAGCTCTTTCGCGCGCCGGGAACTGCATGACTATCTTATCCGGCAACCGGCCGTGCTGGCGCAGCCTGCCGCATTGCTGATGCTCTACGACGATCATTTGAAGCAATTGCAGAGCTTCACGCGGGATCGCGAAATCCTGCTTCGCGCTCTGGCCGCCGCGCCGACGGAATATGCATGGAAACTCGAACTCCAGGGCAGCGCCGATCTTGGCCCGTTGGAGCGGCTTGACCAGAGCCTGCACGCCATCGAGCAGATTGCACAAAGCGATGCGCGCATCCCCGGTCGTAAAAACCTGCTTTGGGTTGGCGGAGGCTTTCCCAGCATCGATCCACAAGCCTTCGCCAGCGATGACATCGATAAGGTGAAGGAAGCTCTGCGGCAGATCACCAATGCGATGCTCGATGCGCGCATCACGCTCTACGCAGTAGATCCTTCCAGCTTAGCTCCCGGCATGACCGAAATTACCGATATTTCGCAGGCGGACTTTACGCAAGCCGCCGGCGACTCCATGCTGCAGAATTCGGCAACCTTCAACGCCGATGAGGACTTTGACGGACTTGGCGTAGCCACTGGCGGCCGCGTGGTTCGCGGAATGAACGATGTGGCCCAACAGATTCAATCCGCGGTCAACCTGGGCGCGGATTTCTACACGCTCTCCTACTCGCCGAACACGCCGAGCGAGATGGCGGCGCAGTATCGCAAGATCAAGGTGGTTTGTCTGCGTCCCGGCCTGAAAGTTAACACGCGCACCGGATACTTCTCCGGCCGATCGGAGGAGATGAAATCCGATACCGCGCGAAACTATGACCTAACCACGGCGGTTGAGAGTTCCATCCCTTTGAATGGGCTGGTGGTGAAAGTGGTTCCCAACACGTCGCCCGGCGTGCCGCCGAATACATATTTGGTGCGAGTGGGCGCGGCCGACCTCACATGGAACCCGAAGCCAAGCGGCGCCTTTAGTGCCTCGGTTTCAGTGATGTCGGCCTCGCTGAATGCGGCACACAGGTTGATCGGCCATACATTGCGCGGCATGATTGCCACTGCAAAACCCGGGACTGATGTGCACGATCCAGCTCGGATGGCCTCGTTTGTTTTCACCGCGCAGCCCGCACCAAAGGCCAGCATTCTGCGATTCATCGTCCGCGACAATGAATCCGGCCGCATGGGTTCCGTCGATCTGGCGCTCAAGGCGCGTCGAGCTCAAAAATGAAGCCGGCAGGGTTCTTGAGATTCTCTAAAAATGGCGAGTTCAGCGACATTCAGCGATCGTCGCCCGAATCGCGCAGCAACGCTCCCGGCCGGCGCCGAAAAGTCCACAAAAAGCGCGCGGGCCTTTTAGACCTTATATTTGAACAAAGGCGATAAATGAAAAAATCAACGATTGTATCGAGGCAGCGGACAATGCGCGCGGCTGTCGCCTGCGCCCTTTTGCTATGCACGGGCGTCCAACCAGGCTGGGCGTGGGGCCGCGAAGGGCATCGGCTGACTGCGCTGGTGGCGGAGCAATATCTGACACCGGCGGCGAAGGCGCAAATCGCCAGGCTTCTGGGCAATCACACCCTGGCTGACATCGCTTCATGGGCAGACGAGTATCGGCAGGAACATCCGGAGACGAGCGATTGGCACTACGTCAGCATTCCCGGGTCAGAGGCGCAATTCGACCGCAAACGTGACTGTCCTGTGTCGAAGACGGATCCAGCCTCGCCTTGGCGCGACTGTATTACCGATCGCATTCTGTACTTCGAGGGGCGTCTGGGCGATGTTTCGCTGAGCCCGGCGGACCGTGCCATAGCGCTGAAGTTTCTGGTGCACCTCATCGGCGACATTCACCAGCCCTTTCATACACTCGGCGACGATCGCGGCGGCAACGATATTACGGTGACGTTTCTTGCCTCCGGCGTGTGCGGTGAATTCCATTGCAATCTTCACGAGGTGTGGGACGACATGCTCATTGAGGAGCAGGGGCTGAGCGAAAAGAAGTACACCGAGAGACTGCTCAAGGAGATCAAAGACAATAATTGGGAGCGACTGGCCGGCGGGGAGCCGACCACCTGGGCCAATATCTCGCACCACTACGCGGTGAACGCATTGGTTCCCAAAGGCACGTTAATCACGCCAGACTATGTGACAGAAGAGGTGAAAGTTGTGGATGCCCAGTTGGCGCTTGCCGGCCTGCGGATGGCGCGGGTGCTGAACAGGATTCTTGAAGAGCCAGACATGCCGGCAGCGCCAGGTGACCACACGAAGCCGGATGCTCCCTCCAAGCCCGCTGTTGAAGCTCCACCCGAATGAAGGGCGCTTGGACTGCCCGGCGCTGTCCGGACTAGCGGCGTGCTCTGAAGCGGCCACGAACTGCAGTTGCCAATGCGCCGGCCGACCCCACCAGCGCAAGAACCAAGGTAGGAGGCTCGGGCGAATCGCCGCATCCGGTCTGCGCGCGGAGCAGCGGTGAACACGCGAAGATCAACATCGGAAGAAGTACACGCCAAACAAGCTTCGCAACAAGACTTCTCCAAGTATGGACCGCTGTGCCCAACGATTAATGTCTGAACTCTCTGGATTGGGATGTCAATCGGAAAGAGACCTGAATCGCGGGAATCATTTGACAACCCGTTTGCTGCAATGAGCCCCAATGATTCCCGGCAATCGGAATTCCATCCTCGAGAAAACATTCGCCGCCGGCGCGCTTGCCCTATGGTGCTTGCGGCGGCCCGACGAGCGGCGTCTTGACCGGAGTCGCAACGCCGATAAACTCCGTGACGGTGCTGCTGCCAAAGTTGCTGATCCACAGATTGCCGCTGGCATCCACGGCGAGGGCGTACGCCTCAAGCAGGGCAGCGTCGGCCCCCAGCCCGCCGGATGGAGTGAGCACCGCGCCAGGAGCAGCACCAGCAGTGGCCGCGCCTGCCAGTTCGGTAATGGATGGACCCCGGTAATTGGCGATCCAGACGTTTCCAGCGCCGTCGATCGCGATTGCCTGAGGATGGTCGATGCCCCCACCGGTATAGGAGCCATTGGAGAGGACCACGCCTGAACCTGAGATCTCGCTGATGCTGTTGCCATAATAATTGGCTACCCACACGTTTCCCAGCTGGTCGATAACCAGACTGGACGGCCCGTTACAGCAGGTGGAGCCGGTGAATTGCGAGCCATCCGGCGCGACCTTGGTCACAGTCGCATCGCTTTGGTTTGCGACCCAGACGTTATGACCGCCGTCGATCGCAGCGGCAACCGGGAAGGCAAGCAAAGGCGACGTATAACCCGCAGCTCCTGAAAGTGCTTGACCCGAACTGGAGAGGTGGGTCAAATGGGAGTTCCCGTAATCTACGACCCAAGCGCTGTTGTCCGTGTCGATGGCGACGGCGATTGGAAAGTCGAGTCCGCCGCTTGTAAACCCCCCGCTTCCGGCGACCGTTTGCCCGCTGGCATTCAGTACGCTGACGCTGTTTCCCGCCACCGTTGCGCTCGGCTGGTTGGGAATCCACGCGTCGTTGTTTGCATCCAATGCGAGGCCATACGAAGCGCTGAGTCCGAATCCTGTGATTCCTTGCGGCAAAAGCGGTTCACCAAGGGGGGAAAAAACCGAAGCAACATTGAAATAATTTGCAACCCAGACATTTCCAGCGCTGTCGATCCCGAGACCTGTCGGCCCGTTCATCCCGCCGCCTGTGTAATTGACGAAGAGTGTCCAGTCGGAGGGAGCTGCCGCCAGAACTGGGGCGAAGACTGAGCTGCCGGTCGATAACGCGTAGAGACTTGCAACGTTTGCCGACGGGTTACGAACCAGGTTGAGAGTTGCGTCCAATGTATTGCTTGGCGCGGCGCCGCCGCCGGCCGGTGTCGTAGCGGAAAAAAACGCGCTGCATGCGTTTGCATTGGGAGAGGAAGCCACGCACCCGTTCAGCAGGTTCGCAAGGCTATCGATTTTCGCTGCTGGAGAGCTCCCATTCGCCGCGAAGGCAGACCCAGGGCTACTGCCCGTGTTGATGTCCACCAGCGCGGAAGCCATCGCAACCGCGTTTTCCAGGCCGGCCACGTTCGTAGAGCTGGCGCCCAGATTCGCTCCTGGGGAAAAAAACTGCGAAAGCGCATACATGGCCGCAACTGTGGTCACCTCGTTGACCACGATCTGGCTTGAGGCGGCCATCTGATTGCAGGCTCCCAGAACCGTGAGCAGGGCAACCGCGTCATTCGCAACCGCGGCCGCGACCCCCGGTCGGCCGCCGCGCAC
>JBEKIE010000058.1:0-24081 GCA_050011915.1 Occallatibacter sp.
CAGCAGCGTCGAAGTCGGAATGGCCACGATGCTCTCGCTCAGCGTGTTCGATGTGCTCGACGCGAACTCAGCCGATCCCTGGTAGGCCGCGGAAACAGACAGGCTGCCGCTTGCGGCGGGCGCCGTCCCCGTGTACGTCGCCACGCCCGACGAGTTCAGCGCCACGGTCTGTGTTGCTGAGCCGATGGTGAAGACGACGCTGCCTGTAGGAATGGCGCTGCCGCTCGAAGGCGACACGGTCGTCGTCGCACGGTATGTCGTGATCGGAGCTAAGAGACTCGCGTTGCCGATAGGGGCTGTGAGATCTGCCGCCAGAGGTCCGACAGCCACCGGTTCCAGTGCGGTAGAGAGCATCGACTTGACGTTTACCAGATCAGTGTCGTCCCAAGCAGTCGAAGTTTCGCCCAGGACACCAATAAATGGGCCTCCATTATCGACTACGATGGCTCCGTATTGTTGCAGACCCTTCAAGACCATCGCCGTCTGCGGACAGGTTCCGGCCGCGACACAACTCGGCAAAACTGCAGACGCCTTCAGCCTCCATACCGTACCTGCGGCCGGGCCGTTGCTTGGGCAACTCACGGGTGGGTAGGCATCCAGCAGCATAGAATTTACATCGGAGTATCCACCAGTACACTTGCCGGTCCCACCCGATCCTGCAGCCGGCCATAGATACTGTTGATACATTTCCGGCGGGTTGGGCACGGTCACGGCAATCGCGTGCTGAATCACGCCTGCCGCTAGATCGGCAGATGTAACTAGAAATGGCAGGATGGGCGTCTGTGCCGCGTTGATCCCGCCGTTGTCCTCGGGAATCATCCCATAGGTGCCCAAATTAAAAACTGGATTCTGACCCTCCACGTTATAGCTACCAGCAGCCCCGGTAGTGTTTGGGGCACCGCCGTAGGCTTCGTAGAGCGTACATGCCCCTCCCGCCGTCGCGGCTTGCTGCAGGACGATCAGGTGACAATCATTGCTTGTCGTCGGGGCCGTGCATCCGGCTCCCCCGCCTTCAAGCAGCGCGTTGGCCGGAACCGGAGCGGTAGTCCAGTTGTAATCTGTATTTCCCGTAATCGTCACCATTGACTGGGTGGACGGGACCACGTTGACGCCGTATCCACCATAGCTGGCGACATTCCCGAACACGGGGTAGATCATCAGTGCAAGGTCGGCAGTCGGCACCTGCGCCGCCGGGTTGGTCGATACCGGCAGCGAATCCACCCGCGCGTGAAAGATACTGTCCTGCGGAAACAGCTGGCACCCGCCGTAGCTCTGGCCGGGGCTCTGCGCGGTCGTCACTGTGGCCGTCAACGTATAACTCGATGCCGCAGTCAGCGAGCCGCCGCTCGGCGTGATCGACAGCAGCGTCGAAGTCGCAATGGCCACGATGCTCTCGCTCAGCGTGTTCGATGTGCTCGACGCGAACTCCGCCGATCCCTGGTAGGCAGCCGAGAGGGATAGGCTGCCGCTTGCAGCGGGCGCGATTCCCGCGTAGGTGGCCACGCCCGACGAGTTCAGCGCCACGGTCTGCGTCGTCGAGCCGATGGTAAAGACGACACTGCCTGTTGGAGTAGCTGAGCCGCTCCCCGGGGAGACGGTGGCCGTCAGCGTATAACTCGATGCTGCGGTCAGTGAGCCGCCGCTCGGCGTGATCGACAGCAGCGTCGAAGTCGGAATGGCCACGACGCTCTCGCTCAGCGTGTTCGATGTGCTCGACGCGAACTCAGCCGATCCCTGGTAGGACGCCGAGAGGGATAGGCTGCCGCTTGCAGCGGGCGCAGTTCCCGCGTAGGTGGCCACGCCCGACGAGTTCAGCGCCACGGTCTGTGTCCCCGAGCCGATGGTGAAGACGACGCTGCCTGTTGGAGTAGCTGAGCCGCTCCCCGGAGAGACGGTGGCCGTCAGCGTATAGCTCGATGCCGCGGTCAGTGAGCCGCCGCTCGGCGTGATCGACAAGGAGGTACTTGTCGGGGTGGGTCCCTCGTTGGCCGTCACATTCACATAGAGCGTGAGGGTCTGGGTCTGGGAGCCGTCGGTTCCCGTAATGTTGACAAAGTAGTTGCCAACGGGCACCGATTCGCTCGCGTTGATAGTGAGCGTCGTCGTTCCGTTGGTTGGATTGGCGCCAATGATTCCGGTGATTCCGTCGGGCAGGCCGTATAGCGATAGATTCACGCTGCCCGTGAATCCGTTTTGCGGCGTCACCACGATGTTGGCTGCCCCGGCGGCTCCTTGAGCGATGGTCAACAAAGGCGTGGAAACGCCAAGAGAAAAGTCAAGTGCCGGTTTGACCAGTACGAATAGTCCCGAAACCGCATTCAGCGACCCGGTGCTCGCGGACCCGTTCACCAGCATGTAGTAGAGGCCGGGCATTGCGTCGCTGCCTGCCGCCAGGGTGAGGTTACTCGTCGCATTTGTGGGGTTGGGGTCGAACGAGGATGTAACTCCGCTGGGAACTCCGCTTGTGGAGAGAGTAACTTCTCCGGTGAAGCCGTAGGAATCGGCGACACTTACGCTGTCAATGACTGTGCCGCCGGGTTCCACTGTGAAGTAAGTAGGATTCACTCCGATGGAGAAGAATGGAGTGGATGCTGCGAGCACGGCCATGTTGAAGCCGGTGTCTCCTCCAGCTAAGCCCGGCGCGGTACCCTGAATGGTCAATGAATAGCTCTCGGGCGTAAGGCTTTCGCTCGCAGTGAAGGTGACTACGCTTGACGTGGATTCAGTAATTGTTGCCGGGTTGAAACTCGCCGTCATCCCCGTCGGAAGGCCGGAGCCTGTGAGCGTCACCGTGGTAGAAGGATCGATACTTCCCGCAGGGACGAAACTTGCCACCACCGTCGACGAGCTTCCGTCAAACAGATCGGGAGAGATGGAAGTTACACCAAGATCAAAATTGGGTGGAAGCACTTGTATGACCACCTGTGCCGTGGTCATGAATTCCCCCGAGCTGCCGGTCACAGTCACTTCATTGCCCACATCCGGAGTACCAAGTTGTGCGGTATTGCTCACTAGAAAAGTCAGAGGGAAAGTTCCAGACGAAGGAACCGAGTTCCATAGCGCGTTTACGCCGGTGGGCAATGGAGACGTGACGGCGAGACTGACACTGCCCGAGAATCTATCAAGCGCCGCTATGCTCAGCGCAGTGGAGTCGTCTTCCCCCTGCCGCAGTGTTACCACCTGCGGATTCGGCGTGATCGTGAATCCCGGTGCGTTAATATCCAGCGCAATACTGGTGCTTGCGGTAGTATTGCCGGAAGTGCCGGTAACCTTGATCAGATAGGTCCCGCGTGTCACAGAACTGACGACTGTTATGGTCAGCACGCTGCTCGTTGATGTTGGGTTTGTCGCAAACGATGCTGTGATCCCGGCCGGCAGGCCCGATACTGCGAGACTCACGCTGCCTGAGAACCCATTTTGCGCGGTCACACCGATCGTCTCCGTCCCCGATGCACCGGGCACAATCGTCAGTTCCGGCGCCGAAGCCGTGAGCAGGAAACTCATCGTCGTCTGCGGTGCGAGGGAGCCGATCAAACTCTGTCCTGCGGGACTTCCCCAGCCGGTCACCAGGTCGTAGCCAATCACGGCCTTCTCGTCGCCGCTGCTCCCGCTTGTAATGTCGTGGAAGTCGGTGTTGTACGTCGCGCTCTCCCCGATCTGATAAATCAGCGGGTTGATAAATCCCAGGGGTGGGTTCGACATCGAAGCTGCCTGCTGGTTGGCTAGCGCAATGTAAGCCGCCCAGCGTGGCGCGGCAAAGCTAGTGCCGCCATAGTAAGTTTCGCAACTACCCATGTCGCAGGCGTAATTGTCGGTATCTCCCTCCATCGCCACATCGGGAACATTGCGCACCGTGGTGGACGCGCCATTCAACGAGTTCGCAATTCCTGACTGCCATGGGGGTATGGGAATGACGTCCGGGCTGGGGCCGCCTCCACTCTGGTCCCAGGCGGTTTCTGATACCCAGCTTCCGCCGGGCCCGCTCGTCGCCAGGTCGGTTGCGCCAGCCGCCGTCACATAATCGCTCTCAGCCGGATAAAATTCGTCTTGCAATGGAGTGTAGCCACCGTTATCTCCTGACGCCGCAAAGACGCTCTGTCCCTGCGCGGCCATCTCCTCGAAGAAGATATCGTCGGTAGCCGGATCGTCGGGCCACCAAATCCACGAGATGCTTACCTCTTTTGCAAGATCTTCTGAAGCGACCGAATTCAGCAAGTCCACGTCCTCATTGGGGTCCGATGTGTTGCCCACGTACACGCGAACCTGGCTCAGGGCCGGAGCCATCCCGATGACCTGCACGATGTCCAGCACTTCCTCTGCGTCGTCGTCGCCCACCGGAGCGCCATTCGCCCCATCCAGCAGCACATTCTTTATCGGCACGCTGTAGGATTGTCCCTCGTTGCTGAAGGTCAGATTTACATCGCTCAGGTTGTAGCCTTGGAACTCCACAAGCCCCACGATTTGCCCAGCCCCCGTCAGAGCGGTGCCACCGTAATACGCCGCTCGCATGTCGCTCGCAAGAAACGAGCCACCGGGGCCCGATCCCGTTGCCTGCGCTGCCGCCTGGCCGCTGGTTACAGTGCTTCGGGTGACCATGGGCTGCGGAATGGAGTAGTTGTTGAGGCCGGCAATATGCGCGAGCGGCACACCGAGGGCGAGCGACGGCTCGCGGTCGGGCGAGAAGAAAGTGCGGGCCTCCGTAGGATGCTGATACATCCCCATCTTGACGTTGAATGCCGACTCCACCTGCGCCACCGACCCTTCGATGGATACGAGCATGCGGTTGGCGGACTGGCTGGTCACTGTGAAGCCCTGCGTTTGCGCGTACTTCACGACCGTTTGGTAGTCGTCGGGCGTAGGAGCAAATTGCTCGACGAATTGCGAAGCGCTGAGGAATTTGTGGAAGTCGGGGCTCGACGGATCGTAGATGCTACTCAAGAGAGCCGAGAGGTCGGCCTGGTTACGCGGCTGCAATACAAGCGAGAGGCGCAGACGTTGCGCTGCCGGCAGATTGCCAACCTGTACTGCTTGTCCGTTTGAAACCGCGGGCCTTACATGGTGATGCAAGGTTTGGAGCGGCTGCTGCGCTCGACCCCATGCGAAGCAAGAGCAGAATACCGCAGCTACAAACCTGCTGCGATGGAGACGCACACTCATGGACGTTCCAATACTGCGAAATCCTACTTGCCCGAAGAGATCCTGCGGAAGTATAGCACGCTGGCGAAACGCGGGTGATGCCTCGTTCATGGAGGGCGCGACCGGCGTTCGCTGCATGAGGCTGGCATCCGACTGCACACAGCGTTTTACACCGACGGCGTCATTTAGAGCCCGCGTCGTCTTTAAATAATTGAGGGACCGGGGGCTGGGCGGGGGCAGTAAGCAAGCCAAGCGTTTGCGGATTGGGAGATAGTGCACTCCCCAAAAAGCAACCCTCCTGCATCAAAATGAAGCGCAAAAGGGCTAAGAAAGCGACGCGTCAAGACAAGTTCAAGCGGAAGGATCGTTGGGTCCGCGTGCCATGCCACTCATTACACAACAATTCCCTCACCGTTAACTGCAGGATTGCCGCCTATCGTTCAGTTGCCACTTGATTAACGTCCAAGGCCACAGTCGAAACGGGCGGCACGTTGTTTACCGCTCACACAGGGCTCGTGCTTGAGCACGGAGACGGTTCGTTCCAGGCCGCATCCATCGACCCTTTCGCGAACGATCATCCACGATCCAAGCTGACGAAGCATCCGCGCGGTGCACGGCCGGGCCCAAGCCTTCAGAAGTCGTGGTGATGATCGGCGAACGTAGAGACTTCGCCTGACAACTCGATGGAGGCGGTTCCGCTTTCGGAGGGCAGCGGGTTGGCGGCGTCGGTCCTGGCTCGCACCTTGGCTACCGTGAGCCAGTTGTCCTTGTAGGGATGATCAGCCATCCACGGTGGCAGAGGCATATAAAGAAGGCGGCTCAAGGCTTCGGCGTAGCCCTCGTAAAGGACGCGCATTTCGCGGAGCCTCTCGATCGAATTTGGGTCGCGGCAAACTTTCACGCCACTTGCCGAAAGCAATTCGTAAAGTTTCTCACACCGATCCGCCGGGAGCCTGTCCGGCGCATTGTTGAGCGGCCGAAGCGAGAGAATCTGCGACAAGTCGACCAAGGCGTGGCGGGCCATCGCGAAGGTGAGTTGCGCCTGACGCGCTTCGTAACCCTGGATTCCCGCGACCATGATCGCCGACATGTCCAGAATGGCGGTGAGCGCGGCCAGCCAGCTCTGGTTGCTGTGTTGCGAGCGGAAATAGCAGAGTTGCGGATAGGAGATATGGCTCTCGAGCAACTCCGCCGACCAACGCTCCCACTCCATGAGCAGCACCGAGAGCGCCCGCTCCGCGCCCGGGTAGGAATGGCGGCGCAAGAGCTCTGCCGCGGTGGGTGGAGATCCGGCCCGCGCGTCCAGAAGAGAAATACTTACCTCGCGGCGCGAGAAGGCGCCGTAGAGGACCGGGAAATACCCCATCACCACCGCCAGAAATCCAAATCCCGTGCCGGCCTCGAGAATCACCAGCCCACGCGCCCAGGGATTCTGCGGCGTTACGTCTCCAAGGCCCAGCGTAAAGATGGTTGTTCCGCTCACGTAGAGGTCCGATTGAATGCCCGATTGGTGCGCTGCGTCGATGAAAGGGCTGCCAAGCGCGAAGAAGATCAGACCAAAGCCGACAACCATTGTGGCTGCCCACACCACCAGAAGCAAAATCAGCGAGAGCGGCCCGTAGAAACTGAACACGGTCTCCCGATGGCGCGGGTTGCGCATGCGCCGCGCGAAAAACGCCCAGGGTCTCCACGAAGCGATGTAGAAGAGGCGTGTGATCCGGAGATGCCCGGTGGCGCGCCGCGGCAGGATGATGGTCTGGAAGGCATCAAGCAACACGACAAACAGGCAAACCACGCCCGCGACGCATGCCAGAATCCGCATATCCTCTCCTTAGAAGCGTGCAGCGCACTCGTGCGCTCAAACCATTGACGGTATTCTAACGAGCCGCGCAACGGCTCGGCCCGCTGCGCATTCCGGCGGGAGACTCCGGCAAGCTTCCGCCGCTGGCCCTTCGCATCCCGCAACTTACAATTATTGATACCATTACGCCCCCGGAGCGCTATACTTCTGCCATCCCTTGGTCGGCTTGTTATAAGCCGATTTTTCCATTAGAGTTGGCCATTTTTCGCCCACCGCGTCCAATGCTTGGCTGAAACTCAGACGCACTGTGCTACGTCGACATAGAAGGCTGTAGACGCAGATCTTCTCCGGTGACGCCGCGGTAGCAACTTCTCGCGAGTGGCAGGGTTTGAATTTTTGAGAATTGAAGATCTTCTCCGGGCCGCGCAAGGCAGGAACCACCAACCATGTGGCTCTTGCCGGAGAAAGAAACGCGCGGCGATGTGCAGACCGCGGTGACCAACGCGGCAATCGGAGAAGCGTGACACCTTTCTGCAGTACCGGGAGTGACGATGAAGCTGTTCGTTGCCTTGTTTTCCGCCTTGATTGCTGTGTGCGCTGGGCCGCTCGGAGCGGCGCAAACCCAGCGGGCACTGCTCATCGGCATCAATATGTATCAGCCGCAGGGAACCAGCGCGGAACATCCCGCCGGCTGCACCTACGGCCGTTGTGAGCTCAAGGCATTTCAGAATCTCGACGGATCGGTGAACGATGCGCAATCGATGGCCGATCTGCTCACCAGCGCCAAATTCGGCTTTCCGGCCAATCAGGTGGTGCTGCTGACGAATCCCGCGCCGCCGCATGCGCGGCCCGGCATTACCATTCTCCCCGCTTCCCAGACTTCACGAGACGGCATTCTCGCCGCCATGCAGAAATATCTCGTCGACATCCCTAAAAAGGGCGACACTGTGGTCTTTTACGATGCCAGTCATGGATCGCTGCGCGTCAACAGCAAGGGCAACAAGCTCACCGTGCTGGTGAATGGCAAATATGTGCACGCCGACAGTACGCTGGTGCCTTCTGACGCGTACACAGGCGGCTACGATGTCCGCGACCGTGAAATGACGCGCATTTTCAATGCCGCGCTCGACAAAGGCGTTCATCTCACCGTGATCTTCGACAGTTGCCACTCGGGCGGCATGACCCGCGGCATCGGCCCCAAGTATGTGGAGCGTACGCTGGCATTCGATCCGCGCGACATTAATGAAGCGCCCGACGCGCAAACCCCGCCATCGGAGCGCAAGGAGAATCCCGCGCTGATCTTCTCCGCGGCGCAGCAGGATGAGACCGCCAAGGAGATGCCGCCGGCCGACTCCTCCGCCGAGCCGCATGGAGCCTTCACCGCAGCGCTGGTTCAGGCGCTGGAGGTGTTGCCCGCCGACACGCCCACATCCCTCGTCTACGAACGCGTGCGGGCGGTCCTGGAAGGCAGCAGCGTGCCCGAACAGGAGCCCGATCTCGATGCCAGCGAGGCACGCCGTCAAGAACCAATTTTTGGCGGCGCCGCGGCAAAATCAAACAAGGTTCGCACCACAGCGCTTGGCGCCAACAGCGACGGCGCCGTCTCGCTCGATATCGGCCAGGTGGCCGGTTTGGGGATTGGCAGTGAGTTCACCGCGGAGGTAGCGGGCAAGGATGGGAAACCGGTTGTGCTGCGGATCAAGGAATTCAACGGTATCGCGCGCTCAACCGCCGATGTGGTGAGTCCGGCCAACGCAGCGGTGGCGCCCGGCGACATCTTCGACCTCAGCAAATGGGTTCCCGATGAGTCCTCGGTGCTGCGCATCTGGCTCTGGCCCTCCAATCTTTCCGAGCAGCAGGTTCTGGCGGTAGCAGCGCAAGTGCAGGCATCGGGTGCATCGCTTGTCACCGATCCAGCCGAGCAGCCGTGGACGCATGTTCTCAGTTGGGACGGCTCACAGTGGACGCTGTCGAAGGCAGGCGATGCCTCGACGGTAAGTCTGGGTGCGCCGCTCACGGCCGACACGCTCAAGCAGCATCTTCCCGCAGGCGCGCAGCTCTGGGTTAATCTTCCGCCGCCGCACGAGATGGCTCAGGAACTTGCGCCGGCCGCCGACAGCGCGGTACAGCTGACCGACAAGATGGCCACTGCACACTACGTGCTTGCAGGCGTGCTCACGAGCAAGGGCCCCGCATATGCCTGGTATCACAAGACCGAACTGGCCGCTGGCCCGCCCTCGCCCAATGCGCCCGCCCACAGTCCCGGCTGTTCCGCCACTTCGCAGTATCCGGTGCGCAGCGACTGGGTATTCGCCGGCGCCGACCTGGATGACGCGAGCGACAAGCTGAACAACTATGCGCTGCGGCTGGCCAAGGTGCGCGGCTGGATCGAGCTCGCCAACAACCCGACGGACGCTTCTCTTTTCGAGTACTACTCCCTGGCCCTGATTCCCTCCTCGGGCGGCAAACCGCTCGGCGACACCGCGCTTGCCGACAACCAGCTCACCCACCAGGGCGATGAATTCAAGCTGGCCCTGACCTCGAGCGATCGGGTTCGCGACCCGCGCTGGGTCTATGTGCTCGACATTGACTGCCACGGCAGGGGGCAGCTGCTTTATCCAGGCAATTACACGGGCAATCAGTTTCCTAACAAGGGCGACGAAGATCGGCAATTTGTGCTGCCCGGAGCCGGAGCGCTGCACATCGGGGAGCCTTATGGAGTGGACACATTGATCCTGCTCTCGACCGAGCAGCCGTTGCCCGATCCTTTTGCATTGAACTTCGATGGGGTTGCCTCGCGCGGCACGCGCGGCGCAACGTCGCCGCTGGAGAAACTTCTGAGTCAAACCAGCGGGGGAACCCGCGGCATCAGTGAACCGGAACCAACCAACTGGGGCATCAGCCTTTCCACCGTGCACAGTGCCCCCCAAAATGGGTCAAAGTGAGTGTTGTTGTTCGAATTCGGGCTTCATGCAACTATTGAGCAGCCGGTGGCTCACGGATCCTGGTATTCCCGGCAACAAATGGAGGTTGAACAATGTCAATTTCTCGACGTAATTTCATGGCAGACGCGTCCATGCTCGGCCTGATGAGCGCGCTTCTCCCTGAACTGGCTGCCGCGCAAGCGCAGTCGTCTGAGGCTGCCGGCGAGGATCTGCCCCACGATTCCTACGGCTTCTGGAACGGGTTCTTCGACTCGGTGAATCCGAGCAGCTCCACCTACGGCAACAAGGCGGCAACGCGCGGGCCCGAGGACCAGTTGCCCGATCCGGCCGCACAGACCCAGTATTTGCACTACGACACCACCAATAAGCGCCTGCGCTACGCATCTGACATCCAGAAAGAGGAACTACTGGACCATGATGGCGACGTCTCGGTCAACATTGCTCTGGCACAATTCAGGCCCGCCAATGGAGAACTTAACCAGCATCCGTCGCAGTTTCGTGTCGACACCACGCAGATTCACCCCATCATGGGAATCGTCGCACCCCTGGCCTGGTCGGCCATCGCCTCGCTCAATCCCAACAAGGCGGGACAGGTGTCTATGGACCAGCTCGGCTTCAAGTCGCCGCAGGCCATGCAGGGCACCAACAAGATTCTGCTCACCGGCGGCACGGGAAAGATGGCCGTCAACGTCTCCAAGGCCGCCCAAGCTTCGATGTTCGTCAAGGCCCTGAATATTATGATCGCCGGCGCCAAGATTGCGACTCCCATTCTCGGTATTCCCGCCATCAGTGTCCCGGCACTCAGCTCATTTAGTGAGATGTTGAGCTACTGGGAAGATCGCACCCGCTTTGTGATGGCCGGCAACCTGATGACCGCCGTGGCCACACAGCAGGCCATGGACGACCCCGACCGCGAACCCTCGTACCTTGGATTGACCTCAGGCGACTACCTCATGGTTCCGCAGAGACACGTGGACGAGCTGTCCAAGGCGCTGCCCAACCTCGATCTGACGCAGGGCTACCTGGTGGCAAAGGACGCCGATCCCAGCCTGCCGCTGGCGCAACGCGCGCAAAGCGCAGTCCCGGGCATCACGTATGCCACGATGAGAGTCAGCGTGCAGCCGGCGCAGTCGTCCGCAGGCAAGCCCACCGGCGACTCCGCTGCCGCAGCCACAACCTGCCCCACGACCACCAAAAAGAGCACCACCACAACTACTACCAGCAAGTAGCGGGGAACGACGCCTTGAAAATTGACGACGAGGGCTTGGTGCTACGGGTATGCTAGTCTCGTCAGACTCCAGGGATGTCAAGCCGCCGGTCGGGGGCCGGCGGCCAGCCCGCAACCGCCCAATTGGAGGGGGCAAGATGAGCCGCGTGTCAAAAACTCTGGTCTTGGCATGCCTCGCCGCCGGTGCGCTCACGGCAATTTCGTCTCCGGCGCAGGGTTTCGGGACTTCCAAGTTACGAGTCACTCTGCAGCGCAAGCTTCCCGCTCTGGTTCATCTTCCCAGCAACACCATCAAACTCACGGTCACGACGGCCGATGAAGACAGCACCCTCCCCTACGATTTTCAGGCGCTGCTGGAAACCGAATTACTCAAAGACGCCCCCGATCTCCAAGAACTCGATAATGCGCCGGTGCTGATCAACTGCCAGATCACCGAGTATTCCCATCCCGATCCCACCGTCACCAGGCGAGTGGCGCCGGGCGTTTCGCTTTCCGGCTTGTCCGCGACCTCGGATATTACACGCATCACCGGCCAGTTAAATGTCTCGCTGCAGGTCAAAGACTCCTCCGGCACCCTCCTCATCTCCGACAACATAAGCGCGACCTACGACCAGGAGTTCGACAGCGCAGGCAATTCCGCGTCCCATGGCGTGCTGGGTTCGGTCACAGGCACGTTCGGCCGGG
Source organism: Occallatibacter sp. (assembly GCA_050011915.1). Lineage (GTDB taxonomy): Bacteria > Acidobacteriota > Terriglobia > Terriglobales > Acidobacteriaceae > Telmatobacter. The sequence goes on from JBEKIE010000058.1 coordinate 11,795, forward strand.
TGAAGGGCGGCGGAAAAAGCGAAGAAGTCAACCCGCCCACACCCTCCGAACTGCGATCGCACCTGATCACCGATGCCGTGCAACAGATCGCCGAGCACCTGGTCGACACCGACGAAAGAATCGAAGTGCTTCTGGCTCAGAAAGCCGGCCCCCTCGACGAAGGCAACAAGGCTGCACAGACAGGATTGTGGCAGCGTGCGCTCGAAACCTTCGAGACCGCCACGCCTTTTCCCAAGCCAGAAGACGACGCCTATCGTCTCTATAACATCGGCGTCGCTTACGAAGCGCTTGCCTATGCGGCTAACGATGAAAAGATGACCATGAAGTACCTCGACCAGGCGGCGATCAATTACGGCAAAGCCATCGACGCCAGACCCGGCGAAAAGTACTTCGTGGTGCCGCAAAAACGCATCGAAACCGCCATCTCGCATTACAAGGAGCTGGAACAGGAGCGAGCCAGAGCCCAGGCCGAGCAGGAAGCGGCGAATCAAGCGCCGCCCGCGCCCAAGGCCCTCACCAATACTCAGATCGTCGCCATGGTGAAATCCGGCGTGGACGATGCCACGATCATCGAGGCCATTCACGGCGCGACCCTGATCGACTTCGATCTCACCACCAAGGGCCTGCACGACCTCAACACGAATGGCGTCAGCGTGAAGGTCGTGACCGCCATGAAGACGCAAGCCGCGAAGAAACCACCTGCCCCCGTCCACAAAGGACTCAGCAATACTCAAGTTATTTCGATGGTCAAGTCCGGCATGGACGACGACACCATCGTCAAGACCATCGCGGGAGCCGCTGCGGTCGACTTCGACCTGAGCGCTACCGGACAACAGCAGCTTACCAGCGGCGGAGTCAGCGCGCGGATTCTGGCCACAATGAAGGATCGGGCAGCGAAAAAGCCTGCCACAACCGGGAAGCCAGTGGCCGCAAAATGATTCTGCTCCGGAAATCGGTCATCTTCTTCGCCGCCTTGCTCGCCACCTCGCTGGTTGCGTGGCCTCGCGCGGCCTCTCAGGAGGTGAAGTGCGGCGCCGGCCAGGACCTCGTGGTGCAGGCGCTCGAGCGCGTCACGCCGCAAAGCGATAACGATGCCTTTGTCGATGCGCTGGAACTGCTGAAGCACGCCGTTTCCGTGTGCCCCGAGCTGGGCGACGCATGGTATTACCGCAGCCTGGTGGAGAAGCGCCTCGGCCACGACTCCCTCGCCAAATACGCTTTGGACAAGGCACACTTCAACAACTCCGAAGCGCTCGATCAGGGACTGAATCCGCTGGTGCTCGCCACGCCCTCCTCGCGAGGCATCACCGCCGACGAAGCTCCTGCTCCCGAGGCCAACGCGCCTCCGGTGCGTCCCGGCCCCGTCGAGCAAAAGTGGGCACTGGTGGTTGGCGTCGGACACTTTACTGACAGTGAAATTCCGCGCCTCAACTACACCACCGCCGATGCTACGGCCTTCGCCGCCGCTCTCGAGGATCCCTCCATCGGCCAGTTTCCTGCGGCCAACGTGCACGTCCTCACTGACGAGCAGGCAACCACAAAAAACATCAAGGAGCAGCTCAACTGGATCGCGCGCCACGCCGGCGCCAACGATCTGGTGGTGATTTACGTGGCCACGCACGGCACGCCGCGAACCGTGGACTCGGCAGGCGGCGCCAATTACCTTATCACCTACGATACGGAGGCCTACAACGGCGCGAACTTCGATGAGGACGCGCTCTATGCCACCGCTTATCCCATGGTGGAGCTGGCCAATGCCGTCTCCACGCGCATGAAGGCCCTGCGCACCGTGGTCTTCCTCGACACCTGCTACAGCGGCGGCGCGGCAGGCCCAGGCGCGCCCGCGGCAACTGAAAAACTCGCCAACACCGCTCCCTCTGAAGCCATGCTCAACCACATGTCCCTGGGAACGGGCCGGATTGTGATGTCGGCCAGCCAGAACAACGAGGAATCGCTCGAAAGCAACCAGCTCCACCACGGCTACTTTACCTACTACCTGCTGCAGGCGCTCAAGACCGGCAAAGGCATGACGCCGCTGAGCCAGGTCTATGCCTCCGTGGCGCAGCAAGTATCGCAAACCGTCTCCGCGCAGGGCGCGCATCAGCATCCTGTGATGAACCGCAGCTCCGAAGATGCGGATTTTGCGCTGCGCTCGCCGGGAACGAGCGCGTCCAACGCGCAGCCGTAGCCTCTTACGCGCAGAGGAGATGCGCTCCATGATTCGATCAAGATCGCTTTCCTTCGTAATCTTCCTGTGCGCGGCCCTCGCCGCCATTCCCGCCGCCACGCAATCCCCCTCTCTCAAAGACGCCATTGCCCAGCAGGAGCAGAAGCTTGCGCAGGCCCGCGCCAGCAAAGACATTCGTACCGTGGTCACCGAGCTGAATATTCTCGGCGCTCTCTACCGAACCTCCGGCCAGTTGCAAAAGGCGCTCGATGACCTGAATGAGGCCCTGCCCATCGAGCAGAAAGCCAGCAGTCTTCTCGGCCAGGGAACCACTCTAATGACGATGGGGCGCGTGTACTCCGACCTCGGCGAGGAAGACAAAGCGCTCGCGCTCCTGAATCAGGCGCTGCCCTTGTGGCGCGCCCTTGGCGCGCGCACCGGCGAAGCCTCCACGCTCAGTTACATCGGCAAGGTCTACAACAATCTCGGCGACCACGACGATTCGCTCAAGAATCTCAATGCGGCGATGGCGATCTGGCGCCAGATTGAAAATCCAACGTCCGGACCCAGCGGCGCCGCCCAGCCGGCCTCACGCACTGCCATCCTCGACGGCGAGGCCGGAACTCTCGACAATCTGGGCCGCGCCTACTCCGACATGGGCCAGGGGCTCGAGGCGCTCAAGGATTACGACCAGTCCATCGCGCTCTTCCGCCAGGCGAGCGAGCGCAATGGCGAAGCGCTGGTGCTGAACGACATGGGTCCTGCCTACGCCGAGCTCGGGCAGAAACAAAAATCGCTCGAGGTCTACAACCAGGCGATCCAGATCTGGCACGAAACCGGCAATCGCCAGGGCGAAGCACTCACACTCAATGACATCGGCCGTCTCTATCGCGACCTCGGCCTGCAGCAGACGGCGATGGACTATTACAACCAGGCCTTGCCCATCTGGCGCGAAACCGGCAACCGCAGCGGCGAGGCCATGGCGCTGAGCGACATCGGCAGAGCCTACGCCGATCTCGGCCAGGCGCAGAAGGCGCTCGACTACGGCAGCCAGGCGCTCCCCATCTTTCGTGAAACCGGCAACCGGCGCGGCGTAGCCATGACACTCAATACCATGGGCCGCGATCACTCCGACATGAATGAAGCCAAAGAGGCGATGGATCTCGATCTGCAGGCGCTCGTCCTCTGGCGCGAAGCGAAGGATGAGCGTAACGAAGCCACCGCGCTGATGACCATTGCGTGGGCCTACTCCGAGATGAAGGAGCCGGAGCAGTCCTTCGCCAGCGCCATTGCCGCACTGGGTCTGGCAAAGGCCACGGCGGATCCCGAGATCGAGGCTTCCATTGAGAACTCAATGATGCTGGGTTTCCGCAAGCAGCATCGCCCCGAAGAGGCAATCTTTTTCGGTCTCGATGCCGTGAACTCATATCAGCAGATCCGCAAAAACATCTCCGGGCTCGATAAGGAGTTGCAATCGGGATTCGTGCAATCGAAGTCGGGCGTTTATCGCATGCTGGCCGAGTTGCTCGTCGAAGCCGGGCGGCTGGGCGAAGCTGAGCAGATTCTCGATCTTTTGAAAGAACAGGAGTTGAAGGATCTTGTGGCAGGCGCGACTGCGAATGCCGGAGCCAACTTTGAGCCCATCGCGCTCTCGCCCGCGCAGCAAAAAGCCGAGAGCGCCCTGCCCGATCTTGAAAAGAAAGCGCGGACCATCGAGGAACTGAGCCTCGCCTACGCCCAGATTCAGGCCAAACCCACGCACACGCCGGAGGACGATGCGCAACTCAAGTCCCTCGCAGCCAACATGCTTGAAGTGAGCCAGGAAATTCACGACACGCTCTATAACGAAATCTTTCCCTTGCTCGATGCGCAATCCGCTCCCGGCCAGACCGCTGCCGACACCGCGAAGAGCCTGCTTCAGGGCTCGCTCGCCAAACTCGGGCCGCAGGTCATGGGCATTCGTCTTCTGCTCGGCGAAGATCACGCCTACGCGATCGTGGTCACGGCTACCTCGCGCAAGAAGGTCGAGCTGCCGGCCTCCTCTGCCGACATACGCGCCAAGGCCTTTGAGGCGGTCCACGTGCTGAGCTCGCCCGCCACCGATCCACGCCCGCAGCTAAACCAGCTCTACACAATGATCGTGGCGCCGCTTGAAAGCGAACTGAAAACTCTGGCACCCGCTCCCGGCACGCAAGCTGGCGTTCCCACGCTGCTTTGGTCGCTCGACGATGCGATACGTTACGTGCCCATGGGCGCGCTCTACGACGGCAGCCATTACATGGTCGAGCGCTTTCACAATGTTTTGTTCACTCCCGAGAGCTACGGCCACATCGGCGATTCCCCGCTCGCCAACAGCCAACCACCCCACGCGCTGGCCATGGGCCTGTCAAAGAGCTACGGCGGCATGCCTGCGCTTCCCGGCGTGCTGCCCGAGCTCGATTCCGTGGTTCACGACCCCTCAGTTTCCGATTCGCACGGTCCCATGCAGGGAAAGCTACTGCCTGACGAGCAGTTCACTTTGTCCGCGCTGAAATCCGCGCTCGAATCCGGCCAGACGTTCTCTGTGGTGCACATTGCCAGTCACTTTGTTCTCATCGCCGGCAGCGGCGACGAGCCTTATCTGCTGATGGGCGGCGACAAGACCGGCGATCCCAACGGATTCGACTGGAACCTTTCTGACATGGAGAACTCCACAGTTGCCTTCCACGGCACGCGCCTGCTCACGCTCTCGGCCTGCAGCACGGCGAAGGATTACAAATCGCGGAACGGTCTTGAGATGGACTCGCTCGGCATGGTGGCGCAGCAGAAAGAGGCGGAAGCCGTGCTGGCCACGCTCTGGGATGTGAACGACCTCAGCACCAGCCACATCATGAGCGACTTTTATGCGCGCTGGGTGCAAAACCCCGCTGAGGGCAAGGCCGAGGCGCTGCGCCAGGCACAACTGGTCTTTCTGAACGGCACTGCGATTGCTCCCGGCGCTAAAACCGGACGCGGCTTCGAGACCTCCGAGACCCCGTCCGCCACGCAATCCAGTCTCGGCTACGCCCATCCCTATTACTGGGCGCCCTTCGTCCTCATCGGAAACTTCCAGTAGCACCCATCCTGTCCGCCGTCACATGCGTTTCTCACGGGCAATGCTAAAATTCCGTGCCGAGAACGTCATGACGAGATCATCGTTCCATTTCAACGCGACCGTTGCTGTTTTGCTGGTTTCGCTCGTCTTTGCTTCTTCCCTCCGCGCGCAGGAGGTCATCTCTCCGCCGCAAGGCAAGGGCCACGTGGTCGTTTTCCTCTCCGGAATGGCCGGTCCCAAGCATGACAAGGCGCTGGCCGAAGCCATCGCCTCGCTCGGCTACGTTGTGGTGGTGTACGACGGCCGGAAAATGGGAGCGGGCTTAGGCCAGAAGCTACGAACTGCAATTGAGAATGCGCAGCGAACGCCCAACGCGCTTCCCGGCAAAGTGGCGCTGGTCGGCGTTTCGCTCGGCGGCGGTTACGCGCTCGGCTTTGGCGCCCGCTGGACCGATCTGGTAGCCGTCGACATCTTGTGGTATCCGGCAACAGGCTTCGTCAAGCGGATGCCCGGCTTCGTTAATCGCATCACGGTTCCTGTGTTCATGTTTGCCGGAGAAGCCGATCGTTATCAGGATTGCTGCCTGATCGCGACGGCCCGCACCATGGCCGCCGATGCCACTGCAGCCGGAATTCCCTTCGAACTCGTCACCTATCCCGGCGTAGACCACGATTTCATCAAAGGAGGCGCCAACTACGATCCCGCGGCGTACAACGATGCGCTGGTTCACACCGCGGCCAGGTTAAAAGCGGCCTTCGCGAATTGATTCGCGACCGATCTACGCAAGCAGCTGCTTCGCCACTTTGATGTAGAGCTCAACCGCTCCGAGAAGTTCCTTCTTCGCGAGCTTCTCAAACGGCGTGTGTGCTACGTGAATGCTTCCCGGGCCGAGCAGCAGCGGCTCGCCCCAGTTGGAGAGCTGCGGAATATCTGTAGTGAACTTCGCAATCATGGTGGGCAGTCCCTCCACCGCGCGCAGCCGCACAAAGGGAATCTCCAGCGTGAAATCGACTTCCGCCAGTCCCGCTGCCGCATCCAGGAGCGCGGCGCGCACTGGAGCCGAGTCGCCCACCAGCCGCACCAGTACCTGCGCCTCAGCCTTGTCGGCAATCACATTGGGCGCATGGCCGCCATGAATCTGCCCGATGTTCAGCGTGCTCGGTCCCACATCTTCGCTGACCGGCAGCTCTAGCTCCAGCAGCTTCGCCATCACCTGCACCAGTTTGTGCACAGCGCTCTCGCCAAGCTCGGGGTACGCCGAGTGCGCCATCTTGCCCGTCGAGCGAAACACCGCGCGCAGAGCGCCCTTCGACGCCAGCGCCAGGCGATTATCTGTCGGCTCGCCGTTGATCAGAAAGCGGCTGCCCTTGGACGCAAGATTCGCGGCCTTCGCGCCCGCCGAGTCGCGCTCTTCGCCCGACACAAACAACACACCAACTCGAAAGCCCGCCGCGCGCAGCGTTTCGGCCGCCGCAACCTGCGCCGCAATGATGCCTTTGGCGTCGGAAACCCCGCGCCCGTACATAAACTCCGCATCCTCGCTGAAGGGGATGTACGGGGGCACCGTGTCCATGTGCGTGGAAAAAACCAGATCCGGGGTTTGTCCTTTGGGACCGGCATACACGTTCCACCGCGGGCCCGCGGCGCCGTCTGGTGGCTGCGGCACGGGAGTCTTCTCCACTTTCCAGCCGCTTCTGCCGAGAAAATCTGCCAAAAAATCCCCCACCGCTCCCTCGTGGTAGGTCGTTGATTCAATTTCGCATAGCTGGCGTGTCAGCGCGATCGGGTCCAGAGTCGTGCGTGGGGATGCGTCGTTCATCTTATTGCCAGCATACCGCAGAGACCGTTTCGATTGCGTTCGCGCGCATGATGGCGCCGTTCAGGCGCTCCGGTCAGCGTAAAATGAGGAGTGGAATGGACTCGACGATCGCATCCACGCAAACTGAAGCCCACCCTGTCAGTCCAGTGCCCTCCAATTCCCTTCCCCACAAACGAGACAACCGTGCCGGCGGCATTCGCAGCCTGACGATCGGTGGTCCGGCTGGCCAACTGGAAGCGGTGCTGAACGAGGGCGCACCCAACGCGCGTTTTGCCGCGCTGGTCTGTCATCCGCACCCGCTGGGCGGCGGCAACTTGCACAACAAGGTTGTCTACCACGCCATGAAAGTACTTAACGATGCCGAGTGGGGTCTGGGCTGCTCTGTTCTGCGCTTCAATTTTCGCGGCACGGGTTTGAGCGAAGGCGCGCACGACGGCGTAGCCGAGACCGGCGACGTGCTCGCCGGCATGGATTGGCTGGAACGCGAATTTCGCCTTCCTCTCATCGTCGCTGGATTCAGTTTTGGCGCGGCCATGGCGCTGCGGGCTTGTTGTCTGCCCAGCCAAATGCATCGCGATGTGCGTGCGCTCATCGCGCTCGGCCTGCCCACCACGGCGCAGGGTCCCGCTTATCAGTATTCCTTTCTGCACAACCTGACCACCCCAAAACTCTTCCTCAGCGGCGATCGCGACCAGTTTGCGCCCATTGAGCAATTGAACCAGGTGGCCGCATCCGCGGCCGCACCGAAGCGCCTCCTCCTCATTCCCGGGGCCGACCACTTCTTCACCGATCAACTGGAACGGATGCAACGCGCTCTTGCCGGCTGGTTGAAGGAGCAACTGCCATGACGCCGGCGAGTGAAATCGCTCTCGAATCGCTGCACTCAACGGCCACCGGAATCTTTACCGGCGCGCTCAAGGCGTGCAACATCGCAACTGCCTTCGACCGGCGTTTGCGCTTCGAGGGCCACGTTCTGCATCGTCTTCTGCCCGACGGCAGCGGCCCTGCAACCATCGATCTCTCCGCGTACAAGCGTGTGTTTGTGATTGCGCTGGGCAAAGCTGCCGGACCCATGCTCGAGGTTCTGCTGGAGCGCATGAAGCGCCGCAAGGGACTACGCGGCATCTGCGCCAGCAACCAGTTGCCCGCCAAGCGCAACTGGCGCTTCCGCTACTTTGAGAGCGGCCATCCCCTGCCCAACGAAGACTCCTTCGCGGCCGCACGCGCGGCACTCGCTCTTCTGCGCAAGGCGCGCAAGGACACGATCGTCTTCTTCCTCATCTCCGGCGGCGGCTCGGCCTTGTTCGAACTTCCCCTCGATCCGCATATCACGCTCGATGAGACCATCGAGTTCAATCAGTTACTGCTAGCCTCGGGCGCGCCCATCAACGAGATCAATACGCTGCGCAAGCATTTCTCGGCTGTCAAAGGCGGCCGGCTGGCGATGGCCGCTCCTGACGCCGCCAAGATAAGCCTTCTGCTCCCCGACGTGCCGCTGCGCACGCTCGACGCGCTCTCTTCCGGACCCACCACGCCCGACCACTCCACCGTGGCCGACGTGCGCGAGCTACTTGCCAAATACCATCTTGCGGAAAAACTTCCACCCTCGATTCGCGCATTCTTTGAGCGCGCAGACTTTCCCGAGTCGCCTGGCAACAAGGCCAGGCGGGTTACGTTTCTTCCGCACAAGATGCCATGGGCCGGCGAACAGCATAGCCCCCGCAACATGACGGCGGCGGACAACATGAGCGGCGAAGACGAGGCCTTTCGCGATTCGGTCTTCGAGATTCTGCTCTCCAGCCACGATCTGGTGGAGAGCGCGCGTACGCTGGCGCGGAACGCCGGCTACCACGTGATTGTCGACAACACTTGCGACGATTGGGATTACGCTGACGCTGCCCGCTATCTGCTAGAGCGCTTCCACACCTACCGCACCCAGCACGCGCGCTTTTGCCTGATTTCAGTAGGCGAAGTAACCGTAACGCTCACCCGCACGCCCGGCGCAGGCGGCCGCAATCAGCAGTTCGCCCTGGTATGCGCCCTCGATCTCGCCAATCATCCCGGTGCGCACCTCACCGTGCTCAGCGCCGGCTCCGATGGCATCGACGGAAACACGCAATCGGCCGGCGCCATCGCCGACCCCACCACCGTGGCTCGCGCGCGCGCCTTCGGCTTCGATCCCGAGCAGTCGCTAGCCGAGTTCAATGCCTGCCCGCTCTTCACCGCCATCGGCGACTCCGTGGTCACCGGACCCACCGGCCATAATCTGCGCGATCTGCGTCTGCTGATCTCCGAATCCGTCTAGTGTCTTGAGTCAGAACCTTGCATCACAACGAAATTGTCCTGAGTCCCGTTGCAGCATTGACTTTATCAACGAAACCAGCCTTGCAGGAACCTGACCATCCACTCATCTCACGTGCTTGTGTGCCCAGGGGCACAGAAGGCCGTCATGAGGGAGGGTAACCTTCTGCGTGCAGAAGCACCGCTTCGCGCTCTTCATTCGAGATGCTAACGGCAGCATCGATCCTGCGTCGAATTCGCGAAGCCTTCAATTTGTCTTGTCAATCTCTCGAAAAACCCTGCGTGTGAAGGAACCGCAGCAGGGTGGACAACGTACTTGAATCCTATGAAGACCTGGGTGAGCGGACTCTTACTGTGCCTGGCAGGAGTACATCTATCTGCGGCCGCGCCCACTACTTCACGCCAGACGGCAACGAAATCGCCGGCAGCGACTCCGCAGAAGAAGGACACGGACGATCCGCTCATCGACCGTCCGCTGCACCTGGCCGACTTCCCCAACATGCAGCCGCGCGTCGATCTTCGCGCCAAGCTTGCCCACGTCTCCGATTTCATCCAGAACTCGCCCGTCGACGGCCAGCCCGCCACGGAGAAAACAGAAGTGTGGATGGCGCACACTAAATCGACACTCTATTTCGTTTTCATCTGCTATGACCGCCATCCCGAGCTGATTCGCGGCCATCTGGCGCGCCGCGAGAATATTTTGAACGACGACGGCGTCGGCGTTGGCCTCGATCCCTTCCGCGACCGGCGCCTGGGCACGCTGTTCCGAGTCAATCCGGCCGGCGTGCAGGCCGATGCCGCCTGGAGCGAGGCCAGTGGCGCCGATTTCAGCTATGACACCGTGTGGGATTCGGAGGGACGCGAGACCCAAGACGGCTGGATGGCGCTCATTGCCATCCCCTTTCGCAGCCTCCGTTTCCGCAGCAATGAATCGGACTGGGGCATCGTCCTTATTCGCTATCTTCCGCGCAACTCCGAAACTGACTTCTGGCCGCGCGTGGCCGCCGACGTCACCGGCGTCCTGAGTCAAGAGGGCACGCTTCACGATATCGAAGGCGTCAGCGGCTCGCACAACTTTCAGTTAAACCCTTACACGCTGGCGCAAAACGAGCGGTCCCTCATTGACATCGATCCCACCAACCCTTTTTTCAGCTCGCGTCACTTTGAAGGCACGGATGGCGGCGAGGCCAAGCTGATCCTCAAGGACAGCATCGTTCTCGACGCAACTATCAACCCCGACTTCAGCGATATTGAATCCGCGCAGCCCCAATTCACTGTCAATCAGCGCTTCCCTGTTTATTTTCCCGAGCTGCGGCCTTTCTTCCTCGAAAACGCAAACTACTTCATTACGCCCATCAATCTCATCTACACGCGAAACATCGTGCATCCCGAGTACGGCATCCGCGTAACAGGAAAGATGGACCATACGAATGTCGGACTTTTTGTGACCGACGATCGCCAGCCCGGACAATCCGTCGCGCCCGACGATCCGCTTTACGGAAAACACTCGACCGTCGCCGTGGGCCGCGTCTCTGAAGATCTGGGCAAGGGATCGAGCCTGGGCGCGATGTACACCGACGAAGAGTTTGGCCAGGGCTGGAACCGCATCGGTGGCATTGACTTTACCGCGCGAATGAACCAGCACTGGACCGCGTGGGGACAGATGGTGGAAAGCTCCACGATGGGCGACGAGGACAGCGGCACCCCGCCTCCGTATAGCGCCGGCCCGGCAAGCGCATTCCAACTGCAGCGCTCCGGCCACGCCTTCAACCTGAATGAAAACTATCAGGACATAAGCACTGGCTTCCAGACCCAGCTCGGCTTCATCCAGTCCTCCAATTTCCGCAACAACCAGACCCACGCCACCTATCAGTGGTATCCCAAGAACCGTTTCTATCAAAGCTTCGGTCTCGAAACCAATCAAAACTTCGCCTTCGATCATCAAGGCGACCGCGTCTTCCACTATTCAACCTTCGATCCCTTCTGGCTTTTGCCGCGCAATATCGTCATCGTTCCGATCTTCGGACAAAACTCGGACACGGTGAGCCCGCTCAACTACACGGGCCTCACCTATTTCAAAAACTTTACTGAGAACTTCGGCGGGTTCGTAATGCGCGGCGCACCCTGGTCGCAATTCAACTTCAATTTTCAAGGGCTTCGTTCAGGCAACGTCAACTACAACCCAGCCACGGGGCAAATTCCTTCGCTGCTTAACCAGGAAACCGTGCAACTACTCTTTACCGTGCAACCGGTCCGTCAGCTCACCGCCGACAACACTTATCTACTCGATCGCGACCACGCGGTCGCAAACGGCGCATTCGTCTATGAGGCGCAGACCATGCGCAGCGTGGTGAACTACCAATTTACCCGCTCGATTTCCGCGCGACTGGTTGCGGAGTACGACTCCACGCTGGCCAATCCCGTGGAAACCTCGCTGCTGCGGACCAAAGAATTCGCCTCGCAGGCGCTTCTCACCTGGCTGCCACATCCCGGCACCGCGGTGTACATCGGATACAGCGACGACGTGCAGAATTTGAATCGCAGCCTTTGCAACCGGCTATCCAACGGCGCGTGCGATCCCAGCAATACCGCCCCGCCGCGCGCCGGACTGATGCTCAATGACGGCCGGCAGATCTTCATCAAGGCTTCGTATCTCTTCCGTTTCTGAACTCAGTCCGCGCTCTCTTCTTTATCCCCCATGCAAAAGTTGCGGTTGAATGAGACCGTGTTTCGAGTCCGGCGGCGATTCTCACGATAAGCTGTTTATAGAAGAGCACGGAGCGCTGTTCCCTGCCGGAGAAGCAAATTTGACGACTGCCTGCATCAACCGCATTGCCACAGCAGTGCCCCCGCATGACATGCACCGTGCCTTCATTGCCTTCGCCGAGACCTTGCTCCCCGACGGTACGCCTCGGAATCTCTTTCGT
>JBEKIE010000059.1:0-23517 GCA_050011915.1 Occallatibacter sp.
TCGCGCGTCGCTCGCCGTGCGGCTTCCATGTTGGCGCGGTCCTCGATCACCGGCACGCAGACCTTGGCGTTCTCCGCAAGCCCCACCTGTGCCGCAGGCGCGTTGGCGCGGATCGCCTGCACTCCCAGTCCATGCGCCAGGATGCCGTGATGCCTGATCTGGTTCACCTGCTTCGCAGGCAGCTTCAGCCCCGGCGCAAACTGGCCTACTTGATAACTTAGGTCGGTAAAGCAGCCAAACTCGTTTGTGGTCATAAAGTGGCGCACGCGATCGGCCAACTGCCGCGCCACGTAGCCCGCGTAATCGGCAAACGCGAGCGCGGTCGCGCGCGACTGCCAGCCGCCCTCAAGGGCCGCAGGGAGGTCCCAGTGGAAGAGCGTGACATAAGGTGCGATGTTGTTCGCGAGCAGCTCGTCGAGCACGCGCTTGTAGTAGTCGAGGCCCGACGGGTTCGGCTGACCCTTACCATTAGGAAAAACGCGCGGCCACGCGATCGACATCCGGTACGCGCCGACGCCCAGGTTCTTCAGCAGCCGCACGTCTTCTTTGTAAAGGTGGTAGGAATCGTCGGCCACGTCGCCCGTATCGCCGTTGTAGGTCTTGCCCGGCGTGTGCGAGAAGACGTCCCAGACCGACGCCCCGCGCCCACCCTCATGCACTCCGCCTTCAATCTGGTACGCCGCCGTCGCACAGCCCCACACAAAGCCCGGCGGAAATTGCCGGCTCCCCGACGGTTGCTGGGCAAAAGACGAGCGGGGCGAAAACTCCGGCAGCGAAACCCCGGCCAGCGCCGCGGTCGCCGCCGCAAGTTTGCCGAATTGACGGCGCGTAATCTCTTTCATGGTTTCAATCGCCCTTTCGAAATCAAAGGCCGATTATAGCCGAGCGCAATTGATGCCTTGTGGAGCGTGCTCGCCGCATACGCGCAATGCGAAGCCCGCACGCAAAAAGGCCGCAGCCTATTCCAAAGCTGCGGCCCATGAATTCCCAGATCGAATCTGTTCTTACATCTCCTTCACGCCTTCCACAAACGCCTTCAGCTTCCGGCTGCGGCTCGGATGCCGCAACTTGCGCAGCGCCTTGGCTTCAATCTGCCGGATGCGCTCGCGCGTTACCTGGAAGCTCTGGCCCACTTCTTCGAGCGTGTGCTCGCTGCCATCTTCGAGGCCGAAGCGCATCTTGATCACGCGCTCCTCGCGCGGTGTGAGCGTGCGCAGCACCTGCGACGTGTACTCCTTCAGGTTCACGCCAATCACCGCCTCAGAAGGCGACACCGCCTGGCGATCTTCAATGAAGTCGCCCAGGTGCGAGTCTTCCTCTTCGCCAATCGGCGTCTCCAGCGAGATCGGTTCCTGCGCGATCTTCAGCACCTTGCGCACCTTGGCCACCGGAATGTCCATGCGCCGCGCAATTTCTTCGCTTGACGGCTCACGGCCCAGCTCCTGCACCAGTTGGCGGCTGGTGCGGATGAGCTTGTTGATGGTCTCGATCATGTGAACAGGTATACGAATGGTGCGTGCCTGATCCGCAATGGCCCGCGTAATCGCCTGCCGGATCCACCACGTGGCGTAGGTCGAGAACTTGTAGCCGCGCCGGTACTCAAACTTGTCCACCGCCTTCATCAAGCCGATGTTGCCCTCCTGAATCAGGTCCAGGAACTGCAGTCCGCGGTTGGTGTACTTTTTAGCGATTGAAACCACAAGCCGCAGATTGGCCTCGATCAGCTCGCGCTTGGCCTGCTCGGCGTCCATGTCGCCCTGGATCATCTCGCGCTGCGTGCGCTTCAACTCCGCGATCGAGACGCCCGCGTCGCCCTCAATTTTTTCGAGATCGGTGCGGCAGTTCTTCTGCTGCCGCCGATATTCCTTTTTCAGATCCTCGCTCTTTGAGGCCTCGTACTTCTGTTCGAGCGAACGCACCTGCCGCTCCAGCGTGCGCATGGTGTCCACGGTCTTGTTCACCTTGTCCAGCAGGCGCTTGCGCTCGATGGCTGTGTACTTCAGCTCGCGCACAATGCGCGACACGTAGACTTTCTCGCGGGCAATTACAAAACGCAGCCGCCGCGCCTCCCTTACCTTGGCCTTGTTGCCCGGCGCGATACTGGACAGTTTCTCTTCAAATTGCGCAACCTTTTTCTGGTGCTTCACCAGAGCGTCGGTGCGCGCCACGGTGGCTTTCACGCGCGCCTGTACCACCTCTTCGGTCAGTTCCTCCTCGTCGAAGATCACCACTTCTTTCACGTTGCGCACGCCGCGCTTCAGGTCTTCACCCAGTGCCGCGATTTCTCGAATGACAATCGGCGAGCGCGAAATGGCCTTCAGTACGCGCATCTGCCCGCGCTCGATGCGCTTGGCAATCTCCACTTCGCCTTCGCGCGTCAGCAGGGGCACCGTGCCCATCTCGCGCAGGTACATGCGCACCGGGTCGTTGGTCTTCTCCAGCGTGCCCGGCGTCAGATCCAACTCGACGTCCTCGCCCTCCTCCGCCTCGAAATCCTTGTCGCTGGGGAATTTGGGAGCGTCCAGAAGGTCGATGCCCTGACCGCTGATGGTGGTCATCAGATCGTCGAGATCGTCGGCGGAGCCAATCTCATCCGGCAGGGCGTCATTCACCTCGCCGTAGGTCAGATAGCCTTTCTCCTTACCGGTCTCGATCAGTCCAGTTACTTCGTCTTCGAATTTATCTTCAATCGCCAAATGATTCCTGCTCTCTTCGGCACCGCGGAAAGCCCCGCGTCCTGCCCGTTTCCATTCCGGGCCGCATTGCTCTCAGGCCGGCCCGTTCTCGCGCGCGTATGCGCGCTTCAATTCGCTTCGCAACCTGTTCACATTGCAACCAGTCGCATTGCAACCCGCGGATTTTGTCGCACCTCAGGCCACGTAACTCGTCCCGCTTCGCGTCGACCTCGGTGTCGAGCCCGATTTCGCGCACGCACGAAGAATATTTCCGTGAGGAAACCTTCGCGCGGACACAACCCCATCTCCGCTTAAGCGGTTTTAGCTTGTCTCGGAACAGGATGGCAGCGCTTCAGGTTTCGCCTGGGTCGCCCGCGAGCCGCAGCTCATGTGTGGGGCAAAGGGGCGCGCATCCTCACTGAGATCAATAGATTACTACAATCGAACTTGCCTGCGCCAGCAAAAATTCGGCGGCAGAATCAACCCCGTTCAGCTCGCTGCGGGCCACGGCAGGCACGGACTCCTGAGCCGACCGCTCCTCTTTCCTTCTATTTAGACGCTCGAAAAGGCCTTTTCGATGCAAGTTCCCCGCAATCGTCCGGCCCTTGTTTTGCTTGCCAACTTCTATTGCTTCAGTACTTTGTGGTTGTGCAACTGCCGTAACGCCCTGTCGAAATCCAGTTTCCGCTGGGTGAGGATGGCGAGCTCGGCATGGTCGCCACGGCGTTCCGCCTCAGAGATGAGCGCGCGCAAGTCGCGGAGGCGCGATTCCATGGCGCGCTCTTGAAGTTCCTGGACCGCGGATTGAACCTCTGCCGGACCGGGCGTGCGGCTTTCGCCGAGAAGGACCTCTGCAACCAGGGCACGTTGGGCGTCTTCCGCGAGAACCTCCATGGGGTCGCGCGCCTCGCGCTCGACAAGCGCTTGCATGGCGGCAAAGGTGGAGAGGTGCTGAAACCATGCGGCTTGGGCAAGGATGGCCTCAGCGGCGATGCGGCGGGCGTCCTCATCCTCGGGGTTTGTGATGGCCAACGCGCGGATCAGCACACGTTCCACTTCAGTCAGCGTGGCGGGGCGCACTTCAATGTGATCGCGGCGCCTGAGCGACGCCTGACGCAACTCCTCGCGCAGTACTGCCGAGTCGATACCCAGCTTCTGCGCCGCGTCGGCCGCGAACTGATCCCTCGCCAGCTTCTCCGGGATGCGCCGGATGTGCGGAAGCAGAAAATTCAGCGCCTTCACCTTCTGCTCCGCGCTGGCGCCGGGGAATTGAAGCCGCGCCCGTTCTATCAAATAGTCAGATTGCCGCCGCGCTCCGCGAATTGCCTCCTTATAGGCCTCCACACCTCGCTCGCGGATATACCGGTCCGGGTCCAGTCCGCCTTCCAGCGTCACCAGCTTGATCGTGAAACCCTCTTCCGTCAGCAGGGCAATGGATTTTTCCGCGGCATTCGCGCCGGCCGCGTCGGGATCGAAGTTCACGATCACATTCCCGGTGTGCCGCTTCAGGATCGCCACCTGCTGCTCGGTGAACGCCGTTCCGCTGGTCGCAATCACGTTCTGGATTCCGCGCAGAAAGACGCTGATGCAGTCCATCTGCCCCTCCACCAGCAGCGCAAAGCCCACCGTGCGGATGGCCGTCTTCGCCTTGTCCAGATTGAACAGGACTTGTCCTTTTGAGTAGAGCGGCGTCTCCGGCGAATTGATGTACTTCGGCCCGGCTTTTTCGCCTTCTGTTGCGACGCCCAGCATGCGCGCGGTGAACGCAATCACGCGTCCGCCTTCATTGCAGATGGGAAACACCACGCGCTTGCGGAACCGGTCGTACATGCGGCCGTGGCCGCCGTCTTCCTGCTCCTTGGAACTGAATAGGCCGCTCGCACGGAGGGTCTCTTCATCCGCCATGCCGCTCAGCCGGTCGCGCAGAGCATTGAAGCTGTCCGGCGCGTAGCCGATCCGGAACTTTTTGATCCCCTCGTCCGAGAGCCCGCGGCCTGCAAGGTATTCGCGCGCCAGCGCGCCCTCTGGCCCGCGCATCTGCTCCTCAAACCACGCCGCTGTGGCCTCATGCAGATCCAGGAGTTTTGCGCGCATCCGCGCTCCCGCCGCTTCTTCCGGCGACGAAAACTCCCGTTTGGGCAGCGGGATGCCGCACTTCTGCGCCACAATCCGCACCGCTTCAGGGAAGCCTACGTTCTCAATCTTGCCCACAAACGAGAACACGTCGCCGGAAGCGCCGCAGCCAAAGCAGTGGTAGAACTGCCGCACCGCGTGCACGCTGAACGAGGGTGTCTTCTCCTTGTGAAACGGGCACAACCCCGAGTAGTTCTGCGCCCCCGCCTTGCGCAGCCGGATGTATCCCTCGATCACCTTGACGATGTCAGCCTGCTGCTTCACGGTTTGGGCGAAATCGGACATGGGAACTGTAGATAAGAATAATGCGGGAGAGAAACAACGGTCATGTGAAAGGAGTGGAAAGCAAGACAGCAATCGAGAATTCTTGAATCGCTCCTGGCGCCGATACTTTTCTGCCGTCAATCGTCGCCGTTAAGCGCGAAGTTTCAAGCGGTTGGAAACCAAGACATAAACCCCATTCGCGGAATAAAGGTGGACATCCAACTGATCGCGGTACGGTCCTTGCGCCAGAAAGCCAAAAACAGCCAAACCGCAGCAGATTCAGGACGCGACGCGAACCCATTCGGCAGGTACCGCGTCATTTTTCTCGCCGGTCGCAGTCCATTTTTCGGGAGCCACCACGATCTTCTCCGGATGATTTCCGAGCCAGGCGGCCCACCAACTGAATGTGCTGTTTGCCACAATGAAGTGCCTACAGCTCATCATGAGGCGAAGATCCTCTGCATCATTGCGGCCCACATTATGAGTTACGAAGGTCTTAGACGCCAAGTAAGAAAGATTCGCGGCGGTCCAGGCCGGATCATCCGAAAAGATGAAGAATTGAGCATCGGAAAAGAGTCTCAACATATAGGCAACCGCAGCCCGGTAGTATTCCACGCTGCATAGGCCGAGCGAAGCGACGAACTCTGGGAGCGTATAGTCGGTACGGCGCACATGCACGCATACAGAGTTACATGATCGGATGCTCGAGAGCATGGCTGAGTTCTGAGCATCGGGCGGTTTGCGGAATGCGAATTCCCTTCGAATCACCGCGCGGTAGCCTTTGAAATAATCCTCGGTCTGCCAGTGGCCATCCAGGTACAGATTCTTCCCCAAGTCATGAAATCGCGGGTGAACCTGACGAAAATGTGAGGTATCCGACAGATACCTGAGTGCCCATGGTACGCCGACGAGATGCAAGATAATTCTCAGGGGACGGAACGGTCTTCGCAGTAATGTGAGCACGCAGAATTCTTTCCAGCCGCTCAGCGGATATGCGGTCAAACTGAATACTCCGAGTTCGAAATTGCGCTTGATATGACCCTTGGCCAGCCAGTCGTCGGTAGCATAATCGGTGGCATAAATAGACGCGTCGAACCGGAACTCGGTGTCCTTCCGCAAGGACAAGACAAATCCGCAGGCATATTGGAACATCTGATTGCCAAGCCCGCCTTTGAGCCTTGCCACGATCATTCTGTCCGCGTTCCCCAGACTTCGCTTATTGCCAGACGATTATACCTAGGCCGCGTATCGGGTTCGGGAAGGCGAAGTGCCTGTTTAACAGTAATCCAGCCGGCAGTCAATGGCATCGACCTCTTTGTTGTTCTTCGCGCTATCCACTCCAGTTTCCGGCGTCTTTCTCGAGGATAAAACCCCATCAGACACTTGGCGGGCGCACTGAAGGTCGATCAAAAGGGCAAACCTAAGAGAATCCAGCGCGTTGAGTCCGTCAACATACCTGTTGCAACGATTATCTCCTCCGCGCATCCAATACTGGTACCGCGAAATCGGAACGCGCTCGACGCCGGTTTCCGGCTTTTCATACCTGAAACCGCCTTTCTGGATGCGGCCGAGCGCCCCGCTTCCGCCCCCGGAGGTCCACCATGTCACTCAGAGCCGTTAAGGAAATCTACGAAACCAAACCCACCATCGAGGGAGCCGGCGTCAAGCTGCAGCGTGCCTTCGGCTTCGGCAAGACCCAGGAATTCGACCCGTTCCTGCTCCTCGACGACTTTCGCAACGAGAATCCCGCGGACTACCTGGCCGGCTTCCCCTGGCATCCGCACCGCGGCATTGAAACCATCACCTACGTCCTCGCCGGTGAAGTCGCGCACGGCGACTCTCTCGGCAACAAAGGCCGGATGACCGCGGGCGACGTACAGTGGATGACCGCCGGCAGCGGCATTCTCCACCAGGAGATGCCCAAAGGCGACGAGCACGGCCGCATGCACGGCTTCCAGTTGTGGGCGAACTTGCCCGCGCAATTAAAAATGACGAACCCGCGCTACCAGGACATTCCGGCTAGCGCGATCCCGGAAGTCACGGAGGACGATGGAACCCGCGCGCGCATCATCTGCGGCGGATTCTGGGGCAAAACCGGCCCAGTTGAAGGCGTCGCCGCCGACCCGCGTTACGTCGACATTTCCGTGCCGCCGTTCAAGCGCAAAGTCATCAAAGTCGAAACCACGCGCAACGCCTTCGCCTACGTTTTTGGCGGATCGGGAACCTTCCGCGACGCTTCTTCGCCGCGGGCCGTGCTCACCGAGTCGGCAATCGACCCCAACGCCGCGCCGGTCTACGACGCGAAAAACCATTCGCTCGTTCTCTTCGACCGCGGCGACGAAATCGTGGTCCAGGCCGGTCCTGAAGGCATCCGTTTCCTGCTCGTCTCGGGTAAGCCGCTCGAGGAGCCGGTAGCGTGGTACGGGCCCATCGTAATGAATACCCAGGCCGAGCTGCGGCAGGCCATGGCCGAGCTCCAAAACGGCAAGTTTATTCGCCACGGATGAGCACGTTGGTTGCCTGGCCCTGGCTTCCGAACGCTTTCTGACCCGGGGGCCGGGCAGCGGACCCTTGTTTTCTTGTGCCCGCGAAGCGGATCTGCGCGATTCGTATCCGTTTTCCTGCCACCGGACCATCTGGTTTCACCTTTCGAATGTAAAGCGCATTTAGTTGGACCCGTTCCCTGAGTCGAAAAGGGGTGTCTGCCTCGAATCCAATCCCGCCGAGAAAAATCGCTTTTCTGATTGCTTTTAGCAGGATCCTGTGACTACACTGGTCAGCGGCGCAGTGCAGGCATTTGGGCCGGCCACTTCTTCTTTTCTGCCTCGCGTTTTCTTTTTCATTTTGTTTGAAACGGCAAGAAATGGCTTCGCGACCACTCTCACGGTCACCGGCAAAGTGCTGCACAGGAACGGTGCGATGAAAAGGAAAGCAGCAACTGCAAAGCAAGCGAACGTCAAGCGTCCCGACTACAAGAACGCCGCCCTTTCTTCGGCGCGGCGGGTCAAAGATCTGCTTGCGCGCATGACCCTCCAGGAAAAGGCCGCGCAGATGCTGTGCATCTGGCAGCAAAAGCCGCAGACCCTGGTCGACGCCGACGGCAACTTCGACGAGAAGAAAGCCAGGGTCGCATTCCGCGACCGTCGCGGCCTCGGCCAGGTAGGCCGTCCCAGCGATGCCGGCAAGGGCCTGAACGCTCGCCAGATGGCGACTTTGACCAACGCCATCCAGAAGTTCTTCCTTGAGAACAGCCGCCTGGGGATTCCGGTCATGTTCCACGAGGAATGCCTGCACGGCCACGCCGCGGTGGATGGCACCAGCTTTCCGCAGCCCATCGCGCTCGGCGCTACCTTCAATCCCGAATTAGTCGAGCAGTTATTCACCATGACCGCCGCCGAAGCCGGCTTGCGCGGAACGCATCAGGCGCTTACGCCGGTGATTGACGTGGCGCGCGAGCCGCGTTGGGGCCGCGTGGAAGAGACCTACGGCGAAGACCCGTTTCTGGTTTCGCGTCTCGGCATAGCCGCGGTGCGCGGCTTTCAGGGCGACCGTATCTTTCGCGACAAGCGCCATGTCATCGCCACGATGAAGCATTTCGTCGGCCATGGACAGCCCGAGTCCGGGATGAACTGTGCACCGGCCAACGTCTCCCTGCGCGTCTTGCGCGAGACATTTCTCTCCACTTTCCGCGATGTGCTGCGTGAGGCCGGCGCCATCAGCATCATGGCCTCCTACAACGAAATCGACGGCGTTCCCTCGCATGCAAACCGCTGGCTGCTCCGCGATGTGCTGCGCAAGGAGTGGGGATTCAAAGGTTTCGTCGTCTCCGATTACTTCGCCATCTGGGAGCTCGGCTATCGCCCCGACACGCATGGCCATTTCGTCGCGCACGACAAGAAGGAATCCTGTGCGCTCGCGGTGAAGGCCGGCGTCAATATCGAGCTGCCCGATCCCGACTGCTACCTGCATCTCGTCGAACTGGTCCGCAAAGGCGTGCTGAAGGAGTCCGATCTGGACGCGCTGGTCGCGCCCATGCTCTTCTGGAAGTTCGAAATGGGCCTCTTCGACGATCCCTACGTGGATCCCGATGAGGCGGACCGCGTAGTCGGCTGCGGCGCGCACCGCGAATTGGCTCTCACGGCTGCTCACGAAGCCATCACGCTGCTCAAAAACGAAAATCACATCGCGCCGCTCGACCTCGGCAAGATCAAGTCCATCGCTGTCGTCGGCCCCAATGCGAACCGCACTTTGCTGGGCGGTTACAGCGGTCGGCCCAAACAGGAGATCACCGTCCTCGAAGGCATTCGCGAGAAGGCCGGCAAGAAGGTCAAAGTCCTTTACAGCGAAGGCTGCAAAATCACCATCGGCGGCAACTGGAATCAGGACGAAGTGGTGCCCAGCGATCCCGAGGAAGACCGCAGGCAGATCGCTGAAGCCGTCGAAGTCGCAAAGCAAGCCGACGTGATCGTGCTGGCCATCGGCGGCAACGAGCAAACCTCGCGTGAAGCCTGGTCGCTCAACCACATGGGCGACCGCACCAGCCTCGATCTCATCGGCCGCCAGGAAGAGCTCGTGAAGGCAATGCTCGCGCTGGGCAAGCCGGTCATTGCATTTCTTTTCAACGGTCGTCCGCTCTCTATCAACTATTTAACTCAAAACGTGCCGGTCATCTACGAGTGCTGGTACCTCGGCCAGGAAACCGGCCGTGCCGTTGCCGATGTGCTCTTTGGTAGCTACAACCCCGGCGGCAAGCTGCCCATCACCATTCCGCGCTCCGTCGGCCATTTGCCCGCGTTTTACAACTACAAGCCATCCGCGCGCCGCGGCTATCTGTGGGACGATGTCTCGCCGCTCTACGCCTTTGGCTACGGACTCAGCTACACCACCTTCTCCGTCGGCAATCCGTTTCTGACCAAAAAGAAGATCTCCCGCGACGGCTCGGCGCGCGTTCTGGTCGACGTCACAAACACCGGCGCTCGCGAGGGAACGGAAGTGGTCCAACTCTACATTCGCGACCTGGTCAGCTCCGTCACGCGTCCCGTGAAAGAGCTCAAAGGCTTCCAAAAGGTGCGGCTGCAGCCGGGCGAAACTAAATCCGTCGCCTTCAACATCACGCCAGCGTTGCTCTCTTTCTACGACGTCAATATGAAATATGTTGTCGAGCCCGGCGACTTTGAATTGATGGTCGGTAACTCCTCCCGTGACGCAGACCTCAAGAAAATCGTTCTCCACGTGACGCAGTAGACGCAGCCGGCGGGTCCGGCGCATGACGAGGCGGCTATGACTGAGAAACTCAGCTTCCGAGAAAAGTTTGGCTACGCCCTGGGCGACTTGGCGGCCAACTTCGTGTTTCAGGCGCTGCTGGCGTTGCAACTGGATTTCTACACGCACACCTTCGGGCTGACTGCTGGGCAGGCCGGAACGATGACGCTCGTGATCGGGCTCGGCGTTGCGTTCCTCAACCCTGTAATGGGGGTCATCGCCGACCGCACCCAGACGAAGTGGGGTAAGTTCAGGCCATGGCTGCTGTGGACTTCTTTGCCTTTCGGCGTAATCTGCGTGCTCACCTTTACCACGCCCAATATCAGTCCGGGAGCCAAGGTCATCTACGCGTGGACGACTTACATTCTTCTGCGCGTCATCTACACCGTGAATAACGTGCCGTATGCGTCGCTCAACGCCGTCATGACCTCCGATCCCGACGAGCGCAACAGCATTTCAACGTACCGGCAGATCGCGGCCAACTCCGCGGGATTCATTATTGCCAGTCTCGCCATCCCCATGGTGCGGTACTTCGGCCATGGGAATGACGCGCTCGGTTATCAGCTCACCATGGGCCTGCTCTCGGTGCTGAGCGTCATCTTCTTCATCGTGGCATTTCTCGCAACTAAGGAGCGCATCCAGCCGGACCCGCAGCAGCAATCCTCGCTCGGCCAGGATCTATCGAATTTGTTCCGCAATGGTCCCTTTATTGTGCTCTTCATGGCGACGTTGTTTTATTTCGCAGCCATCGTCATTCGCGGCAACGTAATGCTGCCCTATTTTCGATTCGTTTCGGGAAACGTGAACCTCTTCTCGTGGTTCAGTGGATTCGGGCTCGCCTCGCTCATAGCAGGCGTTGCCTGTTCCACCGCGGTCACAAAGCGCATGGGCAAGCGGTTTCTGTTTATCGCCAGCATGACGCTGGCCGGCCTGTTCAGCGCGGCGCTTTTTATCATTCCTCCGCATGCCACCGTCACCATCGTCGCGTGCGAAGTGTTGCGTCAATTCTCATTCGGACTCTCCGGACCGCTCATCTGGTCCATGATGGGCGACGTTGCCGACTACGGCGAATGGAAGACAGGCCGCCGCGCCAGCGGCACGGTCACCTCCGCCGTGGTCTTCGCGCTATGGGCGGGTCTGGCGTTGGGCGGCGCTATCGCTGGTTGGATCCTCGACCTGTACGGTTTCGTTTCCAAAGCTGACGTGCAGTCGGCGCACGCGCAATCGGGCATCTTGCTGACGGCCAGCGTTTATGCGGGGCTCGCCTTCCTGGCAGCGGCGGTCTGCATGTTCTTCTATCCTATTTCGCGCGAGCTGAATCAGAAGATCGCCAACGAACTCGCCGAGAGGCGCAAAGGGTTCGCGCCCAGCACGAACAGCTAGAATTGCCGCCGGACCGGCGCACGTATCGGCAAGGAGAAATCATGTTCAGCAACTTGTGGACAAAGACTCGATCGGCAATCTTCCTCAGCTTCCTCCTTGCCGGCACGGCAGCCGCGGCTCATGCACCCACTTCGCTCAAAGCCGCGTACAAAGGCGACTTTGTCATCGGCGCGGCCATCAACGCGGCGCAAATATCGGGCACAGATGCCCGTGGCGATGCCATCGTTGCCGCGCAGTTCAATTCCATCTCACCGGAGAATTGCCTCAAATGGCTGCTTGTGCATCCCCAGCCGGACAAGTACGACTTCACGCTTCCCGATCAGTACGTCGCCTTCGGCCGCAAGCACCACATGTTCATCGTGGGGCACAATCTCGTCTGGCACCATCAGGTGCCCGACTGGGTGTTTCACGATGAGAAGGGCAATCTCCTCACGCGCGACGCTCTTCTCGCGCGCATGCGCGACCACATCCACACCGTCGTCGGCCGCTACAAGGGAAAAATCCAAAGCTGGGACGTGGTCAACGAGGCGCTCAATGAAGACGGTACGTTGCGCGATTCACTTTGGCACAAAATCATCGGCGATGATTACATCGAGAAAGCCTTTGAATACGCTCACGAGGCCGACCCGCAGGCGCTGCTCACTTACAACGACTACAACCTGGAAAAAGAGGCGAAGCGCAAAGGGGCGATCGAACTTGTGAAGAAGCTGCAGGCCAAGGGAATCCCGATCGCATCGATCGGCTTGCAGAATCACGACAACCTGACGTGGCCCACGGCGGGCGATGAAGACGCGACCATTTCAGCATTCGCAGCGCTGGGACTCAAAGTCGTCATCTCCGAACTTGATGTGAACGTGCTACCCAACGGGGGCAATCAGCCCACCGCCGATGTCTCGTTGAGCATCCAGCAGAGCAAGACGTTGGACCCTTACGCCGATGGCCTGCCCGACTCCGTCCAGCAGCAGCTCGCCGCGCGCTACGCCGATCTCTTTCGCGTCTTCCTCAAGCATCGTGGCACGGTCACGCGCGTGACCTTCTGGAATGTCTCGGACGGCGATTCCTGGCTCAACGACTGGCCGGTCACAGGCCGCAAGAATTACCCGCTCCTCTTCGATCGCAACGGCCAGCCGAAGCCCGCATTCGATGCGGTCATTCGTGTGGCATCGGAGAAGCAGCCGCATTAAGTGGTCGCGCAAACGCCCACTGATCTCCGAGCAGGAAGTTCACAATCGAGCAGCACAGAATCGCAATCGCATTGGCCAGGATCACGGGAATCCTCGCGCCCTCGACCAGTACCGGCATCAGCGCCAGGTTCCCGACCATCGAAACCGCGCCGTTCGACAGATGAAATCGAATCAACTGTCCTGTCATCCCGCCTCGGCGACAGCGATCGCGCCACGTGTAGTGCAGGTGCCACACAAAGTTGTGCAGTAGTGTGATCTCGAGTGCAATGGCGGTCGCCACCATGTAGTGCCCCGGCGCCAGCCGGCTGATTGCTGCCAGCGCCCCAAGCTGCACGACCATGCCCACGGCGCCGACGAAATTAAATTTGACCCAGCGGATAATCTTGTCCATCGGATTGTCGATTGGCACATTCATTTCAGACGCTCCAGCTTCAGCGGCTCCTGCCGATAGAGTTCCACCGTGTGCCGCACCGCGACGCCGATCGCCATTGCCGCCATGCCAACGGCCGCGATCGATCCTCCCAAGTCGAACAGCAGAATTTTGCGTCCGAACACTGTCGAGTACGGGCTGCGCAGCGCCGCCAGGTTGCCGAGCGCGAGCAAAATGCGAATCTCCGTAGGCCCGAAGATCCCCTGCGAAAGCTGGAAGCGCGATAAGGTGTACGTGGCAAGGTAGCTCTCGCTCGAAAGCACCAGAAACGCAATCAGCATCGCCATCGCCGTCGCCCAGTGCAGAAGGCCCGACGCGCCCAGCCCGCACATTAGCGCCACGGCTCCCAGAATATCCACCATGTGATCCACGTAGAATCCGTAGCGCGGCCGTTCCTGCCGCCGCACGCGCGCCAGTGTTCCGTCCAGGCTGTCGCCCAGCCAGTTCAATGCCAGGCACACGATTGCCAGGAGCAGGGCTCGGCGGTCCCAACGCACCAGCGCGTAACAAAGGCCCGCTCCGATCTGCGCGCCCAGTCCCAGCAGCGTCAACTGGTCAGAGCTCACCCACTGCGGAGCCCGCTCCGCCAACCATTGCAGGGCCCGCTTCTCCACGCGCGCCGTTATCGCGTGGTTCACGCGCCGTGCATTCCGAAACGCCGCTCGATCTCCGCCTGCAATTGCCTGCGTGCTCATGTACGTCTCCTCTCTCAAGGTCGCTTCTGCAGCGCGTCGCGCGTCGCGCGCAGCGTAAACTCGACCGAATCGCTCGGCACGCCCTCAATGAATGGACCGATCGCCCACCCCAGCCCGGTCGGAATCGAACGCGACAGCGATACCGACTCGATCTCGATATACAGCCCGCTGTCCCGCTCTTCGTAGCTCCAGTAAGTGTTCATGCGCCACAGAAAGCCGTGCTCCTCGCCGGGCCCCAACGCGCGCTCGTGCGCCGTTCCCGGCGAATCGATCTCCGTAACTTGCGTGCTCCGCGAAATGCTGTATCCGTGCTGCGCGTCAAGTCGTCCAAAGGTGATGTCGTATGTCGTATCCATCACCACCGTCAGCACGTGCTTCTGCCGCACACGCATCGTCTCCTGAAAGTGATCCCCATCGTGTTCGAGCACGCGCGCCGTGAGCACCTGCGGCGAATAGATCTTGGGGTAGGTATTGAAGTCCTTCATCAGCCGCTCAAAGTCTGCCGCTTTGCCGCCGGTAATGAACGCTGCGCCGCGCCAATCGTGCAGCAGCGCTCCCGGCAGCTCCATGCCCGCCCCAGTTGTCAATTGGTCGATGGTCAACTCGCCGCTGTGCAGCCGGGCAAAATCCACGGGACCAAGAAAGTTCCCGGCCGATCGATGCCGGAGGTCCAATTGCGTCTCGACGCGTGCAACATAGGAATCAAATGCGGCCGTCGCGGCGGGCGTGGGCTGCGCCGCAACCCACGCTGGCGTGGCCAGCAGGAGCAGCAGCCCAACTGGCGTCAGCCAACGGTTTTGCTTCGGTTTGCTCATGTATCGCACCTTAATCGGTCAGACGTTCGGGCGCAATGCTAGTTGTCTCCTTTGTGAGCCGAAGGTTTCTCATCGTGCAAGTGTCTCGATCGGCGCGACTTGGGAAAAGTTCTCCAACGCGTGGTGAGATCCCGCGGCCAAATCTCCATCGGCTACACTGGTCCAAAGCCATGAAGGAAGACAGCAACGGCCCGCAGCCAGTCCCGCGCTATCGCTTCGGAATCTTTGAGGTGGATGCCGCCACGGGAGAACTTCGCCGCCAGGGCCTGCGCGTCAAACTGAACACCCAGCCCTTCCAGGTGCTCCTCATGCTTCTCGACCGGCCCGGACAACTGCTCACGCGCGAGGAGATCTCCCGCGAGCTTTGGCCCGACGGAACTTTTGTCGATTACGAGCACGGCGTCAACTCGGCGATCAATCGCATCCGCGAAGCCCTCGGCGACAACGCCGTCAATCCCCGATTCCTTGAAACCCTCGCCCGCCGCGGCTATCGCTTCATCGCTCCTGTTGAACGCGTCGATACTGGCAAGGGGTTCCCGTCCGGCGACCGCACCTCGCCGGCAGCCTCCGGGTCTTCGACATCGGCAGAAGACCAACGATCTTCTGACGCACTCCGGTCGCGCTTGCAAATCCTCGCCACGCCGGAGGAGCTTCCCGCGGTCCCTTATCGGGTCGTGCAAACCCTCTTCATCCTTTTTCAATTAATGTATCTGGGATTCTATGTGGGAGCGCTGGCCAATCTGGCGGAGATTGAGGATCTCTTCGCGCCTCTGCCCAATGCGGTGGTGGCTTATCGCGTTCTCATCATTACGGCCGCAATCCTCATCCCCGTGCGCGCCTTCGTGCTTTGCGCGGCACTCTTCCATGCTCCGGGCTTGCGCAAGAATTTCCTGAAGATCTGGCCGGTTCTGATCCTCTTCGACGAGCTCTGGTCGCTCTCGCCATTCCTGCTTCTGCATCACATCAACTTCGGACTGGCGCTCGCCTGCACCACGCTTCTCGTCTACTCGCCTTTCGCGCAGCGCTCACTGGTTCTTATGGGCGCGGGCGAACCGAAACTGGCATCGGAAATTTCGCTTCCGCGCTGACCTGCTGACTCGCCAGCCCCGTAGTCCCTGTCTTCTTGTTCCCTCGGTCCCTTGTTCCCTTGGACCCTGCTTTTATCACTTCTTCGGTGGCGTCTGCGGTTGCTGATTCTGCGGCTGGCCGGGGTTCGTGATCTCCTGGTCGCCGTAAAACACCTTGGAGGTCGAGCCGAAGCGCTTGTAGTCGGAGTATTTGATGATGTCGCGGATGTGAACGTCCTCCTGCATGGTAAAGTTGCCGCCGGCGAAATGGAGGATGCCTTCCCCCTTGGTGTAAACGGGAAACCAATAGTGCCCGTCGACCTGTGCCCGCCAGGTCATGAAGGGCGGGTGCAAATCTTCCTTATCCTTGCGCGTGTCGTCGGGCACCATGCGGCCGTTGGTCACCACGATCTGCAGGTCGGTTGCGTCCACCCAGATGCGCCCCAGGAAATATCTTTTGTTCTTTTGGATGGTTTTGGGCCCCACCTCGAAGACGTAGCAATCGATTTCGTCCACCTTCTGCCGCCCCACATACTTGACGTCATATTCAGGAATATCCTCCTTCGTCAGCACGAACGGATATCCGTGCTGGATGTCCTGGAGGTCGGAGGGCGACATCATGATCCCGCCCTGATCCAAGGTGTTCGGCGGCGCGAAAACCACCCTTTCCGTGCGCCTGCCCGTTGAATCAAAGATCACATCGTCTACCTCGTACCACTCCCCGCTCACTTTCTTCGTATCGTCGTCGACGGTGTCGACCCGGGCCGTGCGCCGATAGGTGTAGTGGTTCAGGGCATCCTGGAATTCGCTCTCCTTGGCTGCAAACTGCTGGATGATCTGCTCCGGGGGAATCGCAGGGTCGGAGATGTCCATGCGCCCGAAACCGGAGTCGAGCGGCATGGGTGTAAAGCTGTCCTTATCCTGTGCCGCAGCCGCCAGCAACCCCAGCGAAGAAGCTCCGCTGCCGGGGAACCCGGCAAAAGCGCCCGCAGTGACGGCGATTGCCGCAATCCATTGATGCCATTGCACCTTGGTTGACCTCCTCCTCCGTTACTCGTGCATTTTGGGGACCTGCTGCATTCCTCCGAAGGCTCTGCAATCTTAGACGCAAATCCCTGGTTCCGGGGAAGGCCTCAATCGGGGCTCGGAGGGGTTTGCGTCGTCGACAGGGCCTCAAATACCACGCCGCAAGCCGCGACTTTCGCCCGTCCAGACCGACCGCTGGAACTCGGGGCAGCAGCCACCGCACATTCCGTACAATAGCCTCCGATGGCCTTCACGGCAATTCGCGGCGCCTGTGCGGTTGCCTGTTCCGTACGAATCGTGAGCGGGCGCAAGCGGTCCCCTCGCCCCCGAGGAGTTATGATTCTGCGCCGCCAAGGTTTTTGCATGTCTTCCCTGGCATTGCTTGCCGCGTGCGCCATCGGTGCGCCCACAACTCGCGCGCAGCGCAGTGCACCCGCCATCGAGCTTGCGGCGCCCATTGCTGTCTATCTTCACGAACCTGCCTCTGACGTATTTCCTGCCGCGCCGCCCTTCGGTGAAGTCAATGCATTGCATGACCTCGATCAACTCGTCCGCTTGAAAAAATCCGGAATGCGTGTCGACTACGACCTGCTCGATGCGTCCGCGATCGCGCCCGACGGCCTTCATCCTATCGGACACACGGCCGCGTGGCCAAACGGTCCCGAAATCTGGATTGCTCGATGCCGCGCCGCCGGCATTCGCCCCGGCCTGCGCTTCTACCCGAGCGCACTCCACCCCGACAGCCACGCCCCCGATCTCTCCAAGGGGCTGTTTCCGCCCGAATTCATTTCCGCCCTACAATCCTGGTACGACCGCGGCATTCGCCTCTTCGTGTTCGGCAGCCTCGATTCCGATGCCGCGCTCGCAGCATTCCACGCGCAAAATCGCGACGCCGTTCTCCTCGCCATCGAAAAAGGAAGCTCCGTCTCCGATGCATTCCCGGCATTCCAACTCATTGCTGCAGGCCCGCCCCGCGGACCCTCCTGGCCTGAGACCAGCGTCGAACGCGCCGATGAAATCGAATCTGACAGCGAGATCCGCCGCGTTGAGCAAACCGGCGTTCCTCTCGCGCACACTCTCTCCGAGAGCTTCATCGCCGCCCCTGCCTGTCTCGAGGATTCCTGTGCATCCGATTCTCGTCCCGCTCTTGCGTGCCCATGGAAAGGAGATTTTCTCCTCTCCGAGGCGCGCGGCGGTTGGGTCCATCCCCTCATCGGCGATCTCGATTCCATCCAAGCCGGCGACGCCCGTTGGATGGCGCGCGCCCAAAGACTCTTTTTTGAACTGGAATCGCACGGCCGGATCAGTAGCTTCGGCGGTGCGCCCTGGAGCGGCCTTCCCTACGGCTTTGCGGGCGGCAACTCTCGCGGCGCAGTCTATTTCGTCGTCAATCCCGGCCAGGCCGTCGCCAGGCTTTCCTTACCCGCGCTCGCAAGCGGCCAGCCAGGTGGAACCGGCCGCATTCTCTTCCGCGACGCAGGATTCTCTCCGCATCTCGCCGACAACGCCATCACCCTCGGCCCCGGCCAGATGGCAGCCGTGGGTTTCGGCGCCTACTCCGCCCAGGAGTTTAATTTTGGTGTCCAGCAGGAGGTCGTGATTCCCACCGCAATTGAACCGATCGACGCCGACTTTCACCTCACCGCCCCCGGCGTTCTCGAGGCCCGCTTCGATCCTCCCATCCGGGGCGTTTTGCGCGTCATTGTGAGCGAGAGCGCTTCAAGCGGAGACCCACCAAAGGTCGACCCCCACGCCAGCGGCAACCACCACTTGACCCTTGAAATCAATCAGGGAGGCCGTCCTATCCCTCTGCGTCCGGAAGGTACCGGGAGCGATGGCGAAAGCATCTTGAATGCGGGGCTTTCATGGGCCATTGCCGAAATCGACGTCAATGACCTCACGCCGGGAGTTCCCGTGCACGTGCTTTTTCGCTCGGATGAAAAGAGCGCGATGACTCTCGATGGCACCGCCTACCAGGTCATTTATTGAGCGCGTTCACTGAATCTTGAACGAAGTCATGAAGTCAGAAATCTGCGTGGCAGGATGATCGTTGTTCGACACGACAATCAGTTGGTAAAGCCGTCTCCCCTGTAAGTATTGCCGAACCGTGTAGTTCCAGTTGTCGTCCTTGGCCGTAAACTCCCGCCCCGGAACGCCATTCAGGCTGATCTTTGTGTCCGAAAGCAGCGTCTTGGTTCCCACCGCGCCGTCTCGCGTGGTCGCCAGCACCGCCTGCGCATCGCCGTCGGCGTATCCCGCCGGGTAATCGTTGTACATCACCACGTAGCTGATACCGCCGTTTGCCAGCTCCACCGAGAACAGGTACAAAGTCGAAGTTCCGCCGCCCTCCAGGCTGAGCGTTTGGGAATCTCTCTTGACCTCGCCTTGCGGGAAATTCACGGCAAAACGCCCATCGGTCGACGTATACGGCTGCATCTGCTGTCCACCGGCAGTCACCACAGCCGCAAACAACACCAGTACCACTGCCATCCGTACGCACGGCTTTTGCATAGTCATCCTCTTTCCGCCCAGTGCTCGCATTCCCCAGGAGATAGCGGATGCTCCCCAGTAGGATTGACCGCGGGTAAGTAGGCATATTCCATCGAACGCCCCCGCATGTGTCAAGAACAATGTGTTTGCAGGCAAAACTCCGGTCCTGGCGCCACGTCGAAATGGTTGCCGGACTGCTCACTCTTTCCCCGCCAATCCATTCCATCCGTAGAATAGATGTAGATGGCATTTACCGAACAATACGACGTCGCCGTGGTGGGCGCGGGACACGCCGGTTGCGAGGCCGCGATGGCCGCGGCGCGAATGGGCCTCAAGACCGCTCTCATCGCCATGAACCTCGACCTCATTGCCCAGATGAGTTGCAACCCCGCCGTCGGCGGCGTGGCCAAGGGCCATCTCGTCCGCGAGGTCGACGCCCTCGGCGGCATCATGGGCGAAGTGGCCGACGCCGTCGGCATCCAGTTTCGCCTCCTCAACGCCTCCCGGGGCCCCGCCGTCTGGAGCCCCCGCGCCCAGTGCGACAAGCAGCTCTACCGCGTCAAAATGCGCGAGGTTCTCGAGTCGCAGCCTGGCCTCCACATCCGTCAGGCCGAGGTGGTCGACCTGGTGATCGAAGAAGCTGGCCCTCCTAATGAAATGAGTGCCCCCGGTTCCTCGCATTTGGGGACCGGAGAGACCATCTTCCCCGATCCACCCGAACTACCGCGGCCCGCGCGGCGAAGCGGTCGCGTCCTCGGTCTCAAGCTCCGCGATGGGCGCAATCTCCTCGCCGGCGCAACGATCATCACCACCGGCACATTCCTCAACGGCCTCATCCACTGCGGCGAAGAGCGCTATCCCGCCGGCCGCTCGGGCGAGCCTGCATCGGTTCTTCTTGGCGAAGCGCTCCGCGCACTTGGGCTTCGTACCTGCCGTCTCAAGACCGGAACGCCGCCGCGCCTCGACGGCCGGACGATCGATTGGGAGGGATTTGAGGAGCAGCCCGGCGACGCCGACCCAACGCCCTTCAGCTTCCGGACCAAGAGAATTGTGCAGCCGCAGATCAGTTGTCATATTGCCTTCACCACGCCGGAGACGCTGCGCCTCATCCGCGAGAACGTGCACCGGTCGGCAATGTATTCGGGGCGTATTGAGGGCATCGGGCCGCGCTACTGTCCGTCGATCGAAGACAAGGTCGTCAAATTCCCCGACAAGACGCAACACCAGTTCTTCCTGGAGCCCGAGGGCCTAAACACGCACGAGGTCTACGTCAATGGCATGTCCACCTCGCTGCCCATGGAAGTGCAGTGGCAGATTGTCCACTCCATTCCCGGCCTCGACCAGGCCGAAATGCTGCGTCCCGGCTACGCCATCGAGTACGATTCCGTCGATCCCACCGAGCTCGACCGCTCCCTGCGCGTGAAAGCCTTCACCGGCCTTTACCTTGCGGGGCAGATCAACGGGACAAGTGGGTATGAAGAGGCCGCATGTCAGGGCATTATGGCAGGCATCAATGCCGCGCTCTGGCTCAAGGGCGAGCCATCATTCACCATGGATCGCACCGAAGGCTACACGGGAATCCTCATCGACGATCTGATCTCGAAGGGCACCAACGAGCCTTACCGCATGTTTACCTCGCGCGCCGAGTTCCGCCTCCACCTGCGCATTGACAACGCTGATCGCCGGCTCACGCCGCACGGTCGCCGTCTTGGCCTCATTGACGACGCGGCCTGGGCAGAGTACGAGCAGAAGCAGGCGCGTATGTCCGCGCTCGCGAGCTTCCTCGCGTCCGGCAAGGTCGATGCGGTGAAGCTGGAACGCGCCGGTCTCGGAAACCTACCAGCGACTGCCGGCCAAACGTGGGCGCAACTCCTCAAGCGGCCTGAAGTCTCGATCGAATCGCTTCTCGCTGTCCTCAGCGACGACCTCGCCAACGACTCGCTGCTCGCCGACTGGGCAGAGTCTGTACCGCCGGTCTCGAGTCTGGCCGTACTTGCGTCGTCCACGCCGCCAGAGTCTGCCATCGCCCGCAGCACCCGCCGCAACGAAGCCCGCGCTGTCGAAACCGAGATCAAATTCGCCGGCTACCTCGAGCAGCAGAAGAAGTCCATCGCAAAGCTCAAGGCCGCGGAATCCGTAACCATCCCCGACTGGCTCGAATACAGCGTCATCAGCGGCCTCTCGCGCGAGATGCGCGAAACCCTCGAGCGCGTCCGCCCGCAGACCCTCGGCCAGGCCAGCCGCATTCCCGGCGTTACTCCAGCCGCGCTCTCGCTCGTCCACGTGTCGATACGCATTCAGGGACGCATTCAGGGCAAGCAGCAGGACGATCGCCGCCGCGCTACGGTCTAAGCGCCTCCGCGTATCATGGACGCGTATGAACCTTGACCAGATCCAGGCAGCGCTCCGCGACTCCTCCCTTGACGGCTGGCTCTTCTACGACCATCACCATCGCGATCCCATCGCCGCGCGCATCCTTAACCTCGATCCTCAGGCGCACATCACGCGCCGCTGGTACTACTTCATTCCCGCATCGGGCGAGCCGCGCAAGCTGGTGCATCGCATCGAGCAGGGACGACTCGACGCGCTGGCCGGCGCGAAGACCCTCTACTCCAGTTGGCAGGAGCTTCATGCCGGTCTCGAAGCAATGCTTCGCGGCGCGCGTCGCATTGCCATGCAGTACTCGCCGAATAACGACATCATGTATGTGTCGATGGTCGATGCGGGAACTGTCGAGTTCCTCCGCTCCCTGGGCAAGGAGATCGTCACCTCTGCCGATCTCGTGAGCCAGTTCGAAGCCGTGCTGAGCGAGGAGCAGATCGCGACGCACATGGCTGCGCAGCGCGCCATTGACGACATTCTTGCCGCAGCCTGGCGCGAGATCGGCAGACGACTTCGTCCTGCTTCCGGCCGAGCGGGCGAAGTGAAGGAATACGACATCGTCGTCTGGCTCAGCGAGGCCATGCGCCGCGAAGGCCTGGTTTGGGCGAACGGTCCCGATGTGAGCGTGAACGCCAACACTTCCGACTCGCACTACGAGCCGACCGCCGAGCGCTCCGCGCCGATTCGCGAGGGCGACTTCCTGCTCATCGATATTTGGGGACGACCGGACAAGCCAGGATCGATCTTCTACGACATTACGTGGACTGGCGTGATCGGCCGCGAACCAACAGCCCGAGAGCAACTGGTGTTTGAGACCGTGCGCAAGGCGCGCGATGCGGCCATTGCCGCGGTCGAACAAGCCTTCGCCGCGGGCCGCGAGATCCGCGGCTTCGAGGCTGACGATGCCGCGCGCAACGTGATCCGAGCGGCGGGCTTTCAAGAGTACTTCATGCATCGCACCGGACACAACATCGCGCTCGAACTGCACGGTTCCGGAGCGCACTTGGACAACCTCGAAACCCACGATCTGCGCCGCATTCTGCCGCTCACGTGCTTCTCGGTCGAGCCGGGAATTTATCTGCCCGAGTTCGGCGTGCGCAGCGAAGTAAACATGCTTACAGCGCCCGGAAAAGCGTGGGTCACCGGACGAATTCAGCAGGAATTGGTGAGGATTTAGTCGCGTCGTTCTGCTGAACACCTGTCAACATTCAGCGATCAGCTCGCAATTCGTAGTTCGCAGTTCACGGCAACCCCCTACCCGAAGAACCGATGCAATTGCGCGTCCCCGCTTCAGAGAGACGCAGAAACTGTGAGGCTGCGGGATTTTTTCGTGTAAGTGATTGAATGTGCTGCCACTTCCAGGCTTCACAGATTCACAACCCGGTTTTTTGAAAGGCAGGGAGCAAGGGAGCGAGGGAGCAAGGGAGCGAGGGAACAAGGGAGCGAGAGAACAAGGGAGCGAGGGAACAAGGGACCAAGAGAACGAGAAAACAGGGAACAAGGGAGCGAGAAGGCCGGCTTCCAGCTCCTGACTTCTTGCTTGTACCGGGGGGTGGGGGTAGGAGCGGGGGGAGGGGGGTGGGGGAGGTTGGTACGGACCGGGGACATAGCTGACATATTGAACCGGGGACATACCTGACACTGCGACGGGGCGGTGGTGAGGATTTACAAGCTCATCATGGCCTGGAAAACGAGCAGTGTGATGGACGAG
>JBEKIE010000060.1:0-23397 GCA_050011915.1 Occallatibacter sp.
CGGCGGAGGCGGTGATGATGGCGGTGCGCGTGACGGGACGCCACAAGGCCGTGGTGGCTTCCACGGTGCATCCTGAATACCGCGAGGTGCTGGCCACTTATGCGCAGCACCAGGGATTGCCGGCGACGCTCGTTGGCTACGACGCCAAAACCGGGCGCATCGATCTTGATGCGTTGGCTTCCGCGGTTTCCGCAGAAACCGCGGCCATTCTCGTCCAGAGCCCCAACTTCTTCGGCGTCATTGAAGACATTCCGGCGATTGCCGCGATCGCGCACGCGAAGGGCGCGCTTTTGATCGTGACCATTGCCGAAGCGGTCTCCCTCGGCATTGTGCAGCCACCGGTCGAGGCGGATATCGTCGCCATGGAGGCGCAGTCGTTTGGCGTGGCGCTGAGCTATGGCGGCCCGTTCTGCGGAGTGATCGCAGCGAAAGAACAATTTGTGCGGCAGATGCCGGGCCGTCTGGCGGGTCAGACGGTGGACGGGGCAGGGAATCGCGGATTCGTTCTCACCCTCGCGACGCGCGAACAGCACATTCGCCGCGAAAAGGCGACCTCGAACATCTGCACGAATCAGGCGCTGGTCGCGCTGATGGCGACGATTTTCATGGCCGTCTACGGCAAAGAAGGCATGAAGGAGCTGGCCGAGCACAACCTGGCCAAGGCCGATTACGCGGCAAAAACGCTCGGTAGCCAGGCGGGCGCTAAGCTGCGCTTTACGGGTGCGCCGCGCTTCCACGAGTTTGTGCTCGAAACCACGGAAGCCCCTGCGCAATGGAGCTCAAGGCTACTCGACAACAAGATTGTCGGCGGCATCGAGTTGAGCCGTTGGTATCCCGAGCTTGCGAACTGCACGCTCTGGTGCGCGACGGAAGTGAATACGCGCGAGCAGATTGACACGGCGGCGAAGGTGATGGCGGGCGTCGAGGTGGAGGCGTAGGAGTCAAGATCACATAAGCGATGGATGGCAGCCCCGCAAGATCCAAACGAACGTGGCCTTGTAACAAGGGCACGGCTTCAGCCGGGCCGCAACGGCAATAGAAAGGAGTGAGGGCTTTAGCCCCTGTCATGGCGCATCCCGGCAGAAATGCGTCCCCGGCCAACGTCTTCAACCCGTCGCGCATCTTCTTCGCAACTACGGGAACCAGCATGGGCCGCAGGCTGCTGCAATCAGAGCGCAATGCTGAGCTTCTCATCGATGTGCTGCGCTCGCTGGTCGCGGAACGCAAATTTGAATTGCACGATTTTGTGGTCATGCCGGATCATTTGCATCTGCTTTTGACTGTTTACGACGAGATGACGATTGAAAAAGCAATGCAATTGGTTAAGGGCCGGTTCTCGCATCGACTGTCACACGAGTGCGGCTACAAGGGTGAGATTTGGAAGCGAGGATTTACAGAGGTTCAAGTGATGAATCGGAAAAGTCTTGAGATTCATCGAGAGTATATTGCTCAGAATCCGGTGAAAGCTGGATTGGTATCCAATCCGGAAGAGTACCCATTCAGTTTTCGCTTTTTGGCAAAGAAGAAAGCGGAATCAAAGATCGGCAGGGGCTAAAGCCCCGAAGCTCTTTCGTGCGTGTAATGGCCCGGCTAAAGCCGTGCCGTTGTTACAAAACAAGACCCTGAAACACGCAGCAGCTCTACAGAACAAGGCTCCGATGCATTGAAAATGGCAGTTACAACGAGGCATTGAGAATGGCAGATAGTACCCAGATCCCCGGCCCGCGCACCCTCGGCAAAGTCCGCTCGCATCCCTCGCAGAACGAGGCGCTGCTCTTTGAGAAGTCCTCACCGGGCAAGCGGGCCTACAAGTTGCCGCTGCTCGACGTGCCCGCTGTCGACGCCAATGCTCTGCTGGGAGCCGCCGTGCGCAGCAATCACGCGGAACTGCCCGAGCTCTCCGAAATCGAGCTGATCCGCCACTTCACGCGCCTCTCCACGTGGAACTATGCCATCGATCTCGGCATGTACCCGCTGGGCTCTTGCACCATGAAGTACAACCCGCGCGTCAATGAGTTCGTTGCGCGCATCGAGGGACTGGCCGAGGCGCATCCCTACCGGCCCGACGCGCTTGCGCAAGGTATTTTAGAGGTTTTGGACTTGCTGCAGCGGTGTCTATTAGAAATCACCGGCATGGACGCGATCACGCTGCAGCCGGCGGCCGGCGCGCATGGGGAGTTCACGGGGATTCTTCTGACGCGGGCGTGGCACGAGTCGCAGGGCAATGCACGCAAGAGGGTTCTCATTCCCGACTCGGCGCACGGGACGAATCCGGCGACTGCGGCCTTCAGCGGCTATACGGTTGAAAATTTGAAATCGAATGCCGACGGCGGGATCGATCTCGAGGCTCTCACTCGGCAGGTGGACGAAGAGACCGCGGCCCTGATGCTCACCAACCCCTCGACGCTGGGCGTCTTCGAGCACCAGATTCACAAGATCGCAGACATTCTGCACGCCAAGGGCGCGCTGCTCTATATGGACGGCGCCAACATGAACGCGCTGGTGGGCAAGGTGCGCCCCGGCGACTTTGGCGTGGACGTGATGCACCTGAACCTGCACAAGACCTTCTCCACCCCTCACGGCGGCGGAGGGCCGGGGTCGGGGCCGGTGGCGTGCAAGAGATTTCTGGAGCCGTTCCTCCCGATACCAGTTCTCGTCCGAAACGAGGACCGTGCGAAGGACTGCCCGGATGCGGGGGATTGGGAGGACACCAATGCCGAGCCGACAGCCGATGGCTGCCCACCGCTGTTTCGTGCGCCCGTGCTCACGCGCGAGGGAGCGAGGGAGCAAGGGAGCAAGGGAGCAAACGGCGAGCTGCACTGGGACTTTGATCGGCCGCAGTCGATCGGCCGCGTGCGTGCGTTTTACGGAAACACGGGAATGTTCATCCGCGCGCTGGCCTACATTCTGGCCAACGGCCCTGACGGCCTGCGCCAGACCACCGAAGACGCGGTGCTGAACGCGAATTACATTCGCAAAAAGCTCGAAGACCTGTACGAGTTGCCGTACAAGACGGCTTCGATGCACGAGGTGGTTTTCAGCGACAAGCGGCAGGCGGCGAGGGGCGTCAAAACGGGCGACATCGCCAAGCGGCTCATCGATTACGGCTTTCATCCCTACACGGTCAGCTTCCCGCTCATCGTGCACGGCGCTCTGATGATTGAGCCCACGGAAAGCGAGTCGCGCGAGGAGCTGGATCTTTTTATCGATGCGATGCGCTCCATCGCCCGCGAAGCCGAGGAGAATCCGGAGCTCGTGAAGACCGCGCCGCACTCCACGCGCGTCTCGCGCCTCGACGAGGTGCAGGCCGCGCGCAAGCCGATCCTGCGGTGGAAGCCCTAGTCCCTGCCTCAGGTACCAAACTCCCTATATGCCGCGCGCTGCTCGCTGGCTACACTCGACTTCAGAATGGCGAGCACTCCTTCATCGGCGGCGCCGGGCTATCGCGGACGGCTGGCGCCCTCGCCCACGGGCTACCTGCATGTGGGCCACGCGCGCACCTTCTGGACGGCGTTCCAGCGCGCGCGCGAGGCCGGCGGCACGCTGGTGATGCGCATGGAGGATCTGGATGCCGACCGCAGCCGCGCGAACTTTGCCGAAGCGGCCATGGAAGATCTGCGCTGGCTGGGCATCCGCTGGCAGGAGGGCCCGGACAAGGGCGGTCCTTACGCGCCCTACGTGCAGAGCAAGCGTCGCGCCTTGTATCTTGCGGCGTGGCGCAAGCTGCTGTACCGCGGCTGCCTGTTCGCGTGCCGCTGCTCGCGCAAGGATATCGATTCCGCGCTGGCTGCGCCGCATGAGCGCGCACAAACCGCGAGCGCCGGCAGCAAGCTCGACATTCTCGACGACGAGCCCATGTACCCCGGCACCTGCCGCCACCTTGCGGGCCACGCGCCGCAGCTTCCCGGCCCCACTTCGGCGGATGTCGAAACGCCCGAGGGCGCCAACTGGCGCTTCCGCGTGCCCGATGGAGAAGCCATCGAGTTTGTGGACCGCAACCTGGGCCCGCAGCGATTTGTGGCCGGCGTGGACTTTGGCGACTTCGTCGTCTGGCGGAGAGACGGCGGCCCCAGCTACCAGCTTGCCTGCGTGGTCGACGATGCGGCCATGCGCATCACCGAGGTGGTGCGCGGCGCCGATCTGCTCAAGTCCACCGCGCGCCAGATCCTGCTCAATCGCGCTCTCGGTTTCAATAGTCCCGCCTGGTATCACTGCCGGCTAGTGGTGGATCACCACGGCCGCCGTCTGGCCAAGCGCCACGACGC
Source organism: Occallatibacter sp. (assembly GCA_050011915.1). Lineage (GTDB taxonomy): Bacteria > Acidobacteriota > Terriglobia > Terriglobales > Acidobacteriaceae > Telmatobacter. The sequence continues at coordinate 4,266 of JBEKIE010000060.1, forward strand.
ATTGAGCCTGCGCGCCCTGCGCCAGCGCGGCCTCACACCGATGAAAATCCTGGCGGCAGAATTGCCGGTTGAAGCCTGAAAAGCAGGGCGCGAGGGAGCAATGGAGCGAGGACTGGGACGTTCCAGGATGGCGTCGGACCCAACAGACCCGGCTGCACCACATGGGTGCGATGCTTTACCATCGTTGAGATCAGAAATTTACTTCCGGCGTATGCATCGCGCCGCGTCGCGTCGCGCCGCGCCAGGACAGGTTTGCGATGGGTGAAGAGTCGAGCCGCCGTTTGAACCCGCTTCGCAGCGCCCCGAACCTGCTTACGCTCATGCGCATCTGCCTGGCGCCCTTCCTGGTGGCGGCGATCCTCGAGGAGCACTTTGCTTTGAGCTTCGCGCTTTTTATTGTCGCGGGGTTGACCGATGCGCTGGACGGCTCACTGGCGCGCATGCTCAAGCAGCGCACTATGTTTGGCCAATATCTCGATCCGGTTGCCGACAAGTTGCTTCTGAGCGCGCTGTTTCTGGTTTTGCTGCACAAAGGATTGATGCCGGTCACCGTGACGGTGCTGGTGTTCGGCCGGGATGTAGGCATCCTGCTGGTCTCGGCCTTGCTCTATGCGGCCGCCGGCCGGCGAGAGTTTCATCCCAGCATCTGGGGCAAGGCCAGCACTCTGGCCCAAATTTCGGCGGTAACGGCGGTGCTGCTGAGCAAGGTGACGCCGGGATGGCACTGGGTCGCGGTGTTCCGCACCGTAGCGCTCGATGCCACCATGGTGCTGACCACCATCTCAGGGCTGCACTATGCGTGGAGTGTCTCGCGCCGCAGCGGGACCACGGCAGCCAACGGCGGCAACGGCAAAACACCCGTCGGCTCCAGCGTCTAGCAAGCGGCGCTAGGAATCGTCCTGGAGATCCTCTGTACCAGCCGTGTCTTCAATCTCCATATCGCGAAATTCTTCGGAATCGAAGATTTCGCCACACTCCAGGCACTCGACGAACTCGGTGTCTTCGTGCCGGGAAACGATCCGGACTTTGGGATGTCTGCAGGCGGTTGCCATCGTTCTCGGAGCTACTTGCACTTTAGCAATCCAGGTTGGGTGCGCCCTTTCCGTCTCTGTCGAGCCCACCGTTCCTCACTATGGGGGCCATGGCGGGGAGGGTGAACTTCCACCTTCGCAGTCAAAATTCGCTTCCTGAGGCCGCTTGCTGGAGCCTCAGGCTTGACGGGTTCCGGTTTAGAGTCTGCCAGCAGACCCCAGGGTACAGCCAATTCGGGATTGCGATAGGTGCTCTATCCGCCAGATTGTAACTGTCTTTTGAGCGATTGCAAACCCATTTTTGATGAAACTTGCAGACGGAATGGCAGATTTTCTCCCGCGGGACGGGGGAGCTGCCAGCTTGAAAGGCAAACGAAAGCGGACGTATACTAAATACGGACCGTTCCAGTCGCATATTCCATGCTAAAGCTCACCAAAAAAGCGGATTACGGGCTGATGGCGCTCAAATATCTTGCCGAGCACCCGGAAACCCCTGCGTTGAGCGCCAAAGACGTGGCGGATGCTTATGGAATTCCGGCGCAATTGCTGGCCAAGATCCTGCAGCGGCTGACCAAGACCGGCCTGCTGCGCTCCCATGCGGGGATGAATGGCGGCTATGCGCTGGCCCGGGATCCCCGCCAGATATCAGCCTTCGAAGTGATCCACGCCATCGACGGACCCCTGTTTATCACCTCGTGCACCAAGGGGGCCAAGTCGTGCGACCTTACCCCGAACTGCACCATCAAGGAGCCGCTGGCGCGCGTAAACGAGACCATCATCGGAGTGCTGAAGAGCATCAGCATCCACGACCTGGCGGAGCAGGAGCAGGCCGCGGCCAAGGCGCGCGAGGGGCAGGGGCCCGAGGGGCATGGTTTGGTCACGTTGACGGTTTAGAGCGCGCGTCGCGATGAGAGCCGGCGAAAGCAGAGCAAGAAAACGATGGAGACGAAGATGAGCGCGGGGTCAAGTCAAGTGGGGGCGCCGGCGGGCGTACACCTGCCTATCTACATGGATAACCACGCCACCACGCCCCTGGATCCCAAGGTGCTGGAAGCGATGATGCCTTACTTGACGACGAAGTTCGGCAACGCGGCCAGCCGCAACCACTCCTTTGGATGGGAGGCCGAGCAGGCCGTCGACGCGGCGCGCGAGCAGGTGGCAAAACTAATCGGCGCAACGGCCAAGGAGATCATCTTTACCTCAGGCGCGACGGAGAGCGACAACCTGGCCATCAAGGGCATCGCGGAGATGTATCGCGAGCGCGGCAATCATGTCATCACCCAGGTGACCGAGCACAAAGCGGTGCTGGATACGTGCAAGCGTATGGAGAAGCACGGCTATCGCGTTACGTATCTGCCGGTGAAGGTCGATGGCACGATCGATCTCGAAGACCTGAGGCGCGCCATTGACGACAAGACCATCCTAGTCACGATTATGGCGGCCAATAACGAAATTGGCGTGCTGCAGCCTGTCCGCGAGATCGGCAAAATCTGTCACGAGCGGGGCGTGCTCTTCCACACCGACGCGGTGCAGTCCGTGGGCAAGGTTCCGTTCCACGTAATCGACGATTGCGTGGATGTGGCGTCGATCTCCGCGCACAAGATTTACGGCCCCAAAGGCGTGGGCGCGCTTTACGTCCGGCGTCGCAATCCCCGCGTGCAGATCGCTGCGCAGATCGACGGCGGCGGCCACGAACGCGGCATGCGCAGCGGCACATTGAATGTTCCCGGCATCGTGGGCCTGGGCAAGGCGTGCGAAATTGCGCAGCAGGAAATGGCAGAAGAGGCTGTGCGGCTCGAAGCCCTGCGCGACCGGCTGAAGACGAAGCTAGAATCCGAGTTGGACTACGTTCACGTAAATGGCTCGATGGAACACCGGTTGCCCGGCAACCTGAACATGAGTTTTGTGTATGTCGAGGGCGAATCGCTGCTGATGGGCATCAACGATGTGGCGGTTTCGAGCGGCTCGGCCTGCACTTCGGCGACGCTCGAGCCTTCGTATGTTTTGAAAGCGCTCGGTCTCGGCGACGACGTGGCGCACAGCTCGATTCGCTTCGGATTGGGCCGCTTCAACACTGAGGCGGAGGTGGACTACGTGGCCGCCAAGGTGATCCAAGTGGTGCGGCATTTGCGCGAGTTGTCGCCGCTCTACGAGATGGTGAAGGACGGCGTGGATTTGACCAAGGTTCAATGGGCGGCACATTAAGAAATGCAGTGAGGAACCGCGGAAGGAAGTCGCAGATGGATAAGAGTTCGTACAAGTGGATTTTTTCGGCTAGATGGGTCCGTATGTCGTTCCTGTTTGCAGTGTTTCTGGCGGCGGGCCTCTGTTTCGGCGCCATGCGACGCCATGAGCCGATAACCTGGCTTGAAATGCTGCCCATTGCCAGCTGGGCGTTGGTGATCGTCGGCATCGGCCTGGCAGTCTCTCTCAAGAAACGGACGCGCGGCAAAGATTCACGGACCGCTGCCTGAACAGTACAGGGAAGCAACAATGGCATACAGCGACAAAGTCGTGGACCACTACAACAATCCGCGCAACGTGGGCACGCTCGACAAGAGCGCGGCCGAGGTAGGCACGGGCCTGGTGGGCGCGCCCGAGTGCGGCGACGTAATGCGCCTGCAAATCCGCGTGAACCCGGCGACGCAGGTGATCGAAGAGGCCAAATTCAAGACCTTTGGCTGCGGCTCGGCCATCGCCAGCTCGTCGCTGGCCACGGAATGGATCAAGGGCCGCACCGTTGACGACGCGTTGAGCATCAAAAACACAGACATTGTGAAAGAGCTGTCGCTGCCGCCGGTGAAGATTCACTGCTCGGTGCTGGCCGAGGATGCCATTCGCGCCGCGATCGGCGACTGGAAAAGGAAAAACAATGTCGCGGAGATTCAGCCGCCGACGCCGGCGAAGTAGATCACGCAACGGTGGTAAAGGATGGAAATGATGCAGGACATCGTCACACTCGAATCGAAGACCTCGCAGGATCCGGCCGCGAAAGAGCCGCAACCGGCCGCTTCCCAAGTTCAGGGCGTCCACGTGACTCCCAGCGCCGTCAAGCGCATCCGGGTGATTCTGGCCAAGGAAGGCATCGCGACGGAGGAGGGCGGCCTGCGGCTGGGCGTGAAAGGCGGCGGCTGCTCGGGCCTGTCGTACGCGATTGCATTTGACGCCCATCCCCGCGAGCGCGACCGCATCTTTACGTTTGACGACGTGCGCGTGTTCATCGATCCCAAGAGCTTTGTCTTTCTGAACGGAATGACGCTGGACTACGAAGAGACGCTGATGCGCCAGGGATTCAACTTCATCAACCCGAACTCCGCGCGCTCCTGCGGTTGCGGCACATCGTTTTCGGTGTAGTGCGGGATGCGCGTAAGGACGCTCGCATGTTGAAAGTTCTCGAGAACGCGGTTCCGGTTGCCTGCTGGTCCTGCTCCGTCGCGCACAACGAATCCACGCTCTTTTGCCCGGATTGCAGCAAGATTCAGCCGCCAACCAGCGGCGATTATTTTTCTGTTTTTGGACTGGCGCCCCGGCTGAACATCGATTTGCCCGCGTTGGAGCAGGAGTTTCATCGCCTCAGCCGCAGGCTGCATCCCGACCGCTTTACCCGCGCCAGTGAAAACGAAAAAGAGTGGAGCCTGGCCGACACGGCGCTCCTCAACGACGCCTATCGCACACTCAAGGATCCGCTGCGCCGCACCGAGTATCTGCTCAAGCGCGAGGGCGCGGAGATCGGCGTGCCCGCCGCGGAGGGCAAGGAGCGCAAGGATCCATCGCGCGTGCCCGCAGATCTTCTCGAAGAAGTCTTCGACCTGAACATGCAGCTTGAAGAGATGCGCAGGTCGAAGAAAATGGGCCAGGAAGATCCGGAGTTGAAAGAAAGCCTGAGTATAGCCAAGGAAAAATTCGAGGGAATGGTGAATGCCGTGGACCGCGATCTGCGGGCACAGTGGACAGTTTGGGATGCCGGCGATGCGGCCGCGCGCCAGACGGCGCAACGCGCGATGGTGGCGCTGCTCGATAGAAGGAAGTACCTCAGCAACCTGGTCCGCGACGTGACCGAGATTGTGGGAGATTAAGCGGCAGAGATGGCGGAAGCGGAGAGGGCGGTTGTTGTCGGCATCGACCTGGGGACCACCAATTCCCTCGTCGCCTACATGGAGGGCGACAGGCCGGTAGTGATTCCCGGCGTGGACGGCTCGAATCTTGTGCCGTCGGTGGTTGCACTCGACCGGGTGCCCGCTGGTGGCGGCCGGCCCACGGTCACGGTGGGCAACAGCGCGCGCAAGGCGCTGATCGAGACGCCGGAGCGCGTGATCTACTCCGTCAAGCGTTTGATGGGACGCAGCCTCGAAGAGGTTCGCACGGAGCTGAAGCTTTTCCCCTTTCGTCTTGCTGACGACATCGAAGCAGGTGAGGTTCCGCGCATCCAGTTGGGCGAAATGCGCTTTACGCCGCCCGAGATTTCGGCGTACATTCTGCGCCAGCTCAAGCGCAATGCCGAGCGCTTCTTCGGGAGCCCCGTCACGCAAGCGGTGATTACTGTGCCGGCTTATTTCAACGACGCGCAGCGGCAGGCCACCAAAGACGCTGGGCGCATGGCCGGCCTCGATGTGTTGCGGCTAGTGAACGAACCTACCGCCGCGGCGCTGGCTTACGGCCTCGATCGCGCCAGGGAGGGCACCATCGCTGTCTACGATCTCGGCGGAGGCACCTTCGACATCTCCATCCTCAAGCTGCGCGACGGCATCTTTGAGGTGCAATCGACCAACGGCGAAACACACCTGGGCGGCGACGATATCGACAGTCTTCTGCTGGCCATCGCGCTCGACGAGATTCACGCCGAACACGGCGTGGATTTGCGCGCGCATCCGGGCGCGGTGCAGGCTCTGCGCAAGGCCGCCATCGATGCCAAAGTCCGGCTTTCGACGGAGCCGGCCGCGCATTTCGATATCGAATTGCCCAACGGCGATCGCTATCAACGCGAGATCCCACGCGCGGTGTTTGAACTCCTGATCGAGCCGGTGCTGGCGCGCACCGCTGGCCCGTGCAAGCAGGCGATGGCCGATGCGGGCTTTTCGGCGGAGCAGATAGGCGAAGTTGTGCTGGTCGGCGGGTCGACGCGCATTCCCGCGGTCCGCGCATTGGTTGACGATCTTTTCCGGTTGAGCGCGCGCGGGAAAAAACCGCACACCGAGCTGAATCCCGATGAAGTCGTGGCGTTGGGCGCGGCAGTGCAGGCCGGCATTCTGGCCGGCGCGTCAAAGGCTACCGACGACATGCTTCTGCTCGATGTGACGCCGCTTTCGCTCGGCATTGAGCAACTCGGCGGAACGGTGGCGCGCATCATTCAGCGCAACTCCACCATTCCCGCCTCGGCAACAGAGCACTTCACCACCGGGGTCGACGGGCAGACCAATGTTGCGATTCATGTTTTGCAGGGCGAGCGCGAACTGGCTGCCGATTGCCGGTCGCTGGCGCGCTTCGACCTGAAAGGCATTCCGTCCATGGCGGCGGGATTGCCGCGCATTGAGGTGCGTTTCCTCATTGATGCCGACGGCATCCTGCACGTCTCCGCGCGCGAGCAGCGCTCGGGCAAGGCCGCGCAGATTGAAGTGAAGCCGACTTATGGTTTAACAGATGAGCAGGTCGAGAACATGATTCTCGATTCTTTCGATCACGCCGAAGAGGATTTTTCGAAGCGGCTTCTGATCGAGGCGCGCAACGAAGCGGATTCGATTCTTGCGGCGGTGGCCAAGGCGCCGCAGAATCCTGCTTGGAACGAATTGAGCGCAGAAGAGCAAGCAGTCATCGCCGTGGCGCGCGACCGGCTGGTTCTGGTCAAGCAAGCGACTGACCTGGCTGCGATCAGCCAGGCCATGGTGGCGCTTGACAAGGCCACGCGCCACTTTGCCGAGTTGATGATGGATGCGGCGGTTTCAAGCGCCATTCGCGGTAAAACCATGAATGAGGCCGGCGAAGAGTTGAAGGAGTCCGTGAGCGCACCGCATGACTTCGCGCGGGCGGAGTTTAAGTAGCAGCGGCGTTAGCGGAGCTAGCGGAGTTGGGATCTGAGCTGAGCCACGGCAACACCGCTGACACAGCTGGTCCCGCTTGCTCTTGAACGAAGGTTTGCACAAGGAAGAGCTGTCATGACCGAGACCGACCACATTTCCGCAGACAAACTCGTTCGCGTCACGTTTCTTCCCGAGGGGCGCACGGTGGAGTTCGAGTTTGGCGCGATGCCCTGGGATCGTCACGGCAAGCCCATGTCGTTTCTGGACGTCGCGGAAAACTTTGGCATTATTCTCGACCACGCCTGCGGCGGATCGTGCGCTTGCACAACCTGCCATGTGTGGATCAAGGAGGGCGCGGCGGGTTTGAGCGAGGCGGAGGACGACGAGCTTGACCGGCTCGACATGGCCGCCGATCAGCAGTTGAATTCGCGGCTGGGCTGCCAGGCCGTGATCACTCGCCCCGGAGAGTACGTGGTTGAAATTCCAAATTGGAACCGCAACTACGTCTCCGAGGGAAAGCCTGTGGCGCTGGCAGAGCCAAAATAGGGAGCGAAGCATGCCTCGCGAAATCTACTGGACCGACGCCGAGGAGATCGGGATACATCTGGCGGAAAAGTTTCCCTCGCTCGATCCTCTCGCGGTTCGATTTACCGATCTGCATTGCTACGTGACGGAGCTGGAGGGTTTCGCCGACGATCCTAAGTTGTCGAATGAGCCGCGCCTTGAGGCGATCCAGATGGCGTGGTACGAAGAATACAAGGACGCACAGAATTAGACCCCGCCCATCGCCTCATCTTCGGGAAAGCCTGCGCAGGGAACGCTCTGCTCCTCGACCCCTGTTTTCTATTCCCTACTTACTACTTTTCGAAGTATTTCCTTGCAAATCCTGGGTGAGCGAGTATCCTGCAGGTGAAGTTCCCCGGGGGAAATGACATGATGCATCGACTGTTGTTGCAGACGATACGGCTCGGCGCGCTGGCGGCCGTGTTCACGCTTTTCACCCGCGCTGTTCTCGCCCAGGGCGTCGTCGTTTCGCAAGTTGGCCCGGATCTTCTGGTGACCATCAGCGCCGAGGCCGCGAATATCGTTTTCACATTCAGCCAGAACGGATGCGACAACAACATCCCGTGCTTCGAAATCGGCGCTGGCCAAGGGATGGCTGGCGTACCTGTGTCGGCGGGAGGAGGATGCCAGGCCAAGATGGGAAATGCATATACGCCAAGCGGGATCGAATGTCCGGCATCGGGGATCGGCTCGATCACGTTTCAATTCATGAAGGGCGGGACGTGGGCAGCCTATGCGGGCGGCGGCGGGCAGCATACGGGAGGGCCGTGCTCGCCTGCGCCCGTCACCATCAAGACCGGCGCAGACGGCGAGGTTGTAAGCGTGAACTCGTGGAACGGTTGCAAGGAGACGGTGATCTGCAATTCGCCCGCTTCGATGTTTACCGCTGTGGAAGCGGATAATGCCGATGAAATTCGGGGAACGTGCTCGTCGATTGTTCGGCACTGATGCGTGGCGTTACTGGTGAGTGAACTGGCGCGGCTGGTAGAACGCGGACGAGAGGATGCGGTGCTTCAACTCGGTTTGGCGCAAGCGCGCCGAACTTCGTTCAGGAGCAAAGCTCTCGAGATTCGCTCAATATGACAACGATGAAGTGCTATTTTTTGGCTTTCAGCGCCTTCTCGATTCCCGCTTCCGCCAGCGGCGACATGATCGCGAAACCGGCCGGAAGCGGGTGTACGCCGTCCCTGCTCAGAGCCGCGGGAAGCCCTCCGCGCTCATCCTTCATCACGGAATAGAAGTCGACATACACATAGCCCTTCTGCGACGCGTACTCCTTGAGCCACGCATTCACCTGCGCGATCTTCAGCGCGGGAGCGAGTCCCGGCGCCCATTGATAATCAAATGCCGGCAATACCGAGCAGAGCACCACGCGAATTCCGTTCGCCGCCGCCAGCTCGGCCATCGACGCCAGGTTCCCCTCCGTCTGCTCCAGCGTCATCGGTCCCGTGTTGCCGGCGATATCGTTGGTTCCGGCGAGAAGCACAACCACTTTCGGTTGCAGATCGATCACGTCCTGACGGAAGCGGACCAGCATCTGCGGCGTGGTCTGGCCGCTGATGCCGCGGTTCACATACGGCTTGCCGGGAAACGCCTCGTCCAGCTTCCAGAGCTGCGTAATCGAGTCGCCCATGAAGACCACGCGGTCCTCGCCGGTTTTCGGAGTTCCAAGCATGGCATCGGCCTCCTTGAAATGCGCAAGCCCGCCAAAATCCACCAGCAGTTGCCGGTCGTGCTCAATCCAATACGCATCGTTGGGATGCCCGGAGGGCGAGGTCTGCGCGGCCGGCGCTTTGGTTTCGGGAACCGATGCAGCCTCCTGGGCCTGCAACGGGATCACGGCAAAGAGCCCCGCCAGCGATGCGGCGATCAACAGGGTTTTGCAAACATTTTCTCGATTCACCTCGGGTCTCCATTCAGTGTGAAATTCGGGCGGAAATCTGCCGCGTTCGGGCGCGCTTTGATTGTAGGCAATCGCACCGTGCCCCAGCCAGCAGTTGTCCCGCCGACGCCGCCTGCACGCCTCGCGCTAGAATTCAATTATGCCTGCCGCAGCCATCTCTCCTGAAGTTCTGGCGAAATACGAGCCCGTGATTGGCCTCGAAGTGCACGTCCAGTTGCTCACGGCGACCAAGGCGTTTTGCGGTTGCGCCAACCGGTTTGGCGCGGATCCGAACACGAACATTTGCCCGGTTTGCCTGGGGCTGCCGGGGGCGCTGCCGGTGCTGAACGAGAAGGCCGTCGAATTTGCCACGCTGGCCTCTCTGGCGCTCAACTGCCAGGTGCGCGAGCGGTCGATCTTTGCGCGCAAAAACTATTTTTATCCTGACTTGCCCAAGGGCTACCAGATTTCGCAGTACGACAGGCCGCTGGCGGAGCATGGCTGGATCGAGGTTCCCACGGCGGACGGAGGCAAAAAGCGCATCGGCATCACGCGCTTGCACATGGAAGAGGACGCGGGCAAGAGCCTGCACGAAGGTTTTTCCGACTCGGCCACACGCACCTATCTCGACCTGAACCGTTGCGGCACCCCGCTCGCCGAGATCGTCAGCGAGCCCGACATCCGCACGCCCGATGAGGCCTTCGAGTATCTCACGCGCTTGAAGGAGATTCTGCTCTACACCGGCGTCTCCGATTGCAACATGGAAGAGGGTTCGCTGCGCTGCGACGCCAACGTGAGCGTCCGCCTCAAAGACGCGGAGCGATTCGGCACCAAGGCCGAAGTGAAGAACGTGAACAGTTTCAAGTTCATCCGCGCGGCGCTGGAATACGAAATTGAGCGGCAAATCGAAACGATCGAATCCGGCGGGCGCGTGATGCAGGAGACGCGGCTCTGGAACGCCAACGAAGGACGCACTTTTTCCATGCGCTCGAAGGAACAGGCGCACGATTACCGTTATTTCCCCGAGCCCGACCTGCCGGCGTTGATTGTCTCCGCGGAGTTCCTGTCGGAGGCCAGGAAAAAGCTGCCGGAATTGCCCGAGGCGCGGCGCGCGCGCATGATCGCGGAGTACGAATTGTCGGTGCAGGATGCGCACACGCTTACAGCATCGCGCGAGTTTGCAGACCGATTTGAGGCTGCGGCCAGAACGGCCCGCAGTCCCCGCCGTGTGGCCAACGTTCTGCTCAGCGAAGTCGGCGGGCGGCTGAAGGCGCTCGGACTCGAGCAGGAGCAGTCGCCGGTGTCGATGGCGGGCATCGTGCTCGCCGCCGATCTGCTCGACGAGGGCAAGATCAGCTCCCGGCAGTTGAAGCAGCTCTTCGATGTGTGCTTTGAGAAGGGTGAGGACTTCGGCCCCGTCTACGAGCGCGAGAAGCCGGAGCAGATTACCGACGCCGGCGCCATCGAAAAGTTGATCGACGAAGTCATTGCGGCCAATCCCAAACAGGTGGAGCAGTATCGCGCCGGGAAGAAAACCATGGCGGGATTCTTTGTCGGGCAGGTGATGCGCGCCTCAAAGGGCCAGGCCAATCCGGCGCTGCTGAATGAACTGGTGGTGAAAAAGCTGGAGGGGTGAGGCTGTAGCGCCGGTCTCCAGACCGGGTCGCCGCGGCGCCTGCGGGCGTCCACGCCCGTAGAAGCTCGCTCATGGCAGTCCGTGCCGAATCTACTTGAGCTTTAAATCCTGGATAAAGTCTTTGCGGTCGTCCCACGAGCTCACGGTCTTGGTGGCGCTCTTCTTGCCATCCTTCTCCGCCCACAGATCGAAGTCGACGCTCATGTCGATCTGAGAGAAGCGGAAATGGCCGCCCGCGGTGGAAATGTAGCTGCGGATCGCCTTGGTCTTTTCGTTCTTGAGGAAGACGGTGGCCCCCACGACCGGCTGCGAATTCTCGTTCAAGATCGTGCCCGAGACCGTACGCTCACCCATATTCTGACCCCATGCGGCGCCGGCCGACAGCGCGCACGTCGATCCTGAAGGGATCGCGCCCAACGCCAAAAGTCCGCACCCAATCGCGGCCAGCCAGCTTGCACGGCTCATTCTTACTCCTCCTCGTCCTCTTCGAAGAGATCGTCTTCCTCTTCGATGCCTTCTTCTACTTTTGCCAGTTCCAGCGGCTCCACGCCCACCACCTCGTACTCCGAGCCACACTCTTCGCAGGCTATCACGTCGCCTTCTTCTATCTCGTCGACTTCAATGTTCAGGTCGGTTTCGCATTCAGGGCAGCCGGGCATTGCAGCCTCCTCACTTTCCATAACAATTCGCATTGCGAGATGAAGCCGCTATTGCGGCCATCGCTAGTTTTAGTGAGAACCCGGCCTCAGGTCAAGAGCCTGCGTCACTTGCCAAACCGGAGATTTTCCTTTCGGAAAAATAAGCCCGTCCATTCACCACGAAACGGAGAATTCCGCGGTCACCGCTGACATTGCTGCATCCCTGGTGCAGACGATCGCGTCGCGCTCCGCCGACGGCGTCGCCACTCCACCACCACCCATGGTGCTATCACGCGCTGGGCCGCTGGCATCATGACACCGGCCCGCTCCAGCGTTTAACCTGTTGACTGCAATGCCGAGATCTGGCTCCAGCCCGTTCGCCTTCCCCGATTTCCGCGGGGCCACCCGCCGGTTGGTTCTCATTAACCTAGCGGCATACTTCCTGCTGTTAATTGTCGGGTTTGCGTCACCAATTCAGCAGGTCCTCATTGGTTTGCGCCTCGCATTCGATCCGGGCCACTTCCTGCATGGCGCCATCTGGCAGCCGATCACCTACAGCTTTGTTCATCCTGGTCTGTGGGGGACGCTCTTCGAGCTGCTTTCGCTGTGGTTTCTGGCGGGATTTCTCGAGAGCTACCATAGCGCGAACTGGGTGACGAGCCTCTATGCCGTCTCCGTGTTGGGAACCGCCGCCGCCGCTCTGGCCCTCTACGCCTGCTGCTCGACTCTGGCGCCGTCGCTGCTTGTCCATGCCCAACCACTCTATGGCTGTTTCGGTGGAGTTTTTGGACTGCTCGCCGCCATCGGTCTCCTCTACGGCGACGTGCAATTTATGCTGTTTCCGTTGCCTATCGGCATCAAGGCGCGCTACCTGGTGGTGATTTACGCGCTCATTGCCATCGCCATGCTCTTTAGCGAGCAGCGGATGTACGCCTTTGCCCAACTGGGCGGAGCGCTGGCAGGTCTCGTGTTTGTGCGCACGGCGCCGAGCCGTGGGATCTCCTTCATGCTGAGCGAAAGCTGGTACGGCATGCGCAACCGCTACTACCGCTGGAAGCGCCGCCGCGCTGCCCGCAAGTTCGAGGTGTACATGCGACGGCAGGGCCGGACGGTGAAGTTTGACGGCCAGGGCCATCGCCTCGACGACGATTCCGACGACAAGAAGCGGTGGAACTGAAAGACAGGGATCAGGTGTCAGGGGTCAGGGTTCAGAAAAAACAAAGCCCGGCGCGATAAAATTTCTTCAGAATGTCTACAAAGATTGCCTTTCTCTTTCCGGGGCAGGGCTCGCAGGCCGTTGGCATGGGCCGCGAGCTGGCCGAACGATTTCCCGTAGCGGCCGAAACCTTTGCCGAAGCCGACGCGGCGCTGGGATTTCCGCTTTCGAAGCTCTGTTTTGAAGGGCCGGAAGCAGATCTGCGCCTGACCGAGAATACGCAGCCTGCCATTATGACGGTGAGCGTGGCGGCGGCGCGCGTGCTGGCCGGCCAAGGAGTTGAGCCGGCGCTGGCCGCGGGTCACTCCCTCGGCGAATGGTCGGCGCACGTGATCGCGGGAACGCTCGGTTTTGCCGATGCGGTGCGCGCGGTGAAGGCGCGCGGCGCAGCCATGCAAAAAGCGGTTCCGGCCGGCGAGGGCGCCATGGCGGCGGTTCTGCAGCTTGATCCGGCGCAGGTGGCCGAAGCTTGCGAGGAAGCGGCGCGCGAAACCGGCCTGGTTGTGCAAGCTGCAAACCTGAACTCACCCAATCAGACGGTCATCTCCGGCGCGGCGGCGGCTGTGGAAAGAGCGGCGGCGTTGTGCAAGGCTAAAGGTGCGCGCCGCACCGTCATGCTTCCCGTCAGCGCTCCCTTCCATTGCGCGCTCATGCAGCCGGCGCAGGAAGAAGTGGCGCGCGTGCTCGCCGGGCTCACGTTGCACGACCCACGCATCCCCGTCGCCGCCAACGTCACCGGCAGCCTTGTTTCGACTGCCGCTGCTGCACGTGATGCACTCATCCGGCAAGTCACGGGAGCAGTGCGCTGGGTGGAGTGCGTGCAGTCGCTCGAGGGCCGGTCACTGTCCGTAGAGGGCCAGGGCGCAGGCGCCGATGTCTTCATCGAAGTCGGCCCCGGCAAGGTGCTCTGCGGCTTGCTTAAGCAGATCGATCTCGCCCTCAAATCCATGAATGTGGAAGACGCGGCGAGCTTGGAGAAGACATTGGCGGAGCTGAAGGGCGCAGCGTAACCCCAAGGAACTTAATCGGTCAGGCTGCGGAGCGGGCTTCTTACTTCATCAAATGGAAGTCCACTTCGACCGTTATTGGATACGCCACCGCCTTGCCGTCGAGCGTCGCCGGCCGGAACCTGTACTGGCTAACTGCGGCGATCGCATTCTCGTCCAGGCCGTGGCCAACTCCCCTCACTAACCGAATATCGATTGGCATGCCCTCCTCGTCGACGACCAGCGAAACAATTACGACACCTTGAATTCTGTTCTTTCTCGCGTCGTTCGAGAAATCCGCAGCCACGTTATTGATCAGCACCGGTGGTTTCGTTCCTGGCGGAAGGTGTAAGGTGTCGTCCGCTATCGGCGGTGGAACGCCAAATGCGCCTGGACCGGAACACGGAACGAGCCGTGGAACAGGGGGACGAATGGACCCCACATTCAAGAGGATGCAAACCGCCACCGGCACCGGCTTGTCATTGAGCATGCCGGGTTGAAATTGGAACTCCTGCAAGGCGGAGAGTGCCAGAGCATCGCACGCATTGCCAAGATGAGGCGTCGTGGACCGGATTCTTATCGCTTCATTCGCTTCGACGACCGCTACGATTCTCAAAAAATGGGACGCACACGACGCAAGACCATCTTGCAAGTCGGTAACTGGCGCAGGATTCAGCAGCACGGGCGATGTAACGCCGGCGCCGGCTTCATAAACTCCGCCAGAGTCCGGTTGCGGCGGAGCGGCTTTGATGTCCACAGGTCCATCTTGCGTCGACGGCGCTGGTTGCCCGAACCCGTGATTTGAAATCGCAATCAGCGCTAGAAAGACGAGGTACACTCGCAGTTTTCGCATCGCAATCCACCTTGCCTTGAAAATTGCTCCCACGCGATTACACAACTCCCAACTCTTTCAGCACAAATGCGTAGTCCAGCGCGATCTCCTTCAGGTAGTCGTAGCGGCCGCTGGCGCCGCCATGCCCGGCCTGCATGTTCGTCACCAGCAGTAGCGGATGGTTGCCGGTTTTGAGCGTGCGCAGTTTCGCCACGTACTTGGCCGGCTCCCAGTACATCACCTGGCTGTCGTGCAGGCTGGTCTTGACTAACATCGCCGGGTAACTCGCTGCGCGCAAGTTATCGTACGGCGAATAACTCAGCATGTAGCGGAAATACTCCTCCTGGTTCGGGTCGCCCCACTCCTCGTATTCGGGAACCGTGAGGGGCAGGGAGGCGTCGAGCATGGTATTCATCACGTCGACAAACGGCACGTGCGAAAGCACGGCGCGAAAGAGCTCCGGCCGCATGTTTGCCACTGCGCCCATCAGCAAGCCGCCAGCCGACCCTCCCTCAATGGCCACGCAGTTGGGGTCGCCGTAGCCCGCTGCGGTCAGATGCTCCACGCAGGCGACGAAATCGGTGAATGTGTTGCGCTTGACGAGCATCTTGCCGGCGTCGTGCCACGGCTTGCCCAGGTCGCCGCCGCCGCGGATGTGCGCATAGGCCATCACTACGCCGCGATCGAGCAGGCTCAGCCGGTTGGAGCTGAAACCCAGCGGCAATGCGTAGCCATACGACCCGTAGCCGTAGACGTAGAGGGGATTCGACTGCGTGCGGCGGTCTTTTCGGTAGACGATTGAAATGGGAACAGCGACGCCATCGGGAGCCGTGGCGTGAATGCGCTCGCTCGCGTAGAGCGTGCGGTCGAATCCTCCGGGAATCTCAAGCTGCTTGAGCAGAGTCGATGTGCCCGCAGCGATATCGTATTCATACACCGAACTCGGCGTCACGAGCGACTGGTACCCGTAGCGGAACATCGTCGTGTCGAAGATGCGGTTGATGTGCGGGTGGGCGCTGTACGCGGGCTCGGGGAAGGCAATCTCACCGGCTGGAGCGGCTTCAGGCCCGGTGCCGGCGAACTTCCACAAGCGAAGCCGCGGCAGCCCATCTTCGCGCTCACAGGCGATGAAGAATCCCGCGAAGAGACTCACGTCCTCGAGCATGATTGCTTCGCGATGCGCAATCAGCTCCGTCCAGTGCTCGCGGCCCGGCGTCTCTACCGGCGCGGTCACCAGCCGGAAGTTGCGACCGCGATCGTTGGTGCGGATGAACCAGAGACCATTGCGATGGTCGAGCGAGTATTCGTGCTCGTCTTCGCGCGGAGCAATGATGCGGAAGGCGCCAGTTGGCTCGTCCGCCGCCAGAACCCGCGCCTCGCTTGTGGTGTGGCTGGCCGACTCGAGCACGATGTACTTGCCGTCGCGCGTCCGCCCGGCGGCAATGTTGAAACGCTCATCGTCTTCCTGGAACAGCAGCACGTCTCCGGCAAATTGGGCGCCGAGCACATGGCGCCAAAGTTGAAACTGCCGCTTCTGCTGCTCGTCCTCCACGGTATAGAAGAGTGTGCGGGCGTCTGCGGCCCACACCACCGAACCCGCGCGCTCCACCTCGCCCGCAAGCGTCTCGCCGGTCTCCAGATCCTTAATGCGCAACGTGTACTGGCGAAACCCCGTGGTGTCGGTTGAGTAGGCCAGCCAGCGGCCGTCGTCGCTGATGTCGGTGTCGCCGATTGCGAAAAATGCGTGGCCCTTCGCCATCTCGTTTCCATCGAGCAGGATTTCTTCGGCCGCATCCGCATCCGGTCCGGCCGGGCCGCCGCGCTTGCGGCAGAAGATGCCGTACTGCAGGCCCTCCTCGGTGCGCGAGTAGTACCACCAATCGCCATCGCGGTAAGAAACGGAGATGTCGGTTTGCTTGATGTGGCTCAGCATCTCCTGGTAGAGCTCTTCGCGGAGCCCGGCGAGGGGTGCAATCACCGCTTCAGCGTAGGCATTTTCAGCCTCGAGGTACGCCGTCACATCGGGATTCTCTTTGTCGCGCAGCCATGCGTAGTCGTCGGCCAGCACAACTCCGTGCATCTGGGTTTCGGTGTGGTGTTTGCGGGCGGTTGGCGGCGCGGGAATTGCAGATTTCGTCATTTCTATCAGTGTAACGGTTGACTATGCTTGCGCCAAACTGTACAGTTCAATTCATCAGACTGGAGAGTCGTTATGGGGACTTCTGGAGCTATTGGTAACGCAACTGTCGTTTCCGCTTTGAGAGTACGAGCCAATTTTGGCAAGATACTCGATCGAGTCGACAGTGACGGGAAATCCCTGGTCATCGAAAAGCGGGGTACGCCGCGAGCCGTACTGCTCAGCATTCGTGATTACGTGAAACTCGCTGCTCCGGAGCCGGAAGTTCTGAGGATCGTTGGAGAAGAGTCGCGACGCAACGGAACTGATAAGCTCAGTTCGCGCCAAATCGATCAGCTCATCAAGTCCACGCGCGCACGCAAGAAACAGCGCTGATGCTCAATCTTCGGCTCGTCATCGACACAAATGTCGTGATTTCTGCGGCGCTCAAGACGCAAGGGTTAGAGCGCGTAGCGCTAATCATAGCGGTCACAAAGCCGTCGCGACTTTATGTCTCTGATCCAATCCTTGACGAGTATTCGGAGGTGCTGGCCCGGAGTATGCTGCACATCCGGAAAGGCATTCGCGCGCAGATTCTTCAGATGATCCGCAATCGCGGCTTCCTCGTTTCGCCCCGACGCCAACTCGAAATAGCTTCGGATCCCGACGACAATTTGTTCCTGGAGTGCGCAGAAGCAGCCCGTGCCGACTACCTGATTACGGGTAATTTGAGACGTTTTCCACGGTTCTGGCGGAGCACCAAGGTCGTTAGCGCTCGCGAATTCATCGAACTGGCTGCGCCCCACCTGCTTGGGCATTAAGCCTGGCGGCGCGGGAACCTCCCTGCGCCCCTCCACGTACAATGGAAGAGAAATGAGAGGCTCTGGCCGCGCGCGATTCGCCGTGATTCCGCCCTTGCTGGCGGTTCTTTTTGCATTTGTGGTACCTCTCGCGCACGCCGAGAAGATCGCCGACCTGCCTCAGCCCACCGACTATGTGAGCGATTTTGCGCACGTGCTCTCGCCCGAGGCGATAGCGCGGCTCGACAGCCTCTGCTCGCAACTCGACAACTCCGCGGCCAGTGCGAAGATTGCCGTGGTCACGGTGCACGATCTCGGCGGTGACGACGCGGCCGATTACGCCACGCAGCTTGAAGACCACTGGAAGATGGGGGACAAGGATAAGGCAAGTGGCCAGAACCGTTACGCCATGGTTCTTTTGGCCGTCGCCGATCACAAGTACCGCATTGAAGTGGGCTACGGATTGGAAGGCATCCTGCCCGACGGCAAGACGGGCGACATCGGCCGCGACATGGTTCCCGACCTGAAGGCCGGCGACTATGACGGCGCGGTCACGACAGCAGTGGGTGAGGTGGCGCAAGTCATCGCCGACGACGCCCATATCACGCTGGACAACGCGCCGACGCCGGCCGACCGGCCAGTACCGCAACGGCAGCCGTCCGGAGGCGATGTCTTTGGGGGCATCATCGTCGCGATCTTTGTCATTATTTTTATAATCCGCGTCTTGGGCAGTTTTGGGCTGTTTGGCCTGTGGGGTCTTGGGCTCATGTCGGGCGGGGGCCGCGGCCGCGGCGGTTTTGGCGGCGGCTTCGGTGGCGGTGGTTTCGGTGGCGGCGGTGGTGGAGGTTTCGGCGGATTCGGCGGCGGCGGCGGTGGTTTCGGCGGCGGCGGGGCCGGAGGAAGCTGGTAACTGATAGCTGTTTTCAAGGAGGATCGAGATTTATGAGCAAAGGACTTGGAATTACCCTGGGGGTTTTGGCCGTTCTGCTTTTGGTGGCCCTCATGTGCTTTGGCAGCTACGTCAGCGCCAAGAACCAGATGGTGGCCCTGGATCAGGTGGTCAAAACCAATTGGTCCGATGTGGACGTGCAACTGGAACGCCGCGCCGACCTGATTCCCAACCTGGTGGCAACCGTGAAGGGTTTCACCAAAGAGGAAAGCAGCGTGTTCACCGAGATCGCGCAGGCTCGGGACGGACTGATGAATGCCCAGACCCCGGCGGACAAGATCGCTGCGAACGGCCAGCTCGATACTGCCCTCGCCAAGGTTCTTGTCCTGACCGAGAATTACCCGACACTGCGCTCCAGCGATCAGTTCATGCGCCTGCAGGATGAGCTGTCAGGCACCGAGAACCGGATTGCGGTGGCGCGCAACCGATACAATCAGGCGCTGCAGGATTACAACACGTTCATCCAGC
>JBEKIE010000061.1:0-23370 GCA_050011915.1 Occallatibacter sp.
TGGTCTCGGACGGGATAATCATCCCAAACCGACCACCTGGCTTCAGGAGAGCGATAGATGCTAGGACGAATGGCACCCAAGCGTTCGTGTGCTTTGTAAAAGGCAGCCCCAGAATCTTGAATATGGCTTCGGCTTTCCGCTGCGATTCCTGTGACAAATACTGGTAGCGAATGAAGGGCGGATTCCCGACAACGGCATCAAATTCTGGCCGTCGGCCCAGCATCTTGTCGATTGCCCAGCCAAGAAAATCCTCTCCTCGGATAGACCAATTAAGCCGATGTTGATTCTGGCAACGATCCCTTGCCCTGGCCGCTTCCGTCTCCAAAATCTCAAACCCGGTGAACGATAGGGATTTCGAATAACCAACTTCGGAAAGAGCCTGGACGAAAACGCCATCCCCGCAGCTCGGCTCCAGAAGGGTCACCGGGCTGTTCTCCAGCGTCCACCTGGCTATGTAAACTGCGAGGTCAAGTGGCGTGTAGTATCCGCCGCGAAGCTTTTGCGCACTCTCGTTTACGATGAAATTCATTGGCGCGGCTCTCGCTCCAAAGGCTCGAACATGCTCGGTTGCTCCTGCGATCGAATGTGGTCGTTAGCTGTCAGTATGAACCACTCTTTGAGAGTCTTGTTCTCGAGGGCAAGCGCCGAGTAGAGCCTTTGTTTCAGTTCGGGCTCTACCTCCAAAACGATCCTGCCAGACTTCCCCACTGCCATGGCCAACCATCCATGTAATGTCACATAACACACATAACATACTGAAGAGGTCTGCGGAAGTCAAGCTAGAAACCTTGGTCCACGACCGCCAACAGCCAGGCCCCCTAATCAGACCATGCCTGAACGACCGCAAATCACAAGTCAAGTGCCGTACCACCCGACCCGAAACTCTTGCCTCGCCCTAACTCCTTCCTTTTCTGACACCTGAAACCTAACACCTGAACCCTTACCCGTTTGCATATATTTTCGCGGCTTGCGCGCATACTGTTCCCATGAGCGTGAATCAAGGCTCTTACGCGGAGGCTGACGCCCGTCGCGTTCGTGTCTTCTGGTTGCAGTTTTTGGTCTTGCGGCACCCGGGTCCTTGCACTCTCGGTCCCTTGTTCCCTTGGCCCCTTGGTCCCCGCAGTTCTAACCAATTTGTTTTCTTATACTTGTGGCTAAGTGGATTGAAACAAAATACTTACTGCAACTCGCGTCGACTAAGACGCTGAAAACAAATAGGTTCTTTGCAGAGACGGCAGAATATACCCTATCGGCATCGCGAGGTCCGGATTCTCGGGCCTGGAAGGTTGTTCAATATCGATGGCGAACAAGATCGGCAAGCTCAGGGCGCGCGGCTAACGCCGCCAGCTCCGCTAACTGCTTATTTTTGATGATTTTGCGAAATAACTCGTTTGTTTTCAGTGGGCTGGAAAAATGATCAAAATTATCTGACTCAAAACAAACGGCTTAACCAACATACCCATAGGGGGGTAGACCAATGTACAGGATTTGTCGGCATATCAAGCCCAACGGGCTGCGTTGCGAGTCACCAGCTATCAAAGAGTCCTGCTTCTGCTATTTCCACATGAAGCTCCACAACGTCGGCGCCGAGGTGCACGACAAGTACGGCAACATGCGCCTGCCCAGCCCCGAGAGCCCCGCGGCGATCCAACTATCCATCGCGAAAATCAACGACGCTCTCATCAACGGCCGCATCGATCCCAAACGCGCCGGCCAGCTCCTCTATTCCATGCAGATCGCTTCCATGCATCTCGGTTCGCATTGCCCATCCAAAGAAGACGGTCCAGTCGAGTCATTCAGCCAGGACTGCAACGGCGACGAAATCGCCCCCGAAAAATTCGTCTGCGCCAAAGAGGAAGATTGCAGCAAATGCCCCTGCTTCATCGACGGTCAATGCCCCGGCCGCCCCAGCACCAAGAACGAAATCGAAACTGCTGAAACCCGCGCAGACGGCGCAGACGATGCGGCTGCGGACCGCGGCGAACAATCGACCAGCGCTCCGTCTCTGATCTCTGATCCCTGCTCTCTGATCTCTGGCGGATTCGTCGCCAAAACCGGCTGTGAGACTGTACCACTCCATCTAACCCAAGAAAATTCAGTAGCTTGCAGCCTGTCAGCGCCCACGGTACAGCCACTGTGCGACTGTAAAGTGGCTGTAACGCAAACATAAATAAAGGCTTGGACCTGGTACAGCAAACGCCGTACTATCGCTGTAACGCGGCGATCCTGTACCCGGCTCCAACCACCCGATTTACACTTGATTGTTCCTGTCCGTAGCAAGAGGCACGCATGAGCAATCAAGTCGATCAAGACACTTACTGGATGCAGCGCGCCCTCGAACTCGCGCGGCGCGGCATCGGCGTCACCTCGCCCAACCCCGCCGTCGGCTGCGTAATTCTCGACCGCGCCGGCCAGGTGGTCGGAGAGGGCTGGCACGAGTACGACCTCCTCGACCACGCGGAGATCGTCGCCCTCAAAGAGGCGCAGCAACACGCGGCTGATCGCATTCGGGGCGGTACCGCCTACGTCACCCTCGAGCCCTGCAACATCACAGGCCGCACGCCGCCCTGCACCGATGCGCTCATCCAGGCCGGCCTCGCCCGCGTCGTCGCCGCCACCATCGATCCCAACCCTGCTGTCGCCGGCCACGGCCTCGCTGCGCTCCGAGCCGCGGGCATCGAAACCGCTGTCGGTGCCTGCCAGGCCGAAACCCGCCGCCTCAACGAAGGCTTTGCGCGCTGGATTCAGCACCACTGCCCCCTCGTCCTGATGAAAGTCGCCATGACGCTCGACGCGCGCATCGCTCCGCCGCCCGCGCAACAAACGCAGCACGCGCCCTACTGGATCACCAGTGAAGTGGCCCGCGCCGCCGTGCAACCCCTGCGCTGGGCCGCCGACGCCACCATGGTCGGCGTCGACACCGTTCTTGCTGACGATCCCTGGATGACCGACCGCAGTGGCCTGCGCCGCCGCCGTCCCCTGCTGCGCATCGTCCTCGACTCCGCGCTGCGCATGCCTCTCGACTGCAAACTGGTCTCGACGGCGCAAAACGACGTTGTCGTCTTCACCGTCTCCCGCGACGAAGCCCGCGCCGCCGAGTTGCGCAACCGTGGCGTCCGCGTGGAAGTGCTCGAGGCGGAGGCAGGCCGCGTTCCGCTCGACAAAGTCCTCCTGAAGCTCGGCGAAGAAGGCGTTCTCACGCTGCTCACAGAAACCGGCACGCGCCTGAACACTGCCTTTCTCGCCGCCGGCCTCGTGGACCGCCTCCATCTCTTTATCGCGCCACAGATCATGGGCTCCGACGCCGTCCCTGCCTTCCGCGGCATGCCCCAGTTCGTGCACATGAACGACGTCGAGATCGAGCGCTACGGCGACGACCTCGGGCTGAGCTCGCTGCTCATCGACCCCTGGCCGAAAGACAGTGCTCAGTGATCAGTCGCCGTTGATCGTGATTCGTGTTTCGTGGTTCGTGGAATTTTGTCGGCGGGATTCCGTGAAACGCTTATCGGACTCGCGCCATCCAATTACAATAGAGACGAAGCTCCGACCCCCAGTCGGCTGTTCGCTGTGAACCGCACCTCGGAGCCGCCCCAGCCCCCGGCAAGAACGGAAAGGCTAGTTTCATGGTCTCCACTCCCGTCCTCACGGCTGTCGTCTCCCTCATCGGCCTCGCCGGCGTGCTTACCTGGCGCGTGCGGGAGGGACGCACCGCCGTGACGCTCAAGAAGATCGTGATGCCGCCTCTGGGCATGGCCACCGGCTTCTGCATGTTCTTTTATCCGCCCTGCCGCGTGCCCTTCACGTGGGGACTCGCCGCCTTCCTCATCGGCGCGATCCTCTTCGCCGTCCCGCTGCTGCTCACCTCCGATCTTCACCTGCACAACGGCGAAATTCGCATGAAGCGCTCGAACGCATTTTTTGCGGTCATCATCGTGCTCGCCCTCATCCGCTGGGCCGCGCGCGGCTACTTCGATTCCATTCTCTCGTTCGAGCAAACCGGCGCCCTCGTCTATCTGCTCGCCTTCGGCATGATCCTGCGCTGGCGTGCCAAACTTTACTTCGCCTATCGCGCCCTCTCCGCCAAGCCCGCGTTCCCCGTCGCACCCACACCCGAAGAAGCCCATGCCGGCGAGTAGAAAGCACTCAAATTCGCCACGACCGCAGGGCGTGCTATGATCCCGCAAACAGGGTAATTTCGCACGATGCAATTTCCTATCTTCAAATTCGCCCTAGTCGTTTTGGGCGCGGCTTTTTGTGCCACGCTCACAATGTTTTTCAATTTTAAGGCGGGCCGCGATTCCTGGGACGAAGGACGGCGAGCGCTCGTCGCCCAATTCCTCGGATGGTGGATCGGAGACACGATCTTCTTCTGGAGCTTTGCGATCGGCAGCACAGTTCTTCGAGGGACTCTGTGGGGCGCAGCTGCTCTCGCGGCAATCGTTGGAGTTAGTCTTGGGATCTATCTCGCAAACACACCTAAAGTTTAGGAAATTCCCGACGAGAAACCAAGCGCGAAAACAATCGACCCCCGCCCATAAGCGAGCATGAGCAAGCCTCTTTCTACTCCCTATTCCCCACTCCCCATTCCCTGTTTTTATGAGACAATCAGGCGTCGACGCCGTTTTCCCAGTTCCCCATTTACATCAAGGAAAAGCCGATGCAGCATGCACCCGCTAAGAACTCTCTCACCTTCAAAGTCGAGCATAAAGGCGATGTGGCCCTCGTTCATTGCCACGGCCGCCTGGTCGCCGGACTGTGCGGTGAGTTCTACGACAAGATCCGCGCCCTCATTCCCAAGAGCAAGCGCATCGTTCTCGATCTCACCGACCTTGCCTTCGTCGACAGCATGGGTCTCGGCACGCTGGTGCGCCTCCAGGTCTCGGCCAAGTCGGGAGGCTCCTGCCTCCAGCTCATCAACCTTGGCAAGCAAATCCGCGAACTCCTGGGAATCACTCACCTCCTCTCGCTCTTCGGCGACATGTGCGAAAAAGGCGTGGCCGTGAAGTTCTAACCGCAGCCTCACATTGCCGAAGCCCCTGATCCCACGACCCGGCTTTCTCGTTCCCTTGTTCCCTTGGTCCCTTGTTCCCTATCATTGAGTCATGTTCACCGGCATCATCGAGCAGACCGGGACGCTCGTCAGCCTCACCGATCGCGGCGGCGTTCGCCGCATCACGGTTGAAGCGCCCGGCATCGCCTCGCGCCTCCGCGAAGGCGACTCGCTTGGCGTCTCCGGCGTTTGCCTCACCGCGCTCGACCCCGACCCCACGTACTTCCACGCCGACCTCGCGCAGGAAACCCTTGATCGCACTTCGCTCGGCTCGCTCGCGCCCGGCGCGCGCGTCAACCTGGAGCTGCCCACTGCTGCGGGTAGCCCTCTCGGCGGCCACATCGTGCAGGGCCACGTTGACGGCACGGGCGTGATGACTTCGCTCGATCCCGTCATCCCCGAATCCAGCCCCAACTTCGACCGCCAGACCACCGACTGGACCCTCAAAGTCCGCGTCCCCGAAAACGTTCGCCAGTGGATGGTGCACAAAGGCTCGGTCGCCGTCGAAGGCATCAGTCTCACTATCGCCGGCTTCGATGGCGAAGAGATTGCCATCGCCATCCTGCCGCTCACCTACTGGCGCACCAACCTACACACACTCACCATGGGCGCGCCCATGAACATCGAGGCCGATGTGCTGGTGAAGCTGGCCGCCATGCAGATGCAGGCGAAGAAGCCGGAGTTCGATCTCACCGAATCTTGGCTCGTCGCCAACGGGTATTGAAAACAAGGATCAGGGATCAGGTGTCAGGGGTCAGGAAATGCCGAGGCACCTATGATCTGCGCAAAATGCAGCGCGCAGAAGATTCAGGCCGACCCTGCCGACCCGCTGACCCGCCGGCATGCCGACTCGCTGCTTTGCTCACTGCCCAGGCTTGTGCGGCAGAATCTCCGGCGGGGCAACCTCAATCCACTGCGCCTTCATTGCGTCCGACCGGCACTCCGACCACAAGGCGTAAATCTCACGCCGCGGCACAAGCGGCGTATCCACCAGCACCGCGCTGCCCTCGTCCGCGCTGGTGTAGCGTGCGCGGCACCAGTGCACGAACGGCTCATACTGGCGGCCCTTGCGCATCGTGAACCAGCTTGTGATCTCGTGCGGCGATTCCCGGTGCACATCTTCCTGCGTCCACCAGAATCGCACCGGCCCCTTCGCCGTGAACTTCTCTTCAATGCAGGTTCCGCCGGTCTCGTGCATGGCGCGCACAAACTCCGGCCACGTAATCAGCCTGCCCCGCGACTTCATCAGCAGCCGCAACTTATGTTCGCCATGAATCCGCAGCCATCGCACGCCCAAGGTATACGGAATCGCAAGACACGCGCCCATAAAGAGCACAGGAATCATCGCGATTCCCATCACCGCGTCCATCCACGTGGACGGTTGCTTCTCCGCGCTCTCGGTTCCGGGTATCTGCATCTTCCCTGCTCGTGGCAATTATGGTTTCGCCGGCAACTTCGGCGGAGCCATCACGTAATCGTCGCCCGCCCGCGTCAGGATCTGCGCTCGCCGGTCCGTTAACAGCTTCATCCGCTTCGTGACCTCGATGAATTCCTTCTTCTCGTCGGCCGTCAGCCCCGCGCTTCCTTCAGCCAATTTGTTCAATTCGTCGAGCCGCGCCTGCAACGGCGGAATCTCGCGGTCGATCAGCACGGGTTTGATCACCGGCTTCTTCTCGCGTCCCGCGGCCATCTCGTTGCGGTTATTCTCTTCCCACACCGGCAGCATGCCCACGTGCCCCAGTTCCACGCGCACGCCCGCCGGTCCGTAATCCCTTTTCACCGCCGCAAACAGCCCGATCATCTCGTCTCTTGGCTCGCCATTCGCATCGGGATTCAGCCCGTCCACGTAGCTGCGCGACTGGTTCGACAAAAAATTGCCCAGCGAGTAAAAGATCACCGTGTCGCGCCCGTCCTGCGTCTTATAAGTCTCAATCGGCTGCAGCACGTGCGGGTGCCCGCCCACAATCACCGTTGCCCCAGCGTCGAGCATCTTGTGGGCAATGTCCACGTCCTCGGGCCGTGGCGCCGTCGCGTACTCAATGCCCCAGTGCATCGAAATCACCAGCAGATCGCATTGCGCCCGCGCGGCTTTCACTGCGGCCAGCACCGTGGCTTCGTCCGCTCCCGGCGCGCCGTTGGCCTCGCCCGGATAGGGAAAGAAATTCACGTGCGGCTGATCGTCCTTGTCCGGATTCCGGTTGCCGTTCAGCCATCGCGTCATGCCCAGCCAGCCCACCTTGATTCCGTTGGCCTCGGTAATCACCGGTTGCCACGCAGTCGCCGTATTGTCGCTGGTCCCGGCAAACAGAAGTCCTGTCTCTTTCAGGTGTTCGCGGCTCTCGACAAACCCGGCCCATCCCTGGTCCATCACGTGATTATTGGCAAACGAGACGATCTTGATCCCGCTCGCCTTCAGCGCCTGGGGAAGCTCCACCGGCGCGTCGAAGAGGAACGCCTTAGTCCCATGCGAGTGGTCCGGCGCAACCGGCGTTTCCAGATTCACGAATCCAAAATCCGCACCCTCGAATATGTCCGCCACATCGGCAAACAGCGCCGCCCATCCCGGCTCTCCGTCGCCCGCCGCCTTGGCCGCCGCGCGCACCGGCTCATGGGGAATCACGTCGCCCGCCACGGCAAAAGTTACCTGTGCCAGGTCGTGCGGATACGGTGTGACCACCGCCGCCATCCGCCGCCCGTGCAGCGCGGGAATCAGCGTCGCACTGACGAGCGCCAGCCCCACCGCGCTCGCCACCCATCGCCAGTGACGGCGCAAAAACGCCCCCGCTCCCACGGCAATCGGCGCAGTCCGCCCCAATCCGCCGTCCTCGAACTCCACGGCTCCCATCGGTCGTCTTCCTAAAACCCAATCCATGGCTTACCTTGGCTCCCTCCTCTTGCTGCGAAAGGGATTGAAATCAGCATACAGGGGCTCGAGTATCCCTCAGCCTCCAAAGCATCGATAAAGCCTCCAGAGCCCCCAGTCCCTCCGCGAACGTCCGGGGGCTCTGGCCCGTCTATTTGTTGAGTCAAGACTGTTAACCTTAGGCAGGAGCAACTCTTCGAGAACTTCCCGGCCGCGCCTGAACCGCTGGACCGGTGAAAACGACCATGGCAGAGTTCGTCATCAAGCTGGCCGATGAGCGCGGCCGCGTGCAGGAGCAGGTACAGACCGCGGCCACGGCCGAGGAGCTGCGGAACCGTTTCGTTCACGCGGGCTACCACGTCTTCTCAGTCCGCGCCCGCGGGAGCCTTGCGCGCTCCCGCCGCAAAGTCAAACTCGAGCCCTTTCTCATCTTCAATTCGCAGTTTCTCACCCTCATTCGCGCCGGCCTGCCTATTCTCAGCTCGCTCGAAATGCTCGGCAAGATCCAGAAAAACGCCACGTTCGCCGGCCAGTTGGAAGACGTCGCCGGGCGCGTCAAAACCGGTGAGGCGCTTTCGGCCGCATTCGAAGCGCAAAGCGGTTTTCCGCTCATGTACACCACTACGCTTCTGGCCGGCGAGCGCTCCGGCAACCTGCCCGAGGTGCTGGACCGCTATGTGAGCTTCCAGAAGGTCGCTCTCGCCCTGCGCAAAAAGCTCATTGGCTCGCTCATCTATCCCACGGTGCTGCTCAGCCTGGTCAGCGCGCTCCTCATTTTCATGTTCACGGTCGTAGTGCCGCAATTCGCGCAGCTCTATGATCAGCTCGGCAACAAATTGCCGGCCCTCACCCTCGCCCTGCTCACCTTCGGCACGTGGATGCAGCACGACATCCTCTGGATAGCCATCATCGTGCTCGCCGTCGGCGTCGCGGCCTACCGGTTCTCCCTCACCGAGCGTGGCAAGGACTTTGCCGACACTGTGCGGGTGCGTCTTCCCATTCTCGGCAAGATCTGGCTCAAATACCAGGTGGCGCTGTTCGCGCGCACGCTCTCCACGCTGCTCACGGGCGGTCTGCCGCTTGTTCCCTCGCTGGAAACGGCCTCGCGTTCCATCTCCTCGCGCCGTGTTTCACGCGCCGTGCAGACCTCGGTGGGCACCGTGCGCGAGGGCAAAAGCCTCGCTGAATCGCTGGGCAGGACCGGCATCTTTCCCTCGCTCGCAACGGAGATGATCACCGTCGGCGAGCAAACCGGCGCATTGCCGCAAATGCTCAACTCCATGTCCGAATTCTTCGAGGACGACGTGGCCACGGCCCTTGCCGCTGCTCTCGCGCTCATTGAGCCGGCGATTCTTATCTTCATGGGAATCGTCGTCGTCTTTATTTTGATCTCGCTCTACCTGCCCATCTTTTCGCTTGGGCAGTCGACCGCAATGTAGGAGGTTCGTCGCATGCCCGAGACCAACGTGCTACCCTTGCCCACGCCCTTAGCCGCCATCGTGGTCGGCGACGACCGCGCCCAGGCTGAGTCCCTCGCCCGCCGTTATCACGCCGAATTCGTCGACCTCAAGAACTTCAAGATTCAGCACGAGCTCTTGCGCACTGTCCCGGTCGAGCTCATGTTCCGCTACAATTTCGTGCCCATCGAGCTAACCCCCGACGCGCTCGTGATTGCGGTCAGCGACCCTTCGCGCCTCATGGTGCTGGATGAAATCTCCGGGCTTCTCGGCAACCGCATCGTTCCCCGCGTCGCCACTCTATCGCAAATTACCGATCTGCTGAAGAAAACCGAGCAGTCGCAGCGCGTCCTCGACGAGGCCAGCGAGGGTCTCACCTTCGATGTACTCACCGGCGACGAAAACAGCGACGAAAACATCTCGATTGAGAAGTTGACCAGCGAGGCCGAGGACATCAGCCCCATCATCCGCCTCGTAGACACCACCATCTTTACCGCTCTGGAGCGCCGCGCCTCCGACATTCACATCGAGAGCTACGACGATTCGGTGCACGTCAAGTACCGCATCGACGGCGTGCTGCAAGAGGCCATGGCGCCCATCGCCCGCGAGCACCACGGCACCATTCTGGGCCGCATCAAGATCATGAGCGAGCTCGACATCGCCGAAAAGCGCGTTCCCCAGGACGGCCGCTTCCGCGTGCGCTACAAAGGCCGCCTCATCGACTTCCGCGTGTCGATCATGCCGACCATTTACGGCGAAAACGCCGTCCTCCGCGTCCTCGACAAGGAGTCGATGAGCGAGAAGTTCAAGCACCTTACGCTCGATGTCGTCGGCTTCGCCGAAGAAGACCTGCGCCGCTTCCGGCGTTACATTCGCGAGCCTTACGG
Source organism: Occallatibacter sp. (assembly GCA_050011915.1). Lineage (GTDB taxonomy): Bacteria > Acidobacteriota > Terriglobia > Terriglobales > Acidobacteriaceae > Telmatobacter. Next base: position 10,258 of record JBEKIE010000061.1, read on the forward strand.
CATGGTGCTCGTCACCGGCCCGACCGGCTCCGGCAAAACCACCACGCTCTATGCCGCGCTCAACGAGATCAAGAGCGACGAAGACAAGATCATCACCATCGAGGATCCGGTCGAGTACCAGATTCGCGGCATCACGCAGATTCCCGTCAACGAGAAGAAGGGCCTTACCTTCGCGCGCGGCCTGCGCTCCATCCTGCGCCACGATCCCGACAAAATCCTGGTCGGCGAGATTCGCGACCAGGAGACCGCGCAGATCGCCATCAACTCCGCGCTCACCGGCCACCTGGTTTTCACCACCGTCCACGCCAACAACGTGGTCGACGTGCTGGGCCGCTTCCTCAACATGGGCGTCGAAGCCTACAATTTTGTCTCCGCGCTCAACTGCATTCTGGCGCAGCGCCTGGTGCGCACCATCTGCGAGTACTGCGCGCAATCCGTTCGCCACGACGACGAATTACTTTTGGCCAGCGGCATGGATCCCGCCGATTGGCGCGACTTCGATTTCCGCGAAGGCACCGGCTGCATGGAGTGCGGCGGCACCGGCTATCGCGGCCGCACCGCCATCCACGAATTGCTCGATCTCACTGACACCATCCGCGAGATCATCCTTGCCAAGAAACCTACCTCGGAGATCCGCAGGCAGGCGCAAAAGGAAGGCATGAGCTTCCTGCGCGAGTCCGCCATCGAGCGCGTCCGCCGCGGAGTCACTACACTCAAAGAGATCAACAAGGTCACGTTTATTGAGGCGTCACGATAAGACAGGGAACAAGGGAACGGGAACGATGAAATCGATTTTCAAGAAAAGCGCGGTGGGAAATCAGTCCGGCGGCCGTCCGCCCGCCGCGGTCGAGCTCTCTCCCGAGGGCGTGCTGGCCGCGGCGCTTCCTGCCGCCCGAGCGCGCCGCGGTGCTTCCACGCCTGAGCAGGGCTGCGTCTACGCCTTTGCTCCACTCGCTCCCGGTGCTTTGGTTCCCAGCCTGGACGAACCCAACTTGCGGGCACCTGAAGCCGTCGCGTCGGCCATTGATGCGGCGCTCGCCCAGGTGGCGCCGCGCGCCCGCGCCGTCACACTGATCCTGCCCGACACGCTCGTCCGCATCTTCGTGCTCGACTTCGATTCCCTCCCCGCAAAAGCCTCTGAAGCCGTCTCCGTGGTGCGCTTCCGCCTGCGCAAAATGGTCCCCTTCGATGTGGAGTCCGCCGGGGTCAGCTACCAGGTGCTCGCGCAGAACGAATCGGAGTGCAAAGCGATTGCCGCCGTCGTGCCCGGGCCCGTCCTCACCGAATACGAGGCCGTTGTTCGAGCTGCCGGCTACGAGCCCGGCGCCGTTCTCTCCTCGAGCCTCGCCGCGCTCGCGGTCACCGATTCCACTGAGGGCGTGATGGCGGCCAACGTCAGTGCCCGCTCCATCACCACCACCGTTTCCAGCGGCCAGGACCTGCTCCTCTACCGCACTCTTGATTTGCCCTCGGAGCCAGCGACGCGTGCCGCTGAAATCGCGCGCAGCATCGCCGTGGCAACCGCGTATTTTGAAGACAAACTGGGCGCGCCCCCGCGCAAGTTGTACTATGCGGGAATCCAAAGCCCTTCAGAATTTGCAGAGTCGATCGGCGATCCCGGAATTGCCATCGTCGAATGGGCCGGCCGCCCCGAAGAAGGCGCTCTGACGGCCCTGCCTCAAGCCAGTTTTGCCGGCGTCGCAGGCGCGCTGGCGGGAGCGAGCTAGAGCGATGCGCATCACACTCAATCTCGCCACTCGCCCCTTCACCGATTTCGGTCCGTCCCTCAAGCGACTGCGCATCGGCATGGCCATTCTCGCCGTGCTTTGTCTCCTCTTCCTTCTTGGCCTGCATCTCTTTGACAGCCAGGCGGCGGACGCCCGTGCCCGCGAGCACTCCCTCGATGGCGCCATCGCGCACGTGCAGGCCGAGCGCCAGCAAGCCCTGGCCTTCATGCAACAGCCTGACAATGCGCAGCTCCTCAATCAAGCCGAATTCCTCAATGAGCGCTTCGACGAGAAGGCCTTCTCCTGGACCCTCGCCATGGAAGCCATGGAAACCGTCCTTCCTGCCGGCGTTCAGGTCACCTCCATCGAACCGCAACACACCAAGGACGGCCACATCACCGTGGAACTCCGCGTCCTCGGGCCGCACGACCGCTCCGTCGACCTGGTGCGCAACCTCGAGCACTCGCGCCGCTTCCTTCAGCCGCGCATCGAGGGCGAAAGCGCCGAGAACAGCAGCGGTCCCAACCAGCGCATCGAGGCTCCCAGCCCTTCCAATCGCTTTGAGTTCGAGATCTTCGCCGATTACAACCCGCCCGCGCCCGGAGAACGCGCGGCCCTGAAAAATGCATCCCTGCAAAGCGAGGCAACAAACTCCAGGCCGCATTCGCCTGCCACGGCGATCTCGCCGCATCCTCGCACTGTTCCTGCGTCTCCGCCTGGACGCGGACGCCCGCCCTTCACGGGAACCGCCCAGATGCCGCCCCATCCGGCGCCCGTCGCGAACGGAGGCCCGCAATGAGTGCGACGCATTCCTCCTCGACGTGGCGCGAGCGCCTCGCCTCCCCGCTCACCTGGCACATCGCGGGCTTTGTCCTTTTGCTCGCCCTCGCCATTGCACTGGCCGTCCGTCTAGGCCTCGACTGGGCCGTCATGGACAGCAACTCCAGCGAAGTTCTCGCCGACAAGCAGATCCAATTGAAAGCCCTTGAGCTCCAGGCCGCCCCCTTGCGCGGCCTCGATCATCGCGTGGAGAAGACCCGCAAGCAACTCGAGGACTTCTACCAGAAGCGCATCCCGCCCAACTACTCCTCCATCGACGCGCGCATCGGCGAGCTGCAGGTCGCTTCGGGCGTGCGCCTCTCGCGCGTGCAGTACACGCAGGGCGCGCCCGGCTTCGCCCTCACCGAGATCTCACTCGACGCCAGCATCAGCGGCAACTACCCCGCTATCATGCGCTTCATCAACGGCATCGAGCGCGATTCCCTGTTTTTCATCATTCGTTCCATGTCGTTGACCGGCCAGCAGGGCGGACTCGTCAATCTTCGCCTGCGCGTCTCCACTTGGCTGCGCCCGGCCGACGCCGCCGCCAGCGGCCTGCCTTCCACGCCGCCTGACAACGCACCCCAGGGCAGCCCATCGCCTGCTTCTGCCACGGGCAAGGAGGGCGAATAACATGGCCCTCGCTCTCGGTCTCGAAAACAAGCGCAAAGTCTTCATCGCCATCGGACTCTTCGCCGTCCTCATTGGCGTGGCCGTGTGGTTCTTCTCCGGCCCTTCCACGCCTCCAGCGCCCACGCAAACCGCAGCCCCGTCCGGCGGCGCCACTCCCCCCAGCAAAGCTCCTGAGACGGGTGCCAACGCGCAAAAGCTCTCCAACGCCGGCATCGATCCCGCGCTGCACTTTGACAAGCTCGCCGCAAGCGAGGACGTGCGCTACGAAGGCACGGGCCGCAACATCTTCTCGCCGGAGTCGGCGCCTGCCGTCATCGAAAAACCAATTAAGAGCGCGCGCAACACGCCGGGGGGCCCCGTGGTCCCACTCACGCCCGCCGTGCCCAAGCCGCCGGATATCGACCTCAAATACTTCGGCTACGGGCAGGACAAGGACAAAACCTTCCGCGCCTTCTTCATCCACGGCGACGACGTCTTTATCGCCCGCACCGGAGAGATCGTCGACCATCGCTACAAAGTGGGCGCCATCCATCCCCTCAACGTCGAAGTCACGGATCTCTCCTACAACAACACGCAGACGCTCAACTTGTCGTCCTTCTGAGCCACATGACGAAGCACACCCCAACACGCAGACCCATTCACCATTCCGAGCAGGGCTACGTAATACTGTTCGCCATCTTTCTCATGGCGCTTCTGGTCATCTCGCTCGCCATCGCCGCGCCGCAGGTTGCCAAATCCATCCAGCGCGACCGCGACCTGGAGACCTGGCACCGCGGCATGCAATATCGCCGCGCCGTCCAGCTCTATTGCCGCAAGTTCCGCAACACCTATCCACCCACACTTGACGCCCTCGTCGAGACCAACAACACCCGCTTCCTGCGCAAGAAATACATCGATCCCATTACCGGAAAAGCCGACTGGAAGCCGATCCTCTTCGGCCAGAACAAAGTGCCCGGGGCCATGGGCTTCTTCGGCGAGCCGCTCGCGGGTGGGACCACGTCGATCGCCGGCATCGGCCCCAGCGGCGGCAACGGCGCTGGCGGCTCCGGCGGCAGCCTTCCCGGCGGGATCAGCGATATCTTCGGCGGTAGCTCGAGCACCAGCACTTCGAGCCCTGGCCCCACGGATGCCTCAGCCGGCACTTCGGGTGGAACCGGCGGAAGTACGGGGTCGACGGGAACGGCAACCTCGGGAACCTCACCCTCCGGAGGCACCGGCTCGTCCACAGGCTCCGATCAAGCCGGGCAAACCTTTGGCGGCGGAGGCATCATAGGTTTCTCGCCCGCCAGCCCCAAAAAGTCCATCCTCATCTACAAGAAAAAGGATCACTACAACGAGTGGGAGTTCACCTACGACCCCATCTCCGACCAGAAAGTCATGACCGGCGGCAACGCCGGAAGCAGCGGTCTACCCGTCTCCGGCGGCGCACCCTCGCCCGGCGGCACACCGCCCACCGCGCCCACGCCGCCTGGGAATCAGACTCCTCAGCAATAGAAGCGCGAGCCGTACGCTCCCCAAAAACACAAAAGGCCCGCCCCTTCGGGGCGAGCCTTCGCTTGGTTCTTAAACCTCTTGGTCCTTGCTTTCTTGTTCCCTTGTTCCCTGCCTTTTACACCTGGAATGACGAACCGCACCCGCAGGTCGACTTCACCTGGGGATTATCGAACTTGAAGCCTGCTGCCTCCAGGGTCTCCATGTAATCCACCGTGCAGCCGTTCAGGTACATCAGCGATGTGGCGTCGACAAACACCTTCAAGTCGTCGAAATTGAATACCTTATCCATCATGCCGGGCTGGTTCTCAAAGGCCATGGAATATTGGAAGCCGGAGCAGCCTCCGCCCACTACGCCAATGCGCAGTCCGGCGGGAAGCGGATCCTGGGTGGCCATAATCTCGCGTACCTTGGCAATCGCCTGAGGAGTCAGCACAAGTGGTGGTTTCTTCTGGGTTTCCTGCATCGGTTCAACGGCGGTCGTGGTTGTGGCCATAATTCCTCCCTGGGGTGGCGCGTTCTTCCTTTTACTCTACCGTTCCGCGAACTCCGGCACAAGCCCTGCTCGCGGTATAACGCCTAATAGATGCAGCTGGCCGGGCAATCGTCGCAGAACCTCGCACCTTATCCCCTCACCCTTCTCCGCCATGGGCGGGAATCGACGGCCAGCCGACCTGCTGACTGGCCGGCCTGCGAACCTCCGCATCCCTCACGACAATGAAAGTCTCGCAAAGTGGTTCCCAATTCCACCTTTTCGGGGCTATGATAGTCAATCGTACGGCCCTCTGGCCGCGAGACCGCGATTCCCCACGACCCCGCCGTTACCTGGACCGCAATTCGTTGGGAGGTACAGTATGACGGAAGTCTCGATCGTGATGTTGAGCGTATGGGGTGTGTTCGCACTCTTCATGGCGGCACTGTATATCTATCGTTCAAGCCTTACCCGCGATGAAGAAGACCAGATCTTCCTCGACGAGTCCTTCGATCACGAGAAAGCCCATCAGGCGGCCATTGCGGCAAAGGTCGGCAAGATCGAGCCTTTAATTAGCGTCGCTCGCTGGCTGGTTGTGGCCATGACGGCCGTGGTGCTCGTTTATTACATCCGCGACATGCTGATGCAGTTGAACGTCATCCACTAGCGCGCTGTCTGAGCGCTGGCGTGTTCCCCGGTGGCTTGAGCGCCGCCGGGGAACACGCCAGACCGCGCGGAGACTCTTTGTCTTCTGACGGTTCGATCTAATCGTGATCTTGTTAACAAAACCTAGAACTGGTGGACCACATTAAATACGAAATAAACCACCACCAGCAGAGTCATCGCGCCCGCAAGAATCATCACCGACCGCTTGAGAGGCTGAATCCTGCCCACCCGCGCCGTAATTGCATCCTGTTCCTGCTTCACATGGTTCGACGAGTCGGCGAGAAAAATCTGCGCCTCCTCATTCCTGCCCAGTCTCGCCGCATAAATGCTTACGACCAGCATCAGGGCCACCGAAACACCCCACAGAGACAACATCACCGGAACCAATCCCATCCTCTTCTCCACATATCGGAACTATGCGGCCCATGGCTTGCGCGATCGCGTTTGACAACACTCTCGCGAATATCAGAGCCTCACGGGCCTCATCATAGTTTGGCGGGGAAGCCGACACAGGTGACAGGAGTCACGGCGGCCTTCGAAGATACCCAAATCGAACCACATTCCGGAATGGATTCGTGAAATCTACTCCACTTCCTGCTTGGCGCGATAACCATCCCGGGTGATGACGTCGAATTTCAGAGGCTTCTTCTTCTCGTCCTGCATGCGCAGCGGCTGGCCCTCGTCGTCCACCAGTTCCACGTGGATCTTGCGGAACGTTCCGTCCTGCTTAGCATTCGTCGGGTGATAGATGAGCTCGTATTTAGCGCGGATATTCTGGTTGATGGCCCCCACATCGTCGGGCAGCTCGCCGGTGAAGCGCGGCGCAAAGTGCATGCCTCCGGTCAAATCGGAGAAGCTTTTCATCTCGTTGTCGGCTTGCAGATACGTCATATCGCGCATGCCGCCCATCATGCCGCCTCTGCCTTGGGTGATCGCCTCAAAGAGGCCGTCGGTGGAGATGGTGAAGATGGTGATGTCGCGCGAAGCCTTCACCTTCTTCTCAATCTTGTCGAAGGTCAATTTCGAGAAGGTATCGACGCCGGTCGCGATCAGGATAATGTACTTCTGCCCCTCGACTCGCGACAGCCGGTCCAGCGATTCGTTGAGCGCATCGAAAACGCAGGTCTCTGAAAATGCCGCCGGCATATAGACCTCGTTCTCCAGCATCCTCATGCCTTCCTGGATCTGCTGCTTATCCTGCGTAAAGTCGGTCACGATGTGCGTATTCATATCGAAGGTCATCATGGCCACGTAGTCCTGAGGCCGCAACTGCTGCGCAAACGCCAGGGCCGTGTTCAACGCCTGCACCCTGAAGGAGAAGCCGCGCGCGGCATACTCCATCAGAATCAGGGCCGTGATCGGCGCCTCCGTCCGCTTGAAGCCTTCCACCTTTTGCTCCACGCCATCCTCGTACACGCGGAAGTTCGAGGGTTTCAAGCCCGGCACGAACTGGTGCGTCTTCTCCAGCATCACACCCACATCGATCGTCACCTCCGGCACACTCACGCGGAAGGTGATATTGCCCGCCCCCTCGGGATTCTTGAACTTGGGCTCGGCCGGAGCCGGCGGCGGAGGCGCTGCGTCGGGATTCTCCTTCTTTTTCGGCACGGCGATGACCCCGTTGTCGCCGCTCGGGCCCCCGGCGTCGGGCGTCGCCTGTTCGGGCTGCTGCGGTTGCGCCGCGGGTTGCTGGGCTCCAGATGCGGCCTGGCCCTCCGCCCGCACCAGTGGCAAACCGACCAAAACCAGAACGGCCAGCAGCAAATCGAACGAAAAACGTCGGGAAACAGAGAAGCTCACGCGCGGCTTGGTCATAACAACCTCTTGTGCTCACAAGAATACGCGATTCGCATCGCGGCGGGCGTTTCGGAGAACCGGCCATGCGGACCGCTGTACTCTAATAGACGTGGAAACTCGCCCATTTGGAAACAACGGGGGGCTCTCTGCCCTCCTCATTTCGGTGGTTCTGGTGTTGGCGGTAGCTTCTTTGTCTCCGCTCCCGGCTCAAACGGCCGCAAGCGCCCCACAACCCGCAGCCTCAACACGGGAACCCGCTCCTGAACCCTCTGGCCCGCCGCGGAATCCTGCATTCTTCCCGCTGAATCAGGTCCGCCCCGGCATGACAGGCACCGCCTGGACCGTCTTTCAGGGAAACACGCCCGAGCCCATGCAGGTGGAAATCCTGGGGGTGCTGCGCGGCGCCCGCGGCCCGGGCCAGGACCTCATCCTCGCCAAGCTCCATGGCGCCAAAGCTGAGTACACCGGTGTCGTTGAGGGTATGAGCGGCAGCCCCGTCTACATCGATGGCAAGCTTGCGGGCGCGCTCTCCTATCGCATCGGGCAATTCACCAAAGAGCCTATCGCCGGCATCACGCCCATCGAACAGATGCTCGAAGTGCGCGATCTCTCAGCCAACGACGATCGTGCCCCATCCTTTCCGGCGGCTGCGCGCAGCGAAGATGTGGAAAGGGCGGAAAACAGCGAATCTCCCTCCCCGCTCGCTGGCAGCAAAATGACCTTCCAGCCCATGGAAACCCCGCTGGTGATAAGCGGACTCCATCCTGAAGCCATTCGCTTCTGGCAGCAGCAGACCGCCGGAACTACGCTTGAGACCATCGCGGCCGGCGGGTCGGCTTCCGGCCTGGCCAGCTCCCCCGCGCCCCACGCAACCCCTGAAGCCCCTGCGCCGCCCGCGCTCCTGCCAGGTTCGTCCGTCAGTATTCTGCTCGTCCGCGGCGACGTTGAAGTTGCCGCCACCTGCACCATCACCTATATCGACCCCAAGCAACTGCTTGCCTGCGGTCATCCGGTTTTCGGCGCCGGCCCGGTCTCCCTGCCCATGACCACCTCCGATGTCATTACCACCGTGGCCTCGCCGCTCGACGCCTTCAAGATCATCAACACCGGCGTTACCATCGGCGCTTTCAATGAAGATCGCGAGTCGGCCATTCACGGTGTCATTGGCGCCCAGGCGCACATGATCCCCATGCGCGTCTCCGTCGATTCCCCCACCGGGCAGCGCAAGGTCAACGTGGAGATCCTCGATCAGCCTTCCATCACACCCATCGCCATGCAGGTGGTTTTGCTGGAATCCCTCACCGAAACCAACGAGAGTAGTGAAGCCCTCAGCTATCACCTTACGGGTAACATCGATCTCGCCGGATATGCCTCCATGCCGCTCGACCTCTGGGCCCCGGCAGCCTCCGGACTGCCTGCTTCCCTGCAGACCGCTCTCCTTGCCGGCCAGCAATTCGCACGCCTCTACGCGAACGCTGCCCGCCAGGGTGTAGTCCGCCGGATCGATCTCCACATTCAGGCTGTTCCCAGGCGGGTTTTGGTTACGCTCGAACAGGCGCGCTTCGTCTCCAGCGATATCGCCCACGCCGGCGACACTGTGGAAATCGAAGCCACTCTCCAACCCTGGCAGCAGCCCGAGCGCAACGTCCGCATCGCCTTCAAGCTGCCCGCGCGCCTGGCCTCCGGCAATCTCCGCCTGCTCGTCTCTGACGGCGCCACGCTCGACCGCGCGCTCCATCAGCCCCGGTTCAATGCCCCTCCACCCGATCTCGCCGCGGTCCTGGCTGAAGCCCGCAATCAGCATCCCGCCGACCGCGTCTACGTCAGCCTCCTTGCTCCCGAGGCCCAGGGCGAACTTGAGGGCCAAACCCTTACCAGCCTCCCGCTTTCCATGGCCAATGCCCTCGAAACCCTTCGTAATGCACAGGATGCGAGTCTTAACGGCGAATCGGCAGAACTGGCCGCCGAGGCCCCGGCGGGGGGCGCGCTCAGCGGTTTCCAGGTTCTCAATATCCACATCGAGCCCGGCGGGGGGTTAAACTAGGGAAGTAAGAAATCATTCCTCCTCCAGATCGGAACGGCGCTTTTGCGATCCTGCCGACCCGATGGCCATTCAGTGAGGCTTTCGGAGCAAATCATGGCTCAGATTCAAGGACTTGCGGCCCATGCAGCGGGAGCCGAACTCCTGTCTTTCCGGTATGACCCGGGTAAGCTTGGGGCGCACGATGTCGAAATCGCCATCACGCACTGCGGCATCTGCCACAGCGATCTGCACCTGATCGCCAACGATTGGGGCATCAGCCAGTACCCCTTCATCCCCGGTCACGAAATCATCGGCAAAGTCTCTGCCGTCGGCTCTGAGGTCAAGTCCCTTGAGGTAGGCCAGCGGGTAGGTCTGGGCTGGCAGTCCAACTCCTGCGGCCACTGCGAGTGGTGCCTGACGGGACGGGAAAACCTCTGCCCCGAATCCGAAGGCACCTGCGTGCACCGCAATGGCGGGTACGCCGACCGAGTCCGCGCCAACAGCCGTTTCGTCGTTCCCATCCCCGACGCCCTCGAGAGCGAACAGGCCGCGCCGCTTCTCTGTGCCGGCATCACAGTCTACAATCCGCTCCGTATCAACGGCATCAACCCCTCGTCCCGCGTCGGCGTGGTCGGCATCGGCGGTCTCGGCCATCTCGCCATCCAGTTCGCCCGTGTCTTTGGCGCTGAAGTCACCGCCTTCTCCACCTCCCCGGCCAAGGAAGAGGAGGCCCGCGCTCTAGGCGCGCATCACTTCGTCAACAGCCTCGAATCCAAGGCCATGAAAGATGCCGCCGGCTCGCAGGACTTCATCCTCACAACTGTCAACGCCGATCAGGACTGGGGCGCCTATCTTCAGGCCCTCCGGCCCAACGGAACCCTGTGGTTTGTTGGCGTTCCGCCCTCGCCGGTCTCGGTGCAGGCCTTCCCGCTCATCTCCGGCCTGCGCACCATCGGCGGCAGCCCCGTCGGCAGCCCCTCGCGCCTGCGCGAAATGCTTCTGGTCGCAGCCCGCCACGGCGTTAAAGCCACCACCGAGCTCTTCCCCATGGCCAAAGCCAACGACGCCATCGAAAAGGTGAAGAAGAGCAAGGTCCGCTACCGTGCCGTGCTGGCCAATTAAGACTCTGACCGCCCGAAGAGGTAACTTCTCCTGCCCCATTGTTTCCGCGTTCTTTGCGGAAAGGGTGGGACGACGCCCTTCTACTCGCTATTGGTTACTCCCAACCCTCTGTTTTTTGGTTTTTGTCTTCTTGGTCCCACGTTTCCTCGGTCTCTGTCTTTCTCGATTTCCACACCCTTTTTAGCTAACATATTTGCGATGCCTTTTCCGATCCGAACCTGCGTGGTCTGTCATGAGGAGTTCGAGCTCCGTCCGGAGAAGCCCGGCTTCGCCAATCGCTGCCCCTCCTGCAGCGAGCCCGAAGCCGCCGAGCCCGAACCCGGCCGCAACGCCGACTACGCCGATCGCCACGCTGACTCCGAAGTGAACGCCGCGCGCCGCCGCGCCATGCGCGACCTGCTCTATCGCAAGGACAGCTAATCCCGCATGCCAACTTTACGGTTGGCGGGCCACGACCCACACTCCACGTAGAATAGATCTGTGACCAAAAGCTCCCCACCCACGGGCCCTTCCGTGGGATTCGTCTCTCTCGGCTGCCCCAAAAATCTCGTCGACTCCGAGGTCATGATGGGCCTTCTCGATCGCGCCGGCGCGCGTCTCACCGCGCATCCTGAAGAAGCCGATATCCTTGTCGTCAACACCTGTTCCTTCATCGACACCGCCAAGCAGGAGTCGGTCGACACCATCCTCGAGATGGCTCGCCACAAGACTTCAGGCCGCGCCCGCAAGCTCATCGTTGCCGGCTGTCTCGTCGAGCGCTACCGCGACGAGATCCAGAAGAATATCCCTGAAGTCGACGCCGTCGTCGGCACCGGCGAGCTCGAGGCGATTCTCGAAGCCGCGGGTCTTGCTCCCGCACCCGCCCCCACTGCGCCTTCGCCCTTCAACATCCTCTCCGGCGCGCACACCGTCACGCGTTCGGGTCAGGAATCTCTCTCCGGCACGCACAAATCAGCTGCGCATGCGCCCGCATCTCGTCAGGAGGGCGATCAGCGCGAGCGCGCTGGACGCTTCAAGCGCGACGATTGGCAAGGCGCATCGCACCTGCTGCCCACCTACCTCTACGACGAGACCACCCCGCGATTGCTCTCCACGCCGCGCGCGTCAGCGTATATAAAAATCGCCGAGGGCTGTGACCATCCTTGCACCTTCTGCGTTATTCCCAACCTGCGCGGCAAATTCCGCTCGCGGCGTTTCGAGTCCGTCGTCGCCGAGGCCGAGCAGCTCGTCGCCCGCGGCGTTCGCGAAATCACGCTCATCGGCCAAGACACCACTTGCTACGGCGAAGACCTGGGCCTCAAGGACGGCCTCGCCACCCTCCTCGACACGCTCGCCCGCATCCCCGACCTGCGCTGGCTGCGCTTCCTCTACGCTTATCCCAACCGCATTACCGGCAAGCTGCTCGAAACCATTGCGCGTCATAACAATATCTGCAAGTATCTTGACCTGCCGCTGCAACACGCCTCGCCCGACGTTCTCAAGCGCATGAAGCGCGGCGCCGGCGCCGACATCTTCCTCAAGACTCTCGCCAAGGTTCGCGCCGCCGTTCCCGGCATCGCCCTCCGCACCTCGTTCATCGTCGGCTTCCCCGGCGAGTCACTTCGCGACTTTGAGGTTTTGAAGGAGTTTATCGCCGAAGCGAATTTCGACTGGCTCGGCGTCTTCAGCTACTCGCATGAAGAAGGCTCCGCGGCCTGGTCGCTCGACGCCCAGGTTCCCCAGCGCAGCATCGAGTCGCGCCGCAAGCGCCTGATGAAGCTGCAGCAGTCCATCTCGCGCAAATCGAAACAAGACTGGGTTGGCCGCGAGCTCACCGTGCTCGCCGAAGGCGAGAGCGCCGAAACGCCTCTGCTTTGGGAAGGCCGAACCGAGTTCCACGCGCCGGAGATCGACGGCAAAGTCTATCTCAACGACTTCGGATCTCTTGAAAATCTGGAACCCGGCCGCTTCTACCGCGCTGAAATCACCGAAGCGCACGATTACGATCTGGTTGCGCGCATTCTCGGCCCGGAAAGCTAGAGCGGCGATTTTACCGATCGTTTGTTTTCATATAGATAGCCATTTCGTACTGGGATACTGCCAAAGTACGACATTTTGAAAAAGCTCCCAATCTATTCAATTCAAACTACTTAGATGGCCTCACAGTTTCTTTGTCGATTTTTCAATTGGGGCTTGTCAGCGTCTTCGAGCTTTCTGTTTCCGACTTTTCGTTCGCGACCGGGGGTGTGGGGGGGTCTCGGAATGGTACGGACCGGGGACATAGCTGACATATTGAACCGGGGACATACCTGACACTGCGACGGGGCGGTGGTGAGGATTTACAAGCTCATCATGGCCTGGAAAACGAGCAGTGTGATGGACGA
>JBEKIE010000062.1:0-31972 GCA_050011915.1 Occallatibacter sp.
TGACGTTCAGCGCCGCAAAATCCACGGTGCCCAGGCCGCGCGCCGCCGCCATCGCCAGGTACGGCATCTGCTCGGCGTCGAGATTCCAGTACGCCTTGGCCACATACGCGTCAATCGCCACCGGATCGGTCCCCGCCACAAGCGTTTTCTTGAGCGCCACATCCTCGGGATTTCCGCCCGTCGGCCCATTGCGCATCAGCACGCGATAGCAGTCCATGAAGGTAAGCGTGGGCAGCATGAAATTCGCCAGATCCACCAGGCTCTGGTGGATCTGCTGGTGCAACCGGTTGCGTTCTCCGCCCAAAATCCCGTACCAGTTCTTCATGCCCAGCGTGGCGCCTGTCAATACATGATGTTTCGCGATGGGCAGATTGATCACTTTGTCCGCTTCGAGAAATGGCGTGAACACCGGCCAGCTCTTCAGCACCACGCCGCCCATGTCCACTTCGCGAAAATGATCGGGGTCGGGCAAAATCACCTCTGCGCCTTCGGCTCGTGCCGCCGCCTCAATCCCCGAGCGCTGAAAGCATCGCCGCGGCTCATTGCAGCTCACGTCGGTCACAATTACTCGTTTCGCTCCCGCCTGCCAGCACTGCCGGACGGCTTCCGCAACGAGATCGGGATTGGTGTTCGCCGCCTGCTCAGGCGTGCGGTCCCATGCAATGTTCGGCTTCAGCACCACCACGTCCTGCTTGCCGATGAACCGCGCCATTCCACCAAGATTTGCAATCGCCTGCACCGCAAGCGCCCGCGGCTCTCCGCCTTGGACAACCGCCATCTGCGGCCACTCGGCATCAGCGGCCACGCGATGATCGCGCCGCGCGTGCTGGGCCTGCTCGGGAATCGGCCGGCTGCTGCGCTCGCTCAGCCAGAAGCCCAGGCCCGCCGCGCCGGCGGCCACGCCCCCAGCGCGCAGCACCTGCAGCATGGCTTCGCGTCGCGTCATCGTTGGCGCCGCGCCTGCATCGAGCATCACGAGTCTGTCGCCTTCATCCGCCATGCCGTTCCCTTCTTTACACTTCTACAAGCCGGATACGCCCCGGATCATTTGTCCCCAGCCGGTGCGCCGCGTCTGCCGCCGCCGCAATGTAATCGGGCCTGCGTCCCACCGCTTCGAGCGTTGGCACTCCCGCCTCAGCGCGTTGCTTTTCAATCATTCCCCAAGCGGTGTGATCCACAGCCACGCGATCTTCGCCCACCACCAGCGCGTTCGGATACCACAACCGCTCCGGTTTGAATCCCGGACCGCCATCGTAAACCGACGAAATCGCATCGCCGATCGTGAAGCAAACTTTCTCGCGCACCACCGCAATCGCACTCAAATCCGCCACGCCGGGATTGCAGTTGTTCGCGTGCAGCACAAACGGCTTGTCGACCACCCCGTACATGTTTTTCATCGAAAACGTAATGCCCGCCATCTCGTGATCCTTGAGAATGGGCAAGTTGATCACCATCGCGCACTCGCGGGTAAGAATCTTCGCAAGGCGAATCTGCGTCGCGCCGCATTGCACAGGCTGGTCCTCGTAGCCGCCCACGTCGTTGCCGTAGCAGCGCATGCGGCTGGCATCGATGTTCACCGTCATGCCGCAGGCTGCGAGGCTGCGCGCGTCGCGCTCCCATATCAAAATATTTCCCGCGTGCACGCCGGCCTGTTGCAAGCGCTCGGCAACCGCAAGGGTCAGCGCCGCGTGCGTCGAAATGCCGCGCCCGCCCAGTCCGTTCACCTTCAGCCCGATGGTTTTCCCGGCAAGAATACTGGCAGGAATGATGCTCTTCCACGCGTCAACAGGGTTGTGGCGCCCGGTGTAGGCAGCCATGGCCTTGTCGAGAAGATTCAGCACGCGCTGCTCGTCGGGTTGCGCTCCGGTGCCGTGTAGCGACGCATCGCGCGCGATCACCACTTTGGACTTGCCCGCCGTTATCGCGGCAAGTGCCATACTGTCTCGCGCGGCCGGCGAACCCAGCAGCACCGCGCCCGTCGCTGCCCCAATCAAAAACTCTCTACGGCTTTTCATCGTTCCCCTTGCCTTGTGCCGCCGGTCTCCAGACCGGATGTAGTGCTGATCTCCTGACTCGCACGCGTCCCGGGATCGGTACGAGATCGCGCGGTCACAAACCTATAGCCTTGCTTCCACGCCGTGCGCCAGCGCCAGCAACGCCTGCTGCGCACTGGGCGTGGATTCATAGGCCACAATGCGCACCAGGTACGGGCCTTTGCGAAACGTCACGCTCTGCTCGTACGCGATCCCCGCGTCTCCCACTTGTACGTTCTTGGCCCCGCTCGAACCCCCCGACTCCAGAATCTTGCGCGCGCCCGCGGAATCTCCCATCGTGTAAACGTCCACCACTGCGTCCAACTGGTTCTGGTACTTGTAGTCGGACGTCGAGGTGGAAACCACGCCGGCCGCGAGGTACTGCTCGGCGTCGCCGTCGATGTACTGCCAAAGGTCCTTGGCCGCATACACGCGCGTGTCGGCCGATTTCTCCCATCCCGCCACCGCTCCCGACGGCGGCATGGGATCGACGGCTTTCTTCTTGCATCCCGCGCTCGCGGCCAATGCCGCAATCGCAATCACCGCAATCGCTGACTTCCATCTTTCTGGCCCAAACATACTCTGATCGTTCTCCTTTACTTGCGGGTTAGCAGGATCTGGCTGCTGGGGGAGCGGCTTTCGCCAATGCTTGTCACGTACACGGCAGGATGTTCCTGCAGCGGGCAGGCGAATTCGCAGGCGCCGCAACCCACGCACCGGCTCGGATCCACGCGCGGCTGTTTCAGCGTCTTTGTCTTTCCCGCCGCATCCACCACCTCGGCCTCTTCCACATAAATCGCCTTGGGCGACACCGGGCACCACTCCTCGCACACAATGCAATCGGTGGCCATGGCCCACGGCAGGCAGCGCCCGCGGTCGTAAAATGCCGTGCCCAATCGAATGGGCTGATTCTGCGCAGCGCCCACGCCCACCACCCAGCCTTTTTCCTTCGGCGTAATCTGCCAGATGGCGCCGGTCGGGCAAACCTCCGAGCACAGCACGCAACTCGGCTCGCAGTAGCCGATGCGTGGCACAAGCGTCGGCGTCCACAGCCCTTCGATGCCGGCCTCAATGAGCGCCGGTTGCAGTGCGTTGTTGGGGCACACCTTCATGCATTCGCCGCAGCGAATGCAACGCCCGAGAAAATCCGGCTCATCGAGCGCCCCCGGCGGGCGCAGCAGATGTTCGTTGCGGCTTTTGCCCAGGCCCGTGTTGGCGCGCATCAATGGAACCGCGGCCACGCCCGCCGCAATGCCGGTAATCGTGCGCCGCCGTCCCAGGTCGGGCGATGCCACCTGTTTGGGATTTGCCCGGAAGAAGCGGAACTTGAGCGCATGATCGGGGCAGCTGCCTACGCAGTTCATGCACATCAGGCACTCGGATTTGCGCCACGGCGCGCCGCCGATGGGATCGTCGCCGCCCTGGCAGTGCAGCAGACAGCGGTTGCAGTTGTTGCACGCCTCCGGATCCTTGTCGAGTCCCAGCACCGACCACCGCGACACCACGCCCAGCAGCGCTCCCAGCGGGCAAATCGCGCGGCACCAGAATCGCGTGACGCGCAGACTCAATACGAGAATCGCGAGGAACAATGCGCCCAGGAAAATCCCCTGCGTAAAATGCGCCTGCCGGAATTCCAGCAGAAACGCGCCTAGCACCGCGTGAATGATCCCGCCTGTGGCTTTGATCGCTGCAATGCGGCTGTTTTCGAGCGGCGTCAGCGCCGCGCGCACCACGTAGTTAAATGCCGGCAAAAACGAGAGTCCGATGGAGCGCACTAACAAACTAAATGGATCGAGCCAGCCGATCACCATCGACCCGAATGTCGCGGCCACCAGGCCCGCCAGCAGCACTACATATTTGATCGTCTGCCAGCGCTTATATCGATTCGACTCAATGCGCCGCTTGCCGCGCTTCGACTCCGACGGCGAGTCGCCCACATAGTGTTGCAGCGTGCCCATGGGGCATATCCAGCCGCAGAAGAAGCGGCCGAGAAACAACGTGGGCACGAGGATGATCAGGCTCCATAACAGGCCGCGATAGAGCGCGTGGCCTGCCAGGGCATTGGTCAACGCCACCAGTGGGTCCCACTCGAAGAACAGCCGCACCGGCCCGCGCACGTGGATGTCGCTGGTCGTGCCCGGCATGGCGCGCAGCGAAGTAAACACCAGCAGCATGAGAAACAGCAGCAGAAAAAAGATCTGCGAAGTCCTGCGTACTCTCTGCCATCGGGAACCCGTCACGCACTCCTCCGCACGCCGCACGTAGGTTTAAACCTAGGCCGCCATCATCAGGGCTCAGGGGAGTGTCAAACAGTGATCTGGATCACCTACCGGAGGTTGGAGCGCGCGGCGCACTTAATTCTCGCAAGCCGCACCGCCTCGGCACGCTCTCTCACAGATGATTGATGAGCGACGCAATGCACGCCGCGCCGAATCCGTTATCTATATTGACCACGGAGACGTTGGGCGCGCAGGTGTTCAACATACCCAGCAGCGCCGCCACCCCGCCCAGCGACGCGCCGTATCCCACGCTGGTGGGAACCGCGATCACCGGCGCATTCACCAGGCCGCCGACCACAGTGGGCAAAGCGCCTTCCATGCCCGCGCACACCACGAGCACGCGCGCCGATTGCAACGTGTGCTGCTGCGCCAGCAGCCGATGAATGCCCGCCACGCCCACGTCGGCCACCAGCTCCACGGTGTTGCCCATCAGCCGCAGCGTCACAGCGGCCTCTTCGGCCACGGGCAGGTCGCTCGTTCCGGCACAAATTACGCCCACGGTTCCCTTGCCTGCGGGCGCATCGGTTTGCTTAAGCGTAATGGCGCGCGCCGCTTCGTGAAACTCCGCGCGCGGCCCCTGATCGCGGGCTTCGGCAGCCCGCACCGCCGCATACACCTCGCGCGATGCCCGCGTGGCCAGCACATTGCCCCCGGCTCTCGCCATGCGCGCAAAAATCGCTGCCACCTGCGCCGGCGTTTTGCTCTCGGAAAAAATCACCTCCGGCATGCCGGTCCTCAGCGCGCGATGGTGATCGACCTTGGCAAATCCCAAATCTTCAAAAGGCAAATTACGCAGCCGCTCCAGCGCATCGGCCACGCTGGTCGATCCCGCATGAACATCGTTGAGCAATGCTTCAATTTGCGCGCGATCCATCAGAACT
The DNA here is from genome assembly GCA_050011915.1 of Occallatibacter sp. GTDB lineage: Bacteria > Acidobacteriota > Terriglobia > Terriglobales > Acidobacteriaceae > Telmatobacter. The sequence continues at coordinate 5,194 of JBEKIE010000062.1, forward strand.
CCTCGATTCCCGTTCCCGCGCCCCGTTCCCGCGAGAATTCTCCGCGAAGGCAAGCGTGAAAGAGCACGACCTTAAAGGCTGCGGAGAGACTCCTTGTTTTGAAAGGGCACGACTTTAGCAGTGCCGAAGACTCCTTGTTTTGAAAGGGCACGACTTTAGTCGTGCCGAAAAACACAAGCAAAGCGACGGGGCTTTAGCCCCTGAGGGAATTCTTTCTACCCTAAAGTTTCTTTGTCCGCTCAGCCCAGGCCCTCATCGCTTCCTGCATCACCTGTTTCAGCGGAACCTTGTGCATGCGCGCCAAATTGCGGCACACCTCGTACTCCGGCGACGCGTTGGCCACCTCGCCCGAAGGCCAGCGCGCCACCTTGATCCGCACCTTGCCCCACTCGGTGTCCACCTCGGCAAATTCGCGGTCGAGGGCCATTTTATTTTCGAGCCGCCAGCGCAGGCCGATCGTCGTGGTCTCGCGCAGCAGCAGATCGCGCAGCGTCGGCAGTTTTTCCGGACTCGACAGCACGGTCATCTGCACGCCCGTGCGGCCCTTTTTCATCTGCACTGCGGCGCGGTACACGTCCCACGCGCCAGACTCCAGCAGCAACTCGCTCACATAGGCCAGCAACTGCGGCGTGGCGTCGTCGATCACCGTTTCAATGATTGCTATTGGCTCCGCTCCGGCGGCCGCATCCTCTGCTTCGCCTACCAGCAGCCGCAGCAGGTTCGGCTCGCCGGGCGTGTCGCGCCCTCCGGCTCCGTAGCCGCGCGCCGTCACGCGCATCGCCGGCAGCGGCCCATACTGAACATCCAGCATCCGCAGCAGCGCCGCGCCCGTCGGCGTCACTCGCTCCATCGGCGCACCGGCCGCATACACCGGCGCATCGCCCAGTAAGGCCAACGTCGCCGGCGCGGGCACGGGCAACGTCCCGTGCTGGCACTTCACCGTTCCGCTGCCTACGTTTAAGGGCGACGCCATCCAGCGGTCAACATTCAGCGCCTCGCTTCCCGCCGCCGCGCACACAATATCGATAATCGTGTCCACCGCGCCGACCTCGTGAAAATGCACTTTCTCGATCGGAATGGAGTGAATCGCCGCCTCCGCCTCGCCCAGCAACTGGAACGCCCGCGCCGCGCGCTGCTTCACCGTGTCCTTCAGCGGCGCAGCCTCGATGATCTCGAGAATCGTCGACAGCGATCGGTGCGGCGTATGCGCGGTTTGCTCGTGTTCGTGCGTAGGGTGTTCGTGCTCGTGGCTGGAATGCGCCGGCTCCGCTTCATGCGAGCGGTGCTCGTGGTCGTGAGCTTCGTGCGAGTGCGAGTGTGAATCTGAGTGTGAGTGTGAGGGTTCCGCTCCCTTGCTCCCTTGCTCCCTTGCTCCCTGCACTTCCACGTCGACTTTGATCCCCGCCAGCCCGCCGCGGTCCACTTTGCGCACCTCCAGGCGCGCGCCCACACCGAGCGCCGCCGCCGTGCCCGCAAGCACGTCGAAGGGAACGCCCGCGTCCACAAGCGCGCCCAGCAGCATGTCGCCGCTGATCCCGGAAAAGCACTCCAGATAGCCGATACGCATCGCTTTGTGATTCTAAATCGCCGGAGGTATGAGTGGTGAAATGACGATGTGGGTGCCCCTTCCTAAACGCGATCGCCGGGGTCCCCGCGAACAGGTCCTCGTCCGTGGGGTAGCTGAGCGTCTAGGGTGGGAGATCGATTCAGGCGCCCTTCCGCGCCAGCACCTCAACCGGAAGCACCGCATTCATCGAACCGGACCGAAAGCCCTGGCAATCGAGCGTCACGTACTTGAACCCGGCCTGCTTCAACGCCGCGGTAATCGCGTTCATCATCTCCATGGTCAGCGCTCGCGGCAACTCTTCGCGCGCAATCTCCACGCGCGCCAGCTCGCCGTGGTGCCGCACGCGCAACTCGCGAAATCCCAACTGCCGCAGGCTCTCCTCGCCGCGTTCTACTTGTTCAAGTACTTCGCGCGTCACCGTGCGCCCGTACTCCACGCGCGACGAAAGGCACGGCGCAGCGGGACGATCCCACACCGGGTAGCCGGCCGCCCTGGCCAGTGCGCGCACTTCCAATTTCGTCATGCCCGCGTCAGCCAGCGGCGCCAGCACCGCATGCTCTTCCGCTGCGCGCTGCCCCGGCCGGTAATCCCGCGTGTCGTCGGCATTCATCCCGTAGGCGATGTGTGTGAAACCCAACTTCGCGCCCAGCTTCTCCATCACCAGAAAAAGCTCGTCCTTGCAATGGAAGCAGCGACTCGCGTCGTTGCGCGCATACTCCGGCCGGTCGAGTTCTTCGGTGGCAATCACTTCGAGCGGCATGCCCAGCGATTGCGCAAACGCGAGCGCCTGCTCCATATCGCGCCGCGCCAGCGACGCCGAATCGGCCAGCACCGCCAGCATCCGCTCGCCCAGCACGCGATGCGCCGTGGCCGCAAGAAATGCCGAGTCCACTCCGCCCGAGTAGGCCACCATCACGCTTTTGAGCTCGCGGAGCCGCGCTTCCAGCGCGCCGAGCTTCGCCGCTGCTCCGGCCTCCGTGATTTGTCCTGCCGCGCTCACTGGCTCACTCGCTCCCTCGCTCCCTGGTCTTCCCGCCGCCATGCCTCCGATTATATAGTTAGTTGATTTTGCCGCCCTCTTTCGCAGTTTTCGTCGGGCCAGGCCGCCCAATTTGCGTTTGACGGCCCCGCCTGCGGGCAATAGCTTGGAAGAGAGCGGATGCGCGTGAATCGGGTTCCTTCGCTCAAGGAGGTTCGATGCAGTCGAAGTCTTTTTCCCGGCATTGGGTGGGCTTTGTCGGCGTGGCTCTGGCCGTTGCCGCATGGAGCGGCGTCCATGCCCAGGATCTGAAGAGTTTTGAGCAGCGCACCACCGTCAAGGTGCTTCCCAACGGGCTCACGCTCATCATCTGCGAGCGCCACGATGCGCCGGTCTTCAGTTACACCACATTCATTGACGCGGGCGACGTCAACGACCCCTCCGGCGAGAGCGGCCTCGCGCACATGTTTGAGCATCTGGCCTTCAAGGGAACCACCCAGATCGGAACCACCGATTACGCCGCCGAGAAAGTCGCCCTCGAAAAAGTGGAAGCCGCCAACGACGCCTACGAGGCCGAATATCTGAAGCCCATCGGCCGCAGCGAAGAAAAACTGAAGGCGCTGCACCAGGCGTTTCTCGAGGCGCAGGCCGAGGCCGAGAAATACGTCATCCCCAATCAGTTCACTGAGGTTGCCGAAGAGAACGGCGCGGACGGTCTGAACGCCGAAACCGGCCTCGACGACACGCAGTACTTCTGGTCGATGCCGGAAAACCGCCTGGAGCTGTGGGCCTGGATGGAGTCGAGCCGTCTGGCCGATGCCGTGCCCCGCGAGTTCTACAAGGAGCGCGATGTGGTCATCGAAGAGCGGCGCATGCGCGTCGACTCCGATCCCATCGGGCGGCTTGTCGAGCAGTTCGTGGCCACGGCCTATGTTGCGCACAACTATAAGCGCAGCGAGATCGGCTGGCCCAGCGAGGTCAGTCAGATCAACGCCACTGAGGCCATGGCCTTCCACAAGAAGTATTACGTCGGCGGCGATATCGTTGTCGCCGTCGTGGGCGATGTGGACACCAAAACCGCGATGCCGATGCTGGAAAAATACTTCAGCCGCGTTCCCGGCGGTCCCAAGCCGGAAGAGATGACCACCGTTGAACCGCCGCAGTTTGCTGAAAAATCCGTCATCATTCGCGAACAGACCCAGCCGTTCTATCTCGAGGGCTATCATCGGCCCAGCTATCGCGATCCCGACGACGCCGTCTACGACGCCATCAGCGACATCATGTCGAACGGCCGCGTCTCGCGCCTCTATCGCAGCCTCGTCGAGCAGCAGCAGATCGCCGCCCAGGCCGAGGGCTTCAGCCCCTTCCCCGGCGAAAAATATCCGAGCCTCTTCGCCTTCTACGCATTTCCGGTGCCCGGCCACACGCCGGCCGAGATGCGCGACGCAATCCATAAAGAAATTGAGAAGCTCAAAACCGCCGACGTCACCGATGCGGAGCTCCAAATGTACAAGACCCGCACCCGCGCCGATCTCCTCCGCGGCCTGGCCGACAACCAGGGACTCGCCAGCTCGCTGGCCGACTACCAGACCCGCTACGGCGATTGGCGTCAGCTCTTCCTTGAGCTCGACGAAGTCGACAAAGTCACCAAGGCCGACATCCGCCGCGTAGCCAATAAGGTTTTCGTGGATTCCAACCGCACCAGCGCCGAAATCGACACCGAGCCCCCGCCGGATGAAAAGAAGCCCGCGGATGCAAAGAACAATGGAGGCGCGCAATGAGGAACAGAGATCGGAGAACAGCGATCAGAGATCAGGTTGTAAACCAGGACGACGTTTCGGCTTTGAAAGGGCACGGCTTCAGCCGTGCCGTAACTTCGAAAAACAGACGGCGGGCTTCAGCCCCTGAGGGGACTCGGCCGGGTGCAGTTGATATGTCGCTGAAGTGCCTTTTGGGTAGAATTACACTCGCCGTCGCTGTGCTCGCCGTCGCCGCGCCGTCGAGCCTTTCCGCCCAGCAATCAAAACCCTGGGAGCAAATCCCCATCCCCACGCTGCACGAATTCCATCCGCAGCAGCCCAAACGCATCGAGCTCAAGAACGGCATCGTGATCTTCCTTCAGGAAGACCATGAGCTGCCCTTCGTCTCCGGCAGTGTGCTCATTCCCGGCGGCGCGCGCGACATCGATCCCTCCAAGGCCGGCCTCATCGGCATCTATCGCCAGGCGTGGCGCACTAGTGGTTCGGAAAAGATGGACGGCGACGCCATGGACGATCTGCTCGAAGCCAAGGCTGCGCACATTGAAACCGAAGGCGACGAGGACTCGACCGCGCTCTCCTGGGATTCGCTGAAGGGCGATGCCGACCAGGTGTTCTCGCTGGCCATGGATCTCCTGTTCCATCCCAAGTTCAGTTCGGAAAAGTTGCAGTTGGCCAAGCAGCAGGAGGCCACGGCCATCGTGCGCCGCAACGACGACGAAGGCGAAATTGCCGAGCGCGAAGCCGTCAAGCTCGTCTACGGCGTCAACAGTCCTTACACGCGCCAGCCGGAGCTCGCCACCATGGCCTCCGTCACTCTTGCCGATCTGCAGGCCTGGCACGATCGCACGCTCAAAGGCAAGTTGATCGTCGGCATCAGCGGCGACTTCGATCCCGCCGCCATGGAAGCCAAAGTCCGCGCGGTCTTCGAGCCCCTTCCGCCCGCCACTCCCGCGCCGCCGCGTCACGATGAGTTCGCCGGACCCAGGCCCGGCGCATACTTCATCGAGAAGGAAGACGTGAATCAGTCCAACGTGCAGATCGTGGCCCTCGGCACGGACCGCCATAATCCCGACGTGCCCGCCATCGTCATCATGGATGAAATTCTCAGCGGCGGTTTTGGCAGCCGTCTCTTCCAGAAAGTCCGTACGCAGTTGGGGCTTGCCTACGCCGTTGGCGGCGGCTTCGATCTGCCCTATGACCACCCCGGAGCCTTCCGCGTTGAAGTGCTCACCAAGAGCGTTTCCACCGTCGATGCCACCAAGGCCGCCGAAGCCGAAATTGCCGGCCTCAACACAAAGCCGTTTACTCCAGCCGAGCTGCAGCGCGCCAAGGACGACATCCTCAACTCGTTCCTCTTCCGCTACGACACGCGCGACAAAATCCTCGCCGAGCGCGAAAAGCTTGAGTTCTACGGCTACCCGGCCGATTATCTCGAAACCTATCGCGCCGCCCTCGAGAAAGTCACGCTCCAGGACGTAACTGCGGCTGCGAAAAAATACATTCATCCTGAAAAACTGGCCGTGCTCGTCGTCGGCAACAGCTCTGAGATCGCGCCCCCCGTCGACGCTCTCGGCATGGGCGCGCCACAACCCATCGACATCACCATCCCGCGCCCGTCGCGGCCAAAGGCAGCACCGGGCCCAAGCAACTAGAACTGGCTGCATAAATCCGGTTTTGAAAGGGCACGGCTTTAGCCGTGCGACAAAGGGTGCATAAACAGCGGGGTTTTAACCCCTGAGGGACGTTTTTCAATCGGTCCAATGATATATGCGACCGCTCTAGGTTGAAAGGTGAGACAGGAGCACGTCATGTTCGAGCGGTATACGGAAAAAGCCCGGCGCGTGATCTTCTTCGCGCGATACGAGGCCAGCCAGTACGGCTTGCCAACGATCGAGACCGAGCACCTGCTGCTCGGACTGTTGCGCGAAGACAAGGCCCTGACCAACCGCTTCCTGCGCGCGCATGCCTCGGTGGAGTCGATCCGGAAGCAGATCAACGAACACACCGTCATCCGCGAGAAAGTAGCGACGGCCGTCGATCTGCCGCTCTCCAACGAGAGCAAGCGAGTGCTCGCTTATGCGGCCGAAGAGGCGCAGCGGTTGGGTCACAAGCACATCGGAACCGAGCATTTGCTCCTGGGGGTGCTGCGCGAGGAAAAATGCTTTGCGGCGCAGATACTCGAGGAGCGCGGCCTGAAGCTGAAGCAGATTCGCGACGAACTGAAGCGCGAACCGCATCAGAACGTGGCAGAGGCTGGAACGCGGCGGCTCGCGTTCGGAGCAGGGACGAGCCCCTTTCTGCACGAGCCGGCCTGGCGGCTGATCGAAGCCGGCGTCAAAATCGACCGTCCGGATACGTGCATCATCGATACCGATGTAGAGGTTGGCGAGGACACGATCATCGAGCCATTTGTGCAGTTGCTGGGCAAGACGCGCGTCGGCTCCGGCTGCCGCATCCGCTCTTTCTCCGTGATCGAAAACTGCACGCTCGGCAATGGCGTTCTCATTCGCCAGAGTTGTGTACTTGAGGATTCCACCATCGCCGACGGCGCGCAGATCGGTCCCTTCGCTCACCTCCGCCCGGGCAGCGAGATCGGCGAAAACGCGCACGTGGGCAACTTTGTCGAAACCAAGAAGGCGAAGCTCGGCAAAGGCGCAAAAGCCAACCATCTCACCTACCTCGGCGACGCGGAGATCGGCGAAGGCGCCAACATCGGCGCAGGCACCATCACTTGCAACTACGACGGCGTCAACAAGCACGTGACGCGCATCGGCAAGGACGCATTTGTGGGCAGCGACTCGACCCTCGTCGCGCCTGTCACCGTCGGCGATGGAGCCTACATCGGCGCTGGCTCCTGCATCACCAAGGACGTGCCCGCCGACGCGCTCGCTGTCAGTCGCGCCAAACAGGCCAACATTGAGGGCTGGGCCGCCTCGCGCCGCGCCAAGCGCCCGCCGAAATCCTCATGATCCCGCGCAGATTCTTCCGTGCCCCATCCATCGCACGGCTTCTTTGCGCGATGGGTGGAAGCGCAAACACTTTCATCCCGATCGTCTTCGCTCTTTTCCTTACCGTCTCCGCCCCCGCCCAACCCAACTCTCTCAACGCCCAGAAAATCGCTGACGGCGTCTGGTTTCTCCCCGGCGACGCCTCCAAAGGCTACTGCAACAACATCGTCATCGAGATGCGCGATTACCTGATCGTGGTCGACGCCAATTATCCCGGCCGCGCCCGCGAGCTCGTCAGCCAAATCTCCCAGCTCTCGCCCAAACCCGTCCGCTTCGTCTTCGATACCCATGCGCATCGCGATCACGCCTACGGCAACATCGTGTGGACCCAGGCCGGCGCGACCACCTTCGCCTACCAGGGCGTCGCCGACGAGATGGACCGCTACGAACCCAAACGCTGGCGCGACACCGCGAAAGAGCGCGACGATGTCCGCTCCCTCAACCTCACTGACGCTCCCCGTCCCCAGCTCCTCTTTCGCCAGAGCCCCTTCATCCTCAAAGACAGCTCCCGCGAGGTCCGCTTTTACTTTCTCGGCTGGGCGCACACGCGCGGCGACGGCTTTGTCTGGCTCCCCAAGGAACGCATCCTCTGCACCGGCGACGCGGCCGTCAACGGCCCCCGCAACAAGCTCTGGGACGCCAATATCGAGAACTGGCCGCGCGTTCTCGCTGTTGCCCTCGCCTTTGAGCCCCTCCATGTCCTGCCCGGCCACGGAGACGCGGGCGGCCCTGAGATTCTCTCCGGCCAGCAGGCGTTTTTGCAGGATCTTTATGCGGCCGTCAAGCAGCAGGTCCGCGCCGGCAAGACCCTCCAGCAGATCGTTCCCGCCCTCCCCGAGCGCGACCGCAACTGGATTCCCAGGGATCTAGGCACCGACTTTGCCATTACCTACGCGGAAGTCACCCAGCACAAGCCTGCCGGCGCGCTGCCTCACGATTGGAAGTGACGCAGTAGATTCCCGTCTCCACTGGTTACGTTCGGAACGTTGAGAACGGGTTGCCGAGGTGCTAACCTCTGGTAAGCAATGAAGACCTGGCGGGCCGCTCCCTGCGTTTGCGCGGCTATGTTCGGGCGTAGCTTTGATCGTGGCAAGATGCCTTCCTTCGGGCCAGTCGTGACCGTTTTATCGAACAGGTGCCTCCTCCGCGTTGCGCAACTTTGTCGGCTTCTTCTCTGCGACCTGCAATTCCACGGAACACGAGGCACGCGAAGCGCGTACACACTAGGGGATCGCGCAAGCGCCTGCGACGATTGGCAACCGCAGCAGAGTTCGCGTTCGATTTGAGAGCAGGTCAACGCTGCCGGGCTGAGTTGCCGGCATCGAATCCGGCAATTCAGGGGTAAAGCGTGCGCGAAAAGGATGGGGGCAGGCGTTTGGGACCGAAGTCGGTAGAAATAAGACGGCCCGACCCCGCGGCCGCCTTCAGCGCCGAACAGGCCGCGCGCAGGCTCGTGCGCATTCTTGTCGTCGATGATGAAGCCCCCGTGCGGACCATGATTGCCGCTGCGCTCGAACGCCGGGGATTTTCCGTCGAGCTCGCCGGCGGAGCCAATGAGGCCCTCGAAGCTCTCGAGCTCAACAACTTCAACCTGGTGCTCACTGACATCGTGATGCAGGATGTCAACGGCATCGCCCTGCTCGACCGCATTCACGCTCACCAGCCCAATCTTCCCGTCGTCATGGTTACCGCCATCCACGACATCACCGTGGCCATCGACGCCATGCGCCGCGGCGCCTATGACTATCTCCTCAAGCCCTTCGAGAGCGAGCAATTGCTCGGCACCGTGGAGCGCGCGCTCAGCCATCGCCGCGCCCTCGAGGAGACCGAAAGCTACCATCAAAGTCTCGAAGAAATGGTCCGCGCCCGCACCGAAATGCTGCGCCACGCCATGGAGGATCTGGAGCACTCCTACGACGTCACCCTCGAAGCGCTCGGCGACGCCCTCGACCTCAAGGATTCTGAGACTGAAGGCCACTCCAAGCGCGTCACCGCCTACGCCATCGCCCTGGCCCGCGCCATGAGCATTCCTCCCGAGGAAATCAAGATCATTGCCCGCGGCGCCTTCCTGCACGACGTCGGCAAAATGGCCATCCCCGACGAGATTCTCCGCAAGCCCGGCGCGCTTGACCAGCACGAGCGGGAAATGATGCGCGAACATTGCGCCCGCGGCTATCAAATGCTGCGCAAGATTCCCTTCCTCGCCGGCGCCGCCGAAATCGTCTTTTGCCATCAGGAGCATTTCGACGGCACCGGCTATCCCAACGGTCTCCGCGGGCGCGAGATTCCCGTCGGGGCCCGCATCTTCGCCGTCGCCGATACCCTCGACGCCATCACCAGCGACCGCCCCTATCGCAAGGCCAGCAACTTCGATTTCGCCCGCGAAGAAATCCTGCGCTGCTCCGGATCGCAGTTCGATCCCGCCGTCGTCGAGGTCTTTCTCAAGATCCCCAACGAGCTCTGGCAGGAGCTACGTTCCGAGATCAGCGGCCAGAAAAAGCGCTCTTCCGCCTTCGACATGGCAAAGGCCGCCGGAGCGTAAGCACTCGACCCGAGCAATCTCGATCAACCCGGCAAGGAGCCAAACCCATGCAGCCGTTTTCCCTTGATGAAGCCCAATCCCGCCTGGCCGCCCTCGCAGGCTGGCAAGTCGTAGCCGGTGAGCTCGTAAAGACCTTTCAATTCAACGATTTCGTCGCGTCCCTGCGCTTCGTCAACCAGGTCGGCGAGCTGGCCGAGCTGGCCGGTCACCATCCCGATATCGATATCCGCTACAACCGCGTCCGCCTCGCTCTCACCACCCACGATGCCGGCGGCCTCACCCAGAAGGACTTCGATCTGGCCTCCCAGGCGCAAAAACTTTCCCAATAGAACCCGCACGCATCGTTTCCCGCAATGTGGGAATCAAACTCCTACAAGCGGGGTCCTCATTTTCTCCGCAAATCTGGATTTGCACCGATTTTGCCTCCAGGCGCGCTCTTGCCGGTCTCGACGCGCCGCCCTGCGCTCCCCAGCAACCCCGGCCCGAGCGCCAATCTCCCCATCTCCATCACCCTAAAACGTCGCGAGCTACTGTTCAGAAAATTCAATCAACTGATTGATTGCAAAAAAGTTAAATGTCCAACAAAACGATCGATCATCGGCGATCCCTCCCGTTCCGCTCCGCTCTGACCCGCAATCTGCCTCCATTTGTGCGTTGCTTTTGATGCGCCCATGGAAGATTGGTTTGCAGGTTCGCAAAAAATAAATTTTGAATTTTGTATTTGCATTTATTCGAATCTATGCTATCGTGTATTTATTCCGGTTATGGAGAAGGTTCTCCAAACCGGAAGTAGTTTGCGTCACTGGCCTCCCGGCACGAACAGCTAGACCGTTCGTGCCGTCTTTTTTTTCTGGGCGCTCTCCCCGCTCTGGCCACCAGCCCCTCGTCCCCCGCCTTGTTGTTCCTTTGTTCCCTCGTTCCCTTGTTCCCTTGGTCCCTGCATTTTGGTCCCTGTCTTTGCGCTCGCGTCGCCGAGCTGGAACTCCGCCGCCGGCCGTAATAAGCCGCCGCGGAGGCCCGCATTTCGCTCAGCGCTATAATGAGCTCAGGCATTGGGCTGCCCGCATGAAAGTTCGAGATGTGCTCAAGCTGATTCGGGATGATGGATGGTTTCAGGTAGCGCAAAAAGACAGCCATCGTCAGTTCAAGCACCCCGTGAAGAGCTGCCGCGTCACCGTGGCGGGTCACCCATCGCAGGAAATGGCCAAGGGAACCTTCGGAAACATTCTCAAGCAGGCAGGACTGAAATGAAGGAATATGCGGCTGTATTCGAGAGAACATCGACCGGCTGGAGCGCCTATCTTCCAGACCTTCCGGGGCTGGGCGTAGCCGCGAAAACCCTTCCTCAGACCAAACAATTGCTGCGCGAAGCCATAGAAATGCACATTACTGGAATGCGCGAGGACGGCCTGCCGATTCCCGAACCGCAAACACAGGTCATGCGCCTCGCAATCCCCGCCTGAGTCGGCAAGCCCGCCCCGGAGAACGAAACGCTCGGCGTCATCGAGCTCGAACTCCGCCGCCGCCCGCAGCGAGAAGCGTTTGATGAGTCCTGGCGGAGCGGTTTTGTATCAGGGCACGACTTCAGTCGTGCCGAAAAAGGCAGTAAAATTGCCGGGCTTTAATTCCTGCGGGATTCGGGTCGGCTAGATAGGCCATTTATGAAACACGTTCTAGGAAACCGGCGGCAATGAAAGAGTATGATTCGCCGCATCGGCACGCCATCTTCCCCCAGGCACCAGGCAAACGTAATTGATCGACTGGTAACTTCCGAATTGCCGGCAACACGACCGAATTCTTTTGGGCTTCCACCATCACACGTAGAGGATTTGCAATTCCCCTCCATTCGGGAGACCGGCTCAGGTGTATAATTCCGCGCATTGAATCATACAGCCTTCTTTCTGGCGGCTATTCTGTTCGCAACCGGTTTCTATGGCTATAGCGTGTTTGCCATCAAGACCTCGCTTCGGTGTGTTCGTCGTTTTTCCGGCCCGCCGGTAAAGCGAGAAGTGCCCGTCTTCTTCGCACTCCTCCTGATCTTCTTCGCGGCGAGCTCCTGTTTACCAAGCTCCTTATTTGCGGCCGAAATTCGCGGCAACGTTGTCGGCGTCCGAGGTGAGCCTCTGGCCCGCGTGCAGGTTTCCATTTTGGAGCTCCAGCAGCAAACAATCACCGGGGACGGTGGAGGCTTCGTGATTGCCGGCCTCGCTCCCGGGGAATATACGCTTCAGGCGAACGCCGTGGGCTACTGGCTCGTCAACGTCAGGTTTTCATTGGCGGCGGGAGAGGAGACGAAAGATTTCGAGATTACCCTGACGCCCGACAACGTCACACGCACCGACACCGTTGAGGTGAAGGGCGATAAGTTTCAGGGATCCGATTCCCCAGCCATCCTGAAGACGGATTTAACCGCCGAAGAGATCCGCCAAACCTCTACGGTGCTGGCCGACGACCCGTTTCGCTCGATCCAGGCGTTGCCCGGCGTTTCTGCTGCGGGCAACAACGACTTTTTCGCGCAGTTTTCGGTGATGGGCGCGCAGTACCAGAACGTTGGCATTTACATCGACGGCATCCTGGTTCCCTCCCCCTTTCACGGAGTCGAGATCACGCAGGTGGAGGGCGCGACGCTAAGCATCTTCACCGCCGAGACCTTCCAGAACATTCAGTTGCTGCCTGCGGCGTATCCGGAGAAGTACGGCGACGACGTGGGGGCCGCGCTCGAACTCGAGACCCGCAACGGCAGCCGCACTGCGCCGCTTTATCGCATCTCGGCCGGGCTGGCGGACTCTGAGGTGGATGGAGAAGGACCACTGGGCGGGAGAAAACTAGGTTCGTGGCTGGCTTCCGCGCGCAAGAGTTATCTCAGCTATCTTTTTCGAAACAGATTGAACGATACGTCCGACGATGTAGGGTTTTACGATGCGGATCTGAAATTGAACTATGACATCGCGCCCAATCAAAGCGTCGACTTCTACGGAGTCGGAGGCCCCACGTCGTATCAGCTCATCAATCCTTCAACGCCTCCCGGCCCGAATGATATTTATCGGCTCGCAGACGAGTTCATGATGGGGCGGATCGGCTGGCGTTGGGTCGTGGATCCGCGCCTGCTGGTCGAAGCGCATGGAGCGCATTTTCAACAGCCCAGCAGCGAGTCCAACATCAGCGGACAACCGCTCGACGACGCCCATTACGCGGAGTGGGTCGCTGCGGGCAGCGCGGTTTGGAGTTGGCGCAAGGACCAGGTGCTCGAAGGCGGATGGATGGCGCGCCGCGCCAGCGCCGCGTCCGAGGATACGGTCTATATGTCGGGCTCCATTCAGCAATCCGGGGGAAGTGGGGAAGGTTGGAAGAACGACGGCTATGTGCAGCAGTCGTCGGCTTTGTTCGGCAACCGCGTCCACCTGGCCGGCGGCTTGCGCCTCGATACCGCCGCATTGTTCGACGTCCATCCTCTGTCGCCGCAGATTTCAGCCGCATGGCAAGTCGCCCCGGCTACCCAGTTGCAGCTCGGCTATGGGCGTTACCATCAGTTCTATTTCCCGGCCGAGCAAGCGGATATTTCAACCACTTGTCCGGAATATACAGAGTCGCTCCAAACCGCCAACCATTACGTCGCGGCGCTTGAGCAACGCGTGGGAGAGAGCACGCGGGTAACGCTCCTGCTCTTCGACCGAAACGACGATTATTCCTACGACCAGTCTGTACCTGCCAGTTGTCCCTTCGCTTCCCTGTTCCTGAATCCTGGCTTCCAGACGATAAGCCGCGATTATTCGCGCGGTGCGCAAATCGTTTTGCAGAGCCGGACCGCGAATCGCCTCTCCGGCTGGATCGGCTACACGCTCGCCTATGCGCGTCAAAGCTACTGCGGTTCATGTGCATGGCCGTATCAGATTCAGTCCTGGTCCTCCTACTATCCGACCCTGGCAGACCAGCGCCACACTCTGAATCTCTTCGCCAACTACCGCCTCACGCCCACGCTGAACCTTGGCGGGAAGTTTCTCTACGGCTCCGGCTATCCGGCCTCCAGCAGCGAAAACAACTCGCTTCGGCTGGGCGACTATCAGCGCCTCGATGTCCGCGCGGAAAAAGATTGGGCCTTTCGACGGTGGAAGCTTGCCGTCTACGCAGAGCTGCTCAACGCGACGAACCACTACAATCCGGGATCCATCTTCACGAGCGCCTCGGGGTCAGTGACGGCTGCGCAGGGATTGCCAATTACTCCCACTGCGGGAGTGGCGTTTGAGTTTTAGCTTTCAGCGCCGCACTTCTACTCTCCGGGAAACATATCGCCTGCTCGCTTGCCGCGATCGTGGCCTCGGCAATCTTGAGCGTTCTGTCCGGGTGGTCGCCAATCCGGAAGTCACTCAGAATATCCGGCCCCTCCGGCGCCGCTCCCGCAGAGCAGGAACGAAAGCTGAAAGCGATTAGATTCAGGCTGGAGATTCAACCCAGTTTGGCGTACTCAGACTTGGCCTGAATAAGGATTGGAATGTTTGGATCGGCATCCTTCCAGAGGGTGAGGAAGTCTTCATAGGCGGCTTTGGCTTTGGCGGTGTCTCCCGTCATGGCGTACGCTCGGCCAAGTTGCAGGCGAGCCAGCGCGCCCACGGGGTCGCTCACCACGATTCCAGGGTGATCGAGGATTTTCTGGAACTCCGTAACAGCGTCCACGCCCTTGCGCAGGGCCAGATCGGCTTCGCCACGCACATAGATCGGGTAGAGGAGTCCATAAAAACCCACATCGGCGCTCGACGGCGCGCCAAGGTCATAGGGAAGATTGACGCGCAGCAGTTCGATGGCCTTCGCAGGATCGCTTTGATTGAGCGCGACCAGCGCACGAACAGCGGGAACGTAGTTGAACCGGACTTCGGTATCTTCCGGGAAGCGCCGTTCCAGATCGTCCGCAAGAGTTTGGGCATCTGAATTATCCCCTGCGAGTGCGAAGGCAAAGGCAGCGCCATATTGCCCATCTTTTCCCGTAGAGAGCTTAACCGCTGCAGCTGCGCTCTGCGTGGCTGCAGCTATTTCTCCGAAAAAGCCCTCCCGCACTGCAGATCCGGCCTCAAGTTGCGCCGCCCTCTCGCGCTGTCCCGATTGTTGCGCCAAGTCCGTCGAGCGTTGCGACATGGCTCGCGCCTGCTGAAGGTGACCCGAATAGGCCAGCGCAAATGCCTGCTGGGCCGAGACCGTGTCTTGGGCTCCGGGTGCATTCATGGCCAGGGCCGCAACCCGGTCCATTCCGGCCTTGTCGCTCTTCAAGAAGGCAAACTGGTATCGAGCGACCAGGTAATCGGGCGCCTGCAGTTTGCGCTCGTCGGCACGCTTGAGCGTATTCTCGGCCTCTTGCAGGTTATCGAGCGACATGTAGCTGAGAGCAAGATTGTTGTAGGCGAAGTCCGCATCCGGATCGGCCTCAACCGATCTCTTGCCTTCTTCGAGCGCTTTCTCGTATTCACCGAGGACCGGATAGATCATTCCCGATAGAAATCCATGGGCATTCACATCGCGCGGGTAGGTCTGCTCCCACGCCTCGCAGGTCTGTCCGGCCCTCTGTAGATCGCCCGTCACGACCGTATCGTAAGAAGCCACGATAAAGAACCGTTCGCGATCGCTGGCGCGGTTGCGGAATTCGTACGCCCTTTTGGTGCTTTGTGCTGCGAGCGCCGATTCTCCCGTGTCGCTGTACATGCGGCCTAACATCGCATGGGCCATCGCAAACTGTGGGTCGATCTCGATGGCGCGCTGATAGAGGGGCAATGCGGCCGCGCTGCCGACTGTGGTTGCAATCTTCCAACCCGCGGTATAAGCCTTCAAGGCTTCGATCGACGGCGTGGTCGCTTCTTCCAGAGGGGTATCGAACTTCTGCACCGTACTCAGCGATTCGCCCAGTTTGTTCCGCATCTCCGATGCCGTCTTCCCCAGTGCGTCGAGCACATGGTTCTTGTCGCTCGCCTCTGCTTCTGTGCTTGCCACCGACTCTCCGCTTGCGCAGTTCACCGCCGTCAGCGTCAGAAGATACTGCGAGCCAACCTGTGCAATCGAACCGTCGAGGACAGCGGCCCCCGCGCTTCGCTCGCAGACCTCCCGAGCCACCGCAGGCGTAAGCCGCGCATCGGCCGGCTGGCCCATCATGCGCAGCACCTGTTGGATACGATCGTCTGAGATCAGGCTAAGGAAGGGCGATTGCTCAAGTTGCACTGCCAGGCCCTGCCGCAATGTCCCGTCAAACACGGAGTCGCCGGTCTTATTGTCAAAATCGCCCAGCATTACAGTGTCTTTTTCACTGAGAACTGTCGGCCGGTGCCAGAAAAACCGGTATGTGCCGGCGGCCAGGCCAGCCGCGGTCACAACTCCAGCCGCCGTCCACATTAACCAACGCGACCGCGGCCACCGCGCTACGCCAACCGCCGCCGAGGCGCCGGATTCCCTCAATGCCTGCAGAGCGAACACCAGATCGGATGCCGACTGGAAACGCTGCGCGGGATTCTTCTTAAGACACCGTTGCACCACGCGCAGCAGCCCCAGAGGTGCGCCGGGCCCAGTCTGAGAAAGCCCCGGAGGCTCATCGTTCAAAATAGCGGCCATGGATTCAACCGCTGTCGGCTTTTCAAATGCCCGCCTGCCGGTCAGCATTTCGTACAATACGGCGCCGAAAGCGAAGATATCCGAGCGATGGTCCGCCGCTTCCCCGCGCACCTGCTCGGGAGACATATAACCCGGCGAGCCCAACACCACGCCCGTCCTGGTGCGGTGCTCCAGAGTCGACACCGTCAGGTCTGAGTCCGCATCGAGCCCATCGAGCCTTGCCAGTTTCGCAATCCCGAAGTCCAGAACCTTGATCTGGCCCTGCGCCGTCACAAAGATATTCGCCGGCTTGATATCGCGATGCACAATGCCCTTGGAGTGAGCCGCATCGAGGGCTGCGGCAACCTGAACCCCCAGCTCGAATATGGTATTCACCGCCAGCGGCTTGCCGGCGATCGTCTCCTTCAGCGTCTGCCCCTCCAGCAGCTCCATCGAGATAAACAGACGGCCCTCGATTTCATCGATCTCATAGATGGTGCAGATGTGGGCATGGTTCAGCGCCGAGGCGGCGCGCGCTTCGGCACGAAATCTCTTCACCCACTGTGCATCTTCGGCAAACTCCTCGGGAAGAAACTTCAGCGCCACGCGGCGGCGGAGCCTGGTGTCCTCGGCCTCGAACACCGCGCCCATCCCTCCGCTGCCGATCTTTCTCAGAATGCGATAGCGCCCCACCAATCCATTCGTCCCATTCGCCGCGACCTCGATCCGACTTGCAGTTTCGGCGTCGCGCGCTTGCCGCGCGGAGGCGTCTGGTCCGGTTCCTGAGACGGCCGCAAACGCGGGAGCTTCGATAAACTTTCCAGCTCTCTCATGCTCGGCCAGCAGCGACTCCACTTCGCTGCGCAGCTCCTCATCCCCCGCACAGCATTCCTTCAGCACGCTCTCGCGGCTCGCACCGGCGTCCAGCACCTCGTTGAAGATGCTTTCGACTTTGCGCCACGGCCCGCCGCTCACGGCAACGGGATGCGGTATAAGTTGCGGCGGATATTCTGCCGGGTGTAGGCGTAGACGGAAGGATTTATCGCCGACTCCACGGGCCAGGGGATGACGATCGGCTTCTGATTCGCTAAGTCTTCGATGCGCTCGGCTCCACCGGGTGGAAGCTTTGGAAGTCCTGAGTCTCGCAAAACCGGCAATGCGTAACTGGCTGCCGGCGAGTTAAGATAGACGAATTTACCACTCGTGTCCCAATTGACATGGCACCATCCGATGCACACCGTTACCGTCGCGGTTCCATCCACCGCAAATGCCTTGGTTACGCCCATCATAACTTGTTCTTCACCGCCGGAGCCGGGAGTCTCTGCCGCGACCCAGCGGCCGTCGGGGGAGATGTCGTCGCTATCCAAGATGCGTTCGGGAGAGATCTTCTTGCGGGCGCTGCCGTCCGTTTTCATGCGATAGAGAAAGTTCGAGCCGCCTTCTATTGCGCGGAAGACTAGCTCACCGTCGGGCAGGAAGAAGGGAGAATCTTCGGCAACGGTAGAGGAGATGCGTGCCGGGGATGAGCGATGGTTAGCCGGGGCGACCCAAATGTTCGAGAGGCCGTTCTGATCGGTCGTGGTGTAGGCTATCTCTTTCCCGTCTCTCGATACCGAGTAATCCTGCATCGAGTTACCCGGCAGGACCCTCTCCATTTTTCCGCTGCTCAGGTTCTTGATCCACAGCTCCCCACCGCGCGTCTTTCCGGTCGACATCAGGAAGTAGAGGCTGCTTCCATCCGCGGAGAACGACGGCGATGCAGCATTCCCTTCAGAAGAGATCTGGTGGTCTCCTTCTTTGTCGTGCATCCACACGGTGCTATCGTCGGAGCCGACGGAAGTAATCAGCGACTTTCCGTCGGAGGCCATCGCGATTCCTTCCTGCGACGTTGGACCAAAGGTCAGTTGCTCCGGCTGCCCGTTTGGAAAGCGCTGCCGCCAGATGTGAGAGCTGGGCGCGAGATTCCAGCCAGTAACTCCCACCGCGCTGGTATCCGTATTTGCAGTTAAATAGACCCATTTGCCGTCAGGAGACCACGCACCCGCGAAGCATGCGCGATCGGGGGGACCGACAAGCTTGACTTCGTTTGTGCCCTGGAAGGGCACGACGCGGCAGGGGCCCACTTTGCCTTGATTGTCCATCTCGACGACGAGCACCCAACGGCCATCCGGCGAAAGATAGGTATGATGTGCCATGCTGCGCTTTCCCAGCGGCACGTAGAGGTCACGGCTATTCCCTCGGTCTTCATCCGTGGTTACAGCCACCAGGTGCAATCCTTCTCTCATCTCGGAGAAGAGCAGGCGCTTCCCCCCGTCGATCCAGGTCAACGAGGAAGAGTTGGGCAGGAGCATATGAGGGTCGCCGCCCAGAACAGGTACCTCCCAGGTGTCCCAGGGCTCAACGACGCTATACACAATCTGAGAGCCGTCGGGGGAGAACGACGGGGCCAGCTTCCGGGTGGAGTCGTGGGTAAGCTGGACCGGCTCGCCTCCCGGAAGCAGCTTGACATAAATCTGTCCGGGACCGAAAAACGAATCGCCTCCCCGAATAAACGCGAGCATTCGCCCGTCCGGGGACAACGCCGGATAGACAGCGGAGTCGGTGAAAAAGGTAAGCTGCTCCCACTGTGCGTTGGCAGGGGGAGTTGCGGAGGGCAAGCGATGAAAGAAAAAAGCTCCGGCAATTGCCGCCACGAAAACAACCAGGGCCGCGGCGTAGTAGTAGGCGGGGATGATGACTCGGGACGGAGCCGGCGGGGTTGCCAAAGTTTGCGATTTAGCGCCGAGTGCGGCGATGAGAGCCGATGCGTCGCGAACGGTTTCCGAGGCAGTTTGGTAGCGGGACGCGGGGTCCTTAGCCAGGCATTGCAGAATAATTGCATTGGCTAGGGGCGGGGCGCCGGGGCGGAGCTCCAGAAGCGGCGGCGGGTCTTTCGTGACAATCGCGTGGAAGATCGCGATGTTGCTGTCGGCATGGAAGGGCTTAACGCCGGTGAGACATTCATAGTAGATGACGCCGAGGCTCCAAAGGTCGGCGCGCGCGTCGACCACCAGCCCCTGAGCCTGCTCGGGAGACATATAGGGCGGAGTGCCGGCGATGAATCCTTCCTGGGTCATGGTCGTGATAGAGACCGCCGTTGTTGGCGCGAGCAGCTTGGCAATACCGAAGTCGAGTACCTTGACGTGGCCGCGGGGCGTAATCATCACGTTTGCGGGCTTGAGATCGCGGTGGACGACGCCTTGTTCGTGCGCCTCTTCGAGGGCCAGAGCGATCTGCAGGACGATCGAGGTAGCCTCTTTTACGGTCAGGGGGCCTGAGCGCAGCTTCGCCGCGAGCGTCTGACCGGCCACGCATTCCATGACGATGTAGTCGACTCCATCTTGTTCGCCCACATCGTAGACAGGGGCGATGTTGGGATGGTTGAGCTTGGCCAGGGCGAGAGCTTCCTTGCGAAACCGGCGGCGCGCTTCAGCCGCGGTCAGTACACCGGGTCCGAGAATCTTGATGGCGATGACGCGTTCGAGTTTTTCGTCCCGCGCCCGATAGACAGCGCCCATTCCTCCGGCGCCGAGTGGATCGATGACGGTATAGCGGCCGAGCTTGCTGCCTGCGGCTAGAGCGTGTGCGTTGCATCCAGTAATTGCTGGGGCGCCGGCCAGCAATGCGGCGGTAGGATGACCGAGCAGTCCCCCGGTTGCTGCGGCCTGTGCCAGCAGCGACTCCACTTCGCTGCGCAGCTCCTCATCCCCCGCACAGCATTCCTTCAGCACGCTCTCGCGGCTCGCACCGGCGTCCAGCACCTCGTTGAAGATGCTTTCGACTTTGCGCCAGCGCGCTACCGTCTCCGGGGATACCTTCAAAACCTCAGCCGTCTCTTCCACGCTCAAGCCGCCGAAGAAGCGCAACTCCACAACCTTGCTCTTCCGTTCGTCCACCAGGGCAAGCGCTTTGAGCGCATCGTCCACAGCGATCATCTCAGCATTGCTGGCGGATACCACGTCCGGAGCCTCGTCGAGCGAGACCACAAAAGCGCCCCCTCCCCGCTTTTCGGACTGGTGCGCGCGCGCGAGGTCGGTAAGTATACGCCGCATCTGTCGCGCGCACAGTGCGAAGAAGTGAGCTCGATTCTGCCAATCCACCCCACGAAGGTCGGAAAGCCGCAAATACAGTTCACTGATCAAGGCCGTGGGCTGCAGGGTATGGCCTTCGCGCTCGCGGCTCATGGCGCGGCGCGCCGCTTGGTGCAGTTCGCGGTAGACCTGCGGCGTCAGCTTCTCTAGCGCCTGATCGTCGCCGCCGCGCCACGCCTGCAGCAGCTGAGTGATCTCGCCGTAGCTCTCACTCATCCATCGCCTCCGGGAAGCAGGCTTCCTCGCCTCTAAGGCCGAACGTATCACACACCCACGGCTTTTTCCGCCATCTATTTCCCGGAAATTTTCTGCGCACCGTTACAGCTTTTGCCGGCGCTTCCCGCTAATAAGAGTGAAAGACAGAGTAAGCACGGATGGCCGGAAGATGGAGCTCACCGTGAACCAATGGAGGAATGTCATGAAAAATCGAATCCTTGCTATCGTCGGGCTGGCTCTGCTTGCCGCAGTCTCAGCCTCCGCCCAAAACACTCCAGTCGCGCAAGTCAATGTGCCGTTCGCGTTTCGAGCCGGCAATCAGCAAATGCCCGCCGGCATCTATGTGATCAGCAAGAACTCCTTCCTGTTCAAGCTGCGCGGGGTAGACATCGATGCCAGCGCGCTCGTGCCAACCCATCCGGCGACCGCGAAAACCGCCTCGACAGCAGGATACGTCCTCTTCGACCGGATCGAGGGCCGCTATTTCCTGGCGGGAATTTGGCCGGCCGGCAGCAATGAAGGGGCGCGCTGCTACCCGAACCAGGCTGAGAAAGAGGCGTTGGAGTCCCTGCATCAGACTTCAAGCCCCACCACGCTGGCTCTCAACACAAGCTCGGCGCGGTAGCCGGATGCACCAGACACCGGGCCCCCGCGGACGGGTTTCCACCGCCGCATTCAGGGCTGGGAGGCCAGACTGCCGACGACCGGCAACTGGCTCCCGGCCCCACCATCCCCGCCCCCTGACGCTTATCCCCCTGATGCTGGTCGCACAAGACGTTCGGCAACTGAGCATGACACGGAGCCGGCATACTTGGCGTGTAAAAAACTGTAGCCGAGCACAAAGTTGCGATCGCAATGATTTCGACCCTCCCGTTCGCTAAGGTGCGTAGCCCTCTGCAATTTGGCGATGTATGTCGAAAAGAGCAGAGATGTCAATACGGTCCGGGAGCGTCATTCATCATGGCGCGCCCGGACCGGCGATTGAGCGGATACCGCGTTCACTCATGAAGGAAGGCAACGCTCGCGATGTGCCGCCTATCTGGGTTTTTGAAGCAACGCGATCTCCACGTTGCCGGGTGTTGCGACAGCCGCAAGATTGGTTTCTTGCTGTAACTTTCTAACCTGGCGCTCCGCCTTTGACTCAGGGCAGCGAAGATGATCGGTCTGACCCTCGACCCACAACTCGCGGAGGAAGTATCGGTCGCCGTACCTGTGGAAGACAACCTTGCCTTCGGTCGCGGGCGACACATTTGTTTCTCTCCAGCTCATGGCTAAAGCCGCGCCGGAAGGACCCCGTACGGAGATGAAGAATTCTTGTGGATCGCTCAGGGAGTAGGTGCCGGGAGCAAAGTGGGTCGATCCGACTTCGAACGCGAAGGGTATGTTTACCTGAATCCGCATGGACTGATCCTGTGCGATTAGAGCTGTAGACCCGTAGGCGACAGCAAGGGACGCGACGACGACGGCTGCGCGAATCTTCGACATGAAGAGTGTGGTCATAACGGCTTCTCCTTTTTTTGGAAGACGCCTTACCGAACGCCTTCACTCGGTAAGGCGCAGTCGCCCGGAAAATGGGGCCACACAATTTCTACTTCTTATTTCCGCTCTCCAGGCGAGGGAGCCCCGCCCTGCTGTAGTTCGCGAAAGAGATAGATCCGCGCCAGCGACCAGTCGCGCTTCACTGACCGGGGTGACACTCGCAGAAGCGAAGCGATTTGCTCCACCGACAGGCCTCCGAAATAGCGCAGTTCCACCACCTTACCCTGTCGCGGGTTGTGGCGCTCCAGGTTGCGTAATGCCTCCTCGAGAGCCTCGACTTCGTCAAGCTTTTCCACCGAGACTGCAAGTTCGTCCTGCATTTCGACCCGCTTCAGGCCGCCACCTCTTTGTTCTGCTCTGTGGGCGCGTGCATAGTCCACCAGCACGCGCCGCATCACGTTAGCCGCCACCCCGATAAAGTGCTCGCGGCTGTTCCAGTCAGTATCCTCTCGCGTCAATCGAAGGTAGGCCTCGTTGATAAGGGCCGTTGCTTGCAACGTATGGTCGGGCCTCTCATTCCGCATGTACGCACTGGCCAGCCGATGCAATTCTCCATAGACCAGCGGCAGCAACTTGTCCGCCGCCTCGGAGTCGCCCCTGGCCATCGCTTTCAGCAGTTTGGTCACCTGGCCCTTCTCCATTTCCATGGAACCGGTCTCCTCTGCACCTGTGGTATTATCTACCGTCACAGGGTCCCATTTCACGCGAAATGCCATACCATGAGCCCGCTCGCACGCTCATCTCTACCGCGCTAAACCGGATAACACATGCCCAACCAGGAGCAATCCGCCGAGGAGATCTTTGCATCTGCTCTCGACCTGCCCCCAGAGGAGCGTTCGGCATATCTGGCCCGAGCGTGCGGTGGCTCGCCCGAGCTGCGCAATCTTGTCGAGGATCTTCTTTCCGAGCACCAGCGCATGGGTAGCTTCCTGGAAGAGCCCCTGCTCGCAAAAAACGGCGCCGTTCCGCCTCCGCCCACCGTCAGCGTGCATATTCTCACCGCCGGACATAAGCTGGGGCGCTATACCGTCATCGAGCCAATCGGCTCCGGTGGCATGGGCCAGGTATATCGCGCGCGCGATCAGAAGCTGGAACGTGTCGTGGCCATCAAAATACTCTCTCCCGGCGTGGTGACGGGAGACGAGGTCCGACGCCGCTTTCGCAAGGAGGCACTGGCGCTGGCCAAGTTGAGCCATCCGCACATCGCCGCCGTGTACGACGTAGGCGAGCAAGACGGCGTGGACTACATCGTGATGGAGTGCGTCCCCGGGCAAACGCTTGGAGCCAGGTTGAAAAATGGCCCCCTCCCCATCGGAGACGCTACGCTGATCGTGTCTCAGATCGCTGGTGCGCTCGAGGAAGCCCACGAAAACGGCGTGATCCATCGCGACCTGAAACCGGCCAATGTGATGATTACCCCGAAGGGACATGCCAAGGTACTCGACTTCGGTATCGCCAAGCTGCTGGCGCCGCCTACGCCGGATGCGACGACCTCAATAGAGACAGGCTTCATTGTCGGGACGCCGCCTTACATGTCTCCCGAGCAGGCAAAAGGCAACGCCGTCGACGCTCGCTCCGATCTGTGGAGCCTGGGTGTCATCTATTACGAATTGCTTGCCGGTCGCACACCGTTTCAAGGCGACGGCAATATTGCTGTTCTCCACGCAATCATCAAGGATTCCCCACCCTCTTTGCTCGAGTTTCGGCCTGATGCTCCCCAACTGGCCAATCAAATCATTTCCCGGTCTCTCGAAAAGGATCCCGCGAGCCGCTATCAGTCCGCATCCGAAGTAATTCGCGAAACGTCGAATCTCCTCAGTGGAAGCGTTTCGCGTTCGCACGATTTGGCCGCAAAGCGAAGCTCCCGGCTGGTCGCTCTCTCGGCTATCGTTGCCCTTCTTCTTACCATTGCCGCCGGAGCATGGTTCTTTCATCGCTCTTCCAGAAGGCAGTGGGCGCGAGAGGAGGCGATCCCGCAAATCGCGAGCCTCGTCGCCGAAAACAAGCCGCTCGCTGCATTGAGCGTCCTCGAACAAGCCGAAAAATATCTTCCCGGCGACCCTCGGTTGCAGCAGATTTCTGCGGAGAATACTGATCAGATCGACGTGACTTCCTCGCCCTCCGGCGCCACCGTCGAGATGCAGGATTACTCGACACCGGGCGCTCCTTGGCGCAAGATCGGCGAGACGCCTCTCAAAAACATTCGCCTTCCAAAGGGCTACTTTCGCTGGAAGATATCGAAGCCCGAAGTTGGCGAATTCGTGGTCGCTCCGCCTACACGGAATTCCATGGATTTCGAGCTGGGCTCTCAGCAGTCCTCGCCGGATGGAATGGTCCCTGTACCCGGACGAAACTTCGTGGCCAGCATCGGTTTTATCGGTTTTATCGGCCCTTACAAGCTGCCCCCGTATTACATCGATCGCTTCGAAGTCACCAATCGCGACTACCAGAAGTTCGTCGATAGCGGCGGTTATCAAAAGAAAGAGTATTGGACGCAGAAGTTCATTCAGAATGGGCATGAGCTCTCCTGGACTGAAGCGATGACGCAGTTCCGCGACACCACCGACCGGCCCGGGCCTGCAGGATGGGTCGCGGGACATTATGCCGACGGCCAGGCGGATTTTCCCGTCTCCGGTGTGAGTTGGTACGAGGCATCTGCTTACGCTGCGTTTGCGGGAAAGAGTTTGCCCGTCTTATCGCAGTGGTATGTGGCGGCGCCGTCAAATGTGGCGCGATATATTGCTCCTGCCAGCAATATCACCACCAACGCCATGGCCCCTGTAGGGGCGTACAAAGGACTTGGTCCCTACGGTACCTACGACATGGCAGGAAACGTCCGCGAATGGGTTGCCAGTGCGGATGACAGCCAACATCAATTCATTCTCGGCGGCTCGTGGAAGTCTCCGTCGTACCTCTATTTCGATCCGGAAGTGCTCTCGCCCTTCGATCGCTCCGGCGAGAACGGTTTCCGCTGTGTCAAGAACTCGGCCCCGCTGCCGGACGCAGCCGTCGCGCCCATCAAGCGGGTTACGGCACGGGATTTTGCCAGGTATAAGCCGGTTTCCGATGATGTCTTTCGCGCCTATCGGCTTCTCTATGCGGATCCGAATATGCCCTTGAATGAGACTGACGGTGGAGTCGTCAAAGAGACCGCCGATTGGCGTGAGGAGAAGGTCACAATCGACACCGGCTATCGCGGCGAACGCATGGCCATCTATCTTTTCCTGCCCAAAAAAGTGCAGCCGCCCTACCAGACGGTGCTGTTCTTTCCCAGCGCCAATGTGGAATTTATTTCCGACAATAAGGGAGGAACAGCGCTCGGCGACACTAAATTCTTCGATTACGTCGTCCAGAGCGGACGCGCCGTCGTCTATCCGACCTACCAGGACATCTACGAGCGCCGCGTACTGTACTCTCATCCCAGCGGCGCCCAGAATATCCAGCTCACGACGGACAGGTACAAGGATGCAGCGCGTACGCTCGATTATCTCACCACTCGTGCCGACATCGATAGCAGCAAAATCGGATATCTCGGGGTCAGCATGGGATCGGCCGAGGGCGTGATCTACACGACGCTCATGCAGGATCGCCTGAAGACGGCGATATTCCTCGATGGAGGCTATTTCCTCGAACCGCCCCCGCCCGGCGGCGACCAGGCCGACTTCGCGCCGCGCATGAAGAAGCCTGTTCTCATGGTGAACGGTCGCTACGATTACGTCTTCTCCCTGGAATGGTCGCAGAACCCCATGTTCGAGATGCTCGGCACTCCGAAGAAGGATAAAGAGCACATCGTTCTGGAGACACCACACGATGTAAACGAGCAGCGTCCGCAACTCGTAAAGGCTGTCCTTGATTGGCTCGATCGCTATCTCGGCCCAGTCAACGAATAAGTATCGGTCGGTTCAGGTTGGAAATTCACGAGTACGCGGAGGCGACCTCTTCTATCGGCAGGAACGCACGCCAACCTCTTGCAAATCGTTGGGTGGATTCTCATTCCGCTGGCGGCGCCATGGCTCGCCGGTTTCCTCCGCCATGCAGCTCAATGAAACCTGCGCGCATTCGGTGACGCACCGAAAGTGCCGTTGAAGTTCCTCAGATTCGTACTGGGAAACGCCGTAGCCGGCGCTTTCCACCCAACCCGCGCCTGAAAAGACCATCCCCCGTCGCCCCGCAAGCCCACCAAGCCCAACTTTTCCCCCAACCCACTGAAAACACTCTGCAAAATCCATCCGCCGATTTGCAGAAAATTAAGCGCATCCGGCGCACAATGGTTCTATGAGCTGGCCACAGGGAGCGGCAATCCGATCGCGCAGAATGCCTTTCTACTGCCTGTTGGCTGTTGACTACCTGCTAACTCTGAACGGACGGGCAGATCCCTGACATTTCAGACCGGGCACATGCCTGACACATTTTCCTTATCAGGAAGGTTTTTGTTTTGGTCTTCCGGGCCAGGGCAAGCTTGCCCTGGCCCGGA
>JBEKIE010000063.1:0-22455 GCA_050011915.1 Occallatibacter sp.
TGCCGCGACCGTCGTCGACAACGGTGATGGAGTTGTCGACATGGATGACAACGTCGATCTTTTTTGCGTAGCCGGCAAGCGCCTCATCCACGGAGTTATCGACGACTTCGTAGACGAGGTGGTGCAACCCCATTTCGCCGGTCGAGCCGATGTACATGGCAGGGCGCAGGCGTACCGCTTCCAGTCCTTCGAGAACCTTGATGTTCTCGCCGGTGTAGCTATCGTTGTCGCCGTGCATGGTGGTGCTGCTCAGAACTTCAGTCGCCATAGAATTCCGTTCGCAAGGTGTGCCAAATTGAGGGTCACCGGAGACGTTTTTCCGGACGATGGAGAGCGACTAACCGCTTGAAAAACCGAGGCGAACAAGCCTGTTTGTCTAGGGTTATTTTAGCATGCGGCCGAGGCTCGATTTGGGGTGGGACAAAGGCGTGCACGTGGTTACCAAGGGCATCGAAACATACTCATGAAATGACGTTAGTAATCATTCCTCATCGCGGTTTGTTATAAGCGTGAAATAACTGGATTTATCAAAAAATTTACGATACGATTCTTGCCTAGAAAGAGTCTCTTCTCTTTCCATATTGAATTCTGAGAGGTTACCAAAGATGAAATCTGCCATTCGCATGTTCGCCCTGCTCGTCGCCATCGCTGGTTTGGCTTCGGCTTCCTTCGCCCCGGCTACCACACAGCCCTTGACCCGCCACATCACGGCGAGTGCGAGTGGCCCCGGACCCGACGACCTTCCCGGTCCTCCGCCCTGCTGGTTTGACGGAACCTGCGTTGCGCAGACCGCATCGAATCGCTGATTTTCCTCGGGACGCGCTGCTGAATGAATGGTCTAGCACGAAAGTGCCAGCAGTGCGTTACCCTTTTGTGTTTGGGACTTAGGGCCGATTGGCGCTATCCTTAGTGCGTTCACGGGATCGCGCCAAAGCCTTATGCCACTGAACCTCGCAATGTCGGCGATGAATGCGACGGAGTTTCTACTCTGGGCCGCGCTGGCTTTTCTTTTCTGGAGCAAGGGGCTGCATCACCGTTTCCCGGCGACGAGTTATTACCTTGCATTGCGCGCCTTCTCCACTCCAATCCTGTACGTGCTGCTGCGCGAGATGTCGCAGGAGTGGGGCCATGCTCATCATTTCGTTCTAGTCAAGATCTATTCTTTCGGCTTTGTTGGAACCAACCTCGCGGCCGCCGTGCTGCTGTTCTTCATCTGCATTGAGCTCTTCCGATCCGCATTGGCAGCATTTCCCGGCATCACCAAGCTCGCCATCGTGATCTTTCGCTGGGCCGCTTTCGTTTCTGCGATTGTCAGCCTTTCGTCGATCTCTTACTCGAATAAAGGCATTCACATCATCGCGGACATATCCTACGGCCTCATGCGCTCGGTCAGCGTTCTCGAGTTGTGCCTGCTGGCCTTCCTCTGCCTGAGCATGAACGCGCTGCGCCTGACGGTGCGCGATCTGGCCTTTGGCATCGCGCTGGGCTTCGGCGTGATGTCGTCGGGCGACTTCATGCTCGCATCCTGGAGCTCCCGCATCGCGTCGGTGAACGATCCCGTTCAGTTCATCTACGAGTCCCTGATTCTCGTCACCCTGGCCATCTGGATGATCTACTGCATCTTGCCTGAGCCCGTCCGCAAGCCCATCCTCATGCCGGCGAACTCGACGATTTATCGCTGGAACGAAATCGCATCCGCTTTGGGCCACACCGGAACCAGGGTCGCCGTGCCGCAACCCGCCAACAGCTTCTTCCTTTCCGATGTGGAGCGCGTGGTTGAAAGGGTGCTGGCGCGGAACATGAAGGGACGCGAGTCCGAGACATAAAACAGGGATTAGGCAACGGAAATACGAAAGGCCACGGCAGTTGCCGTGGCCTTCGATTTTTGAGAGAAGCTCTCGCCGATCCTGATTGCCGGCTCGTTACTCCGCTATTGCCGGCTCGATCGAGGCAAAGCGTCCGCGGCGTCCGCGGTCGGTGAACACCACGCGGCCGGTTACTTTGGCAAAAAGCGTGTCGTCGGAGCCAATGCCCACATTGGCGCCCGGCTTGATGCGCGTGCCGCGCTGCCGCGTGATGATGGAGCCGCCCGTGACCAATTGGCCGGCAAAGGCCTTTACGCCGAGCCGCTGCGCGTTCGAATCCCGTCCATTTGTAGAGCTGCCTCCACCTTTTTTATGTGCCATTGCCGAATCCCCTTCTGAAAAACAGCCTCTAGCTGTTAGCTTCTTGCTCTTCGCTTTGTCCGCGCGGAATCCAGGCTCTTGCGTGCGCCTGGAACAGGCCGCGTTTACTTCGCGGCATAGGTGACGCCGTCGGCCTCAATGGCCTGGATGCGCACCTGGGTAAAATTCTGCCGGTGTCCCTGCAACTTCTTGTATTGCTTCTTGCGCTTGAAGTGGAAGACCAGAATCTTGTCGCCGCGGCCCTCGCCAACGATCTCCGCCGTCACTTTGGCCTTCGCCGGCTTGACCAGGGTTCCCGGCTCGCCGGAAACCGCCAGCACGTCGCTGAACTCGACGGTCGGACCGCCGGTCACGCTTTCGATCTTCAACAGGTCGCCTGGAGCCACACGATATTGCTTGCCCCCGGTGCGAATGACTGCGTACATAAGAAACCCTCTCCCGCTCAGGCCTCTTGAGCCAGGCGCGTAACTCAAATCCTTGTGCTCGATTGGGGCGGATACAGACGGCTTACTGCATCGGGCGACAGGCCGGTCCAAACCAGGACGGAGAACCCACCCATTTCCCGCGCACCCTTCAACGTGGGTGCATCGCCAAACTCTTTGATTTTATCGTCAAAATGCGGCCGGGGTCAATTTTGCCTGGCCCTGTTCCGGCTAGGCCGGAGGGCGGCGTCCGGCAACCCTCCACCGGTCCACGACCCTGGTGGGAAAAAGGCGTTTCAGGCGCGGGGCGTGCGGAGCAAGACGATCAGCGCGAAAAGGGCGACTCCGAAGCACATTCCGGAGCCTGTCAGTTGCACGGCGTCGACCGAGCGAATTGCGGCAAAGCGAGGCTGGCTCATCAGGCGCGCCAAACCGGCCAAGCCAACGATGAGCGGAACGATCACTGCTGAAATGAGCGATCTGCGCTGAAACATGGGCAGATTATCGAAAGCTGCGCAGTCTTTGTCAACGGCCAATGCGAAGCGTCTGCGACGGCAGAATGCAGGGAACAGGGATCGGAGAGCCCTTGCCGCTGTTTACCGGTTGCTGTTACGAGCGGGGTGGGACAACGTAAAACAGAATCGCGAAATAGTGGGCGATACTGCCGGCGAGCACGAAGATGTGCCATGCGGCGTGGAAGTAGCGAACGCGGTCGAGAGCGAAGAAGACCACGCCCAGCGTATACGCCAGGCCGCCCGCGGCCAGCCAGAGCATGGCGTGCCAGCCGATGGCATCGAAGAGCGTGCGCGCCACGAAAATTACAAGCCAGCCTTGAATCAGGTAGATGGCCGTGGAGATGAACGCGAGAGGACCCCGCGTGAAATGATCCATGGCCACGCTTTTCGCAACCACCCCGGCCACGGCCAGGGCCCATACCACGCCAAAGAGACTCCATCCCAGTGGACCGCGCAGAGAAACCAGCGTGAACGGCGTGTAGGTGCCCGCGATGAGCACATAGATGGACGAGTGATCAAGGACGTGAAAGACGTAGCGGGCGCGGGTGCGCACCAGCGAGTGATAGAGCGTGGAGCAGAGATAGACCAGCACCAGCGAACCGGAAAAAATCGCGCAACTGACAATCAGCGGTGCCGAGCCGCGCGTGGAAGCCACGATGAGATACGCGGCTCCGGCAATGGCGAGGCCGGCGCCGATGCCGTGGGTGATGGCGTTGGCCAGAATGTCGCCCAGTTCGTAGTGAGGGTGCACAAAACGATGATAGTGCGGCGGCGCGAAGAGTAACGGCGTGCGCCGTCTCTCCGTCCCAAATCAGAACTCGTGCAAACCCCGGGAATTCGCGACTCGACTTGCCCCTGTCAAACGCGCGTCACTCTTGAATGCCGATGCTTGCGGAACTAGCGTTCAATGCATGCCGGATTCTTGCGACAATTTGCCGGCAGTCGAGCGGCGGGAATCAATGGTGGACGCGCAAGAAAACTCGCGGCGCGAGGGGAAGTGCATGCAAGCGTCAGATCGGCGGTCATTGGGCCGGCAACCATCGGCCCGGCAGCCATCGGCTGATTTTTCCGGCCGCCTGATCGAAATCGCGCATGACTGCCAGCTCGTGCTTGAACGGAATCCCACACAACCCGCGGCGCTGGTAGGCATGTGTCTGGTGGCGCTGGCCAGCCGCCAGACCCAAGCCGCCGTAAAGATGGCCTCTGCCGCAGTGGCTTCCGCGCCGGAGTACGCCGCAGCATGGGTCGCTCTGGGACAGGCGTTGAAGGCCGCTGCGCGGCATGAGGAGGCGGCGAGCGCATACGAGCAGGCAATCCGGCGCGATGGCACGAATGCGCTGGCGCACCTCGGGCTGGGCGAACTCAAAATTGCCGATGGCCGGCCCGGCGAAGCCGTCGGCGAGTTCGAAATCGCGATCAAGCGCCAGCCAGCGATGATTGCGGCGTATCTCGGATTGGGTAATGCGCTCGCGCTGCTCGGCCGGAACCAAGAGGCGCTCGAGCGCTACGAGATCGCGCTCGCGTTGCATCCCCGGCTGGCGGAGGGCGAGTTCGCCGCGGGATTCGCGCTGGCCCGGCTGGGACGCCAAAAGGAAGCCGAAACGCGCTACCGGCGCGCCATCGCCGCGCGGCCCGACT
The DNA here is from genome assembly GCA_050011915.1 of Occallatibacter sp. Taxonomy (GTDB): domain Bacteria; phylum Acidobacteriota; class Terriglobia; order Terriglobales; family Acidobacteriaceae; genus Telmatobacter. The sequence goes on from JBEKIE010000063.1 coordinate 4,762, forward strand.
TTGCCGCCGCCTGGATCAACCTGGGGAGTTTGCTGCGGGAGCAGGGGCAGGACGTGTACGCCGAGTCGGCGTTGCATCGCGCCCTGGAACTGCGGCCCGACCTGGTTTCCGGCTGGGTCAATCTTGCGGTTCTGGAGCGTGAACGATGCAGGCCTGAAGCCGCCGAGGGCTATCTGCGCAAAGCCTTCGCGCTAAACCCGTCGCAAGTTGAGACGCTGGTCGCGTGGTGCCAGTTTCGCGTCGCGGAGCGGGATCTTGCCGCAGCGTGGGGTTGGTTGCGCTGGGCGCTCGCGCGTAATCCGGACTTCGATGAGGCTGTGAATCTGCACGGAATTCTGTTGCATTTGGAAGGGCGGTTCGCCGAGGCGGTCGCAACCTTCCAGCGTGCCGAGGCGCTGGGCAATCGCGCGGCGGCTTCGAATCGCGGCAATTCCTTGCTCGATCTCGACCGCATGGAGGAAGCACTCGCGGCACACGAGGTTGCAGTGGACCGCGATCCCGCGAGCGCTGGCGCCAAATACAACCTGGCGCTGACCCAGTTGCGCCTGGGCGATTGGGAGCACGGCTGGGCCGGTTACGAGGCGCGCTGGCATTTCCGCGAGGTGCATCGCGCCCCGCGCCGCTTCAAGCAGCCGCGCTGGCGCGGCGAGGAGTTGCGCGGCGAGCGCGTGCTGCTCCATGCTGAGCAGGGGCTCGGCGACACCATTCAATTCTCGCGCTATGCCGCGCTGGTGGCGGCGCGGGGCGGCGTGCCGATTCTCGAGGTGCAGCCTGCGGCCGAGCGGTTGATGCAGTCGCTGGCCGTAGTGCGCACGGGGCTGGCAGAGACGGCGACGATGGATGCCGATTTGCCCGACTTCGACCTGGAATGCCCGTTGCTGAGTTTGCCCGCGGTGTTTCGGACGACAGTCGAAACCGTTCCGTGGGAGGGCGCGTATCTCGGCGCGGATGCGGAACTCGCCGCGGAGAAGTACGCGCAGTTTCCGAGCGCTGGAGAAGGATTACGCGTGGGCCTCGCGTGGGCGGGCAATCCGCGCTACAAGGCGGATCGCGCGCGTTCGATGACCTTGGCGACGCTCTTGCCTCTGCTTCGCGCGGTGGACGCGACGTGGATCTCGCTGCAGAAGGGCGAGGCGGCGGAACAATTGGCCCATCTGCCCGGCGACGTTTGCGTTTGCGATGGATCGAGCCGCGACGAAGACCTGGCCGAGACCGCGGCGCTGGTCGCGGGCCTCGACCTGGTAATCACCACAGACACTTGCGTCGCGCATCTCGCCGGCGCCATGGACAAGCCCGTGTGGATTCTGCTGCCCTACCTGGCGGACTGGCGCTGGATGCAGCAGACGGTGGCGACCCCTTGGTATCCCTCGGCCCAGCTCTTTCGGCAAAAGACGTCCGGCGATTGGCCGGGGGTGATTGACCGCGTCAGCGGGGTGTTGCAGGCGCTTGCGATGCCCGAGTCGCCGGGGCGGACCACATTAAAGGACGCCGTGCGGCAAGGGTTGCCGGCTGAGGCCCTTTTACATCGATAATGGCGCACTTTTCCCATCAATAATGGCTCGTCAGCCCGCGACTTTGCGCCGGTTCCCGGCACGCTTTCTTGGCATATTATTGAAACACCAAGTATTTAACATAAAACATTGACTCCGATAAGAATCGAAAAAATCCCTTGACATTTAATACTCTGTATTATAGAGTTCTCTGTGTAAAGGACAACTCTAAACAGAGACAACGGAAAAGGGAGGTTGCACATGACGCATGAAATGGATGGAAAGGACCTTGCCGAGCGGGTGAGGCTGATCGAAAGCATGATGGCCGAGGGCCGGCAGAGGACCGCAAGCTGGGGATGGATGTTTGTGTTGTGGGGCGTGGCGTATCTGGCGGCTGAGGCGTGGTGTTCAGGGGTGGCTGGCGGACCGGTCTGGGCTCAGCACTATCTCGCGTGGCCCGTGCTGATGACCGCAGCCAGCATCGCGACAGGTATTGGAATTTCCCGGATGAAAAAGGGCCAGCCGGTGACGGCGCTGGGAAGGGCCATTCATGCGATATGGATGGCGATGGGCATTTCGCTCTTTATCGTCCTGATGTCGCTGGGACTAAGCGGAAGGTACGACACTCATGTCTTCGTTGCCATCATCGGCGCCATGCTGGGCGTGGCCAATATGGCCTCGGCCATCATTCTGAAGTGGAAGATGCAATTTGCGTGCGCGGTGGTTTGGCTCGGGTCGGCCGTGGTGGCGTGTTTCGTCACGGAAAACCAGGCCGGGATCGCATTTCTCACGGCCACTTTCCTCTGCCAGATTGTCTTTGGCATCTACGCCATGATTCTGGAATCGCAGCGGCGCAAGCAAAACGGGGTGGTTCATGCCTGAGCTGCCGGAGTTGAATCCCGTGATTCACGGGAAGCTGCGCCTGGCGCTGCTCTCGCTGCTCTCGGGGGTCGACGAGGCGGAGTTCACATGGCTGCGCGCCAAGACCGGCTCGACCGATGGCAACCTGGGTGCGCAGTTGATGAAGCTCGAAGAGGCCGGCTACGTAACGGCGGAGAAGCGGTTTGTGCTGCGCAAGCCGCAGACCCTCTACCGCATGACCGAGGCCGGCCGCGCCGCGCTCACAGAATACGTTGCCGCGCTGAAGCAGTTGCTGGGAGCAGCCATTTGAGCCCATCTGGCCCCTCCGCGCGTCTATTTCTATGACACACTTGGGACACAGGCTCGGCGGGGAGGCAGGATGGGGGTCGCGGCGAAACTTCGCAAGGGCATCGCGCGATTCCTCATTCTATCGGCCGCGCTCCATCTAGTGATCTCGGCCGTGGTGTTCACGGTGGAACACCGGCGGAAGACGCAGGTGGTAGTGGTCGAAAAGCCGATCAAGTTCTATCCGGCAATGGTGTTGTACGCGGGCGGGACGAAGGCCAAACGGACGGATGCGCCCGACGGCCGGAAGAAGCATCCGCTGGACGCAAAGCAGGCGACATCCGATCTTGCCATCGACAGAAACCCCGCGCCTGTGGCTGGGCAACCGGTCGCTACACCCGACAGTTCGGCAGCAGGCAGCGGAGCCGATCGGCAGAACGCCGACCCCGCCTTCCCGGTCTTCTCGCCGCACCCGCCGGTCTCCGATCGCTCCCTGCTTCCCAGTTCGAATCGGGAAGTGATCGTGGACGTGAAGGTGAGCGCGGCGGGCGACGTGCTGGAAGCGACGCTGGTGAAAGGCATCGGCAACGGGCTGGACCAGATTGTGCTGGATACGGTGAAATCGTGGCGCTTCCATCCGGCATCGATCAACGGAAGTCCCGTCGCCACCGAAGCGGAGTTGATCTTCCCGTTCAATCGGAACTATCCCACGACGCCGTCGTAGACCAAGCTCTCAGCTTTTAGCTCTCAGCCTTCAGCGCCTCGGCCGCCGAGCGCGGAGCCGCTTCGAGCGAATCGCGAACCCTCCGCATGATCCCGAGATAAAACGCCAGATTGTGGATCGTGTTCAGCGTTCCCGAGAGCGCCTCGCTCGACTGCATCAGGTGGCGTAGGTAGGCGCGTGAATAGCGGCGGCAGACCATGCAGCCGCATGCGGGGTCGGGCGGCGACTGGTCTTCTGCATACTGTTTGTTCTTGATGTTCAGGCGGCCTTCGCTCGTGAACAGCAGCCCGTGGCGCGCGGCGCGCGTGGGCAGCACGCAATCCATCATGTCCACGCCCAGGCGCGCGTACTGCTCGATCTCGTCGGGGTAGCCCACGCCCATCACGTAGCGCGGTTTGTCTTTGGGCAAAAGCGGCAGAGTTTCGGCAATCATCTCCAGCGTCAATTCGCGCGGCTCGCCCACGCTCAGCCCGCCGATCGCGTAGCCATCGAAGTCCATTTCGACGAGGCGCTCGGCGCACTGGCGGCGCAGATCGCGATACATGCCGCCCTGCACAATGCCGAAGCATTGGCATTGCATGCAGCAGGCCTTTGGATCAGACCAGGGGACAAGGTGCCGGTGGGCGCGAAAGTGATCGAGCGAGCGGCGTGCCCACGCCATGGTCAGGCGCAGGCTCTCTTCGGCGCGCGCGCGATCGGCAGGATACTCCGTGCACTCGTCAAAAGCCATGCAGATATCGGCGCCCAACGCGATTTGCACATCGATGGAATGCTCGGGAGTAAAAAAGTGCGAGCTGCCGTCGAGGTGCGAGCGAAAGTGCACACCGTCATCGGTCACTTTGCGCAGTGAATTGAGAGAAAAAACCTGAAAGCCGCCGGAGTCGGTGAGCAGGGCGTGCGGCCAGCTGATGAATTTGTGCAGGCCGCCCATGCGGCGGATGGCCTCGTGGCCGGGCCGCAGGTAAAGGTGATAGGTGTTGCCGAGGATGATTTGCGCGCCCAGCGCTTCGAGCGTGTCTTGCGGCACGGCCTTCACCGTTCCCTGCGTGCCGACCGGCATGAAGACCGGCGTCTCCACGGTTTGATGCGGAAGACCGAGACGTCCGCGGCGTCCGCCTGCGGCAGTTTCAGCCAGGATCTGGAACGGTTGAGTCACTGATTGATTTTAGCGGCCCAGAGGTCGCCTTCGATCTTCACGACGGCGTTCTGTTCGGTATGGTCAGTGAGAGCCTGCAGCAGTTGCGCCACGGTTTTTCCGGAGCGGGGATCGCGAAGGCCGGGCGCGAATTCGTGGAGCGGCACGAGAACGAAGGCGCGCCCGGCAAGGCGCGGGTGAGGGATTTCAAGGCCGGATTCGGTAAGAACCATGTCGCCATAGAACAGGATGTCGAGGTCGAGCGTGCGCGGGCCGTTGGGCGGGCTCGTGGCGCGATCGCGGCCAAAGGCCTGCTCGATCGCGTGAAGGCCGTCCAGCAGATCGCGTGGCGAGAGATGCGTTTCCAGCGCAACTACGGCATTCGCGAAGCGGGGTTGATCTTCAAATCCGACGGGCGCGGTGGAGTAAACCGAGGAACGGGCCGTGATGCGGCCGAGGGCGGACAGACGCTCGGCGGCCGCGGCCAGCGTGGCCTCGGGAGGGCCGGCAGAGCTGAGAAGGTTGGCGCCGAGCGCGATGGTTGCGAGGGACATCCTGATAAGAGATTAGCGGAGTGGGCCGGGTGAGCGTGCATCGATTCCCGGCGACGCATGTGGTCAGGCCGCGTGCGCAATGCGGGGAAGCACGGATTGCCCGGCAAGGACAGGCGCTTGATCTGGTAGCATCGGACTTCGGAGAATTTGCCTATGGACACGCTGACGAGCGCGGGGCTTGGCGCCCGGCGCAATGAAGATATCGCACTCGACCTGTTGAAATTCGTGGCGGGCACGGCAGGCGTGGGCAAACCGGCAACGCCTTCTACGGGCTTCACCGGCGCGAGCGCCACCAAGCCCGAGGAGCACGTGAACCAGTTGCTGGAGCTCTACAGCCGCTGCCTGAAAGCCGTCGAGGGCAAAGGGTAAGAAAGAGGCGGCGAAATCGCAGGCAAACGACAAGTACGCGTGGCCGTGGCTGGCGCCGGAGCCTTCGGGCGCAACCATCTGCGTGTGTTGCGCGAGCTCGAAACCGGGCGGGCGGGCGTGGCGCTGGTTGCGGTGGTCGATCCCGATCCGGCGCGTGCCGATGAGGCGGCGAAGCAATACGGCATTCCCGCGTTCGCGAGCGTCGGCGCACTGCTCAAGGCGGACCTCAAGCTCGACGCGGCGTGCGTGGCCGTGCCCACGGTCAAGCATTACGAGGTTGCGTCGGAGCTGCTGGACGCGGGGCTCGATCTTCTCATCGAAAAGCCGCTCGCGGCCACACTTGATGAAGCCGATGCTCTCATCCAAAACCAGAAAAATATCGTGCAGCCGGGACATCTTGAGCGCTTCAACCCGGCGGTGATGGCCGTGGAACCGAATCTGACGCGGCCCATGTTTTTTGAGGCGCATCGGCTGAGCGTATTCACGCCGCGCGCGCTCGACGTGGACGTGGTGCTCGACCTGATGATCCACGATCTCGACATTGTGCTCACGTTCGCCAAGTCCCCGGTGCGCGAGGTGCGCGCGGTAGGGCTGCCGATTCTCTCGCCCAAGGTGGACATTGCGAATGTGCGCGTGGAATTTGAGTCAGGCTGCGTGGCCAACTTTACGGCGTCGCGCGTATCCACCGAGCGCGTTCGGAAACTGCGCTTCTTCGAGCCTCGCCAGTATGTATCGATCGACTACGCGCGGCGCGATGTGCTGGTGATCAAGATTGACGAGAAGGAATCCGCGGGTCCCAACCCGCAACTGGCGCAAGCCGCCGCCCAATTCCTGGCTACTGGCAAGCTCGATGCCTCAGTCATTCAGGCAATCGTTGGGTCAGGCCAGGTTCCGGCCGGGCTCATGATGAAGGTTCTCGCCGCGAAGAACGATCCGGAAAAGCTGAAGGAGATTGCCAGGGGACTCGCAGGGCCTCTCGCCGGGGCGCACGATAGCCCCGCGCCGGGCTTGAGCCCCACGCCTGGCTTGAGTTTCGTCAAGCCAGAGGTCATGCCGGGTGAACCGTTGAAGCTCGAAATTCTTTCCTTTCTTGAGTCGGTGCGGACGCGCCGCCCGCCGCGGGTTACGGCGCAGCAGGGACGCGCGGCGCTCGAACTGGCGCTCACCATCCAGGCGCAGATGGCAGCGCACGCGGAGCGGGCGGGGCTGGGCAGCTTTTTTGAGGCTGGAAAATAGCGGGATCGTCACAAAATCCCGATCCGGCGGATTCGATGCCGTGATGTAATTCACACATATCTATATGGTTGCGCTCAGATTAGATCTCCTCAAACGGCAAATCTCTTCCGTGTTTCTATGCAAAATCTTGCACTGGGCACCGGCCCTCTTGCGTGCCGACGGCAGTAAGCACCGTCCGTTGATCGAATTAAACCATTTAATTGCAATAGTTTATGTGGTTTTCGCCCCGATATACACAACTGCTGCCGAAAGGCTAATTTTGGAAGCTAACATGCTTACTTATCAAACAGATACCCAGAAACTTTAGAGAATCGAGCGCGGAGTTGGCTCCGCTCGGGGCGTCTCCGCGTGTCAACGGGCTCACTTATCCTCGTGGACGTCCACGGGGCAGATCACGAGAGGAAATCGTCATGTCATATCGCATTCTTTCTATCCGCAGCTTACCCTTCACGGGGGTTCTCGCTATAGCCGTGATCGCATTCACGTTTACAGTCACCTCTGCGGGTGCGGAGGACCTTCTCAACACCTATCAATACGGGAGCGGCGCAAGCGGTTGGACCGTGGCAGAAACTCTGAGCGGTGGAGCACAAGCGACCGCCATGCCCTTCTCCACGAGCTCTGCTGTGACAATTGACGAGGTCGAAGCAGCGATCACAGTAATTGACATCGGCTCGATCGAAATCGGCATACAAGGAAGTGCCTCCGGCAAACCCTCAGGCAGCTATCTCGACTCTGAGACCTTCGATGAAACGAGCGCCGGCACCTTGAACGTTGATTTTGATCCCTCTAACTGGACGTTGGCTGCGGGCAGCTACTGGCTCGTTATCGAACCGGCCAGTTCTGGTTTCGATAGTTATTGGGACTGGACAAACGACCCCGGTAACTTAGCGATCTCAGGTGCAGTTCCGTTCACGGCTTGGAGCGCCGGCACAGGCGATGTACCGGAAGCGCTCGTCACCGCCAATTCTGCCACGCCGGAACCGGGCACTCTGGTGCTCCTGGGCAGCGGCTTGACCGCGATTGCGGGCGCCTTCCGGCGTAAACGCGCGGCGCGGTAGATCGAAGGGCGCAGGAGTGCCTATTCCAATCCACGCAAAGGCCCACAGGCAGCAAAGCGCAACCAGGGCTCCGGCGGTAACGACGACGATGCCTGCAATTTGCGGCCATGCCAACACGGCGGGGCGTGTGATGCCGGACCAGGCGAGGATGCGCGCCGGCAGATAGACCAGGAGGACTCCGACAAAGATGGTGGCGTAAGTAATCGTGCGAACGATGGCAAACATGATTGCCCCCTTCGATCAGGCGATGCCGAGCACGCGGTTCACGAAGCCGACGATGTACTTCCAGGCGAGGTAGTACACCACGAGCCCGAAAGCAAAGCCACATGCGATCACCGCGTAGGGTACCTCGATGGCCTGAAACCAGGTGACGCTGTGGGCGCCGAGGGTGATGACGCCGAGGCATTTGGCGAGACTTGCTCCCATGGGCAGCAACAAAAGCGGCAGGATGGCTCCGTGCACGCCAAGCGGCAGATGGGTGCGGTTGTGCGAAGCCGCCCAGAGCATATTCCAGAGTCCCCAAAGGCACGGCACAAAGGCGAGTGGAAAGATCACAATGCGCTCGACGGGAATCGGCTCCTGGGTGACAAGCTTTCCCGCAAGCAGGAGTGTGATGAGCACGGGAAAGAGCAGCGTAGGGATAAACACTCCGGCCAGATAGGCGCGAAGGTAGGTGTGGTTGTTCATGGCAAACTCCTTTCAGTCGGCCGATGCGTCAGGGCCCTTTCACATGTAATAGAGAAACACCGGGATCGTTGCCGGAAACGAGACCGCGAAGACCGCGAGCGCGCCGAGCAGAGCCCAATCGAACCATGGCACCGAAAAAGAAACCGCGCGGTGAGACGCAGCGACGTCTCCGTCGAGCCGGCGCAGCACTGCGGGCCACAAATCGCGTCCCGGCTCCGCGTTTGACTCAACCGGCGGCAGCGTTTGCTTGAGCAGTTCTTTTGTCTGTTCTTCATTCATGGTGTAATCCCCTGTTTCTCCAGATCTTTTCTTAACAATCGAAGGGCGCGAAAGACGCGCAGTTTAACGGCCCCAACGGTGATGCCGAGCGCGGCAGCAATTTCTTTGTGCGGCTGCTCCTCCACCACGGCCAAAATCGCCGCGGCGCGCAGGCTCGACGGCAGCCGGCTGAAGGCCAGCGCGGCTTTGCGGCGAATCTCCGCGGCAATGCCGGGATTTCCTGCGGATGCTGAAGGCACGGCGCTTGCCATCTCTGCCGTCAATTCCACCTCGGGCCGCTGCGCCCGCAGCCAATCGAGCGCCGCGCGTGTGGCGATGCGCCGCGCCCATGGCCCGAACGGGTACTCCGGCTGAAAGCGGTCGTGCGCGCGATAGATGCGCCAGAAGGTCTCCACCGTCAGGTCTTCCGCGGCAGCCGTGTTGCGGACGATGCGCAGAATCCAGCCGTACACCGGGCGCTGATGCTCGCGGAAGAGCGCCTCGAAGGCGTCGAGATCGCCGTCGCGGAACTGTTGCAACACGCTGCCGGGCACCGTGCTGGAGCCGTCGGGCATCCGCCTTCCCTTTCTATCCAGGCTTACGGTCGCTTTTGCAGAAAGGTTACATCAGAGCAGCCGACAGTTGTCAGTGGTCAGTTATCAGCGTTGGGGGTTTAGAGATGCGGGGCCACAAGCAACGTCGATCCGCGTGAGAAAATGTCCACATAAACCGATTTTTTTTGCGGCCTGTCTCGGTTGACAGAGAAGGAAATCGCCAGTTAAAGTGGGGCCTCTGCGGGTAAAACATGCGCGCCGGAACGAAGGTGGGGGAGACGATGACGATGCTTGGTATGCGGCTGATGACTGGAGCTTTACTGGGACTCGGCGCGACGGGAGCAATGTGGGCGCAGGGTGCCGAAAAGCCTGCATATCTGAGCCCGAATCTGCCGGCGGAGCAGCGCGCGGCAGACCTGGTGAAGCGCATGACGCTCGAAGAAAAGGCGAGCCAGTTGGTAAACCAGGCGCGCGCCATTCCGCGTCTGGGCGTGCCCGCCTACGACTGGTGGAGCGAGGCGCTGCACGGCGTGGCAACCAACGGAACCACGGAATTTCCCGAGCCGATTGCACTGGCCGCGACCTTCGATCCCAAAGGCGTTCACCAGATGGCCACCGACATCGGCATTGAAGCGCGCGTAGTGCACGCCCAATCGGTGGCTGCAAACGGCGGCGACAGCGTCATCTTTCACGGGCTCGATTTCTGGGCGCCCAACATTAACATCTTCCGCGACCCTCGCTGGGGCCGCGGCCAGGAGACGTATGGCGAAGATCCGTTCCTCACCGCGCGCATGGGAGTCGCGTTTGTCTCCGGAATGCAGGGCGACGATCCGCACTATTATCGCGTGATCTCGACGCCCAAGCACTACGCCGTGCATTCGGGACCGGAGTCCACGCGCCACGTGGCCGACGTCGCGGTGAGCAAGCACGACGAGCTCGACACATATCTGCCGGCATTTCGCGCCACTGTCACTGAGGCCAAGGCCGGCAGTGTGATGTGCGCCTACAACGACATCAACGGACAGCCGGCCTGCGCCAATGAATTTCTACTTGAAGACCAGTTGCGAGAAAAATGGGGATTTCAAGGCTACGTGGTCTCCGATTGTGGCGCCGTGCGCGATATCTTCGACGCCCACCGTTTTGAGCCGTCGCAGGAGCAGGCTTCCGCCGTGAGCCTCGCGCGCGGCATGGACAACGAGTGCATCGATTTCCGCGCCAAGGTCACCGACAACCTCGATTACAAGCCGTATCTCGACGCCGTGAAAGACGGCTATCTGAAGGAAAGCGCGATCGACACCGCGGTAGTGCGGCTGTTTACGGCGCGGATCAAGCTGGGGCTTTTCGATCCGCCGCAGATGGTTCCATATACAAAAATTGCCGCGGGCGAGCTTGACAGCGCCGAGCATCGCGCACTGGCGCTCAAGCTGGCCAATGAGTCGCTCGTCCTGCTCAAGAACGACGGCACACTGCCGCTCAAAACAACCGGAACCAGGATTCTGGTCGTGGGTCCGCTTGCGGAGCAGACCCGCATGCTGCTCGGCAACTACAACGGCATTCCCACGCACACGGTGTCGATCCTGGAAGGGATCAGGCAGGAGTTTGCCGCAGACACGGTCAACTTCATCGAGGGCACAGGCTTCCTGAGCAAGCACGCCCAGCCGGTACCGGACGCGCTGCTCTCGATCGATGGAAAACCCGGCGTCAAAGCCACCTATTTGAACAAGAACATCGTGAGCTTCTACGTCGAGCACACCAGCGACGAGGCTGCACTGGCTACGCGCATCGAGCCCGGGATCGACATTGCGGCGAACCCCGTGCCAGCCTCGGTCAGAGAGACCGATCCGCTCACGGTGCGCTGGGAGACGACGCTTACACCTACGGAAACCGGCGACTACAACCTCGGCGTTGAGACCGATGGATTCTTCAGGGTATTTGTCGACGGCAGGCCGGTGACGATGGCGAATTATCCGCACGGTGTGGAGACCGTCACCGGGAAAACGCATCTCGAGGCCGGCAAGCCGTACATGCTCGAGGTCGACTACCAGAGAACGGCCAACACGGCTCCGCACTTTAAGCTCGTCTGGGGCAAGATCGATCGCGGCATCGACCCGGCAGTGGTGACGGCGGCGCAAAATGCCGATGTCGTGCTGGCCGTGGTGGGCATCACCAGCGAGCTCGAAGGCGAAGAGATGAATGTAAACGAGCCCGGCTTCAAGGGCGGCGACCGCACCAGCCTCGACCTGCCGGAACCCGAAGAGAAACTGCTGGAGACGCTGGCCGCCACCGGCAAGCCGCTGGTGGTGGTGCTCACCAACGGCAGTGCGCTCGCCGTGAACTGGGCCAACGCCCATGCCAATGCCATTCTCGACGCCTGGTATCCCGGCGAGGAGGGTGGAACGGCGGTGGCGCAAACGCTCTCCGGCAGGAACAACCCAGCCGGGCGTCTGCCGGTGACGTTCTACAAAGATGTCAGCCAGTTGCCGCCCTTCGAGGAATACGCCATGAAGGCGCGGACGTACCGCTACTTCACGGGGAAGCCGCTCTATCCTTTCGGCTACGGCCTCAGCTACACGAAATTCTCCTACAGCAAGCTGACGGTTCCTTCCGGCGCGATCGAAGCCGGCCAGCCGGTGATTGTGGAAGCCACCGTGACCAACACAGGTACACGCGCCGGCGACGAAGTGGCGCAGCTTTATCTCGAGTTTCCCGCCGTTCCCGGTGCGCCACTGCGGGCCCTGCGCGGATTCGAGCGCGTGCACCTGGAGCCGGGCGCATCGCAGACTGTGCATTTCGAGCTGAAGCCGCGCGACCTGAGCATGGTGACTGAAGCCGGTGAGCCGATTGTGGCCGAAGGTGACTACGCGGTCTCTGTCGGCGGCGGCCAGCCGGACACGGGAGCGGCGGCCGTAGCCGGCAGCTTCAAAATCAGCGGCACACTTGCGTTGCCGGAATAAATGATCCAGAAAGAGCGCTTTCGCAGCCGTAGGCGCCCTTTCCCCGCAAAAACGTGTCAAGACCCCACCTCCAAGGTGGTCTCAAAACTGCGGATGTTCGCCGCCTCATTCGCAAATTATTGTAAATAAACAGCATATTGAACTTTTTATGCCGTCCGAACCACTCCAGTCTCGGCAGAAAGGGCGCAATCTTCCACATCTCCCGGGTTCCCGGGCTTAAACTTGTCTGTAACCCGGTTCCATTTTCCTCACCACCGGGTAAACAACCGCGATGGACTGCGGTTGTTGAGGTTTTATGGACGCCATTTTCTCCGGCTCGTTCCTCTCCTGCCACAATTCATCTCTATTTCATTTGAAAGTTCGCACCGTTGTCGAGTTTCCGTCGAGGAGGCCCATGCGGATCCGGAATTCCTCCGGCCGCCGTGGAGATTTCTGATGGCCGATCTCGCGACGGCAGTTCACGTCATTCCCGGGCCTCGGTCTCTCAATGAGCGGAGGCTCACCAGCCGCCCCAGCCCCACAGGCATGTGGATTTTTGTACTGGCCCTGCTCACCGGCATTGGGTATATCGGCATCCACGTCGCCAAAGACCTCGACAACGTGACCGTGACCGGCATCTGGCCTTATCTGCTGCTGGGCCTGGCACTGCTCATCGCGCTTGGGTTCGAATTCGTCAACGGATTTCACGACACCGCCAATGCCGTGGCCACGGTGATCTACACCAACTCTCTGCCGCCGCAAATCGCCGTGGTGTGGTCGGGGCTCTGCAACCTGGCGGGAGTTCTGTTGTCCTCCGGCACGGTAGCGTTTGCCGTCATCACGCTCTTGCCCGTGGAGCTGATTCTCAAGGTGAGTTCCGGAACCGGCTTCGCCATGGTCTTCGCGCTGCTCATCGCCGCGATTCTGTGGAACCTGGGCACGTGGTGGTTCGGCCTTCCCGCATCCAGTTCGCACACCATGGTTGGCTCCATCATCGGTGTCGGGCTGGCCAGCCAGCTGACGAACCTGCACAGCAGAACCTCTGGCCTCGACTGGAGCCAGGTGATCCGGGTGCTTGAGGCTCTCCTGATCTCGCCGCTCCTGGGATTTGCGCTGGCCGGCGCGCTGCTCTGGCTGTCGAAACGCCTCTTCCGTTACCCGGCGCTCTATGAAGCGCCCAAGGGCGACCAGCCGCCGCCTTGGCCGATTCGCGCCCTCATGGTGGGCACCTGCACCGGCGTCAGCTACTTCCATGGTTCGAACGACGGGCAGAAGGGCATGGGCCTCATCATGCTGATCCTCATCGGCACCGTGCCCACGGCCTACGCCTTGAACCACGACGTAAGCCAGGCAGAGGTGCAGAGTTTCATCGCGGCTTCAGTGCAGGCGGGGCAGATTCTCGATCGCCATGTGCCATCCGGCACACCCGACCCCGATGCGCGCACCGAGATCACCACCTACATCGAGACCAGGCAACTGCAGCCGACCACTCTTCTGGCTTTGAGCCAGTTGGTGGGCGAACTGAACCGCGAAGTCTCCGCGTACAACTCCCTCCGCTCCATTCCGGCGCAACAACAAACCAGCATCCGCAACGATATGTATCTGGCAGGACGGGCGTTGAAAATCATGGACCCGTCGCACGATCCCGTTTTCACCGCCCAGGAAAGCACCGCGCTGAAAAACTACCAGGGCAAGCTCGACAAGGCCACAAAGTTCATCCCCATTTGGGTCAAAGTGGCTGTCGCTCTGGCTTTGGGACTGGGCACCATGGTGGGCTGGAAGCGCATCGTGGTGACAGTTGGCGAGAGGATTGGCAACGAACACATGACCTACGCCCAGGGCGCCAGCGCGGGCTTGGTCACCATGGTGACCATCTTCGCTGCCGATACCTGGAGCCTCCCGGTTTCCACCACGCACATCCTCAGCTCCGGCGTCGCGGGCACCATGGCCGCCAACGGAAGCGGTCTGCGCTGGTCAACGGTGCGCGCCATTGCAGCAGGGTGGGTCTTCACGCTGCCGGCGGCGGCGCTGCTCTCCGGCCTTCTGTACCTGCTCTTCCACGCGCTGGCATAGGCTTCCGAAGCAAACCTGCTGGGACACGCCGCAGCGGACGCGAGGCTGCCGGATCACGCAGAGACGGGTGGCTCGATTCCAAGCTGGCTTGCGCCGGATAAGGTCACGAAGGCTGAAGGGAAAAGAAGTGCACAAGTGCATGCATGTTTTTGCATAATTGACGTGCAAAATCAACGCAAAATGTTGATTTTAAAAGGGGTGGATTTGGCAGGCCACGTGCGACTAGAGCAGTGAAGAGGAAGAGGTTGTCTCCCCCTCATTGAGTGGAAGAGAGTGGGTTCCTCTGATGTGCTCAGTGCTTCCTGGCGGCATTTGCCGGGGGTCACGTTGGCAAGTTGGGCGGTGGCCGGAAATCACAAGGACGGTGCTCCGAGTGGTTCGGGCCATGGGTGTTGATAGAACAAATTCGCTCTCGTTAGTTTTTCAATGTGCCGCAAACCGAAGTAAGGAGAAATGAAGCGTGCAGAAGACCTCGATAATCACCTTGATTGCTCTGGGTGCGCTGGTTGCGATGAGCGTGCCTGCGCATGCTGATTCGTTCGTCACGATCAGCCAACCGACTACCGCCTACAATAGCGAGACCACCGACTACGGCGGTGGAAACGGGAGTATCGGTACCATCAATTCGCTTGGGCCTTTCAGCTTCAGTAGCGCTCTCACGGAGGATTCGGTGCCCACGAGTTGGAGTACGTGGAACACTCCTCCGGCCGTTGATAGCAGCACCCCGGATGTGCTGTGGACCGGTGGCTCCAGTACTCTGACACTCACGATTAGCGGCACCCACAACGTCGTCGGTTTTGAGCTCGAACCGGATTTTTCTAACGACAGTGTCACCGCGACGTTCTATGACGGCGCTACAGTGATCGATGCGCTCAACCAGACCGTCGATTGGAACGGCGGGGCGCTGCTCTTTGCGCTGCAAGACACATCGGGCGATATCACCAAAGTCGTCATTACAGACAATACTGGCGGCGACAGCTTTGCCATTGCCCAGGTGAGTGCGGGCAATGTTACTCCCGAGCCGGGAACACTCTCGCTGCTGGGCCTGGGGATGCTGGCGCTGGCGAAACGCGCCTACCGCAGGGTGAAAGCTTAGCGCGCCGAACATCTCAATCAAGGTGAAATCAAAGGCCGGTGTGGAGACACACCGGCCTTTCCTGTTTTGCGCTGCAATTCGGCTCGAGTTCGTCGCCGGCGATTGAAGCAGACTGACCTGTCCGGGCTGTATTGGTGGGGGTTTATCGGTTTGACGGCGAGGTCTTGAGCATTACTCGATCTCTTCTTCTTTCAGTTCTGCGCCAGCGAGCCCTGGTAAAAGCCACGCTGAACCTACCGGAATCATCTCCTCCGGCGTCACCGGGCGTCTTTTTGCGCGGAAGACGACCTGTCTGCTTTGAGCGCGCGAAAGAATAGCCACATCCGGTACCATACAGAATGGTGCTGAACAAAGAATGAGCCTGAAAGCAAAGCTGGAAGCCGTCATTTATGCCGCAGAGCAGCCGGTAACGCTGGCGCAACTGGCCGGCCTGTTTGCCGACGAAGCCCTGGAGTGGAAGGCAGAACAGGCGGCGGCGCAAGCGCAAGCCGGAGAGCCGGCCGCATCCGGGGATGCGTCTTTACCGTTGCTGAGTGAGGCGTTCCTCGATCTCGAGACGAACACGGTGCAGGAAACAACCGCGAATGAAGCGGAGGTCGAGGAGACTGGCAGCGACACGCTGCAATCCGCTGCCGAAGAGGCTGTTGCGCCCGATGCCGCCCAGGCCGATGCCGAGGCAAAACGCATGGCGCGGTTGCGCGACCGCGAGGCCCGCGTCGTCATCAAGCAACTGCTCGACCAGCTGATCGCCGAGTATGCCGTCGATGGCCGCGGCGTCGAGATTCGCGAGATCGCCGGCGGCTACCGCATGGCTACCAAGCCGGAGTGTCACGACGCGGTGCGCTCGTTCATCAAGGAGCTCAAGCCGCCGCTGAAACTTTCGCTGCCTGCGCTGGAAACTCTGGCGGTCATCGCTTACAAGCAGCCGGTCACCGCGCCGGAGGTCAACGAGATTCGCGGCGTGGATTCTTCGGCGGTCTTCGGATCGCTGCTGGCGCGCAAGCTCATCGTCACCGCGGGACGCAAGCCCGTCGTTGGCCGGCCGATTCTCTACAAAACCACGCGTGAGTTTCTGTTGCGCTTTGGGCTCAAGGATGTCTCCGAGCTGCCGTCGATGGAAGAGTTCGAGAAAATGGCGGCAAGCGAGCTGGAAGAGTCGGAAATTGCAGAGGCAGAGCTGACGGGCGGTCAAGCGGTCGAAGCCGCGGCCGAGTTCAACCCCGATCTCAGCACCGAAACGAATATTGAGACGAATGGCAGAGGCGCGAACCACGACTCCGAAACCGAGACGCACTCCCCACAAGCCGCTCACGATGCGTCAGGCATCAAAGCAGAGTAAGCAAAAGGTCAGGTTCCCCCATGACAGTCAAAAAGAAAACGAAATCGGCCGCATCCGCGGCTAAATCCGCACCCAAAACCAAAAAGGCTGGTGCCACGAGCGGGAAGCCCGCTGCGAAAAGCAAAACCGCCGGGGCGAAGGCTGCAAAATCAGCGGCGAAATCGCCTGCGCCCGCGAAGAAGCGCGTTTCGCCGGCCCCAAAAACTCCTGCGAAGACCAAAGCGCCCGCCGCGAAGAGCAAAAAACGCGCTGCGAAAGTGGAGCAGGAAACCGCGAGCCGAATTGGCGGGCCGGTGGTCGATCCGGTTGGCGACGTAACCAGCGGTGAGGCTCATACATATTTGGGCGACGCTGCGGATGCGACGCTCGCAAAAGCCAAGGTTGCGAGTGAGAAGATTGCCGCGCTCGAATTCGGACCGGGGTTGAAGGCAGCCGCAAAGGCATCGCAATTGGAAGACGCCGATGCGGCAGGCGCCGCGACCGAATCCACTTCCGAAAAAGAAATTGAAGTGCACACGAAGCCGCTTCCCCCGCCCAGGCTCGAGCGCCTGCAGAAAATCCTCTCACAAGCGGGAATTGCCAGCCGGCGACACGCCGAGGAGATGATTGTTGCCGGGCGCGTGATGGTGAACGGCCAGGTAGTGACGCAGCTGGGCAGCAAGGCCGATGCCGCGCGCGATCACATTCGCGTCGACGGCAAGCTGCTGCACGGCGCCGAGCGCCATCGCTACTTTATGCTCAACAAGCCGCGCGGCTACGTCACCACGATGAGCGATCCCGAAGGCCGGCCCACCGTGATGGAGTTTTTCGCAAAAGCGCGGGAACGCGTTTACCCGGTCGGTCGGCTCGATTACCTGAGCGAAGGCCTGCTGCTGATGACGAACGACGGCGAACTAGCCAATCTGCTCACCAAGGCCGGCTCGCGCGTCGAGAAGACCTATCTCGTGAAGACCGCCGGCCAGCCCGATGCCGAACAACTCGAACGGTTGCGCGGCGGAGTGACCATTGATAAGGGCGAGCCCGGTTCGGATCGGGTGCGCAC
>JBEKIE010000064.1:0-22426 GCA_050011915.1 Occallatibacter sp.
ACCCCCCTCCCCCCCCACCCCCGGGTACGGGTCGGAAGCCAGGAGCAAGAGGCTGGACGCGCGCGGCGATACCGTGTCAGATAACGGGCCGATTGAAAAAGTGGTCTGTGAATCTGTGAAGTCAACTTGTGAGAGTCAAATCAACAACGTACGCGAAAGAATCTCGCAGTCTCACAGTTTCTGTGACTCTCTGAGACTTCGAGATTGGCGCGCAGTTGCAATTCACTTCTTCACACCTTCACGCTATTCACTTCTTCACTCTTTTCACTCCTTCACTCGCGCAATGCGCATCGCCGCTCGAGAAAATCGCAGCAATGCACCAGCCTTGGTGAAATCCACATATTTGCTTGACTTTTGCACTTGCTTCCACAGATTGAACGGACGTAATGTCTCATTCAACTGATGACCCGTTAGGGCATCGGAGTTGGTTGCCGGAAGCTGGAAGAAGAAACAGTCGGCGCAAGCCGGAAGTTGATCGCCAGCAAGGTTGACGGAGCGAACAGCCGGTGAGAACCGGAGCGATGGCCGTTAATCCGGACAGAGGGTGAAACCTGAGGCGCAAGCCGCAGAGGGATCGCTGGACGCACCAGAAGATGCAAAAGACGGCGCAAGCCGGAAGTTGTTTAGCTGGGTGATTCCGGAAGATGCAAGGGCCGGTGGAAACGGAATACTCATCGACGGCTCAGCCGGCGATGCAAGGTTCAGTTGAAACAAGGAGTGCATCGGAGGCACAACCGGAGAAGCGGTCGCGAGGCGCAAGCCGAGCGGTCGACGGCCGGTGAAGCCGGAGGGTGAAAGCAGCCGGAGCAATCCGGAGGCGGAGCCAGCCGGGGGAGCAGGGGCAGCATGCGGCGCAAGCCGGATGAAGCCGCCAGCCGAGCCAAAGGACGGCGCCGATGCGAATCGGAAGTAGGTCGTCGGCCTAGCCGGAGGAAGGGCCATGCGGCGCAAGCCGGATGGAACGAGGATCGTCAGGCGCAAGCGTGATGGATCGCCAAAGGTCGATTGGATGTGCGGAACAGCCGACGCAAGTCGGAGGTTTGCAGCCGACCGAGCCGAAGACATGAAACCGATCCGAGCCGGAAAGTTGGCCACCGGTCGAGCCGGAGTGCAGGCCGTCGACGCAAGTCGGAGGTTTTGTGCCGGCGCAGCCAGAGGTAGCAGCGCCAGCGAAAGCTGGAGGGCGGCCACTGGGGGAGCTGGAGGACGCAACACCGGCTGTACTGCGAGTGATCAAGATTGAAACGCCAGAGGCTTCGGTCTCTGGCGTTTTCAATTTGGGGCGGAATTTTCGCGGCATTCCTCTGATTTTGTTCTTTCCGCCAATCCAGTTGGTGTCTTCAGCGCGCGTGAGACGATCGGCGACTTGGTTCGGACATAATAGGGAAGCAGGCAAAGTGATTCGGGATCGCATTCCCCTGATCCCTGACACCTGAAACCTGACCTCTCAAAAAATGATCCCTGAAAAAACGATCCTGGAAAAATTCAGCCTCAAAGGCAAAACCGCTCTCGTTACCGGCTCATCGCGCGGTCTCGGCGCAGCGATCGCCGTTGCGCTGGCCCAGGCTGGCGCCAACGTCGCTGTGCACGGTTCCGGTACGGCGCCCAAAGCCACGCAGCACAAGGTCGAAGCCGCAGGAGCAAAAGCCATCGCGCTCGCGGGCGATGTCGGCGATCCGGCAGTCTGCGCGCGTCTGGTTGCAGACACCGTCGGGCATTTCGGCGCCATCGACATTCTCGTCAACAATGCGGGCATCATTCGCCGCGCTCCTGCCGCTGAGTACTCCGAAGAGGACTGGCTGGCCGTCATCGACGTGAATCTCTCCAGCGTCTTCCGCCTCATGCAGCACGCGGGCCGGCACATGCTCAAGCAGGGATCGGGCAAAATCATCAACATCGCCTCGCTGCTCACCTTTCAGGGCGGGATTTTCGTGCCGGCCTACGCCGCGGCCAAAGGCGGCGTCGGCCAACTGACCAAGGCCTTCGCCAACGAGTGGGCGTCAAAAGGCGTGAACGTCAACGCCATCGCGCCAGGTTACATGGATACTGACAACACCGAGGCGCTGCGCAAGAATCCCGAGCGCTCACGGCAGATTCTGGAACGAATTCCCGCCGGCCGCTGGGGCCGTCCTGAAGACCTCGCCGGCGCAGCAGTCTTTCTCGCCTCCCCGGCGAGCGATTACATGCACGGCCATGTGCTCGTCGTCGACGGCGGCTGGCTGAACCGGTAAAAGGCAGGGAGCAGGGAACAGCTCAAAGCGAGAAGCTGACAGCCGATAGCCTGGAGCCGTAAGCTCGAATCGGAGAACTGCCATGTCCGAATCCGCAGTCATCTATACGGCCACCGATGCCACCAAAGTCACTACGCCTGAGCCGGGCATGCTGCGCCAGGTCCTTGCGTACAATCCGCACCTGATGCTCGTGCGCCACACCTTTGAGAAAGGTTGGAAGGGCGCGCGCCACAGCCATTCGCATCATCAGATGGTCTATGTGGTGCGCGGCCACATCCGTTTCGAGGCCGAAGGCAAGAGTTGGGAGATGCGCTCCGGCGACAGCATCGTTGTCGACGGAGGCGTGGAGCACGAAGCTTCAGCTATTGAAGCGTCCGAAGTGCTCGACATCTTCACGCCCTATCGCCAGGATTACGCTTAGGCCGCGGTTTCTTCGCGGCGAGCGCCGTACGTCACGAGATTTAAAGGAGGCCCAGATGAAGAATCGTTGGATTGCGATTTCGGCGCTCGCATGCGCGCTCTCCGCGATCGCCATCGCGCAACCCCCTGCGCCCGATGCCGGCATCACCGGCATTGCGCACATCGCCTTCCGCGTGAGCGACCTCGATCGCGAGATCGCCTTTCTCGGCAAGCTCGGCTACGAAGAATCCTTCGCCATTACCAATAATGGCAAAACCACGGAAGTCTTCGTCAAGATCAACGATCGCCAGTTCATCGAGCTCTATCCGCAAACCGATGCATCGCAGCCGTTGGGTTGGATGCACGTCTGCTTCGAGGCGGGCGATCTGAACGCTCTGGTCAACTATTACGTTTCCATCGGCCTCAAAGCCGCGCCGGTACGCAAGGCCGGCGCCGGTAATCTCATCTCTTCCATGAACGACCCCGAGGGCCGCGTCACCGAGTTTACGCAATACATGCCGGGCTCGCGGCACACTCTCGACCGCGGCCAGCACCTGGGCGCAAATCGCGTCTCCACTGAACTGCTTGGCTTCGACATTCCGGTCAATGGCCTCGCCGCGGAGAAGCAATTCTACATCCAACTTGGATTCGAATCCGAGGATAACGATGGCAGTGTGCGCCTCTCCGCGCCAGGCGCTCCCGACGTACGTCTCGAGATGCGGCCGGTGCACACCGGCGCCCAGCCGGAGTTTCTCTTTCCTGTTCCCGGCGCGCGCAAAGCCGCCGATGCACTGAAAGAAACAGGCGTGAAGGCCGAACGCGATGGCAAGCTCGTCTTTGTTCACGATCCAGACGGCAACGCGTTCGTCTTCCTTGAGACCGGACCCGCGCACAAGGAAAGCCTCATACCCGGGAAGCACAAGAGCGAGTAATCTCGCTTGTGAGATCTCAGGGGATCTGCCAGGCGCATCGCGTGCCGACCCACACGCAGCCACGCAGGGAAGTAACCGCCGCCTCTGTCTCATCTGCGGGTGTATCTGGAATTTTGTGTCAGTTGCGCGCAGCGTGTGCAGTCGCTGCCCTGTCCTGCGCCAGCAATTGCGCCAGAGCCTTTTCCGGACACATATGATGCGCCTCGCGCAAGTCGAGCTCTTGCTCCGTATCCACGCACGAAGCGATGGTCATAAAGCAGTCGAGGCACCGCGAGTTGTAGCTGCCGTTTTCGTTTTGTGTGCGGCTATACATGACCGTAGGAGGAAAGACTCTACGATCCTAGGCGCAGACTCGATCCTTCAGGCGTGACTCAGGTCACCTACGCATGTTTACGGCGTTGCGACGCGGAACTGCACGCGGCCTGCAACGCGCTCAGTACTGCGGCGTCCCCACATTCTCCCATTGGTTGGGATGGCGCTTGAGATGCCAGCACGGATCCTGATCGTCCTGCGGAAACAACGCCACTGCGCAGGAGATGCTCGATGTTCCAAGATAGTCGTACTCATTCTTTTGTCCCTTGAGCGGAACCGTCATGAAGCGGCTGACCGCCACGGAGGAGTGCGGCGAGCCGCGAATCTTGTACACCGCCCAGTCCACCGCAAAAACCACGAGAGAAAACGCCGCAAACCCCACCAGCCCGCGCAACAGCCATCTGCCGATCCAACGCATTCTCGGTCTCCTTACATTTATGCGGATGTAATCAGAATAGCCGCAAATCCCCGCGTCCAGCACCCGCGCAGTTTTCGCTGGTGAGTAGTCGGCAACTGTGTTATCACTCGTTCGAGCAAAAAAGAGTGCATCGATATCACGTGAATGGAATGCCTGCGCTCTCTTTTTCGGGCCCTATGCACCGGTTTTTTTGTTCAAACACTTGTTCGACGCCTCGGCCATCCGGCATTGAGGCGAATGAACGGAGGCTCGTCATGAGACCAACTCCCCAGCCAGGAAATCCGCTCGTTCTTTCCTATCTTGAGCTGCGCGCCATCGTCGGCATCATCGGCCTTGCACTGCCTTTCGTGCTTTGGATCGGCGGCCATCACGCCGGAACCTGGCTGCCCAACCCATCGCTCAGCAGCTACTACTACACCGACATGCGCAATCAGTTCGTCGCCAGCCTCTGCGTCATTGGCGCGTTTCTCGCGGCATGCAAGGGCTACGACCTGCGCGACGAAATCGCTGGCTACATCGCTGGACTCAGCGCCGTCGGCGTGGCATTTTTCCCCACATCGTGCGGATGTGTCACAAAGGATTGGATTGGGACCTTGCACTACGTCTTCGCCGGCATCTTATTCGCCACGCTCGCCTTCCTCTGTCTCTTTCAATTCACCCAGAGTACAGATCCCAATGGCATGACGGACCGGAAAAAAACAAGAAATGCCGTCTATCGCGTGTGCGGTGTCATCATGGCAGTGTGCATCGCCATCATGTTCTCTCTGTTGCTCCCCCCCGTGAAGACTCTCGTCGACCCCTGCTCCCGATTGACCTTCGGCCTCGAATCCACAGCCATCCTCGCCTTCGGATTCGCATGGCTCACCAAGGGCGAAGCCATACTCAAGGACCAGCCCCGCGATGCAGCGAGTCCTGCAGAGCCGCCGCAGGCATAATCAGATCCGCCGCCTCGGCCGATCGCATCTCCAATTCGCGTGCTACTCTGTCCGCACCATGCGCTCACAGCTTGTGCTTGCCTTCTGCCTGGCCGCGGGTCTTCAAACGGTCGCCCAGAATCCCGCAACTCCGCCGCAGGGTTTGCCCACCGATCCGCGTGCAATTCTCGCCGCTGCGGCACCCTTCTACGATTTTTCCGACCCAACACTCAAGCCCTTCCATATCAAGGCGACCTATCAGCTCTATGACGAGAGTGGGAAACCCGAGGAGCAGGGAACATGGGAGTATTGGCGCGTCTCTGCGAAGGAGTACCGCAGCAGTTGGGTGCGCGCCGGCGCCGCACGAACCGATTGGAATACTGCAGACGGAGCTATCCACCGCAAAGAAAGCGGAAAGCCCCTCAGGTACTTTGAGCGCAGTCTCGCCGACAGCCTTTTTTACGCGCTCCCAACCAAAGCGATGCTGGACTCCGCGAACTTGCGCCTCGAGGTTCAAAACGTCCCGGTCGGTGGGCAAACTCTGAACTGTGTGGTCACCATTCAGCAATCGACCATAGATGGGCGACCGCAAGCGCCCCCTTCTTCTGCAGTTAGCCGGTACTGTTTTGATGCATCAACCCATGCTTTGCTGGCTTCTGTTTTGACCGAGGTGGGTACCGAGTACCGCCAGATCGTGAAAATGCAGAACCATTATCTTCCGCGTGAAATGGATTTCTTTGTGGGCGGAGTGAAGTTATTCACGGCCTCGATTGACGCAATCAACGCTGTACTCGAGGCTGACTCAGCAATGACTCCAGACACAGATTCGGTCCTGGTCTCCCCTCCGGTCACCCAACCCGACGCAGAAGGCTCCGCCTACAGTGTGGCCACAGGCATGCTGACGAAGAAAACTGTGCCAGAGTATCCATTATTCGCCAAAATGAATCGAGTGCAGGGAAAAGTAGTGCTGGCGGCTCTCATCAGCAAGGAGGGTCAAATCGAAGACCTGGAGGTGCTCTCCTCGCCGTCACCCTTATTGTCGAAATCCGCCCTGGATGCCGTGAAACGCTGGCAATATAGGCCGTATCTGCTCAATGGCGAGCCTGTAGAAGTGGAAACCACCATCAACGTCGTCTTTTCGCTGGGCCCGTAGTGGAGGCATGGTTGCTTCTCTATCATCGCGCGTCTGCGAGAATCCCCGGCGGCAGTTACGTGCGAAGTTGCTAGAATTCTCCATCATCGCGAATTCCGGAAGGAGACCCGGTGCGAAAAGCCGCTCGCAAGATTGCTCTTCTTTCCCTCGTTTTCATGCCCCTTCCGCTTGCGGCCCTGCTTCTGTCTGCTTGCGTGGCGATGGCCCAGGCGCAGTCCGATCCCCTCTCCGTTCCCCTGGTCGTCCGCACCACTGCCGGACTTATCCACGGTGCCGCTCGGCCCGGCGGCGGTGCGAAGTTTCTCGGCGTTCCCTATGCGCAACCTCCCGTTGGCGACTTGCGCTGGCGCGAACCCCAGCCCGCCAAACCGTGGCCCGGCGTTCGCGAGGCCGTCAGTTTCGGAGCCGCGTGCTCGCAGCCTCTTCTCGTCGGCTCCTGGAATCGCTACGACGTTGCAACCAGCCAGGAAGACTGTCTCTATCTCAACGTGGTCACTCCCGCTTGGCCGGCCGCAAAACCGCTTCCCGTGATGCTCTGGCTTCATGGCGGCGCGAATGTAGGCGGCTCGGGGTCGGGCGATCTGTATAACAGCGGCACGCTCGTCGATCATGGGGTCTTGCTTGTCACCATCAACTACCGGCTCGGCGTCTTCGGCTTTCTGGCGCATCCGGCGCTCACCGCGGAGTCGCCGCATCGCGCTTCCGGCAACTACGGATTGATGGACCAGATCCTCGCGCTCCACTGGGTCCACGACAACATCGCCGGCTTCGGAGGCGATCCCAATAACATCACCGTGTTCGGCCAGTCTGCCGGCTCCATTGACACCGGCCTGCTCATGACTTCGCCGCTCGCTGCCGGGCTCTTCGAGAAAGCCATCGCCGAAAGTGGCGCAGCATTCGCGCCGCCGGTTCTTCCGCTCGCTAGCGCGGAACAGCACGGCCTCGCCGCCGTCGCCACGCTGAATCTCCCCGCAGGCGCTGCCGGCATCGCCGCTCTGCGAGCGATTTCCGCGCCGGAGCTGCTTGCAAAACTCGGCAAACTCGCATCCGATTGGCCCGGCTTCTCTCCCAATGTCGACGGCTGGGTTCTGCCGCGCTCTCCTGCCGCCGTCTTTGCAGCCGGCGATGAGGCCTCGATCCCGCTCCTTATCGGCACCACATCGCACGAATTCGGCAACACCGAGCCGGTGGATGCATTGCGCGCCGCCATTACGCGCACCGATGGTGCTCTTGCGCCTCAAGCCCTCGCGCTCTATGGTCTCGCCGGCGACGGCCAGGGCACTTCCGATGCGCTCTATGGCTCTGCCGGCGTCCAGTGGAACGCCGATGGCCTGTTCCATTGCCCCATCACAACCGAGGCGCTATGGCATAGAGACGCCCACCACGCCACGTTCGAGTACGAGCTGGACCGCGCGACTCCCGGCCAGGAAGCCAAGGGAGCGATTCACTCTGGCGATCTTCCATACGTCTTCGGATACTTTCCAAAGTCCGGCGATATCGGCGGCAATTTCGGCGAAACCGACATGCATCTTGCCGATCTGATCGAGATCTACTGGACAAACTTTGCGCGCACAGGCGACCCGAACGGCACAGGCCTGCCGCGCTGGCCCGTGCTCGACAAGACGCAAAGTTACCTGTGCTTCACGCAGGACGGCAACACCGCCGTCAGCTCCAGTCCTCTTCGCGGTCCGCAATGCGACCTTTACCGCCAGGTGCTTGCCCAGCAGATGAAATCGGCGCCATGAAACACGAAGGCCGGGAAAGTCGAATGACCGTCCCGGCCGGTTCGGTTCGAGCTCCGCAATAGTGCCCGTTCAGGCTGCTAGAACTTCACGCTCCCCGCCCGCGGTGAGATGCCACTCAGCTCCGCAGCGCGCGCTTCGGCGTACGCGGCCGCGCCAATCAGCGCCGTGCGGCTCTCCAGAATCACGCGTACCGGCGTATTCACCAGCAACTGGCTCAGGCGTCCCTTGTCGGTGAAGGCCTTGATGAACGTGCCGTCCTTCAGCTTTTCCAGGATGCGCGGCGCAATGCCGCCGCCCACATACAGCCCGCCCACCGACAAAATCTTCAGCGCCAGGTTGCCGGCCTCGGCGCCGTAGGCCGAAACAAACATGTCCAGCGTGCGATCGCAGATCTCGCTCTTGGCCTTCATCGCCAGCTCCGTGATCACGGCATTTGGGTCCTCCGTCGCCATGCGCTGGGCCAGCCACGCCGGCTCTTCCACGCCCCGCACGTCGCGCAAAAACTCGTAGATGTTGGTCAGTCCCTGTCCGCTTACCACGCGCTCAAAGCTGATGCGCCCATCGTATTTCTGTCGCAGAAAGCGCAGCAGGTCGATCTCGTCTTCGTTGCGCGGCGCGAAATCCGAGTGGCCGCCCTCGGACGGGTAAGGGACGTAATCGCGCCCGTCGAAAACCAGAAACGCCTCGCCCAGCCCGGTCCCCGCCGAAATCAATGCGCGGTTCCCCACCTGCCGGGCATCGCCCTCGCTCAACGTATAGACCTGATCGGGCCCGAGCTCGGCGATGCCGTACCCATTCGCCTGCAAATCATTGATAAGAAAAACGTAATCAATCTTCAGATTGCGCGCCAGCTCGCGACTGTCGAGCGTCCACGGCAGGTTGGTCAGCCGCAACCGCCCCTCCCGCACCGGTCCCGGCACGCCAAAGCATGCTGCCGTCACCTTTTCGGAGACGACAAACTCCTTCACAATCGCTTCCAGCCCCGCGTACTCCTTGGCCGGGAACTGCTTGTCGCGGGCGTGCTTGAGGTTGCCGTCGGTAAAGTCAAACAGCGCCAGGTGGACTTTGGTGCCGCCTACATCGCCTGCCAGAATCATTCGTTCCTCTCGAGAACTCCACAGCCTTGCGCGTCCGGCGGGGGAAGCAAAGCCGCTGCCGCCCGGTCCAGAAGCAAGGTCAGTATACCGCCCGCAGGCCTGATCAACTGGCTGGGAAGGCGGTCAGGGTCTTGCGTACCCATCCACACATCTTTTAGAATCTGCGCTTTATCTGCTCCGCCGATGAGGAAGAAGACCTCGGCTGCGCGATTGATCACTGGCCAGGTCAGCGTCACTCGCCAACTGTCTTTGGCATCGACATGGTTGGCTACGGCCAGCCGTCCCAGCTCTAACAGAGCCTGGGTGTGGGGAAAAAGAGACGCAGTGTGTCCATCTGGCCCCATCCCCAATTGCACGAGATCGAACCGAGGCAGCTCCGCACCCTCCAACCGAAACGCGTTCCGCAGCTCGGCCTCGTACCGCGCCGCAGCCGCCTCCGGTTCCAGCTCGCCTTCGATGCGGTGAATCTGCTCCGGCTTGAGCGGCACGTGATCCAGCAACGCCTCGCGCGTCATGCGGTAGTTCGAATCGGGGTCGTCCGGCGGCACGCAACGCTCGTCGACCCACCATAAATCAAGCTTTGACCACGGCATGCGGGCACGCCACGGCTGCGCTGGATCGGCCAGCAGCGCAAACGCCGCCTTGGGCGTTGATCCGCCGCTGATGGCAATGCGCGCCCGCCCACGCGCGGCCGCGGCCCGCTCCGCATGCTCCACAAAATACTGGGCCGCCCGCGCGGCAAGCGTCTCCGCATCCGGTGCGACCTGGTAGATGATTTTGAGTGTTTGAGGCAACGGGGGACTCCTCCGCTTCTACGTTATTCAGATGCTTGTTATGCCGGCTGGCGCGATGAACTTTCCAACCAAGCTGCCGACCGCCGAAAGTATGTTTGCGCGTTGGTGGAGAGATGTGCGGCCCAGGAAGAACCGGTTTCGCGGCGTTCCTTCGCGAAGACCGCCAGCGCGTATCCGTAGACTTCTTCGGGAAGATAGCCGTGCCTGCTGAACGACCAGCCTTCGCGGCGCTCGTCTCTGAACTTCGTGAAACGGCAACAGGCATTCGCGGTGAAGATCCCGAGGCCGAGATAGACGGTCACGAGATCCGTCATCGGTTCCATGTCCTCAACATCGCGCGATAGATGCCCGCCATCAAGAAGGATCACGTGCCCGAGTTCGTGGGCAACAGTCGCCACGACCATCAACGGGTCTTTGAGGAGCGATTGGCGAATGCCGATCAGTGGCTTCTCGTCTGCGTTTTGTCCAAAGTGCAGGCCAGCCGGGCCATTGGATCGCAAGTGGTATTCCGGCAGCGCTTCCATCAGTTCGCTGGAATCGGGAATGATCTCGAGATCCACATTGCTTCGTTCCACCTGCATGAACTCGCACACACGGCAAAAGATGCTTTCAAGGCCGGCGCTTGATCCGTCCCATGGATCGGGGAAGAACTGATCCGTGGGTTCGATGACCGTGCAGCTCAGCATGCGCTTCGCGCCAAGCATGCTCTTGAGCCGCGAAAACCCCTTGTCGACCCAGGAACGCTCCTCCTCGGTAACAGGCAGTTTCGGCCGGAATCCAAACATGGCTAACAGTCTACTGCGGGATTTTCAAAGGCGCTTTATTTTCCCAGGTACACGCGGTACTGCTGTTCCAGCACACCGGCGGCGCGCGCCAGCAGCAGCTTCGACACGTTGTATTGGTAAAGGCTCTCCACCAGGTTGCTTTCGGCGGTGGCCAGCGTGGCCTGCGCTGTCACCAGTGGCAGATTATCGTCGACGCCGGCGTTCACGCGGTCGGTCTCGTCGCTCAGCGCCCGCGTGGCCAGGTCCACATTCGACCGCGCTACGTCTACCAGTTGCTTGTTCGCGCTCACGTCCAGCAGCGCGGCTCGCACCTGCTCGTCGATATGGTTGCGCAGGTCGGCGAGTTGCGCGTTGACCGAATCCACTTCCGCCTTCGACGCATCCTCGTCGCCGCGCAACCGCGCCTCGCGGAAGATGGGAAAGTTCAGCGTTCCCGCGGCGGCCCAATCGCCATGCGTTCCCGCGCCGTTCACCGTGCTGGTACCGTAAAAGCTCGAGAAGCTGAGCGTCGGCAGCCGCTCGCTGCGATATACCGAGTGCAACGCTTTGAACTCCACTGCCTGGTTCTGCAGATTCTGGTAATCCTGCCGGCTTCTGTAGGCCAGCGCCCTCACCTCTTCCGGCGTCTGCCCGGCCAGTTCGCTGTAGGGCGCGGGATCGGTCAGCGCGATCTCCTGCCCGGGATCGATGCCGATCTCGCGCTTGAGCAGGATCAGGTCCTTCGCTTGGCTGTTTTCCGCCGCGATCAGCGCCTGCTGCTGCGCTTCAAGCTGCACACGCGCGCGCAATTCATCCAGATTCGCCGCTGTGCCGGCCTCGTGCGCCGCATGCACGTGATCCAGCAGCAACTGCGCCTGCGCCACCAGGGCGTTTGCGTTCTCTACCTGGCTCTCGTCGGCTATCGCCCGCAGATACGCGATGGCTACTTGTTGCACCACCTCGCCGCGCGCCGACATCTTGTTGAAATACGCCGACCGCTCCGCCGCAACCGCCGCCTTCCAACCCTGGATCACGGGGCCGGAAAACAGGATCTGGCTATAGTGAATCTGCCCCTCTGTCAGGTCGTCGCGCGTGATGTTCGAGAGGCCCGCTGGTATCTTGCCGCCGGGAAACAGCGGCGTGAATTCGGCAATCGTCTTGGGCCCGAATCCGAGCGCCGCCAGGTCGTGCATGTAGTAGCCGGTGTCGCCGGTGAGCCAGATGGTGGGCAGAAACTCCTGCGTTGCCTCGTTCTTCAACCCGTGCAATACCTTTTCCCCGTTCTCGGCCTCTCGTAGCCCCAGATTGTTCCTGAGGCCCCTCTGGATGGCGTCGTCGAGCGACAACTTCAGGGGCTCGTTCGTTACCGGCTGCACCGTCACACTGCCATAGAAGGGATTGGCCGCCGATGTCGGGTTCTGCGCACCCGCAACCGCTGCCCCGATTCCGATCTCCACCAAAATCAGGAGGGCGAGCGCGGGCGCAGTTCGACCAAATTCAAAATGACGCTGTGAATTCACTGCCATTATTTTCTCAGATGCGCCTGCGGCAGAGAGGGTTCAGGCTCTCGGGCAAAATTCATGCGCGATGGTCCGATAGGGGATTGTTTTTGACGGTTCCGCGTTGCCGCGCTTCGAGAGTTCTCTGCAGTTGGCGAGCTTTACGCAAAATGCAGGGCATCTTCAGCCCACTGCAGTGCATCTTCGTAGCACAGCAGAAGATCATTGGGATTCAGCCCGCGCCTCTCGACGACCGTGTCGCAGGCCGCCCAGTCGCCCTGTTCGTGGCCCTCGAGCCAACTGAGCAGGGCGCGTTCCGGCGCTTGCGTGCCCTCCAACGCCTGGCGAATCTCGTCGCGTAGCGGCAGCAAGGGCGACAGCTCGTGCATGGGCACCCGCAGCATCGCGGGCAGAAGGCTGAGCAGCCCCAGCAGATACTGCTCCGTGTGGCTCAGATCGCAAAACACCGAGGCGAGTTCGCAAAAGCGCCCGCGCACAAACGCCATGCGCAGCAATTCCATGGGCTGGCCCGCGTTCATCTCGCTGGTAATGGCCAGCGTCGCCAGGCGGCGGAACGACTCCTCGCCCACGGCGATCAGCGCCGCTTGCACCGATTGCACCTCTTGCCGCATGGCGCACACTGGCGAGTTGATCAGCCGCAGCAAGCGGTAGGTGAGGCATGTGTCGCGTCTCACCAGCCCCGCCAACTCGTGCAGGTCCATGGTGTCGTCCTGCAACATACGCAAGATTTCCACGTGCAGCAGCCGGTTGGCGGGAACCTTGTGGTTTCTCATCAGCACGGGCCGGCAAAAGTAGTAGCCCTGCATGAGCGTGAAGCCCTCATCGCGCGCCTTCAGGTACTCCTCCTCGGTTTCCACTTTCTCCGCAATGAGCGCCACCGTGATCCCCCTGAGACGACGCAGCAGCTCTCGCCGATCTTGTTCATCGGAGAGAGCAAAATCCACCTTGATATAGTCGGCTATCTCCACCAGCGGCTCGATGCCGGGCTTCCACGTGAAATCGTCAAGTGCCAGCCGGTACCCGCAGGCTTTGAGATGCTGGCATGCGCTCACCAAGGCAGGCGAGGGATCGAGCGTCTCAAGAATTTCCAGCACGGTCATTCCGGAGGGCAGCACGTGCACCAATCGGCCGGTCAGCGCCTCTTCCGTGCAGTTCAAAAACCCAGGAAGGTTGCCGGTCAACCTTCCCAGTCCGAAAAGCACCGTGTTGTCGATCATCGTGCGCGTGGCCAGGTCGCCATCGCCGCGGAAAACCGCCCGCGGGCCATCGCGAAACAGAAGCTCGTATCCGTGCACCTTGCCGCGCAGATCGAGAATGGGCTGGCGCGCCACGTAGCGCATGCCAATCGCCAGATCCGGTTCCGGTACGGTGTTAACAGGCGTGGCGTTGACAAGCGTTTGGGCGTGGGCCGGCATGCGTGACCCTCTGAAGGGTCTATCGGCAGGCCGCACGACCTCTTGAAATGTTGTCCGAAAATGCGCCGGATGGTGCGTCCAGGCTTTGCTGGAACCGGCGAACCGAGCCCGCGCCCTTCACAAAAACCGTGGAGGCGTCTTAGGCGGGTGGCCTCGGTCTCGACGCCCCAAAACCACACTGAGGGTGCACGTCCTGAGCGAAGTCGAAGGATCCCTCGCTCCTGGGGACATGGGGGGAAACTCCGGACTTCAATTGGCAGGAAGAAGCCCACGGCCTGGCAGGATCAGTCCCGATAAACGCCATTCCATACCGAACTCGCCCCCAAAATTTTCCCCCGCCATTTTGCATATAATTTCCCCCTCCCGGCGCATACTGTTCCCATAAGACTTCAACCAGGTCTTTGCGCGGCGGCTCATCCCCGCCGCGTTCGCGTTTTTGGTCGCAGTTTTTAGTCCTTCGGCGCCTGGGTCCGTGCATTTTCGGTCCCTTGTTCCCTTGGTCCCTCGGTCCCTGTATCTTCAACCAATGTGTTTTCTGATTCTTGCGGCCAAGTAGACTGAAACAAAGATACTTACCGGAAATTGAGCGGGCCAGAGAACTGAAAACAAACAAGTTCTTTGCAGAGACGATGGGGGGAGGGGGATACCCCCCACCCGTCCTCGGCTGGACGGCAAAAGGGCACGCATCGACGGCCCCTCGCTCAGGGGCAAATACATCGCACCGGGCGTATCCGCCCCGGCGGGAAAAGGAGTTCTCTATGATTCCAGTGTGTCGGCATATCAAAACCGACGGAGCCAGGTGCAAGGCCAACGCTCTCCGTGAGCGGCCCTACTGCTACTACCACGACCGTCTTCACCGGGTCCTCAACAAGCAAAATTACCCACAGAAATCCCTCGTGCTGCATCCGCTCGAAGATCGCGACTCCGTTTTCATGGCCCTCTCCGATGTCGTCTGCGGCCTCGCCGCTGGACGTATCGACACGCAGAACGCCACCCGTCTCATCTACGGCCTTCAGGTGGCGGGCAAGTACGCGCCAGACTCCGCCAACGACGTCGCTAAGGATGCCGTCAAATCCGTCGACTTTACAAACACCGGCGACGAGCTCGCCCCTGAGCTCTCCTATTGCACCAACGATGACGAATGCGACTCCTGCGGCCACCTCGACAATTGCAAACTCAAGAAAGCACAGGCCTGGCGCGCCGCCCATCCCCTCGGCGATGAAGACGAGAACGCCGCGGATGAGGAAGAAGTAGAAGACGACGAAAGCGACGAGGGCGGCGACAACGGTGAAGAGGAAAACCAAGACGAGGACGCCGATGAAGTCGAAGACACCGCCGCCGAGGACGCGAACGCAGCCTGAGAGCTGAAAGGTGAAAGCGTGTACCTACCCACCCATAAACATGCCGCCGTTTACATCCAGCACGTGGCCGGTGATGTACGACGCCGCGTCCGAGGCCAGGAACTTCACCGCCTGCGCTACATCTTTGGGCGTGCCGCGACGCCCGAGGGGAACCGTGGCCAGCATCGCCTTGGACACCTCTTCGCTCAGCACCGCCGTCATGGGGGTTTCAATGAATCCTGGCGCTACCGCATTTACGGTAATGTTCCGCGAGGCTACCTCGCGCGCCAGCGAGCGCGTAAGCCCGATCAGCCCCGCCTTCGACGCCGCGTAGTTTACCTGGCCGGCCTGGCCCGTGCGTCCCACCACGCTGGCAATGTTCACGATGCGTCCCCAGCGATTCTTGAGCATGGGGCTCAGCAGCGCCTGGGTCAGAAGGAAAGCTCCGGTGAGGTTGATGCTCAGCACCAGGTCCCAGTCAGCGGGCTTCATGCGCAGCATCAGGTTGTCCCGGGTAATGCCGGCGTTGTTGACGAGGATCTCGACCTTGCCGAACTTCTCCAGAATCGCCTTCGCCCCAGCCTCAACCGACTCATGGCTCGACACATTCACCGTGAACGCCGAGGCATCGATTCCCTGCGCCTTCATCTCGGCCACCGTTTCCGCCAGCTTGGCCTCGTTCACATCGGCCAGCACGATCGTCGCGTCGGCCGCGGCCAACTCTTCGGCAATGGCACGGCCAATGCCCTGCGCTCCGCCAGTCACCAGCGCAATTCTTCCCTGCAAATCGCTCATGTTTTGTTGACCTTTCCACGGGTGATTATAAGGGAGCGAGGGAGCAAGGGAGCGAGGGCAAGTGTGAGTGTGGGTGTGAGCGATCAGCGCACGCAGGCCACACCCAAACTCACACTCACCCTCACACTGTTCCCTACTCTCACGTTGGCGTGGCCGCTACTGTCACCGGCTGCCCCGCCAGCGCCGGGTGCACCAGCTCCGCCGGCCAGATATACACCGCAAGCCGCCGCGAATAGTGCAGCACCGGATTCATCTTCGGCAACTCAATGCCCACGGCGGTCGCCAGATCGTTGCGCTCGATCTCCGCCTCGGCGTCCTCGAGCGGCCAGGGCACATGGTGCAGGTTGGCGCGGATCGGCTGTCCGGCGCGATTGGTGCTGAATACGCAATTGCGCTCCGAAAAGAAGTATTCGAGCGATCCCGGCGGCATTTCCGCCGTCTTGTGCGTCGGTCCCAGTCCCCGATAGCGCGCTTTGAAGATCACCTCGGGCCGCGAGAACCGCCGCCGGCTGTAAAAAGCGAATTCGCGCTCCGAACGCGGCTCCAGGCGCATCTCCGCCAGCTTGTAGGGCAGGTGATAAACAGCATGCGCCATCGCCACCGTCAGCAGATTGCTGGAATCGACCGAAAAACAGTAGATTCCCGGCGTTGCCGAGAACCGATCGCGCACATAGGTCCGAAAATTCAGGTCGGGAAAGTTGCGCATGCCGGGAAGGGCCGGAACGCCGCGGATTTTGATGCGGTCCAGCCAGAAGGGCACCGCTCCCAGCCAGGCCGATCCCTGATACGAGTCGACTTCAAGCCACTCCGGCAGCAGCGCCTCAATCATCGAGGCAGAAATTGGCCAGTGGGCAAAAAGCAGATCGTTCCAGCGCTGGGTCATGGACCAGCGTCCAGTCGGTAAAGGCCGCGGTTTGTGCGACGTGCGCACCAAAAACTCCCGCACCAAGAACTCCTCTATTGACGCTCCCGAGCGTCCCCGGGGGTCGCGCTCTTGCGGCGCTTCGCCTTCCGGTCAGGATTGAAGAACCCCGCAACGCGGGCGCACCCTCATGACGTATTCTGTCCGCGAGACGATCCTCATGTCCAGTGAAACTTTTCTACCTCCCGGCGCCCGCACGCAAAGTGAGGTTTTCGCCGTCCATGGCGCCGATCCCGAGATCCTGGCCTTCGCCATGGCCAAGTACTCGCGTTCCTCGCTCTCCATGCGCGAGTCGCTGACAGAAATCAGTGCCCAGCGCGCCGAGCAGTTCCTGAACACCTTCTACTTCCAATACGGCCATCGCTCGATCGCCGACCTGGCCCACATCGCCTTCGCTGTCGAGCGGCTCTCGCTCCTCGCCGCTGTCGTCCTTGTCGACGAGACGCGCTGGGATGGCCAGGAACGGTCGACACGTTATCAAAATTTCCTTGAATCCGGCTGGTTTTTCCCTGGCTTTGGCGAAGATTCTGCATCGGCGAACCTCTACTCCCAAACCATCGAAAATCTCTTTGCGGTCTACCAGCGCGTCTCCGCCGCCGTTTTCGATCTCCTCCGCGGCTGCGTCGCCCGTCCCGAATCGCTCAAACCCGAGGCCTATGAGCGCACCCTCCGTGCCCGCGCCTTCGATGTCGCACGTTACCTGCTGCCTCTGGCCACCAACACGTCGCTCGGACAAATTGTGAGCGCCCGCACCCTCGAAACCCAGGTCTCGCGCCTGCTCTCCCACCCCGCCGCCGAGGTGCGCCTTCTGGGGGAAAAGCTGCGCGACGCCGCTATTGGACCTGCCTGGAACCTTAACGCCCGCGCCGCTCAGGCTTTCATCGACAAGCTCGCCGCCGGCGGCGACGACTGTGCCCCCCTGGCCGCTGAAGCTGCTGCGCTCTTCACCCGCGAAGTCCGCACCGCGCCCACGCTCGTCAAATACGCCCAGCCTAATCCC
This sequence comes from Occallatibacter sp., assembly GCA_050011915.1. GTDB lineage: Bacteria > Acidobacteriota > Terriglobia > Terriglobales > Acidobacteriaceae > Telmatobacter. Next base: position 17,752 of record JBEKIE010000064.1, read on the forward strand.
TACCTCATCCAATCGCAGGCAGATCTCGCGCAGGCCGCGGCCGAAATCCTCGAAAACTTGTCCATCGCGCCAGCGCCGCTCGTCGACCTGGTTGAGCGCACCGAATCTCTAGAAATCGAGCTCGCCGCGACCCTTCTTTATTCCGCCAGCCATCATCCCTATCGACAGATCCGCGATTTCGTTTCGGGCCTTCCAGGCTCTCAGGTTCTGGAGATCATTGAGCTAGGGTTGAAGCACCGCGGCCGCCACGACGAGGCCCTTCGTGCTTTTCACGCCGGAGCAGCTCTGCGTTTCGATTTACTCATGGATATCGGCGGCTTCCGCGACATGCACCGACATCGCCGCTGCACGCAAATCATTCAGGGATTCACCGGTCAGCACGGTTACGAAACTCCCGGTCCGGGCGACCTGCCCGCCGGACCCCAAAATGATTTCGACATTCTGGCCGAGTCTGGCGTCCTCGCAGACTACCGCGCCGCCATCGAATCCGCGCACCACGCCACCGCACAAATTGCCGCCGGCCCCGCTCCCGAAGCCGCGCAATCGGCGCAGTATCTTCTCCCGCTCGCCACGCGCATCCGCGCACTTTTCAAAATGGATTTTGCCGAGGCCCAGTACATCACCGAGCTGCGTTCGGCCCCCGCCGGCCACTTCAGCTATCGCCGCGTCGCCTGGGAGATGTTTTTAGCCCTCGAGCGCCAGCATCCGGCGCTTGCCAGGCACATCCGGGTAACGGACTTTACGCAGCCCATCGATCTGTTCCAAAGATAGGAGCAAGCTCCGCTGCCTTTTCTTTTACCACCCCATCTGCCGCATGCGCTCCAAAATGATCTCGCTGTAGTGATCCATGCGCTCGGGGCGCCGCTTCAGAGGCAACGGCAGAACCGCTGCCAGCCGCGCCGCCTGTTCCCGGTCGATTTTCCGCGCCGACGTCCCGTAGTAGGTGCGGCTGGCCGCCTCCACGCCATAAATCCCCGGGCCCCACTCCACCTCGTTCAGGTAGAGCTCCAGAATCCGCTGCTTGCCGAGCACGAATTCGGCCACCGGCACCAGGGTGAACTCGGCGCCCTTGCGCATAACCGAGCGGCCCGTCCCGAAGAACAGGTTTTTCACCAGTTGCTGCGTGATGGTGGAACCGCCGCGGATGCGATGCCCGCCCTCCATATCGCCCTCGGCGGCGATCTCGATGGCGTGCCAGTCGAAGCCGTGGTGCTCGTAGAAGCGCCCGTCCTCCGCGGCAATGACGGCGTGTTGCAAATTGGGCGAGATTTGGCTCAGAGGAACGAATTGGTAGCGCAGGTTATAGGGCTTGCGATGAATCCAGGCCTCGAAGCGCCGCTCCATGTGCACCGCGGTGGTCGGCGGGTCGATCCACTTGGCCGCCACGAGCAGCAACGCGCCTAGCAACCACAAGCTCGCCACCCCGATGGCAAGCCATTTGAGGACGGAGCGGAAGGACACGCTCCGCAGCTGGAATCTGGGCCGTTTGGTTGGCTTGGCCGTCACATTGTCAGAATAATGGCCGCGGGATCGATCCTGTCTTTGCCTGGGCCAGGCTCCGCAAACGCGCTGACTCGAATCCCGCTGCGTGAACCGGTCTCCTGTCTCCCCTTGTGCGAAAATTGAAATTTGCACACGCAGTCCAGCTTTCGCCTGCTCGTGGTCCGGCTTGGCGCCATGGGCGACATTCTTCACGCGCTGCCCGCGGTGACGGCGCTGCGCCAGGCGCATCCTTCGTGGTACATCGGCTGGGTCGTCGAGCCGCGCTGGCAGGCGCTGTTAAGAGCAGGGAACAGGGAACAGGGAATAGGGAACAGCGAGTGCCGCGGCAGCGTCACGCCGATTGTTGATCGGCTGCACTTCGCGGCCAGCCGTGCCTGGAAGCGCCACCCGTTGAGCAGCAAGACCCGAAGCCAGATCAAGGAACTGCGCCGTGAGTTGCGCGCCGCTGGGTACGACGCGGTGCTCGACCTGCAGGGCGCTATTCGCTCGGCCGTCGTCGGACGCATGGCAGGCTGCATCCGCCGCATTGGCGAAGCCCAGCCGCGCGAGTGGCCCGCGCAATGGCTTTTCACCGAGCGCATCATCACGTACGGCGCGCATGTCATCGAGCAGGATGTGGAGCTGGCCGCCGCCGTGGCAGGCGATTCTCTCACGGCTGTCAATCCGCTCCTGCCCGTCGATCCCGAGGCCGAATGCTGGTGTGGCGATTGGCTCGCGGAGCGCTTTGCAGCGGCTGGCGCGCGGCCACTCGCATTCCTCACACCCGGAGCTGGCTGGGGCGCGAAGCGCTGGCCGCCCGAGCGCTACGCGGCCGTCGCAAAAGGCCTGAAGGGTCGCGGCATGCAGGTCCTTGTCAACGCTCCCCCGGGGGAAGAATCGCTCGCCGCGCCCATCACGGCCGGCGGCGCAGCCGTTCCCGTCACGACTACGCTTCCGCAGTTGATCGCGCTCACCCGCCGCATCGCCCTCTGCGTCGGCGGAGATACCGGACCGCTCCATCTGGCTTCCGCTCTTGGACGGCCTGTGGTCGGCATCTACGGACCTACCGATCCCAGCCGCAACGGTCCTTACGGAACGCGCGCCCGCGTGTTGCGCAGCCCTGAGAGCCGCCGCGATCACTCGCGCCGCAGCGCGCCGGAAGCAGGACTGCTGACGATCGCGCCCGAAGATGTGTTGCGCGCGGCCTACGAACTACTGTCGGAGGAGGAGAGCGCATCATGACCCAGCACGCCACTCCTCCAACGACCGGCTCCATGCAATGGTTGGCGCGACGGATTCGCGTGCCGCTGGGATTTGTTACTGCTGCGCTTTACGTGATCGAGGTGGCTCGCCGCCCCGCGCATCCCGCGGCAATCGCGTGGAGCCTCGCGCTGGTTCTGCCCGGTCTTGCATTGCGCGGCTTCGCTTCAGGCACGGTGAAGAAGAACCGCGAGCTGGCGGTCAGCGGTCCTTACGCCTACACGCGCAATCCGCTGTATCTGGGATCGATGCTGATTGCCGCAGGTTTTGCCGTGGCTCTGCTCAGTTGGCCATTGGCTCTGCTGCTCGGCGTGGGATTCGCTCTAATTTACATTCCGGTCATCGCCGGGGAAGAGCAGTTCCTTCGCGCCACATTCCCCGGCTTTGAGGACTATTGCCGATGCGTGCCGCGACTGATTCCGCGGTTCACTGCGGCCAAAGCCCAGATCGGTCAAGTGGTTGCGCCAAATTCGCCGGACTCTCCCAGCGGCTTCTCACTCGTCCTCTACCGCAAGCATCGCGAGTACAATGCTGCAATAGGAGCCGCACTGTTGTATTTGAGCTTGCTCTATCTACGGCCGATGCTGGAAGCGCTTCTGCATCGGTTCCGTTGAGCGATATCCGCATCCGCAGAGTCCAACGTAACAGGATCGGTCTAACCCACAAGGAGCCGTGCCGAATAGTGAAGACACGCGCGCATGCAGTCAGCTTCATCTGCGTAGTTGCTTTGGCGACAGCGGCCTACGGCCAACAAGCTGCGACGCTCACGCCGCCGCGCGCAGGCTACAGCTTTCCCCAGAAGCAGACTCTTACCTACAGCGTCGATTGGCGCGTGTTTCCCGCGGGAACTGCTGTGATCCACTTTGAGGCAGCAGGCGATCGCGAGCGTATCGCCGCCTCGGCCGATACGATTGGCGCGATCAACATGCTGTTTCACGTCGCGGACCGGTTTCAGTCGGACTTCGATCGCGAGCGAGGTTGCACGTACGACTTCGACAAGCAGACTGTGGAAGGACGACGGCAGATCAACTCCACGCTGCGACTGGATTATGCGAATGCGAAGTCGATCCTGGATGAGAAGAACCAGGTCACAGGGCAATCCAAGCACGCTGAGGCAAAGGTGAGCGGCTGTTTGACCGATCTGCTGACTGGCGTTTTCTACGCTTCGTCGCAGCCGATTGCGCTCGGCCACAACTTCGTGATTCCTGTTGTGGACGCCATGAGCACCGTGATGGTGACCATGAAGATCGAGGGACGGGAAGAGATCAAGACCCCTCTTGGCACCTTCAACACATTGCGCGTGGAGCCGACCGCCGATGCAGGAGTGGTGAAAAATCGCGGCAACATCTGGATCTGGTACACAGACGACGAGCGGCATTTGCCGGTGCAAATGCGCGCGCGGCTCTTCTGGGGAACGATCACGTTCCGGCTGATCGGAAATGAAGCCAAGTGATCAGTGAATAGTGATTAGTGAACAGCTCTCAACTTTCAGCAACCAGCTCGAAGTTCGTGGTTCGGAGCGAAAAGCAAAAACCCGACCGGAAAAACTGATGCGATTTTGCTTCACAGCCGCCAGAACCACAGAAACTGTGGTACTGCGGGATATTTTATTGTAAGTTGTTGATTGTGAAGATATTTACTGGCTTCACAGTTTCACAACCCGGTTTTTTTGAAGGCCGGCTTCCAGCCTCCAGTTTCCAGCTCCCGGCTCCTCACTTCCATCTCCTGCGGGGGTGGGGTTCGCCGGATTCCGGCATCTGGCTTCCGGCCTCCGGCTCGTACCCGGGGGTGGGGGGAGGGGGGTGGGGGAGTGGTACGGACCGGGGACATAGCTGACATATTGAACCGGGGACATACCTGACACTGCGACGGGGCGGTGGTGAGGATTTACAAGCTCATCATGGCCTGGAAAACGAGCAGTGTGATGGACGAG
>JBEKIE010000065.1:0-21546 GCA_050011915.1 Occallatibacter sp.
TCGGAGCTGCCGTTGAACCTGACGCTGGCCATCGACACCTCGGGAAGCGTGCGCAAGGACATGAGCGAGGAGGCGGGTGCGGCGCGGCGGTTCGCGCACGCCATTCTGCGCCCGCAGGACCAGATGAGCGTGCTCCAGTTCGCCACCGACGTGCGCGAGCTGACGCCCTTCACCAACAAGCTGTCCGCGATCGACCGTGGGCTAAGCGAGCTGCATGGCGATTGGGCCACTGCGCTCTACGACGCCATCTGCCTCGGCTCCGAGAGGCTGGGCGGAAAAGAAGGACGCAAGGTGCTGGTCGTGATTTCGGATGGCGACGACACGGCCAAGAGCTCCACCTACGCACAAGCGCTGGAGGCCGCGCTACGCAGCGAGGTGATGATTTACTCGCTCATCGACGTGCCTATCGAGGCCAGCGCGGGCCGCGACCTGGGCGGCGAACACGCGCTCATCGCGATCTCCGAGCAAACCGGCGGCAAGTATTTCTATGTGAGCGACGGCGGCCTCGACAAAGCCTTTGCTCAGGTGAGCGACGACCTGCGCACGCAGTACTTGATCGGCTACTATCCGCACCATCAGGCGCCAGGCACAAACTTCCACCGCCTGACGGTGACCATCCCGCGTGCGGCGCCCGATGAGTTCAATGTCCGCAACAAGACGGGGTATTTCGCGGATTCCACGACCAGAGGGAACTAGCCCGTATCCGCACGTCGCGTACCTCTTGAATGAGATGCAGTATAAACTTGAACCAAAGGATTCCGCTGATGGCTACGGCAGCCCGCATCCCGATCGAAGAATACCTCAGGAGCTCCTACGAGCCGGATGCGGAGTTTGTGCGCGGTGAGATCGAGGCACGAAGTATGGGCGAGTACGATCACAATATTGTCCAAAGGGCAATTCTGTTGTGGTTTCATCTGCATGACAAGCAGTGGCAAACGCGCACCATTCAGGAACAGAGAACGCGGCTCAACTCGGACACGGTTCGCGTTCCGGACGTGAGCGTCTGGGCGCGGACGGTTCCTGTTGAGCCAGTTTTCAGCCACCCTCAGCTCATTGTGGTCGAAGTACTGTCGCCCGAAGATCGTCATTCCAAGGTGCAGGAGAAGGTCGAGGACTACCGGCGGTTTCAGGTGCCGCACGTCTGGGTCGTTGATCCGCTGCAGAGAATGGGCTGGGACTGTTCCGACGGCAACTGGTTGCGCACCAGCCGCTTTGCTGTCGATGCGTCACCCATCCATCTCGATCTCGAGCAGCTTTTCAGGGAACTGGATGCGGCAGAAGCTTAAGGATGTGTTCCTTGTGGTAGCGAAGATGCGCGACCGCATTCGATCGCGCCGGATGAGGTCTTATTCAACGACTGACGAGCGTTTTGCTGCGTCCACGCTGCCTGTCACGGAGTTCCTGCATCTAAAATGGCAGTATGACGTCCCCACTTTCGTCGCGCCGCCGCTCTAAGACGCCTCCGCCGGGTGAAACCGGCCAGGAAGGGCTCTACCTGCGCTCTCTGAGCGATCGCCAGGTGATTGTGAACATCAAATTGCGCGACGGCGAGACCGTGCGCGGCTGGATCGAGTACTTCGACGATTCCATGCTGCGCCTGACCCGCGAAAATCTGCCCAATCTCTTCATCTACAAGCACCAGATCCGCAGCATCAGCGAAGTGGGCCGGCGGCGCGTGCCACGCTATGAGACCGCGGACGGGCCCGGCCCGGGCGACCCAGGCTCCGGCGAGGTGGGCCATTGAGCGGCGTGGCGGAGACGGCGATCGCAACTGAGTTTGTTTTTATTCCGAAAGCGGCAGAGATTGTGCGCGAGGCGGGTGCACGGCTGCGCGAGTATTTCATCGAGGGCGTGGAAACCGAATACAAGGGCGACGTGGACCTGGTGACGGTGGCAGATCGCTCCGTGGAAAAGCTGATTCGCAGCCGGCTGGGAGAGGTCTTTCCGGAGCACGGCATCTACGGCGAAGAAGGCACGCGCGAGCGCATGGACGGCGAGTATCGCTGGTACGTGGACCCTCTCGATGGCACCACCAACTTTGCCCACGGATTCCCGCAGTTCTGCGTTTCGATGGGGCTGGAGCATCGGCCACCTGGGACAAAGTCCGGCGACGATGGAACGCTGGTGGCCGGGGTGATCTACGATCCCATGCGCGACGAGCTCTTCACGGCCGAGCGCGGGCGCGGAACTCACGTGAATGGCAAGCCGGCGAGGGTCTCTCGAGTACCGGAGCTGGCCGAAGCGCTGCTGGCGACTGGTTTTCCCAGCCGCAAGCGCCACGCGAGCCCAAACATCCACTTCTACCACGAGTTCACGTTGCGTTCGCATGGAGTGCGGCGGGCGGGTTCGGCCGCGCTCGATTTGGCCTACGTGGCGTGCGGCCGCATGGACGGTTTCTGGGAATTCAATCTCAATCCCTGGGACACGGCTGCGGGGATTCTGCTGGTAGAGGAGGCGGGCGGGCGCGTGACGGACTTTGCCGGCGCGCATTTCCGGCTGGCGAGCGACGAAATTCTGGCTTCGAATGGCTTGATCCACGAGGAGCTGATCGGGATCTTCGCCGACATGTTCGCCGGGCGCGACCTCAAGCCCATCCCTACACCCGAGGAGTTTGCGCGTGCGCGAAAAAACAGGGAACAGGGAGTAGCCAATAGGAAGTAGACGTCCGGTCACCCTGTCGCTGCAGTTTTGCCCGCGTTTCGGTTCACTTCTTCACTCCTTCACTTCTTCACTCGCATTCTTGTTCCCGGTTCCCTCGATCCCTTGTTCCCTGCCCTTCGGGCCGTATGCTACTATCAGCGTCGAGAAGTTCAGTGCGGCACGCAAAAGCGAGGCCGCCGGAGACCCGGAGAGAGCAGAAATGGCATACGTCATTGCAGAACCCTGTATCGGCACCAAGGACACCGCCTGCGTGGACGCCTGTCCCGTCGATTGCATCCACCCCAAGAAAGATGAGGACGGTCACGGCGATGCCGATCAGCTCTTCATCGACCCGGTCGAGTGCATCGACTGCGGCGCATGCGTGCCGGTCTGCCCGGTGTCGGCCATCTTTGCCCAGGACGACCTGCCGGAGAAGTGGGCTCACTTTGCCGAGAAAAACGCCAAGCACTACGGCCGCTAATCGGCGGGCCCGGTTCCAATCCACCGGAAGTGTGACTCAACGCGCGTTCTGCCCCAAGCGGGACGCGCGTTTGTGTCTTTGCAGGAATTGCTTGACGGATTCATGTCGAACCGCACATGCGGCGATGCGGCAATGGGCGCTATGCGAGCAATTCCATCCCAGCATCGCGCGCGGCAATCTTGTCGAAGGTCACGGTTTTGCTGCACCCCGCGGCACGGGCGGAGACGGCAATAAGGCAGTCTGCAAAATCGGCATTCGACTTCCGATACATGTTTAAGGCATCGCGAACCAGATCATGCTGCTCAATCACAATGTCCCGGCTGGATAAAAGATGCCCCACGGCGCCGGCAAGCCCCGCACGCGAAAATCTGTAAGAGTACTTGAGTGTCCAAAGAAGTTCTACGAGTACAACCACGCTCAACCAACCTGGTTCTACGCTCGACAATGCACCGATCAGCTTGCCGACAATCGGGCTCTGCTGCGGATCGCCCTTGACGAAATAGCGAATCAGAATATTTGTATCCAGCCCGATCATGCCGCTTCGTCTTTCGAAGTACCTTCTGAAGGCCGTTCAAGGCTCCTGCGAACGTTCTCGGCAACGGCAGCGCCCACAGCTTCGTTGAGTTCCTCAATTGTGGGCACATAGTCGAGTTTGGGAACGCATCCTTCCAGGTCGCGGATCGACTTGTTTCTGGCCGTCAGGGCGAATCTCCCATTCTCGACCTCGAAAATGTCAATCCTGTCGCCAGGCTCCAGGTTTAGAGCTTTTCTCACTTCGGCCGGAATGGTGATCTGACCCTTTGAAGTCACAGTCGCAGTTGGCATCGGCTTTCCTTACAAACGTGATTATACCTTACTTTTTCGTAAGTTACCTTACTTCTGAGAAAAATGCCTTACATTCTATCGCTGCTCATTACACTCGACTAACCGCCTCCAATTCAACGCGCGCGACGAATCCGGCGGGCAGCTAGGATAATAGCCCCATGCCGGTGCTCACCTCAGAAGCCGTGGTTCTACGCACCTGGCCGATCCATGAAGCCGACCTGATCGTGAGCTTCTTCACGCGCGACTTCGGACGGATGCGCGGCGTGGCCAAGGCGGCGCTCAAGAGCCGCAAGCGCTTTGGCGGAGCGCTCGAGCCGATGACGCTGGCGCGGGCCTGGTTTGCCGAGCGACCGCGTCAGGAGCTGGTCCGGCTCGACCAATTGGAGATTCTGCGTTCGCCGCTCTCGGCGCCGGTGGATCACACGCGCATGGCGGTGCTGAGCTTTTATGCCGAGGTGCTGGACGAGGCGCTGCCCGAACACGACCCGCAGGACGCGGTCTTCCGGCTGCTGGTTTCGGTGCTGGAGCAGACCGCGGCGGTCCAACCGGAGCCCGTACCGCCCGGAGCAGTCCAGCCGTGGATGGCGCTGACCTATTTCTCGCTGTGGATGACGCGGTTGATGGGCCTCTTACCCGACACGGGCCACTGCATGGTCTGCGGCGAGACATTGCAAGCAACGGAGGTTTCATTTTCGATTTCCGCGGATGGCTTGTTTTGCGGGTTGCACGCGAACGGTTCGGCGAGCGCGCTTTCGGCCGATTCGTGGCAGATCGCCCAGCGCATGCTGCGCGCGCCGGCCTCGGCCTTTGCTGCGGAGCCGTGGCCGCGCAGGCGCGGGCAGGATCTAAGGCGCTTCACGCTGCAGACGCTGGAGCGGCATTTGGAGCGGAAGCTCAAGAGCGCGGAGGCGCTGGCGCGGCTCGGCGGATGAAGGCCACTAATGGAATCTGCGGGCGCGAAAATGGCATAGAATTCGAATATGCCGAATGCGCAGCGAATGACGGCAATTATTGAGCGTGAAGACGACGGCTTTGTCTCGTTATGCCCTGAGCTCGACATCGCAAGCCAAGGCTCGACGATTGAGGAAGCGCGCGCCAACCTCATCGAGGCCCTCACACTTTTCTTTGAGACCGCTTCCCCTTCAGAGGTAGCACGCCGCCTGCACGGCGAGGTTTTTGTCACGCAGGTCGAGGTGCCCGTTGGGTAAACTGCGAGTCCTCTCCGGCTCGGAAGTTTGCAGGATTCTCGAACAGCACGGATTTGTCGCAGTCCGCCAGCGCGGAAGCCATTGCATCATGCAACTCAAGACGGAAGGGACCACAGTCACCGTCCCCGTTCCACTCCACGATTCACTCAGGCGAGGCACTCTCCAGAGCATCATCCGCCAATCGGGTCTCGCCAAGTCGCTGTTTGAAAGCGAATAGATTTCAACTTTTGGCAGCCGTGGCAAACGCGGGAGTGAACGGCCGTCGCGCCGGCGAGGCTGGGCGGGTGATCAGGAAGCCGGGATCATTTCATGCGTTACCTCTACGATCCAGTAGCGGTCCACATCCTTCACCAACTCAACGCTATTGATGAAACGCGCAGCGTGATCGCCGCTCGATGAGTGTATGTGAACCTCAGAAGTGACAAATGCCTGGACCATGCTGGACGAAGCCTTAATCTGGATATCGATCGGGCGTTCATCAGAGTCAGCCTTCCGCAAGTTGACCCTGAGCATCTCAATTTGCCTCTCAAGATCCAGGAGAGCAGGAATGAGGTGAGGATCGTTGTCCCTGGTGTGCAGATTGACAAACCTGCCATCGGGCAAAAACAGCGATTTGAATCGGTCCCAATCGCGCTCTGTTGTTGCACGGCCAGATTGCACATCGAAGTACGCGTTGATGATGTTTTGAACGGACTGAACGTCCTCGGGACGCGCCTTGGGCCAGGTCGGCCATATCGAAGAAATCGAGGCAGGAGTTGAACTGCGCGCAGTTTGAGCTACGCTCGCCGCTGCACAACATGTGAATAACGCCAGGGTGAGGAGAGCAAATACATAGCAATGAATTCGGCCTGTTCTTGTGGCCATATTCACCTCCAACTGTGGTCCATCTTGATTCGCCGCCATTTTACGCCGCTTTTATTGGGCAACCAAAAAGCGCGGTCGAAAAGCGTGTTGCGCCGGTTGGCCGGCCCACACAATACCCCTGCTGCTAAAATCGATCTTTAGTTCCAATGAGAGAGATTTGCCTGTGTCCGCTGCCCAAGCCGCACCGCGTGTGAAGCCCACCTCGCTCACCTTTCAGGATTTGCTGTTCCGCCTGCAGGCGTTCTGGGCGGAGCGCGGATGCGTGATCCAGCAGCCCTACGACGTGGAAGTGGGCGCGGGAACCATGTGTCCGGAGACCTTTTTGCGCGTGCTGGGGCCCAAGCCCTACCGGGTAGGCTATGCGCAGCCCTCGCGGCGGCCGGCCGACGGGCGCTACGGCGAGAATCCCAACCGGCTCTTCAAGCACACCCAGTTCCAACTGATTCTGAAGCCGCCTCCGGTGAATGTGCAGGAGCTGTATCTCGAGTCGCTCGAGGCCATGGGCATCGACCTGAAGCATCACGACCTCAAGTTCGAAGAAGACAACTGGGAGTGGCCGGCGGGCGGGGCGTGGGGCGTGGGCTGGCAGGTGATGCTGGACGGCCTGGAAATTACGCAGTTCACCTACTTCCAGCAGTGCGGCGGCATGGATCTCGATCCCATCTGCGCCGAGCTCACCTACGGCATGGAGCGCATCGCGGCGTTTTTGCAGGATGTCGACTCGATCTACGACATCGTGTGGGCGCGCGATCCGGAAACAGGCGCGGTGGTGACTTACGGCGACGTGCGCCTGGCCGAGGAGCTGCAGTTCTCGGTTTACAACTTTGAAATGGCCGATGTGCCGCGGCTGTGGGAGCATTTCAACTCCTACGAAGCCGAGGCGCATGCCCTGCTCGAGAAGGCCAACGCGCTTTTGCATGACGAGAAGGCCAGCGCCGCGGAAAAGAGACGCCTCCCGCTTCTGCCGACGTACGAGCTGGCGCTGAAGTGCTCAAACCTGTTCAACCTGCTCGATGCGCGCGGCGCGATCAGCGTGACAGAGCGCGTGGGCGTGATTGGAAGGATTCGCAATCTGGCGGTGGGAGTGGCGAAGGCGTGGGCAGAACAGCAGCTTATAGCCTCTAGCTCCTAGCTTCTAGTGTTTTCCGTTGGTGCGGCCGCATAGGCGGAGCCAAGGGTTTTGCGCTGTGGGCCGAAGATGGATGCAGCGCGTGCTGCACAAAACAGGCTAGTAGCTAGAAGCTAGCGGCTAGAGGCTTGAAAGAAACGACTGTATGGCAGAATTCTTACTGGAAATCGGTCTCGAAGAGGTTCCGGCGCGCATGATGACCGGGGCCGAGGCTGAACTGGGCCGCCGCGTGAGCGATCTGCTTAAGCGCGAGCGGCTGCTTGCGGGCGAGGCAAAGATCACAACCTACTCCACGCCGCGCCGCTTGGCCGTGCTGGCCGAGGGTGTGCTGGCGAGGCAGGCCGACACCGAAGAACAATTGACGGGCCCTTCGTGGAAGGTGGCCTTTAAGGACGGCGAGCCTACGCCCGCCGCGCAGGCGTTTGCGAAAAAAGCCGGCGTGGCCTTGGCCGAGCTCAAAAAAGTGGAAACACCCAAGGGCGAGTACGTGGGCGCGACGGTGAAGCGCGCGGGCCGCACGGCTACGGAAATCCTCGCGGCGGACCTGCCGAAGGAAGTGCTGGCGATCTACTGGGCCAAGAATATGTACTGGCGCGCGGGCAAGCCGGAGCGGTTTGTGCGGCCGGTGCGCTGGGTCGTTGCGCTGATGGATGCGGCTGTCGTGCCGCTCGAAATTGCGGGGATCGCCGCAGGTAACACGAGCCGCGGGCATCGCGTGCTGCATGGAGAGACTCCGGTCACGATTGCCTCGGCCGGCGCGTACAAAGAGGCGCTACGCGCGGCGTTTGTCATTTGCGACGTCGCCGAACGCCGCCAGATCATTCGCAAAGCGCTGGACGCGGCTACGCGGACAGTTCCCGGTGCGCGCTGGCGCGAGGATGAAGCGCTCGTAGAAACGGTAGTCCACCTCACCGAGTGGCCCTCCGTGATCCTGGGCGACTTTGAGCCTGAATATCTGGCTCTGCCTGAGGAAGTTCTCGTAACCGTGATGCGCGACCACCAGAAATACTTTGCGGTCGAGGATGCGCAGGGCAAACTTGCGCCGCACTTTCTGGCGGTGCTCAATACACAAGCTGACGCGGAAGGTGCGGCCATCATCCGCCACGGGAATGCGCGCGTGCTGCGGGCGCGCTTCAAGGACGCGCGATTCTTCTGGGACGTGGACCAGAAGACGCCGCTCGCCAAGCGCATGGAAAGCCTGAAGAGTGTGACCTTCCAGAAGGAGCTGGGCAGCTACTACTGGAAGACCGAGCAGAACCTAGCCGTGGCTGGTGCGCTGGCGACGGTGGTGACGAACCTGGATTTTCCGTTCAGCAAGGAGGCTCTGTTCAAGGCCGTGGAGCTGGCCAAGACTGACCTAACAGCCGAACTCGTGAAGGAGTTCACCGAACTGCAGGGTGTGATTGGCGGGCTGTACGCGCGGGCGCAGGGGCTGGGCGAGCGGGTTGCGCTGGCGATTTACGAGCAGTACACGCCGGCCTCGACGGAAGACGAGATTCCCGTGTCGGTCGAGGGCCAGCTTCTGGGACTTGCCGACCGCATACAGACCATCGTGGCGATGTTCGGCATTGGCAGCGCGCCCACAGGATCGAAAGATCCGTTTGCGCTGCGCCGCGCGGCCAATGCCATCGTGAAGATTCTGGCCGAAACAGAGTTGCCGCTGACGCTGGGCGATGTGCTGAGAGCTTGCCCCCAAGGGCCTAGGAAAATTCTCGATGAAGAAGATAGGGATGAGAATGGAAAAACTGTTGAACGACGGCAGATCACCATCTCATCGATGAAACCGGCTGACAATGCTGAAGTGGCTGCGTTCCTGCGCGAGCGGCTGCATTTTTATCTCAAGGACGTGCGCGGATTCGCGTACGACGTGGTGAATGCGGTGCTGGCCGCGGGCGCGGACGATGTCCGCGACGCGATTGCAAGGGCTGAGGCGTTGACTACGGCGCGCGGCTCCGAGGATTTCTTAGCCGTTTCCGCGGCCTTCAAGCGCATCAAGAACATCCTGCGCCAAGCCGAGGAAAAGAGCTTCGCCCTGGGCTCGCCCAAGAGCGTAAAGCTGGCCGCGGAGGCGCAGCAACTGGCCGATGCAGCGGCGGCGCTGGCGCCGAAAGTGGCCGCGCTCCGCGAGCAGCGTGCCTACGGCGAGGCGCTAGCCGCAATCGCCACACTGCGGCCCACGGTGGACGCATTCTTCGACAAGGTGATGGTGCTCGATCCCGATGCGAAGGTTCGCGGCGCGCACTTGGGACTGATTGACGAGGTGCTGCGCGGCTTCTCCGGCATCGCCGACTTCAGCGAAATTGTGGCCGGGTAAGAATGCCCGCGTGCGCGATTTGGGGTACTCTATAGGAATTCGCGGAGGTAGGCCGCCCGTGGAGAAGGCAAATGACGACCGATGACAGACTGACGAGGCTGACGGAAAGGCATGAGGCGTTGACTGGTCACGTTGAGATTCTCACCGCAGACGTTTCCAGGCTTACGATCGACGTGACCCGGATGCGCGGCGTCATGGACGATCTTCTGGGCGGTTTCGCCACTCTCGTTGACCTGATACGAAGCCGCGAACTCCGCATCGAAGGGCTGGAGGGCCGCTAGTTCCGCTCACTCCGCCGATTTCCTCTTTCTTTTTCTGCTGCTTCCTCGACACTCGCTCTTCGCCCAGCCGTCTAGAATCGATAGAGATGTCCGACACGCTTTATCTGAGCCTGTGGTACCCGAATCTGCGCCTGGAGGCGCTCCCCGACAAGTTGGCGGCGGTGCTGGGCGCCTTTGCCGCGCACGGCGGCGAGGAGAAGGTCTACGCCGCCACGGTGTGGCCGGTGAACTGGAGCGAGGCGCCGGTGTTTCAACGCGTTTACGGTAGGATGGGTGCCGGTCCCGGGTCGAGTCCCGGAGCCGAGCCACGCCTGGCCGTCGAAGAAGCCCTCGAACTGCTCCACGACGACTATGCCTATGAGTTTCAGATGGGGTGGAACCTGTGGGAGTGGGAAGAAAACGGCGGCATTTCGCAGCGGGCAGGACGAAATGCAGGTCCTTCGACTGCGCGGGCCGCGCAGGGTGCGCCCCGCTCCGCTCAGGATGACAGATCAAGATTCAAGGCTCAGGATGACAATCCAGATCTGAGCGCTCCTGATGACCGCGTCTTAGGCCGTTGGGCGCGAGGTCCAAGGCTAGTGCGCGTCACCGGCTACGGGCCGCTCTTTGACGAGGGCGCCTACGAGCAGGATGGTCACATCCGCATCGACTTCGGCTCGGACACGCCGTTCCTCGAAGAGGACGCCGATCTGGACAAGGTGGGCGCACGGCACGTGGAAGAGAACGTGCGGCAACTTGTGGAGCTCGCCGGCGGAGTGGAGAGGGCTTCAGGGGCGACGGCGCGCCTGTTGTGGAGCGAGCTGGGCGAGAGCCTTGCGCAAAGGCTGGTCGAGCGGTTGGGAATGAGGAACTAAGCCGTGCGCTTCACGATCGAGCGAATCCGGACCCTGGTGCTGGTGGCGGGAGCGCTGCTTCTGGTGGCGCTGGGAGCGTTTCTGGTGCGCGCCAAGTGGAAGAACCTGCTGGGCGGGCGCGATCTCCCGCAGCGGCTGGGCCTGAACATCACGGAAGAGTCGAACGGCTACAGCTACTCGCACAATCTCGGCGCTCATTCCAAGTTCAAGATTCATGCCTCGAAGGCCGTGCAGTTGAAGAACGATCACGTGGAGCTGCACGATGTGGAGATCGAGATTTTCGGCGCGGACGGGACCGAGGCCGATAAGATTGCGGGCGACGAGTTCGAATACGACCAGAAGAGCGGAATCGCCTCAGCGCAGGGGCCGGTAGAGATGATCTTGACGCGACCGGCGACGCCGCAAAACGGCGGCAAAAAGGTTGATCGCTCGCACACCCCAGCGGGTGTGGCCAGTGACGCCCGGCAGATGCAGGTAAAGACCAGCGGAGTGACCTTCGACCGGAACACCGGCGTGGTGACGACGGCGCAGCGCGTGGATTTCTCGATGACGCAGGGATCCGGGAGCGCGGTGGGCGCATCGTATGACTCGCAACGCGGCTACCTCACGCTGGTGCAGGCCGTGGAACTGACGACGTATCGCGGCCCGGATGAGGTGCGCATCCATGCGCAGCACGCGGAGTTCGATCGCGGCGCGCAACTGTGCCTGCTGAGCGCGGCAACGTTGGAGTACCGGGACGGCGAGGCAAGCGCAGCCCGGGCCAAAATCGCATTCCGCGACGACGGATCGGCGGCGCGCCTGGACGCAACGGGCGGCTTTGCGCTGAATACGGCGGCCGGCGGGCGCCTGACTTCGCCGCTCGCGGCCATGGACTTTGACGAGCACAACCAGCCGCGTCACGGGCACCTTGAAGGCGGGGTGACGATGGACTCGGCGCGAGAGGGTCGCACGGTGCATGGAGCCTCGCCCACCGCGGAGTTGGATTTCACCACGAAAGGCCAGTTGCGTCACGCGCATCTGGAGCGCGGAGTGACGTTTGCGAGCGAGGAAACCAGTGCGGAGGCGGCGGGGCAGACATTGCAAGTGAGCCGGACCTGGCGCTCGCCGGTCGCGGATGTGGATTTCCGCTCTGTAAAGAGCGCGGGCAAGACTCAGGTGGAACCGGAGACCATTCATGGCACGGGCGGGGTGACGATCACGAGTGAAAGCCGGCGCGGCGATTCAGCGACAGCGCCTTCAAAGATGCAGGCCGATGAGGTAACGGGCACGTTTGGCGCGGGTTCGGTGTTGCGCATGCTGGTGGGAACGGGGCACGCGGAGATGGAGCAGACTACCGCGACGGGGGCGCACCAGACCGCGAGCGGCGACCGGCTGGAAGCGCGTTTTGCGCCGTTTCAAGGCGGGGAGCAAGCCACCCCATCGAGCAAGAATCGCTCGCTGGGGGCCCCGGCAGGGAGCAAGGGAGCGAGGGAGCAAGAGGGCTCAAGCCGCGGCAGAACACCAACAACGGGCACTCCGGATGTGCAGACTGCCGAGTTGGATGGGCATGTGGTGCTCTTCCAGCAACCCGCCGCAAAGCCGGGAGCGCAACCGCAGCCGCCGCTGCACGCAACGGCCGGCAAAGCGGTTTACGAGGGTGACGGCGAGTGGTTGCACCTGACAATCAGTCCGCGGATCGTGAATGGCGGTCTGGAGCTGACTGCGGAGAAGGTGGATGTATCGCGGCAATCGGGCGACGCCTTTGCGCACATCAACGTGAAGGCGACCTGGTCCGGTGGAGGACCAAACGGCGGAGGGCCGAGCGGCGCTGGAAACCCGGGCGGTACGGCTCTGGGCGGCAATGGGCCGGCGCATGTGATTGCGGCTGAGGCGCAAGTGAGCCAATCGACCGGCGAAGCCATATTCCGCGGGCACGCGCGCCTGTGGCAGCAGGCTAATTCGGTGGCCGGGCCGGAGATCGTGCTCAACCAGCAAAAGCAAACGCTCACGGCCCGAACCGCCGATGCCACCGATCTTGTGCGCGCGGTGCTGCTGAGCGCGGGCGCGCCGGGAATGGGTATTGGCGCCGGGAACGCAAACGGCCGGAGCGCAACAGGAAATACATCGACAAAATCGGCCTCGCCATCCGTGATTCGCGTACGCGGAGGCGATTTGTGGTACTCCGATGCCGAGCATCGGGCCGTGATGCACGGCGGTGTGGCGGGCGCGGTGGTTGCGGAGACGGGAACGGCCACATCAACCTCCGATACCGTCGAGTTGCTACTGATTCCGTCGGGAAAGGGCGACAGCAGCACCGGGCAGGCGCAGGTAGATCGCATGACGGCGACGGGACACGTGGTGCTGACGTCCGAGGGACGGCGCGGAACCGGAGAGCAGTTGGTGTACTCAAGCGTGACGGGAGACTACGTGCTGACAGGCAATGCGGCGGCGGCGCCCAGAATGACCGATCCCGAGCAGGGCAGCGTGACCGGAGAGGCTTTGATTTTCCATAGCCGCGATGATAGCGTCAGTATCGAAGGCGGCGGGCGCCAGACACGAACCGAAACCACTGCGCCGCAAGCGCACGGAAGATAGCCCGGAAGCGAGCCAGGAAACTGAATGGAAACATTGATTGCCGAGGGAATCGGCAAGAGTTACAAGGGAAGACAGGTGGTGAGGGGAGTGAACCTTGCCATCTCCCGCGGTGAAGTGGTGGGACTGCTGGGGCCGAACGGCGCCGGCAAAACCACCAGCTTTTACATCATCGTTGGCCTGGTTGCTCCCGAGACTGGTCGCGTGCTGGTGGACGAGAACGACATCACGCGGCTGCCCATGTATTTGCGCGCGCGCAACTACGGCATCAGCTACCTTCCTCAGGAGCCGTCGGTTTTCCGCAAGCTCACCGTGGAAGAGAACATCCTGGCGGTGCTGGAGGCGCAAAACATCGACAACCAGCAGCGGCGCGCGCGCACTGAGAAGCTGATCAGCCAGCTCAACCTGGGACACATCCGCACCACGCGCGCCTACGCGCTCTCCGGCGGCGAGCGGCGGCGCGTCGAGATTGCGCGGGCGCTTTGCATCCAGCCCAACTTCATCCTGCTCGACGAGCCGTTCAGCGGCATTGACCCCATCGCGGTCCTGGAGTTGCAGCGGATCATCTTCGACCTGAAAGCCGGCGGCATCGGCGTGCTCATCACCGACCACAACGTGCGTGAGACGCTGAGCGTGACCGACCGGGCCTACATTATTGCTGAAGGCCGCATCTTTCGCTCCGGGACGCCTCGCGAACTGGGCAACGACGTGGAAGTGCGGCGCATCTACCTTGGCGAGGGATTCTCGCTGGGGTAGGCTCCGTTCATCATTATTAAGATTCATTACCGGGGTCTGCAGGCCCGAGCCCGAAGGTAACCGCCATAACACTTCCGGCCACTGGCGCGAGAGCGCGATACTGGACTATAAACTTCATACAGAGATTCCGGAAATGAGCCTTGGCCCAATCTGGAACCGGCGGGTCGAAACTGATCCGCTTTCTCCTTTAAGCTTTTTCTTACACGTTCGACTCATGGGTACACTCGCATTGGGCCGAATGAGGGATGGATTGCATCGATGGCGCTGCTCGAACCAAAACTGAATATTAAGGTCGCGCAACGTCAGATCCTGACGCCGGGATTGATGCAGATGGTGAGCGTTCTCGCCCTGAACAAGCTTGAGCTGAAGGAGATGATCGATGCGGAGATGGTGGAGAACCCCATCCTGGAGGAAATTGACGAATCCGTTCCGATGCTGGATGAGGTGGCCGGCCGCGAGGAGCGGCTGGAGCGCGGTGTGGAGGAAACGGCCGCACCGCCCAAGGACATCTTCAGCGAGATCGATTTTGGTTCCTACTTCCAGGACTATCTTGATCCCGGTTACCGCACGCAGCCAGAATATGAAGACAGTGAAAAGCCCTCGTTTGAAAACTTTCTCTCCCAGCCTACAACTCTGTCCGATCACCTGGCGTGGCAGTTGGGATCTCTGAGCCTCGAGGCCGAGCTTGAAGAGGCCGCCGATTTTGTCGTCGGCAATCTGGATGGGGACGGATACCTGACGGCGAGCGAAGAGGAGCTGGCCGCGGCCTTGCGCACGGTTCCGAATGGCGCGCCATCGAACAACGGCCACGTGCCGGATGAGGCTGCAGCGCTCGATCTCATCCGCCGCGCCATCGACCTGGTACAGCATCTTGACCCGGCGGGCGTGGGCGCGCGCGACTTGCGCCAGTGCCTGGCGCTTCAGATCGCGGCCCAGCAGCAAGAGTTCGACCAATTGTACGGCGGACCGGTGGAGGCGACGGATACCGACGCGCACGGCAGCTTCCGCGACGAGGCAGAAGCTCGCGTCGAAGAGCGGCGGCGCGACATGGAGATTGCGGCGCTGATTGTGGACCATCACTTGCCTTTGTTGCAGAAGCGCGATATCAAGGATCTGGCGCGCGCGGCGCAGGTGAAGTTGGAAGAGGCACATGCGGCAATAGAATTCATTCGCAGCCTCGATCCGCGCCCCGGGCGCATCTACAACCGCGATCAGGCGAGGCTGATCGAGCCCGATGTGTTCTTTGTGAAGCGCGGCGCCGAGTGGGTGGTCTCGATGAACGAGGAGGACCTGCCCAGCCTGCGGCTGAGCCAGCGCTACCGGCGCATGCTGATCTCCCGGGACACCGACAAGGAAGTGAAGGAGTACGTGAAGGAGCGCTTCCGCTCCGCGCTGCAACTGATGCGCAACATCGCGCAACGCAAAAGCACCATCCTGCGGACCTGCGAAGTCATTGTCCGGCGGCAGCAGGAGTTCCTCGACAAGGGCGTGGAAGGGCTGCGGCCCATGATGATCAAGGAAGTGGCCGAGGAGATCGGGGTTCACCCCTCCACGGTGAGCCGCGCCGTGGCCAACAAATACGCGCACACGCCGCAGGGCGTGCTGGAACTGCGGTTCTTCTTCAGCGAGGGCGCGAACGGCCCCGAGGGCGCGGACACCCCGCTGCTGGTTTTGAAGCGCAAGGTGAAAAAGTTCATCGAAGACGAAGACCCGCGGCATCCGCTGACAGACGACCAGCTCGCCGCGCTCCTGCAGTCGCAGGGCATCCAGCTCACACGCCGCACCGTGGCCAAATACCGCGAAGATATGAATATTCCCTCCACGCATCAGCGGCGGAAGCGGGAGTAGCTTCGAGTTTGCTCGTAAATTCTCGGACGCCTAGGTTGAGATGCTCCGACGTCGTTCCAGGCAGGCTCTTGCGGCCGTTCTCGATATGAGTACGATCGTTCTAAATATGAGAACAACATCTGCATCCGCTCGCAGCCGGTAGCCTGTAGCCGGCAGCTTGTTCGTGCTTCGTTAGACATTTAAATCGAGACTTGGGACACGCGGCGTCCGTTTTGGACGCACTCTGGCGTAACGTGCTGGGCTGCAGTGGTCTATACTCCTGTGCATCGGGAATAACGGGAGTTGCGGGACCATTACTTCCAGCGTGTGAGAGGGGTGCGAGATGCGCCGTTTTCTCCTTGTGGCTTGCCTTGCGGTAACTTTGCTTCCATCAGCCTCCCGCCCACAGGGGGCGAATTCGCCGCAAGGCCAAGCCCCGGCGGCGGGAATCGACCCAACGGTGCTGGCGAAGGCGAAGGCTGGCGATGCAACTTCGGAGTGGTTGCTGGGGAAAGCCTACTTCGATGGCGACGGGGTCTTGAAGGACTATCCGCAAGCGGCTTTCTGGACACAAAAGGCGGCAAATCAAGGAGAGGTCAGGGCTCAGCTTTTGATGGGTCTTCTGTGCGACCTCGGGTGGGGTGCTCCGAAGGATGAGGTTCAGGCCGTGCTCTGGTATCGCAAGGCTGCCGTGCAGGGCAATGACGCAGCACAGTTGATTATTGGAAATTCGTATCGTTGGGGGCTACACGGTCTGCCACAAGACGACTCGCAAGCGGCGATCTGGTATCGAAAGGCAGCGGAGCAGGGCGACGCCGGTGCAGAAGGCGCGCTTGGAGACCTTTACGCGAAGGGCCAAGGGGTTCCGCAGGACTATAAGCAAGCTGCGTACTGGTACCTGTCGGCGGCTGAACAGGGAGATGCAGACGCGGAATCTGGCCTCGGTTGGCTATTTGAGTCAGGCGAGGGCGTCCCCAAGGATTGGACCCAGGCTGTGCTCTGGTATCGCAAGGCCGCTGCTCAAAACGATCAAGGTGCCCAATTCAATCTCGGAGAGATGTATCAAACGGGGGTTGGAGTTCCGCAGGATTATGGCGAAGCTTATTTTTGGCTCGATATTGCGGCGGCAAACAACGGCTCCCTTCCTAGAGAAGGCGCGCTCAAAGCTAGAGATGAAGCTGCAACTCATCTGACGCCCGATGTGCTTCTT
Organism: Occallatibacter sp.; assembly: GCA_050011915.1. Lineage (GTDB taxonomy): Bacteria > Acidobacteriota > Terriglobia > Terriglobales > Acidobacteriaceae > Telmatobacter. The sequence continues at coordinate 16,961 of JBEKIE010000065.1, forward strand.
CAAATACAGGAGCGGGCGCGGAAATGGTTCGAGGGGCACCCGGCGAACCCGCAATGACTCGATGCGCAGCTAGGCAGCGAAATTGCGGAATTTCCCTCGTGCCACGGGTCCATCTTGCTGCGTTATGATGGCGCAATCCGTATAAGGAGAAATCTCTGCATGGACGAACACGAAATGTTGCTCGCAATGGCGATCTGTGAGCTGTTGGGGAAAGATGTCTACCCCAACGACGTAGCGGAGGCCTTCAAACACGCGCAGGAAAAGCTCAAGAGATATCGGGAATCCGCAAGCGATCATCCCTAGCAAAACGAGATGAAACGCATGAAACGAACGGGAAATGTTACGAAGGCTCCATGCTACGGCAGCGGAATTGCCGCCAAACCAGACGGTACCCCTACCGTAGCCCCATACACCATAAACCTCACCGAGATGACGGGAATTTGTACGGTTTGCCACGCAAAGGTAAGAATTCATCAGAATGAATCCGGTGTTTGGGTACCTTCATCGCATCCGTCAATATGAGGGCAGGTGGCTTCGCTCCCGCTGTTCATTCTTCAACACAGAGGGGCGCCCCAGGTCGTGGTGAAACGAACTGCCACGGACCTGCGCCGCCCGCACCTACAGATCATTGGTCAAGGGGAAACTCAGCAAATTTGTCGAGCGTCTTGCCGACGAGTTGTCGTAGCCAAAATGCCAATTGTTTGGCGATTTCCTCGTCTTCCATTTCCAAATCGTATGTGTCTGGACAGGAGCTGGGGCGTTCAATATCGCGGCCCGTAAAGGTTACAAATTGATTCACAACGGGAAATACTTCGAGAACTGTGACCTTCGAGTCGTCGAATTGAAGTGGTTCAGAACCCTCAAATGCACCGCCTGGGCGCGGCCAGTTGACTAAGCCAGGATATTCACGAACGAGCATACAGCAAAGATAGCTCTATCGAATTAGAACGACAAGGCAGGCACCCCCGGTCCTTCGCTTTTTAGGCCCGGGAAAGCGCGAATCGAATCACCAGTTACAGCGTCACGCGATTATTCAGCAGCGTTATCTCCGGTAAATCGCCGCCGCATTCGACGGTGACGGTTGCGCCTTTGAGATCGGAACCCGCGGGTACGGCGAGCGTGACCTGCGCCGTCTTCGGCATGAGATCGAGCGGAGCTTTGAGCGCGGGTACGCGCGCGGTGGCGAGGGTCTTGCCTGACTTGTCGCGCACGACCACCTTCGACGCAGGCGCGTCGACCGAACCGAGACTGTGCACGGTGACGGTCATCTTGGCGCCCTCCACCTTCACGTCGTCCGCGCCGATCCCCAAATCGGGTCTCGACCAGTAAGGCACACCCTTCTCCGTCAGCTTGAGTTCGAGCACTGTCGTGGTGTGCGGGGCAAATGTGAAGTCAAGACTGGTGCTTCGTTCAAAGCTCGCCGTCCTGGTGCTCACGTTCTTCACCGGATCGGTTTCCGCGTTGCCGCGCATGCCCTGCGCGATCTGCCACTTGCCCGGATCGATCTCCCATCCGGTCATGCGCGTCTTCACTGCAACGGAATCCAGGTTGTACACGACGATCTTCAGATGATCCGGCGCAGCCACCGGAACGAGGATGCCAAGACTCGTTGGCTTGGCCGGCGCCACAAATCGCCAACTGACGGCATTGCCCGGATAAATATGATTCCGTATCAGCGCGACGCCGCCAAAGCGCTGGCGCTGCAGTTCTGTATTGACGAACATGGGGCCCGCGGAGTCAGTCACGCGATCGATCCAGAGGCTGCCTTCGGTATTGATCCATTCCCGGTTCGATTCCGCCTCCAACTGCGCTCGGTAGAGCCGGTCGAGATATTTTGTATCGCCGCTGACCTGCCACGCGAAGGTCTCGGCGGACCCGGTAATGGATTGCGCCGCGGTTGGCGCCACTCCGGTTGTGGAGTCGATCGCCCCTGCCGCCGCCACCAACTGCTTGCCCCACTCATCGCGCAAATTCAGCATGTCCAGCGCGTCGGAGCTGATATGCGCGAGCGACGACGGGCCCGCATCCATGAATGGCAACAAATATTTCTTGTCGCCAGTCCAGCGATAGGCGGCCCAGAACATGAAGTCGGGCGTGGCGTCGCCGCCGGGCAGATCTTCATCGGTCTTGAAGTTGATGTCTGTCCGCGTGACCCACCGGCCGTCCGCTTCCTGCTTGCGGTGCGCCAACATGCCGTCCACGGTCTCGAGCACCATCTTGCGCGTCTCCGGCGCGCCGTTGAACAGCACCAGATCGAGCGCCGGATGAAAGTCCATGTAGGATCGAGCCTTGGTCCATCCCCACACGCCGCCCGTGGCCATCTTGGCGCCGCTGAAATAGGAAGAGCGAACGTGCCGATGCCCGGCGGCGTTAATGCCGGTCAGCCACTCCAGACGGCGGGCTGTCAGCATCGCGCGTTCCAAATCCTTGGGATTGCCGAAGTCCATCAGGAGCGACTGGCCGAGAACATTCAGTCCATCCTCGTAGCTGTGCAGTTCGTCGAATTGTCCCGTGGCCAGTCCGTTGGTCCACATCTTGTTTTCGTACATGGCCTCCAGTTCTCTCGAAAGCGACGTCTTCAGTTTCTCCGGTTCCGTGCCCATCAGGGCGAGCGAGGGAAACAGATTGGTGAAGTCGCTGTCGTCGCCGAGGCCGCCTCCGAATTCCCCGTCCCAAGCCTGGCGCCAGTCGATATAGAAGTCGGCGATGCGCTGGAAGTAGTCAACGTCCTTGGTCTGGAGCCAGGCCCACTCCGGCACACCTGCCGGCGCCGCCGGCTGCGTGTAATCCGGAACTGCCGTCTCCGGGTTCCATTCGTGCCAGTATTTGCGGCCGAGATCGTTCTCGGGATCCACGCGCAGCAGGTCGGTGATGTCGGCATAGAAACGGTTGTAAGCATTCAATCGCTTGCTGTTGACGTGCTCTTCCGTCATGTTTGAAAAATTGTCGCGCACCTGGGTCAGACGGTCGGCAATGTGCTCTTGGAGTGCATCCTTGTACGGCTTGAAGATCAGCCGCACCTCCGCGCCTTCGAGAGATCCGGCATTGAACTCCGCGCTGGCAGACGCGATCGTGATCAGCAGGCTCTTGTCGTTGGGCAGAATGCGGTCGCGTGTGTCCAGCCACAAAGTGTGCGCCTCGCCCGGCTTGATTGAAAATGTGAAATTGAGCATGTCGCGCATCGGCCACAGCGGGTCGCGCACTTCAATGTTCATCGGCACATAATCGCCATGCGTCGGCTTCACGTTCAATGCGGGCAGGTCGATGGCAATGCCGTCCAGGCCCGCATACATGTCGTCCCAGGTGTAGGAGGGAATATGTGTCGTGGTTGCCGGCATTCCACGCAAATCGGCGGGAATGAGGATGTGCACGATGGGCAGGACGGCCGCGTTCTCTTCGCTGCCGGATGCTCTCGACCTGAAGCCCGCACGCCGGCCGCCGCCACCGCCGTCTCCGCCCGGCATGCCCACGATCAGCGAGCGCTCGTCCGCCGGGTAGCGATCGTGAATAAAGGCGACGAGCGGCGTCAGGCTGGGATTGTCATCCGGAGACGTGGCAGTCGAAAGCCTGTATTTGAGCTGGACAGTCCCTTGAGGCGGATCGCCCGGATGGACATAGTAGGCGGAGAACTCGCCGATGGGCGTCTCCTGCTCCACATTGGTAAACCGCAGCTTGCCGCCAGTCATTGGCGCGGCAAAATCGTGAAAGGTCGTTTCCTGCCCGCTGGGCCGCTCGAAGAGCGTCTTCCCCGGCAGCCTCGTTCCATCAAGCCCGCTGCGGCGAACCGCATCCACGGATACATCCGGAGTGAGCAGCGTCATGTTGCCGAATGCGCCGCCGCTGAATTCCAGGTGGTTCCAGGGCTCGCTGGGCATGATAAAGGTGATGGTCTTGCCTGAGATCGCATAGCAATCCCAATCCGGCAGTTGGAAGTAGTCGAAGCGCCCAACCAGGCGCGAGCGATTGTAGACGCCCGGCCATGTGGTTTCGCGGATGCCGTCCGTGGCGCGCCACCACCAGCGCCCGATGTCGTATGCGTCATTGATCTCGACCTTGCGAATCGTGGTGTTGGCAGCAGGAAGCGGAGCGGGAATATCGCCGGGCCGGTTCCATCCGTAATGGAACCACCACTCCTTCTGCGTAACGGCGTCTGCAAGGGTCCGTGCGACAGGCGGAATGTTTTGCGGGGTTTCGCCTCTGGCCAGCGCGGCCACGTTTTCGTCAGACAGCGCTCTGTCGTAGATACGCAACTCGTCGAGGTCGCCCCCGCGGTCATAGCTGTATGTGCTTTCCACGCCCGTAGGTCCAATAATGCGGGAGTGCGGCCCGAACTGATCCAGCGCGGCATCGAACATTCCCGTGGCAGCCTTTTCCGCCACCATCTTGCCGTCGACGTAAAAGCGGATGCCCGTGGTCTCGTCCCACGTGAGCGTCAGAAGTGCCCACTGATCTGCCTTGGGAAAGTTCGGCATGTCATAGGAGATGCGCGTCCGGCCCAGGTTCACGTCGGTGACAAAGGCATCGAAACCATGGCCGTTGTAATCGATGCGCAGCCATACCTGGTCCCAACTGGAATGGTCCGCGTA
>JBEKIE010000066.1:0-21057 GCA_050011915.1 Occallatibacter sp.
ACAGGTGGCGCACGTTGTAAAGGCCCGTGGTGTCGTCGGTGATCGTCAACTGCTGAATGCAGGACACGTCGCGCGCATTTTCGATAGCGATGGCGGCGTGGTCGGCCAGGATGTGCAGAAAGGCAATCGTGTAGTCCGACATCTCGACCCGCGGATTGAGAATCTCAATGACGCCCTGCATGCCCTTGCGTCCGCGCAACGGCATGGCAATCGCCGCGCGCACGGCAAGAGAGCCGCCGACGCCGGGCTTTTGTAAACGGGGATCTCTTTCTGCCTGGGGAACGATGACCGTCTCGCCGTGCTCCAGCACCCATCCGGCCAAGCCTTCGCCCACCTTCACTCGCAGGCCCTTCAACGTTTCCTGCGCATCGCCCGCGGCAATCGCGTAATAAAGCTCCTGGCTGGATTCGTCGAGCATGAGCAGCGTCCACAACTCCGCTTCCACCATCCGTTCCATGTGTTCCAGGATGGTGCGCAGAATCTTGTCCAGGTCGAAGCTCGAAGTGAGCGATCGCGCCAGTTGATGAAATACAAGCAGATCAGCGAGCGGGATGCGTCCTTCCGTCTCGTTTGGCATGTCTGGCCCTGGGGAAAGCCTTTCCATCGTTCTGTCGTGCAAGTGGAAGCACGCAAGCCGTGGCTTGTTTCGCTCACGAACCTGCGCGCCGGTCGAAAATCTCTGCGAAACCACCGCTCTAACCGCCGATGTGCACCATCGACCGCGATGGCTTCAGGAATTCCGGCTCACCGATATGATGCCGCGCTTCTTTTCCCTGAATAGTACGCGCGATGTAGTCACGAAGTTCCTCTTCGCCGGCCCCGGCCCGCAAGCGCCCGTAAAGATCGTGCTCTACCTGCGAAAACAGGCAGGTGCGAATCTTCCCGTCCGAAGTGAGCCGTACCCGGCTGCACGCGCCGCAAAACGCCTGGCTCACCGGGGCGATAATGCCGATCTCGCCCACGCCGTCCGCAAAAGTATAACGCCGCGCCGTTTCGCTGGCCTCGCGCGGAGGTAGCTCGACCAACGGCAAAGATCGGCCAATTCGTTCCACAATCTCTTTCAGCGTAACTACGATCTCCGGCGTCCACAGACGGCCCTCTTCGAGCGGCATGAACTCGATAAAACGCACGACAACGTCTTCCTCGCGTGCGAAACGGGCGAAACCTTCGATCTGGTCGTCGTTGAAGCCGCGGAGCAGCACGCAATTGATTTTGAGCGGCGTAAGCCCGGCGGCGCGGGCGGCGCGAATGCCTTTGAGAACCACCGGAAAACTGCCGGGGACCCGCGTGATGCTCTCGAAGACCGCGGCATCCACGGCGTCCATGCTCACCGTGACCCGGTTCAGCCCGGCCGCCTTGAGCGGACCGGCGAGCGACTCCAGCAGATGGCCGTTCGTAGTGAGAGCGAGGTCCAGCGGATCGCCGGCCGGCGTGCGCATGCGCGCCAGCTCCTCGACCAGCTCAACCACCCCACGCCGCAACAGCGGCTCTCCGCCCGTCAGCCGCACCTTGGTAATGCCCAGGCCGACAAAAAGCCGGATCAGGCGCAGGTACTCTTCTCCGGCCAGTTCCGGATACTGCGCGCCTACCTCGCCGGTGCGGCAATACACGCACTTGTAGTTGCAGCGGTCCGTGATGGAGACACGCAGATCGTGGATCACGCGCCCGTGGCTGTCGGTCAGCGGCGGGTGCGGCGCCAGGGTGGAAGAAACGGGACGGGAAGCGGCGGCCATCAGCTATTTAAAGCCTATACCCTTTGGGGTGCGGCTAGAAGGGCGGCGAAAGGCAGGCAACGCAATCGTGGATTGCGATCGGGGCGATAGCATAAGAACAACATCATTGCCGCGCTTCGGCGGATCTCGGAGAAACCAGGAAAACATGCCGGCAACGGGAGCCAGACCGATTGGCGTAGAGGACGAGGCAGGCGCGGCACAAGCCGTGCGGCAGATGTTCGACTCGATTGCGCCGCGCTACGATCTACTGAATCACGTGCTCTCGGCGAACATCGACCGCCTGTGGTGGCGCAGAACGGCGCGACGGTTTCGCGATGTCCTTGCCCAACCCGACGCGGGGATTCTGGATATCTGTTGCGGCACCGGCGATCTGACCGTGGCGTTGTTGAAGTGGCGTCCACCGGGAGCGCGGCCGGTTCTTGCCGGCGACTTTGCCCGCGCCATGCTGCGCCGCGGAGCGCAAAAGTTTGGCCGCGTGACGCTCCAGTCGCCCGGCAAAGGCAAGAAAGCGGCGGCAGCGCCTTACGCGATCCCCATCGAGGCCGATGCACTGCATCTCCCGTTGCGTGCCGAGTCGCTCGACTTGATTGTCACGGCATTTGGCTTCCGCAATCTCGCCAACTACGCAGCCGGCCTCAAGGAGTTTCATCGCACGCTCAAACCGGGCGGGCAGTTGGGAATTCTGGAGTTCAGCGAGCCGGGTGGACTGATGGGCAAGGCCTACGCGCTCTACTTCCGGCGTGTACTGCCGGCCATCGGCAGGCTGATTTGCGGCAAAGACGGTCCCTACAATTACCTGCCAACCTCGGTCGGCGCGTTTCCGCCGCCGGGCGAGATGCTCGAGATGCTGCGCTCCGCGGGTTATGTGGATTGCGCCTGGCAGCCCTACACCTTCGGCATTGCGGGGTTGTACACGGCCTCGCGGCCGCCGTTACCCTAGACTCCATGAATACTCGCGCCATCGCCAACTTCTTTCAAGTAGCCTCGCTGCTGCTACTGCTCCTGGCCGTGGCGCTGATGGCCGCTATTGTGACCATGCAGTTCGCGATTCACGGCGCCGAGGTGCAGGTGCCCGCGCTGAAAGGAATGACAGTGGCCGATGCGCTGAGCGAAACCGCCGGCCTGGGATTGAATCTGGACGTCGACAACCGCTACTATTCGGGCGATGTGGCTGCCGGCCACATCGTGTCGCAGTCGCCGCCCGCGGGCACGGTGGTGCGCCGTGAGTGGCATGTGCGCGTGGCGGAGAGCCTGGGGCCGCAGAAGGTCGACGTTCCCGACACGGTGGGCCTGGATGAGCGCGTGGCGTCGCTGGAGCTGCGCCGTGCGGGTCTGGAGGTGGGCGAGATTGCACGCCTGCCTTCGAAAGCTGCCGCCGAAGGAACAGTGCTGGCGCAGGATCCACCCGCGCACGCGCAGGGCATCGAGCAACCGAGCGTGAACCTGCTGGTTGCCGCGCCGGACGATGAAACGCCGGATGGCTACGTGATGCCGGACTTTGTGGGATGGCCGATCTCGAGCGCCACCGCGGTTTTGGCGCAGGTTGGCATTCGCACCGGGGCGCCCGGCCTTGTGGATGTGCCGGTGGCTTCGATCGGCAGCGGAGACGCGCCTCTTCGTCCGCCAGCAAAGCCCGGCGCGGTGCTGTCGCAGTCGCCGGGCGCAGGCTCGCGCGTTGACCGGAACTCGATTGTTCATTTCACGGTGGTGAAGTAGGGGATAAGAGGAGGCGAAACTGCATGGGACTGAGCGAGGATTTGGAGAAGATTCGAATTCAGGAGAGTGAACTGCGCCTGCCGCGCCTCGATGCGCAGGTCGCGTGGGACTTGGGGACGCGCATTCGCACAATGGCGACGGAGCGCGGCCTCATTTTGGTTATTGACGTGCGCCGTTTCGGGCAGCCGCTGTTTTATGCGGCTCTCGACGGCACCACGCCCGACAATGCCGAGTGGGTGCGCCGTAAGAGCAACGTGGTGGCGCGCTTCCATCGCAGTTCCTACGCCGTGGGCATGACGCTCAAAGTGAAAGCGACGACACTGCTGGAGCGCTACGGACTGCCGGTCGCGGATTATGCGGCCGACGGCGGGTCCTTTCCGCTGATTGTCGAAGGCGCAGGCATCGTGGGCAGTGCGACCGTCTCCGGACTGCCGCAGCGCGACGATCACAATCTGGTTGTGGAAGCGCTGTGCGCGCTGCTGGGGCGCGATTTCGCAGCATTGCGCCTGGGGCCGGAGAGCGCATAAGAGCGCGCCGGGAGCCGCATCAAGCAGACTTTTCAAGGAGCGCAACAAAAAAGCCATCCGCCGGAAACGCTCCCGGCAATAAGCGCAGTGCGCCGTCAGGCGTGAGGCATCTTCGCAACGGCTCGGCTGCCTCAGGGCGGAGAATGTCATGGCGTTGCATGGTCTCGATGGCCGGCGCGAGCGAGATCTGCCGCACATTGGCATTCTCCGCTAGCACAGCCGCCCCAACCTGCTCATTTTCCTCCTGTTCCAGCGAACAGGTTGCGTAGACCACGCGTCCGCCGGGACGAACGGCGCACAAAGCCGCGCGCAAAAGGTCGCGTTGGCGCTCGGCAAGCCGCGGCAGGTTCTCCAATTGCAGACGATGACGAATCTCAGGATTGCGGCCCAGCGTGCCGGTCCCGCTGCACGGCACATCCACCAGCGCAAAATCGAATGCCGAGTCCTCTTTCAGTTCGGTCGCGTCGGCAAGCCGGCACTCCACGCGATCGGCGTATGCAGCGAGACGCTTGCGTAAATCGGCAAGCCGCCGCTGGCTCGATTCGCAGGCGACGATCTGCACGTGGGGATTGCGCTTAGCAAGAATGAGCGTTTTTCCGCCGGGCGCCGCGCACGCATCGAGAATCTTTTCCTGGTTTTGGTTTTTTCCCTGGTTTTGGACGAGATCCGCGGCGATACGAGCAGCCAGCTCTCCGATCAACTGCGATCCTTCATCCTGCACGCGCGCAAGGCCTTCGCGAAAGGCCGGCGTCGCCGTCACATCGCCGGAGACCACGGTGCGCGCGGCAGTGAGCAGCTCACCGGATGCAAGCTCAACTCCCGCCTTGCTCAGCTCTTCTTCAACGGCCGAGCTTTCCAGCCGTATCGTCATGCGCGGCTGGCTCTGGCCATGGCGGCAGATCGCTTGCATCGTCTCCGCGCCATAGAATTCCGACCAGCGATCGACCATCCACGCGGGATGCGCCTGAACGGCCGCCAACTCGCCGCCACCCTCGTCCAAAGGTCTGCCGTGCGCAGCACCGCTGCGCGCGGCAGTGCGAAGAACCGCATTGACCAATCCGGCCGCAAAGCGATGGCCCGCGTGTTTCGTCAGCTCCACGCTCTCATCGATGGCGGCGTGCGCGGGAATGCGGTCGAGAAACTGCAATTGAAAAACGCCGAGGCGGAGAGCGATCAGGACTTCAGAATCGAGCTTGGCATTTGGATGCTTCAGCAGCGGGCGAATCTGCCGATCCAGCCAGATCTGCCAGCGAAGCACGCCCAGCACCAACGCCGTGGCCAGATTGCGGTCCGCGGGCGCGAGGGCGCTGACCTCCTTTGCGCGCAGCAGATCGTCGGAGTGAGCCTTACCACCTTCGACAGCCAGAAGAATGCGGAAAGCGGCTTTGCGCGCGGGGGAAATAGAAGGCATGGCGCTCAACCCAGGCGCGCGTCCGCAGCGAGCGGATTTCCGCGCAGGAACTCGGCAGCGTCGAGGCGTCTTTTGCCTTCGAGTTGCACTTCCAGCAACTCGAGCCATGTGTCACCGGCGCAGCCAGCGAACAGTCTGTGGTTCTCGATGCGCACCGCGCCCGCAGCAGCGACGCCGAGCTGCTGAGCGAAGCTCTCGTGCACAATCGCCACGTGGTGTACGATCAGCTTCTTGCCATGCAAGGTAGTGAACGCGCCGGGCCAGGGTTGAAAGCCCCGCCAGCGATTGAAAAGCTCGGTAGCGGATCGCGCCACAAAGTCCATGCGCCCGTCTTCGCGGTTGAGCAGCGGCGCATACGTCGCGCCCTCGTGATTCTGCGGCTGTGGATGAATCGATCCATCGGCGAGTCCGGCCAACGTCTCGACGACCAGCGGAGCTCCGGCTGACGCTAACACGGGAAACAAATCCGCCGCAGTCTGCTCCGGCCCGATTTCATGCGTCCGTTGCAGCAGAATCGGTCCCGTGTCGAGACCCTCTTCGAGAAGCATCGTCGTGTTGCCGGTAAAAGCGTCGCCCATAGCGATGGCCCATTGAATGGGCGCGGCGCCGCGATACTTCGGCAGCAGCGACGCGTGCAGATTGATGCAGCCGAGCCGCGGCAGGGAAAGCATCCACGGCGGAATGATGCGCCCGTAGGCCACCACGACAATGGCATCGGGTGCGATAGCTTCAAGCTGTGCGCGGAACTCGGCGTTGTTGCGGATCTTTTCCGGCTGCGTGACTGCAAGTCCGGCGGCCAGAGCGGCCTGCTTCACCGGCGTTGGAACAATCTTCCGATCTCGGCCGACGGGACGATCCGGCTGCGAAACCGCGAGAGCGATTTGGTGTCCCGCGGCGACGAGTGCCTCGAAAGCCGGAACGGCGAACTGCGGCGTCCCGCAGAAAACCAGGTTGAGGGGACGCGCCGCATTCGTCATGGCCGTTCTACCATGTGCCTTCGCTCTGCATCTTGCGAATCTTGCGGAGATTGAGACTGCGCTTGAGCGCGCTCATGCGAAAGATGAACAGGACGCCGTCAAGATGGTCGATCTCATGTTGGAAGGCGCGCGCCAGCAGCTCGTCGCCATCCAGCTCGAACCACTTGCCCTTTTCGTCCTGCGCGCGAATGCGAACCTTCGCCGCGCGCACCACCTTCTCGCGAATTTCGGGAAAGCTCAGGCAGCCCTCCTCTTCGTACTGCTTGCCCTCGCTCACAATAATCTCAGGATTGATGAGCGCGAGTTTCTGCGCGGGATCCTTGCCCTGGCTCAGATCGATGACGGTGACGCGCTTGGACACGCCCACCTGCGGTGCGGCCAGCCCAATGCCTTGCGAAGCGTACGTAGTCTCAAACATATCGGCCACCAGCTTGCGCAGTTCGTCGTTGAACTCCGTTACCGGCTCGCCGGGCTGCTCGAGCACCGGCTCGGGATATTTCACAATCTCCAGAATCATCGGCCTGTCAGAATCTCCGTATCTGTTCGATGTATCCGTCAAAATTTCGTTTCAATTCCACCAGCGTATCGCCGCCGAACTTCTCGTGCGCCAGATTGGCAAGAACCAGCGCCACCATGGCCTCGGCCGCCACACCGGCCGCGGGAACCACGCAAATATCGCTGCGCTCGTAACTTGCGCTGGTCGGCTCGCGGGTATCGAAGCGCACCGACTCAAGCGGCTGGCGCAATGTCGAGATCGGCTTCAGGTACCCGCGCACCACAATGTCCTCGCCGTTCGAAACGCCACCCTCCACGCCGCCGGCATTGTTATGCGGGCGCGTAAAACGCGTGGGCCGGCCAGGAGGGTTGTCCGCCGCGTAATGAATCGGATCGTGAACCCGCGAGCCGAATGACGCCGCGGCTTCCACGCCGCGACCGATCTCAACCGCCTTCACGGCCTGCAGACTCATTACGGCCCAGGCAAGCTGGCCGTCGAGGCGCTCGTCCCAATTGGAGTAGGAGCCAAGGCCCGCAGGAACGCCGTGCGCAATCACCTCAAAGACGCCGTTCACAGTGTCGTCAGCGCGCGTCGCGGCTTCCACTTCCTCTTTCATGCGCGCTTCGGTGGCGGCGTCCACACAGGACAGAACCACTTCCTCTTTGCCGGCAAGCGCGGCAATCTCTTCCCAGGCCGCATCGCGATCAAGGTCCACGCGACCCACGCGAATCACGTGGCTCGCGACCTCGATGCCGATTTGGCGGAGCATGAGCTTGGCGAAAGCGCCGGCGGCCACGCGCGCCGCGGACTCACGCGCCGAAGCGCGCTCCAGCACGTAGCGCGCATCGGGGAAGTTGTATTTAAGCGCGCCGGCCAGATCGGCGTGGCCGGGCCGCGGCGAAGCTACCGCGCGATGCTTCGTGGGGTCGCCGGTCTCCACCGGCAGCTTCTCCTGCCAGTTCTTCCAGTCGCGGTTCATCAGTTCAATCGCGATTGGAGAGCCAATTGTTTTTCCGTGGCGCACACCCGAGAGCACATGCGCCTGGTCGGTTTCGATCTTCATGCGGCCGCCGCGGCCATAGCCCTGCTGCCGCCGCCACAACTCGCGGTTCACAAATTCAAGATCGACGGGGACGCCGGCGGGAAGCCCTGAAACCAGAGCAATCAGAGCCTCGCCGTGGGATTCCCCTGCGGTAGAGAAACGGATCATATAGATTCCATTGTAAATGTGAGCGCAGCGCAGCGGCGCGGAGATCGTTTGCGCTTGCCTGGGGCACGCCGCGCCACGATTCTGCCTTTCTGCGGTGCCGGCCATCATCACTGTCTCCGCCATGCGCTATCCTGTGCTGGGAAGCGCCGCAAACCTCTCCATATGAAAGCCGGCAATTTATGGCGATCCAGACCGTCGAACGCACCGCCAAACAAATCGTGCTCACCGTCCAGGAGTACTCCCTGTTTGCGTGGCGCGCCTTCACGAATCTCTTTCGCCCTCCCATTTACTGGACGGATTTCCTCATTCAGTCGGACATCATCGGATTCGGTTCGCTGCCCATCGTCATCCTCTCGGGGTTTTTTACCGGAGGCGTGCTCTCGCTCCAGTCTTCAGCCACACTTTCGGAATTCGGCGCCGCGGCGGTCACCGGCCAATTCGTCAGTATCACCATGATCCGCGAACTGGGCGCTGTGCTCACCGGCATCATGGTTTCGGGCCGCAACGCATCTTCCATGGCCAGTGAGCTTGGCTCAATGGTTGTGACGGAGCAGATCGACGCCATGCGCGCCCTGGGTGTCGATCCCATGCGCAAACTGGTAACGCCGCGCGTCTTCGCCACGATTACCATGCTTCTCTTCCTCACCATCGTCGCCGACGCGTTTGGCATCATCGGCGGCGCCGCGGTCACCGTTGTTCTGAACCACCAGAACGGCACGCAGTACTTCCACATGGCCTACGAGCACCTCGTGTATCCCGATATCGTCCAGGGGCTCGTGAAGCCGCTCGTTTTCGGCTACATCATCTCGACCGTCGGCTGTTTCTACGGAATGAGGACCACGGGAGGCACGGAGGGCGTGGGCCGTTCCACGATTTCGGCGGTGGTCAATTCGTCGGTCCTCATTATCGCTGTCGACTTCCTCATCACGCATATCCTGCTCTCCCTTCTGCCGTCATGAGCGATGCCGCCACTCCCGCGACCGAACTCCCGCCCCCGGCTCCGGAGGCGAGTCCGGTTGTTGCCTTGCGCAACGTGGCAGTTGCCTTCGATGGCCCGCCGGTGTTCGAGGATGTGAGCTTCTCGGTGGCGCCCGGGGAGACGCGTATCCTTCTGGGGCCTGCCGGCGTGGGCAAAAGCATCCTGCTCAAACTCATCATCGGGCTTCTTCGCCCGCTTGAGGGCAGCGTGGAGCTTTTCGGCGAAGACATCTCAAAAATGCCTGAAGAAAAGCTCTTCGCCTTGCGGGCCCGCGCCGGCATGGTCTTCCAGGAGGGCGCTCTCTTTGACTCGCTGACGGTGCGCGACAATGTCGGCTACCAGTTGATCCAGGAAAGCGTGCCCGATGAGGAAATCGACGCGCGCGTGCACGATGCGCTGCGCTTCGTCGGCCTCGAGCAGACCTTCGCTCTTCAACCTTCCAGCCTTTCCGGCGGCATGAGGCGTCGCGTCGCCATTGCCCGCGCCCTCATCAACCAGCCGGAACTCATCCTCTACGACTCGCCCACCGGCGGCCTGGATCCTGTCACCTGCGAGACCATCATCGAACTGATCGTGAAGCAGCGCGACGTGCGCGCGACCCCCTCCCTGTTGGTGACGCACCGTCTTCAGGACGCCTTCACGCTCTGCACCCACACTTTCTCGAGCGAGCAAGGGCGCATGGTCCCGCTTCCCGAGGGCCAGACCAACCACAACACCACCTTTCTCATGCTCAATGAGGGCCATCTGATCTTCGACGGCTCTCTCCACGAGCTGGTTCATTCAAAGGACGCCTTTGTTCGCGAATTTCTGGAGTAGTTCCTACTCCCTACTGGCTACTCCCTGCTCCCTGCTTTTACAATCTGATCGTGACGACGAGCCTCTTCGATCTCTACAAGATCGGCGTGGGTCCCTCCAGTTCGCACACCATGGGGCCGATGCGCGCGGCTTGCCGTTTTGCGCAGGAATTGGATCGCGGCGGTCTCCTCGATCGCGCGGCACGCGTGCAAACGGATCTCTACGGCTCGCTGGCGCTCACCGGCATGGGCCATGCAACGGATCGCGCCGTACTCCTCGGCCTTGCCGGAAACGAACCCGCGGCCATCGATCCCGCCACTATTGAGTCCGCGGTCGCCACCATTCGCGCCTCGCGGCGCATCGCACTTGCCGGAAAGCGCACGATCGCTTTCGACGAGACTCACGACCTGCTCTTCCATCGCGACCATATGTTTCCTCCCGGAGCGCGGACACAGCACCCCAACGGCATCCGGTTCACCGTGCTCGATTCTGGCGGCGCAATCCTGGCCCAGCGCACCTTCTTCTCCATCGGCGGCGGATTCATCGCCGAGGATGGAGAGGCCGATCAGTCACCGCGCGAACCGCAGGCGCGGCTGCCGTATCCCTTTCACAGCGCCGCGGAGCTGATGGAAATCTCTCGCGCGCAATCGCTCTCCATCGACCGCGTGATGCTGGCCAACGAATGCGAGCGTCTGCGGGCACTCGACCCTGGCGCGAGCCAGGAGTCTCTCGAAGTGCGGGTCAAGGAGGGCATCGAGCGAATCTGGCGGACCATGCAGGCCTGTGTGGAGCGCGGCATGGCTGCCGAAGGAATCCTGCCCGGAGGCTTAGAGGTGCGCCGTCGTGCGCGGCGTCTGGCCGAGCGCCTGCGCACTCGCGATGCAATCGGAAAGCAAGGCGATCCACTGGCGCCGTTCGACTGGCTCACGGTGTACGCCATGGCGATGAATGAAGAGAACGCCGCCGGAGGCCGCGTGGTGACCGCGCCCACCAATGGCGCCGCCGGCGTGGTTCCTGCCGTCGCGCTCTACTATCAGCGCTTCGTCGACGGCTCAAGCAGCGAAGGCATCGCACGCTTCTTTCTCGCTTCGGCAGCCATCGGCGTTCTCTACAAGGAGAACGCGTCGATCAGCGGCGCGGAGGTGGGCTGCCAGGGCGAGGTGGGCGTGGCCTGCTCCATGGCGGCGGCGGGACTCGTCGCGGCTCTTGGCGGCAACGACGGCCAAATCGAGCACGCCGCCGAAATCGCCATGGAGCACAACTTGGGCATGACCTGCGACCCCATCGGCGGCCTGGTGCAGATCCCCTGCATCGAGCGCAACGCCATGGGCGCCGCCAAAGCCGTGCAGGCCGCGCGCCTCGCGATGAACGAACCGGAAACGCACAAGGTCTCGCTCGACCAGGTGATCCGCACCATGTACCTTACCGGTCTCGACATGCAATCGCGCTACAAGGAGACCAGCCTCGCCGGTCTCGCGTTGAATGTCATCGAGTGCTGAACGCCTTGCGTTGAAGCCCCAAGTGGCGTACTTTGGCTGGCGAGGAATTCCGCCATGTTTATCCGTAAGATCTCATCCGCCGTCGTTGGCTGCGGGTTGCTGCTCGTGTCCACCGTATCGTTTACGCAGAATAGCCGCGGCCCTTCAACTGCCGAAGAGCGCCAGCAGGCGCTCCAGTACATCCAGGATTTTCAGCTTGACCCGCTGAGTCCTCGCTCCATACAGGAGCGCGAGTGGACTCTCAAATGGGTCATTGAAGTTCCGGATATCCACGTTAATGTGTGCTTGATCCTCGACAAGCTGCCCAAGGGTGACAAGAAAGATTCCGGCACGATCTTCTCTGCGCAAGTGCTCTCCCAGACAGCGTTCGTGCTTCAGAACCCCAGTCGTCAGGACGATCGCCTCGCCGAGTACCAGGCCGGCGTTGAAGGCGCGCTGCACGTTTACGAGCAACTGCTCAAAGCGAATCCGAAAGATCGCCAGCCATATCTCGACGATCTGATTCAGCGCCGCGATGCAGGAACACTCGCGCAATTCGTGAAGGAGCGCGCTGAAGCAAGCTGCAAAAATTGACGCGCGCACGCGGCGAGTGCGATGCGATCGCGCAAAAATTTCCGCTCGCACATCGAATTTCGTCTCCAATTTCCTCTGCGAGCGGAATTTTTCGTCCTGGGCGTGTTGATCTTTTTTTCACTCTCATGTCGTTTTTTTCTTGACATCGATGATTGAGGAATCTATACATTCTTCAACTGCAGTTTCTTAATTGCAGAATCGATGCAACCCATCGAAAAGGGAGAATAGGCAAATGGCAACCAAGAAAGCAGCCAAGAAGGCACCCGCGAAGAAGGCGGCCAAGAAGGCCGTGAAGAAGACCGCGAAGAAAAAGTAGCGGAACCAACAACTGAAAAAGGCAACACTCAAGGGGGACGCTCAAAGCGTTCCCCTTGGTGTTTATGCGCGCAAATCTCCTGCTCGCGAGCGAAACGCCGTACACTTCTGATGAAGAACACTGCGAGAGCACTTGTGACCCGTCGCCGCTGGATCGCCGAACATTGGGATGAAGCCACCGCAACCATCGATGGCGCGCAAGCCGAACATCTGGCGCGCGTGCTGCGCGCGCAACCGGGCATGGAGGCCGACGTTGTCGCCGGCGGACGCGTCTTTCATGCCCAGGTGGCCGCAGTCACCCTGGCCGGGGAAAAGAGCGAAGTTCGCTTCAACCTGACCGCCGAGCTCCAGGCCGATCCTGCTCTGCCCGTTACGCTTGTGCTCGCTATCTACAAGTTCGACCGCATGGAATGGGCGATCGAAAAAGCTACCGAACTCGGCGTGGCGGCAATTGCGCCGGTGATCGCGCGGCGAACGGAGAAGCACCTGGCCCAGGCCGCGGAGAAACGCGCCGAACGATGGCGCCGCATCGCCCACGAGGCTTCGCAACAGGCGCGGCGCTCCGACGTGCCTCTCATTCACGATCCGGTTTCGCTCGCGGACCGCGTGCGCGCGGCCTCTGCCGCCACGCGTATCGTGCTTGCCGAGCAGGAACGCACCACGACCCTGCGTCATGCGATCGGGGAAGCGATTGCGGCGGCCAAAGACGAGATGCCGCAGTTGGAATTCGCCATCGGTCCTGAAGGCGGATGGGCGCCCGATGAAGAAGCGCTCTTCGATGCCAACGGTTGGCGCGCGGCGTCGCTCGGGCCGCGCATCGTGCGCGCCGAGACCGCAGCCATCGCCGCGCTGGCTGTCATCGCATCCTGTCTGGAGTAATCAATTCACAGTGAAGCGAAGCAAAATTCAGCGTTGCTCCGGCGTCCTCTGTGGAAAAGTCGGACGAAACTATTTGCGCGTAAAAGTCTATCCGCGGATCGTCGCCGTCATGGCGTGACGGGATTCTGGCGAGGAGCGGGTTCGGGTTGGGACATAAAAGGGCGTATTAGTTCCTGAAGAGATGAGAGGTTGGACGCTAGTGGTTCGTCGTCTTTGCAAAGACCCTCAATGTCGTTCAACATTGAAACAGCATCCCTCGAGCCCAATACGAACGTGCCTCGTCCTCCAGGAGCCGTGAGAGTTACCGAGGCGCAGCAAGTTGTGATACCTTCGATCTTCGGTTGGGATCGAGCGCGGTACAATACGGCCTCCGAAATCAGCGATTTCATCAGCGGGGCACTGACTACATACTTATGCGTCAAGGGATAGTGCAGGTTCCAGAGTACTGCGGTGAACCAGTCGGCTCCTGCTTGAGAATCGCTGATTACGATTGGACTGAATTCCGCATCGGACGGTCCGGTGTATCGAAAAGACAGAACAGAGTATTTCGTCTTGTCGTGGGGCTGAGCGCCATTCGTGAGCGTCAGAGCGCAAAGAACAGTGAGTATCGCTGCAATCCTTCTGGTCATTGAGTCTCCTCCAGCGCATAGACGAGCTCTGCGCTTCCGCCTAATTCGGAACCGTAAGAAAAGCTGGCTGGTCGGTCAAACGTACCATCCCGTTAACTTTCTGCGAGGGAAAGGCTCACGTGCCAAAATATTGACATCCCCGGCCAACTCCGCTTCTCTTTAAAATCGCGCGTAGTGCACCAGCAGTCCCGCAAGCGCTCCTCCAGCGAGGTCGCCGACAATCGGAATCGGCGCATAGCGCCAGTTGGATCCGCCCTTGCCCGGAATCGGCAGCAGCGCATGCACGATGCGCGGTCCCAGATCGCGCGCCGGATTGATCGCGTATCCCGTCGTTCCGCCGAGCGAAAGTCCGATGCCCCACACCAGGCTGCCCACGAGCCACGGCCCAAGCCCTGCTGCCGGTCCGCTCATCGCCACGCCGTGCGAGAAGATGGCGTTGGCCACGAGGACCAGCACCGCCGTTCCCAGCATTTCGCTGAAAAGATTCGCCAGAGGACTGTGCACTGCGGCGTTGGTGCAAAAGACGCCGAGCTTGGCCGCAGGATCGGGCGTCAGTTTCCAATGCGGCGCATAGTGCAGAGTCATGAGCGCCGCGCCGCTCATGGCGCCCAGCAACTGCGCCGACCAGAGATAGAGCAGCGAAGAATAGTTTCCGCCAGCGACAGCCACTGCAAGCGTAATCGCCGGATTCAGGTTCGCGCCGGGGCTGCCGAACGCCTGCGCCACCAAGACGCCGCAGAGCACGGCCAGAGCCCAACCGGTGGTGATCACCATCCAGCCGGAGTCCGCCGCATAGGATTTGCGCAGCGTAACGCCGGCGCACACGCCATTGCCTAGCAGCACCAGAACCAGTGTGCCCATAAACTCGCCAAACCAAATCGAGTGCATCGAATCTTCCTTATCGGGACTCGCGCGACCGTCCGAGCGCCTGCCTCGGATTCGAGCGCATCCCGCAGCTGACTTTTCGGAACCATTGCATTCTCCACTGCCGAGCCCATCTTCGCCAAGCCCGAAAAGCGCGGCGCATGCCGACGCCGAGCGGTTGCTCGCCGACGCGCGTTCCGGCATTGCGGAGAGCCGGCAGAAAACCGCGAATCGGCGCTACGATGGAAAGAATGAGGAGTTCACGCGTATGCGAAAGGCAACTGCAATCTTCATCGGTGCGGCCGTGGCATGGGCAGCAGTGACAGGCGCGGCGGCGCAATCGGCGCAAGCGAAGGCCGCGGGCCACTGGGCCATCGTGATCCACGGCGGCGCGGGCGACATCGAGCGTTCCAAGCTGGGGGCTGAAGGCGACAAGGCGTATCGTGCAGCGCTGGCCAAAGTGGTGGAGGCTGGAGCCGCCGTTCTCGATCGCGGAGGCTCTTCGCTCGATGCCGTCGAGGCCGCGATTCGCGTGCTTGAGGACGACCCGCTCTTTAATTCCGCCCGCGGAGCAGTGTTCACCGCGGAAGGCAAGACAGAGCTCGATGCCGCCATCATGGACGGCGCAAACATGCACGCAGGCGCGGTCGCCGATGTTACGCACACTCGCTATCCCATTACTCTGGCCCGCGCGGTGATGGAGAAGACGCCCTACGTTCTCCTGGTGGGCCCGGGCGCCGATGCCTATTCAAAGCAGGCAGGAATGGAGCAGGTCGAACCCAGTTACTTCTTCACCGAGAGCCGCTGGCAGTCGCTCATCAGGCAGTTGCAAAAGGAGGGCCGGCCGATTCCGCCGCGACCGGCGGGCGTCCCGCCGCAGGGCGCTGCGGTGCCAGTCGCGCAATGGCAGGAGGCGGCGGACACGCGCCGCTACGGAACGGTCGGCGTGGTTGCGGTCGACCGCCAGGGCAACGTCGCTGCCGGCACGTCGACCGGGGGCTTACAAGGCAAGATGCCGGGCCGCGTGGGCGATTCACCGATCATCGGCGCGGGCACGTATGCGTCGAATCAATCCTGCGCCATCTCCGGCACCGGCGTGGGCGAGTACTTCATCCGCTACACCGTTGCGCGCGACGTTTGCGCATTGGTGCAGTACAAGGGCTACACGTTGCAACAGGCCGCTGACGAGGTGATTCAAAAGAAGCTGGCTCCCATCCATGGCGATGGCGGCGTGATTGCAGTCGCCCCCGACGGACAGATGGCCTGGAGCTTCAATACGTCCGGCATGTTCCGCGCGCGGCTGGCCGAAGGCGGCAAGATCGAAGTGCACATTTACAACGACGAGCCGTGAGCTACGACTGTTGGGATGTAGCGCCGGCCTCCAGGCCGGCTGTCGTGCGGGGTCCACGCCCGTACATTGCCCCCTTGCGATTACTAAATCGCGCAGTCAAAGCGCCAGAATGTCGCTGGGCCGACCGTTTTTCGCGATCGAGTTTCGGGGCCGGATCATGAGGGCTTGGGATGAGTTCTTCGGTTAGCGCCAAGGGAGTGAGATTCGACCCCGATTGCATGTGGGTCGATCTGAGCGACGGCCGAACCATCGGCATTCCGCTGGCATGGTTTCCCCGTTTGCTGCGCGGTACCGCGAAGCAGCGCAAGCAGGTGAGGATCAGCAGCCGCGGCCTGCACTGGGAAGCATTGGACGAAGATATTTCCATTGCCGGTCTTCTCGCCGGACTCGGCGACCGAAGCGCGAACAAGACGTTTGCGGCATGAAGAACCCGCTCGCGTGGCGCAGCGCACATTTGCGCCTCCTCATTTTTCTGTAGAATGAAGCGCATGGAAACCATCCAGTACAACCTGCCGCAGAGCCACATTCCGCAAACGTGGTACAACATCCTTCCCGATCTACCCGTGCCCATGGCGCCGCCGCTTCATCCCGGCACGCTCCAGCCGCTCGGCCCTGACGATCTGGCGCCGCTGTTTCCCATGGCCCTGATCATGCAAGAGGTCAGCGCCGAGCGCGAGATCGAGATTCCCGCGGAGGTGCGGCAGATTTACGCGCAGTGGCGTCCATCGCCGCTGATGCGCGCACGGCGCCTCGAAAAGGCGCTCGATACCCCTGCACGCATTTACTACAAGTACGAAGGCGTGAGCCCCGCCGGCTCGCACAAGCTGAATACCGCGGTTGCACAGGCCTACTACAACAAGCAGGAAGGCGTGAAGCACCTCTCGACCGAAACCGGCGCCGGCCAGTGGGGCTCCGCGTTGGCGATGGCCTGTGCGTTTCTCGGCCTCGACTGCAAGGTCTTCATGGTGCGCGTCAGCTACGACCAGAAGCCTTATCGCCGCGCATTGATTGAGGCTTTCGGAGCTTCGGTGATCGCCAGCCCCAGCACGCTCACCGATTCGGGCCGCAACGTGCTCTCCGAACACCCCAACTCTCCCGGCTCGCTCGGCATCGCCATCTCTGAGGCTGTGGAAGTCGCGGCCAAGGATCCTGGCACCAAGTATGCGCTGGGCAGCGTGCTGAATCACGTGCTGCTGCACCAGACCGTTATCGGCCAGGAGGCCATCGAACAGATGGCTCTTGCCGGCGACGATCCCGACGTGATCATCGGCTGCACCGGCGGCGGTTCCAACTTTGCCGGCCTCGTGATGCCGTTCCTGGGCCGCAAGCTCAAAGGCAAAGGTCACGCGCGCATCGTGGCCGTGGAACCCGCTGCCTGCCCCAGTCTCACCAAGGGCCGCTTCACCTACGACTTCGGCGACACCGGCCATCTGACGCCGCTCGTAAAAATGCATACGCTGGGCAGCACATTCATTCCTCCGGGAATTCACGCAGGTGGGTTGCGTTATCACGGCATGGCGCCGCTGGTCTCGCATGTCATTAATCTCGGCCTGGCGGAAGCGACCACCGTGCAGCAACTCGACGCCTTCGCCGCCGGCATTCAGTTTGCGCGCTCCGAAGGAATCATTCCCGCGCCCGAAGCCAATCACGCCGTGGCCGAAGCCATTCGCCAGGCTCTTGAAGCCAAGGCGGAAGGCAAGCCGCGCGTCATTCTCTTCAATCTCAGCGGCCACGGTCACTTCGACATGCAGTCCTACATCGATTACCAGGCAGGCAAGCTGGAGAACTACGAATATCCCGCGGAGGAAATCGCCATGGCGCTCGCGGGCCTGCCAGCGGTGCCGTAAGCCGTCCCGCAAGCCTTGGCCTGCAACTGTCTTTGCGCCCTTGCTGTGTTACCGTGGCAATACGATGTCTCTCAAGCCGGGCCAGGATTTTCGGGCAACGGCCCGGACCGCGCGATGGACAGCAAGCAATTGCGGCGCAACGACATCGGCGACAGCGGAATAGAAGCAAACGAATGCCCCAACAGCAGCCGGAATCGTCATCGTCTATGCTCACGGCTCCGTTGTCTGGGCCGCCTTCGGAATCTGCTGCCGGCTCGGCGCCTGAGTCCCACGCCGCCGTGCACCCGCATCATCATGTTCCCCGCTGGCTTGAGCGCAGCGAATTGTTTCTGCGCGTTGTCCTGTGCATGTGCATCGGTATAACTCTCTGCTATGTGCCCTGGTTGCCCGCTGCATGGGACGAGAATCCGCTGTTTCGGCAGTTTCCCTGGCTCGGACACATCGCGGCCTACGGCGCTGTGCGCGGCCTTGTCTCGGGACTGGGTTTGCTCAATTTATGGATTGCGTTTCAAGATGCCATTCGGCACCGGGATGGTTGAACGATGAAGAACAGGGAACAGAAAGACAGGGAAAAGGGATCGGGGATCAGGGACCAGAAGACCGAAAGCCCGAAAGATCCCGCCGCAGCCACCAAAGCCGCTGCTGCGCCACGCGCCGTCATTCCCGGCAACGGAGCGCCTCCGCCGCTCGATGCAGCGCCGCTCGCGTATGAGAACTCCACATTTCTCAACAGCGCCGATGGGCGGCCGATACGGATCGTTTCGGAGTATCTGGAGCCGCTGGCGCGCTTCCGGCGCGAGCAGATTCAGGACACGGTGGTTTTCTTCGGCTCCGCGCGTTTTACCGGGCGCGAAGAAGCCGACCACGCCCTCGAGCTTCTTGAGAACACCGGCTCCGTGCAACCTGCCCCCAGCCACGAGCAGCCCGCCAAAGCCGTCGAGATTGCGGCGGGCAAAGCCACGGAACTGCAACGGAAGCGCGCCGTGGCCGCGGTAGAAATGGCTCGCTATTACGAAGACGCGCGCCGTCTGGCGCAATTGCTCACGCAATGGGCCAAGACCATTCCCTCGCGCAAGCATCGTTTCGTCGTCACCTCGGGCGGCGGTCCCGGCATCATGGAAGCGGCCAACCGCGGCGCTTACGAGGCGGGCGGCAAAACCATCGGCATGAACATTCTGCTGCCCTTCGAGCAGAGGCCGAATCCTTACATCACGCCTTCGCTCAACTTCGAGTTCCACTACTTTTTCATGCGCAAGTTGTGGTTTGCCTATCTGGCCAAAGCCCTGGTGGTCTTTCCGGGCGGGTTCGGCACGCTCGACGAGATGTTTGAGATTCTCACCCTGGCGCAGACACAGAAGGTCAACAAGAAGATCACCGTCCTTATTTATGGATCGGATTACTGGAAAAGGGTCTTCAACCTCGAGGTACTGGTGGACACGGGCGCTATTTCGCCCAAGGATCTCGAACTCTTCCAATTTGCGGACACGCCCGAGCAGGCCTTCGAACTTCTGCGCAAAGGATTGACGGCGAACTATTTATCAGCCGAGAGCGCAGCCGTACCGGCCGAGCAACGCATCGGCGAGAAGACGGCGCCAGACGAAGATTTAATGGCGGGCCCGCATATCGACGATATTCTAGGGCCCGAGCTGGCAAAAACCAGAAAAGCATAGAATGAATGTATCCCCGCGCAGCAAACGGGCGTCCGGGAGCCGATAGCTCGTTTGGAATGCGACGTGCTGAGAAATCTTAACTTGATCTCACAATCCGAGATGAGATCGTCCGTCTTCATCTGTGCGCAGGGTCGGCCATTGTCCCCAAATTACCGGCATTCCTTGCGCGATTCCCTGTAGTTTGGGTAACTTCCTTGATTCCGGCGCGGGATCAATTGAAGGGCAATTCGCACCCTCTTAACCGGATATTTATGGCCTGGGCCGGATACTAACTGTGGAAATCCCACGTTCGATAAGGAGCTGACTTGCCGACATCCTCCATCTCGTACCTGTGGCGTGACACAGCCGTCGCAAAGGACTTCCGAACCGGTGTGTCGCTGCACAGTCATACCAACCAGTCCTTGGAGACTCTGGATTTCCTGGCCAACTTCGGCAGCCAGTTTCCTGTGATGCGGCCTTTGCTGTCGCGCCTGGAGCGGCGTGCCGAGCAACTTCATGGCGTGCGCATCAATTACGCGGCGAGCTACTGGACGCCGCCCATGACGCCCAAGCTGGCATTCGATCTCGAGACGAAACAGATCGAGAAGCTCGACCTCGGGGCGATGGTTTCCATTACGGATCACGACAACATCAAGGCGCCGATGCTTCTGCGCACCGTTCCCAGCGCGCGGCAGATCCCGGTATCGGTAGAGTGGAGCGCGCCCTACGGCGGCATGCAGTCGTTCCACCTGGGCGTGCACAACCTGCCCAGCGCCCGCGCGGCCGAGTGGATGAAGACGCTCGCGGAGTTCACCGCCAACCCCAGCGATGCGCGCCTCACGGAGATTCTGGTGGCCCTGAACCAGGAGCCGAATGTGCTGCTGGTCTTTAACCACCCCATGTGGGACCTGTACCTGATCGGCAAGGAAAAGCATCAATTTCTGGTCAACGAGTTTCTGCTGAAGAACGGCGCCCATTTTCACGCGCTGGAATTAAACGGCCTGCGCACCTGGGATGAAAATCGCGCGGTGCGGCGCCTGGCGGAGAAATGGAACATGCTGCTCATCGCTGGCGGCGACCGTCACGGCGTGGAGCCGAACGCGAACATCAATCTCACCAACGCGGCCACGTTTACTGAGTTCGTGCACGAGGTGCGGCGCGGAAAGAAGAGCCACGTGCTCTTCATGCCGCAGTACGCCGAGCCTTGGAAGCACCGCATCCTGCAGTCGACGATCGATGCCGTGCGTTACTATCCCGAGTTTCCTTTAGGGTCGCGGACCTGGGATGAGCGTGTCTACCATCCTGACGCGAACGGCGCAGTTCGCCCCTTGAGCCAGTTGTGGCCCAACGGAGAAGCTCCGCGCGTGATGCGCTGGACCATCGCCATGGTGCAGTTGATGGGCCTGGGCCTGGTATCCGGCAGCCTGCGCATGGCCTGGAGCGACTCCGACCAGTTGCGCCTGGAGCTGGGCGAGCTGGAGTCGTGAGGGAGAACAGCGGAGCTGACGGAGCTGGTTCCGAAACCTCATGATTGCGCAGCCGCGGAAATGGTGCGCCGGTCTCCTGAATCTGAAATCCAATGAAGAATAGAACTGTCATCCTGAGCG
>JBEKIE010000067.1:0-21038 GCA_050011915.1 Occallatibacter sp.
AGCTCCGTGACGGATACCACGTACACCGTGACTAACGCCGGCGATCAAACGCGGGCGGTAATGGTGGAGCACTCTCGCCAGCCGCGCGCTGAGCTCGACTCCGACACAAAGCCGGAGGAGGCCACGGCCACTGCGTATCGTTTCCGCATGGCCGTTGAGCCGCACAAGTCGGTCGATCTGCATGTGAGGGAGCGCGCCAACATCGATGACCGAGTGCAGATTGGAACGCAGTTTGGCAACGGGGCGTATCTGATCACGGTCGGCAATTATTCATCGGAGCTTGCGGAGAGGTTGAAGCCGGCCATCGATGCGCAGTCGGCGCTCGCCGATCTGAGTGGCAAAATCGATCAGAACGCCGAGAACCAGAAGACGCTGGCCGACGACGAGAACCGCTATCGCGAAAACCTGAAGGCGTTGAAAGACAGCGCCACGGCCAAACGTTTTGTCGACGAGTTGAACCAGGCGGAGGACGCGATCGAAGCGGCACGCAAGGAGCAGACCGATCTCGAAAAGCAGCGCGACGCAGCCCAGGCGCAGCTCGATAGCATCATTGCCAAGCTGTCTTTCGACACCGATCTCGACGTGGTGCTTTCGAAAACGCCGTGAGAGACGAGTGTGAGTGTGAAGTGTGAGTGTGAGAGACAGCATCGGCCACACTCGCATTCACACTCACACTAGCCATTCCGTCGTACACTGTTGCCGTGCGAGAAGCAACGCACGGAGGACCGGCGCATGAGAAAGATCGGCATCCTGTTCGGCATGGAGAACAGTTTTCCGAGCGCCTTGGTCGAAGAAATCAACGCCCGCAATCCCGCGGGCATCCAGGCCGAATTCGTCCTCACCGGCGCCGTCGAGCTCAATCAGGCCCAGCACTACGCGGTCCTCATCGATCGCATCTCGCACGACGTGCCGTTTTATCGCGCGTTCCTGAAAGATGCGGCGCTCCACGGCACAATCGTTATTAATAACCCCTTCTGGGCCTCGGCCGACGACAAGTTTTTCAACTACGGCCTCGCGCGCCGGCTCGGTGTGGCCGTGCCGCCCACGGTTCTCCTGCCGCACAAGGAGCTGCCCAACGGGACCTCCGACAAGTCGATGCGCAATCTCGAGTTTCCTCTCGACTGGGACGGCATGTTTGCCGCGACCGGCGAGCACGGCTTCCTCAAGCCCGTCGATGGCAAGGGCTGGCGCGACGTTCACGAGGTGCAAGGCCGCGACGAGTTCTTCCGCGCCTACGACCAATCCCGCGACCTGTGCATGATGTTTCAGAAGGCGGTTGAGTACACGGAGTACTTTCGCTGTTTTGTGGTCGGGGAGAAAAAAGTTCGCATTATGCCGTACGATCCGCGCCGGCCGCATGCCGAGCGCTACCTGCAAGGCGCGGCGCGGCCCAGAACTCTCCACGCGCGGCTGCTCTGGAGGCAGATGGAAGAGGATGCCACGAAGCTTTGCCGTGCCCTCGGCTACGACTTGAATTCAGTCGAGTTTGCGGTGAAAGACGGAACTCCCTATGCGATCGATTTCATGAATCCAGTGCCGGACGCCGATGTGCATTCCGTGGGCGAGGCGAATTTTGCGTGGATTGTGGATCAAGTTGCCGAGCTGGCCATCTCCCGCGCCCGATCGGAGCCGCGCGTTGCGAAACAACGCTGGACGGCGTATCTCGGCGCGGCCTACGGCAAAAGCGTCTCGCACAAGCGCCCCCGGCGATGAACGGACCCTACGCTAGGTCCAATTTTAACGTGATCCCGATGTCAGAGAGTTTGTCGATATCGGAGGTCTGCTTTGCGGGCATCTGGACCTTCAAGGCCGCATCGTCCTGCTTCCAATCGAGCGCGCCCTTGTGTCCGAGCAACTCCACTTTCAGGATCTTGCCGGGCTGCTGAGGGCTTTTGAGGCCCAGCGCCTCGATCGTAGCTTCCTTTTCCGGCCAGCCCTGCACAAACGCGTAGAGCGTGCTGCCTTTGACGGTGAAGCGGATATCATTGGCCGTGAGATCGCTCTGCTTGTCTTCGTTGAAGTTTCCACCAGCGACTGCGACTTTTGTGGAGGGGCCTTCGCCGTAGATCTTCCAGGGGCGCGTCGCGTAGATGCCTTCGCTGTTGACCTGCATCCACGCGGTGATGCCTTCCAGCACCTCCATCTCCTCGAAGTCCAGCTCGCCGGAGTTGGGCAGCGGAAAATTCAGCAGCAGGTTGCCGTTCTTGCTCACGATGTCAGTGAGCAAATCGATGACCTTCTTGGGCGTCTTGTACTTCACGCCGCGCTTGTAGTGCCAGCCGCCGATGCAGGTGTCGGTCTGCCACGGATTCTCGGCGATGCCGTCGGCGACGCCGCGTTCGTGATCGAGCACGCACGTGCCAAAGGCGCAGTCCGAAGCCAGCTTGCTGGTGTAAATTGCCTCCGTCGCCCCGCCGTGGAGCTGCGCGCTCGTGTTGTAGAGATGCGCGACCATCTTCAGGCCGTAGTCCTCGAAAGGAAGGTGGCCGTCGGTGTAAAGCAGGTCGGGCTGATACTTGTCGATCAGGTCGGTCATGCGGTCGAGATAGTGCTTGCGCCATGAATCGGGAATGCCGGTGTCATCCCACTGGACCTTGGGACCGGCGAATTGCGCGCAGTTCGCGTCGTGATAGAGATCGGCGTATTGCGGATCGACGCCGTCATAAGAGACGCCGGCCAGCGGTCCGGTTTCGTCGGCGCCGTGGCTCACGGAAAACCATTTGTAACTGATCCATAAGTGCTCGCTAACGCCAAACCTGAGGCCGTGCTGCTGCGCCGCTTTTTGCCACATGCCAACAACATCTTTTTTCGGCCCCATTTTCACGGCGTTCCAGCGCGTGTACCTGGAATTCCAAAGATCGAAGTTGTCGTGGTGCACGCCCATCGAGAAAAAGTATTTCGCGCCCGCCTTCTTGTAGAGGCTCATCAGGTGGTCTGGATCCCACCGGGCGGCCTTCCAGTCGTTGACCAGGTCCTTGTAACCCACTTTGGAGGGATGGCCGTAGGTTTCGCAGTGATACAAATACTGATCCGTACCCTGGATATACATCTTGCGCGCGTACCAGTCGCCGTCTTCGATCGCCGATTGCGGTCCCCAGTGCGACCAGATGCCGAACTTCGCGTCGCGGAACCAGTTCGGAACCTGGTATGCCTGCAGGGACTCCCTGGTTCCCACGAAGCGATTGGCCTGAGCCCTTGCATACTTTGAAAGCGCCAGAGCAGTGCACGCGCCGCTCACAGTTTTCAGCAATTTTCGACGGTTCATCTTCATCACGGGGCTTTCCTTTCGTGCGACGGTCCGCGCAAGCGGCATCGCAGTCCGCGCGCATTGGGATCGCTCGCCTCACTTTGCTCCCGATGCCGCAATCGCATCGCGCATCCGCCGCTCCGCGTCCGCGCTCCAATAGCCGCAATTCAACTCAAAGAAGATCGATGTGTAGGGAATCGTCAGTTCAGTCTTGATGAGGAGCACGCGGAAAACCAGCGCGGTCTGGTCGAGCTTGGCGATGATCTCCTCGTGCGGTAGGCTGGTGAAGCTAGCGTTCGCGAGTAGGATATCGAGTTGCTGCCTGTACTCCCTAACGCCGGGCGCGTCATCCGGGGAGACAAATCTTAATTCTTGATCGAGGTAAACATTGGCGCGCACATGCTTGCTCGCCGCAATGGCGTCGGCCACCTTCCACGCCACCTCGAGCTGGCCGGCGCCGGAGACGATGGTCTCAATGCCGGGCTTGGATTGAACGGGATAGGCGGAATCCGCGACCACGATCCAGTTGCGGTGCCCGTAGAGCGGCAGCAGGGTGTGCAGTTCGCGTTCCCAATCGGGCTTCGTCATTCCCGGCGCATCGGCCATGGCGTCCTCGCTTGCAGAAAATAGCGGCGTTTGCGGGGCTAGCGGCGTAAGCGGAGCTAGCCGAGCGCCAGTTCTTCATCCGCACACACGGCCACTTTGCCGCACTTGCCTGAAGCCATCAAGGCATAGGCATCAGCGGCGCGCACCAGCGGAAACCGATGCGTGATGATGTCGGCCGGATGCAGGTTCCAGCGTACCAGCCGCTCCACCAGTTCCTCCATCAGCCATGTCGACGTCACCCACGAGCCGTACAGGGTTTTCTGATCGTGAATCATGTCGGGCGAGGGATTGATCTCCACGCGGCCGCCTTCGCCCAGGAAAACAATCTTGCCCCACTTGCGCGTGGCGCGAACGGCCGTAGCGCGGGCGGCATCGTTCGCCGAGCAATCGACGGCGCGCTCCACGCCCATGCCTGCTGTCAGCCGCTTCACCTCGGCCACGTTGTCTGGGCCCGACTTGAGAACCTCGTCGCACAGGCCCAGATCCTTCGCGATCATCATCCGCTCCAGAATCACGTCAATGCCGATGATGTGTTGCGCGCCCAGCTTGCGGCACAGCGCTCCCGCGGCCAAACCCACCGGACCCAGACCCGTAATCAGCACGGCATGATTGCCGTTGATGCCGATCTTCTCCAGTCCCTCGTAGACGGTGCCGAATCCGCATGCCACCTGCGCGCCATCGGCGTAGGAAAGCTCACGGGGGAGCGCGATCAGATCCTTCTCCTCGGCGATCATGAACTCGGCCATGCCGCCGTCGCGTTGCCAGCCGTAGGCGCGGCGATATTTTTCGCTGGTGCAGGAGATCATGTAGCCGCGCCGGCAGTCGTTGCACACGCCGCAACCGGAGATGTGATAAACAATTACGCGATCGCCCACCTTGAAGCGGCGGCAGCCCTCGCCTGCGGACACAATCTGGCCGCACGGCTCGTGACCGGCGATCACGCCCTGGTAACCCTCAGGGCCCTTGCCAAGATGTTCGTGATAGATGCAGCGAATGTCGGACCCGCAGATGGTCGACGCTTTCACGCGCAAAAGAACTTCCCCATGACCCGGCACGGGTACCGGCACCGTGCGCATCTTCACCGTGGAATTGCCCGGCAAATACGCAGCGGTCATCGTTGCTTGTGACATTTTGTTCTCCAGCTTCAGCCTCTTCGAGGTTAGCGGTCAGCTTTCAACCCCCAATTTTTAGCTAATTCCTGCGACTGCCAATTACATCATGTCCCGCCTGAGGAGGCCGAAAGCTGACCCCTGACACCTGACCCCTGTCTCTTACGGCGGCGTGATCTCCCCGTTCACATCCCAAAGATCCTCCCAGGTCTGGCCCTCCTTCCACAGGAAGACCTGGCCTTTGATCAAGCGGCAGTTGCGGTCCAGGGCGGCGATGCCGCGCATTTCGTCGTCTGTTAAAGGCTCGCCTGCCGCGGCGGCGAGATTTTCGCGATAGTGGTTCACCGAAAAGGGAATCGGCGTTTGCCCGCGCTGCACTGCCCATTTAATGCACACCGCCGCGGGGTGAGTTCCGTGGCGGCGGGCGATGTCTACAATCACCGGATCTTCCGTGGGCGCGGTGTCTTCGGGTGTGCGGTCGCGCTCGGGTCGTCCCGGCGAGCCGACGGGGCAATAACCGACGGGCTGAATGCCGTTTTCCACCACAAAGCGGAACAATTCCGGCTGCTGGAAATGAGGATGCAGCTCCATCTCATTCACTGCCGGCTTGATGCGCGCGTCGCGCAGAAGCAATTTCAACTTTGGCACGGTCATGTTCGACGTGCCGATGTGCCGCACCAAGCCCATGTCCACCAGTTCTTCCATCTTGCGCCACGTCTTCATGTAGTTTTCGTGGATGTAGGGCCGGGCATCGGACGAGCGCGAGCTCACGTCGCATCCCGGCGGATGGAAGTTGGGGAACGGCCAGTGCATCAGGTAGAGATCGAGGTAACTCAACCGCAGGTCGGCGAGCGACTTGCGGCATGAGGCAATCACATCGTTTTCGCCGTGCTTGTCATTCCACAGCTTCGAGGTGATCCAGAGTTCCTTGCGCTTGATTCCGCCGCGCAAAATCTCCTCGAATGCCGCGCCGATCTCGTCCTCGTTGCCATAGACCGAAGCGCAATCAAAATGCCGGTAGCCAACTGCGGCAGCGCCCTTTACCGCCTGGGCGACCTCGACCGCAGAGACGTGATCGGAGCCGAAGGTGCCCAGCCCTATTGCCGGCATTGTGGCGCCAGTCGCGAGTTTGCGTTGCGGAATCGCCGCGGGGTCGATGGCGGCGGGCGGGGGTGCGGCTGCGGCTGGATGGGTCATGCCTGGTCAACCTTGGATGAAACGGGGCTTGCGCGAAACAGAGTTAACGCTAACTTTACGGAGCATACCTATTCCCACAGCGAGTGTCAACTTCGATCTTGCAATTCCCAGGTAGTGGGGCATTTTGAACATGGCAGCCCCCAGGGGCTGAATGCCCGCCTCTACTTTGGGGCACTTGCGGCACGACTGAAGTCGTGCTCTTTCAAGACGGGTTCAAACTGACCCACTCCGAAATCCTCAAGAAAAGGAGCTCGACGACCGCTGCGACAGCTTTTCACTCACCTCGGGCCTGCAATTTCATTTGCAAAACCGGCTCCGCGAACGATAATCGCAACCATTCAAGTAAACTGACGAATGAGCACAGCCAGCAATCCAGCGAACAGCGTCGGCGTCCCTCGTGTGGAGTGGCGGCCCACGGTGAACCCGTGGATGGTTGCCGTCTCCGTAATGCTGTCCACCTTCATGGTGGTGCTCGACTCCTCGATCGCCAACGTCGCCCTGCCGCATATCGCCGGCAGCCTGTCTGCATCCACCGACGAATCCACGTGGGTTCTCACCAGCTACCTGGTCTCGAACGCCATCATGTTGCCCGCTTCCAGTTGGATCGCGCGGCGCATCGGACGCAAGCGACTGCTGATGCTCTCGATTCTCTTCTTCACCGGCGCATCCATGCTTTGCGGCATGGCGCTCAATATGCCCATGCTGATCGTGGCGCGGATCCTACAGGGCGCGGGCGGCGGCGGCATGCAGCCCCTCGCGCAATCCATCCTGCTCGAAAGCTTTCCGCCGGAAAAACACGGCAAGGCCATGGCCGCCTACGGAGTCGGTATCGTTGTGGCGCCGGTCATCGGCCCCACGCTGGGCGGATTTATTACCGACAGCTATTCGTGGCGCTGGATCTTCTACATCAATCTTCCCGTCGGCCTGCTGGCGCTGTTCATGGCCAACCTGTACATTGAAGACCCGCCTTACCTGCGGCACGCGCGCCGCGTGGCCATCGATGCCATCGGATTTGCCCTGATGGCAGTCTGGCTGGGCTCATTGCAACTGGTTCTCGACAAAGGCCAGGAAGCGGATTGGTTCGAAGCGACCTGGATTTGCTGGCTGACGGCGCTTTCCGTCGCGATGTTTCTCGGTTTCATCGCCCGCGAACTCCTGTGCCGCGATCCCATTGTGCAGTTGCACGTCCTTCTCGACCCCAATTTCCGCATGGGAACGCTCATCACCGGGCTGTTCGGCGTCCTGCTCTACGGCGTGACGGCTTTTCTGCCTCTGTTTCTGCAAACCCTGCTGGGGTATTCGGCCATGCAGAGCGGCCTCGCGGTGAGCCCGCGCGGGCTGGGCTCCATGGTGGCGATGCTGGTGGTGGGCGTGCTCATCAACCGCTTTGACAGCCGGGCTCTCCTGGCGGTGGGCATGGCCATCTTCGGTGTCTCCACCCTCATGTTGAGCCGCATCAACCTGGGCATTGCTATGAGTGATGTGACCTGGCCGAATTTCTTGAATGGTTTTGGAGGAGGCTTTGTTTTTGTGCCCCTTACCACGCTTGCCATGGGCCGCCTGCGCAAGCAGGAGATGGGCAACGCCTCCGGCATTTACAATCTCGTTCGCAATATCGGCGGCAGCATCGGCATTGCCGCGCTCACCGCCAATCTGGTGCGCGGCGCGCAGATTCACCAGAGCTACATGGGCGCCCACCTGACCGCGAACAACCCGGTTGCCGTGAATGCCATTCAGGGGCTCGCGTCCCGATTCCAGACCGGCGGCGCCAACGCGGTCCTGGCGCATCAGGAGGCGCTCGGCACTCTCTACGGCAGCCTGCAGCAACAATCCGCGTTGCTGGCTTATGCAGACAACTTTCGCCTGCTCGGCTACCTCGCGCTGGCTTCGATTCCGCTGGCGTTTCTCTTCAAGCGCCCTCGCTCCGTTGCGTCAAGCAACAATGGAGTTACTGGCGAGTAACAGGCCATCATCTTTCGGCGCCACGCACGCAGAGGGAGTATTTGGTGTTGCGAAAGTAAGGTAAATCATATGACGGCTTCGACGTACCGAAGTCCAAGAACCACCCAGGGCCGTAAGGATGACCGAAACGATCTAATACCCGGTTGCTGCTCCAGGGATCACCTGTCAGTAACAGGCCTCCCCTTACCGGGCCGCCACCACCGATAAAGAGAATTTCGACATCGTTAACTCGTTCGGAAGTGGGAGGGCTCTTATCAACAAGACCTGCCAACTCATCGAGTGTTGCCAGCCTCCAGTCGGAGTATCCTGCTAAGCGCAGGTTTCGGCAGTAACTTGCTGCCTTATGCCAGGTCACTGCCAGGCCGTTGTCCTTCCCAGCCCACATGAGTCCGGTGGATGGATCGACCCAATAACCACGCGCCCGAGTCTCCTGCGCTAAGCGCGAGTCTTCTTGCGCTTTTGCTTCCCTTCGCGTTTTGTCCGCCTCTGCCTTCTCCCGAGAGGCGGCGCCCTGTTCCTCAGGTGCAGGCAATAGCTCTTGAGGGAAAGCCGGTCGAACCTGAGGAGCGACGGCTGGCGTGGAAGACTGCGTCGAGGACTGAGCGCCGGCTGCTGTACCCGGTTGCGTCTGCGCACCCGCGGCATTCGCGGTTGTGAAGAGGGTCAGAGCTGCGAAGGCCAAAAGAATGGGTTTCCGGAAGTCATGCATGGGCCAAGCATATGGCATATTGAGGGCCATGCTGAGACCGATTGGGACACTTTCTTAACTGTCACAATGGACCGTGAAACTCTACGCCTCAGCCCGCACCAACAGGCAGGTGATATTGTCATGCCCGCCGGAATCGTTGGCGGCCGCCACAAGCCGGGCGCACAATTCCTGCAGGGGCAGATCGAGCCGGAGCAGCGACTCAACGAGCGGATCGGAGAGTTCGCGCGTAAGGCCGTCGGAACAGAGCATAAAGAGGTCGCCGGGCTCGGTTTCAAGCTCAAAGATGTCGGGAGTTACGAGGCTTTGCGTGCCCAGGGCGCGCGTAATCACGTTCTTGAAGGGCGAGCGTTGCGCTTCCAGCCGGTCCATGCGGCCCATGCGTACCTGCTCCTCGACAAGCGAGTGATCGAGAGTGATCTGCTCAAGTTTGGAGTCGGGGTGGGAGCCGCGCATGCGGTAACCGCGGCTGTCGCCCACGTTGATCATCCAGCAGCGGCTATCCTCTGCAAGGAGCGCGACCAGCGTGGTGCCCATTCCGCTCAGGTTGTGGCTGTTTTGCGCGCGCAAATAGATTGCCGCATTGGCTGAGGCGACGGCCTCTTCGGCGTCTTCCAGCAGAGGATGGGTCGCGTCACGGCTGGTGAGCAGCCGCATCATTTCGTCGACGGCCAGGGAACTGGCAACTTCGCCCGCAGCTGCGCCGCCCATCCCGTCGCAGACGACATAGACGCCGTGCTCGACGGAGAAGCCGAACGCATCCTCATTGGAAGGGCGCTTGCGGCCACAATCGGTGACCGCTGCGGCCGCATAGTGAGCAACAACCGAGGCCAAATATAACCCCCCGTCGCTCAGTGTACATAAAAACAGGGACCAAAGGACCAAGGGAACGAGGGAACACGAAATCGGGGACCAAATGGGACAAGGGAACAGGGAGCAAGGATCAGGGATCAGGGATCAGAAACAAGATCGTAGCCGTCAGCCTTCAGCTTTCAGCTAAAACGAGCCGCCGAAGCAGGCTGCTAACAGCTTTAAGTTGAGATCTGAAAGTTGACACCTGACACCTGAAACTTGGCGCTTGGCACCTGAACCCTCATTTCGCCCCCGACGCTGCAGGCAAATCAAAGATCTGGATGGCGCCGGCGTTGACGAGCGCCACGCGCCGTCCTGAGGGCGAGATGGCCACGTTGCCGCCGGCATCGAGAATGGGGCTGAGCGGCGAGACGAACGCGATGTCGCCGGTGGCTGCATCGAAAACTGTGACCGACTGCTCTTTCACGTCTTCACTGTTCATGGGCGCAAACATGCTGACCGGATGGCTGGCGTCGAGAGTGGTCCAGGCCAGTCGCGAGCCATTGGGCGCCACGGCCAGTTGCGGCCAGACCTCGGTCGACGGCGCCTGCGATATCCATAGGGTTTTGCCCTCCGTCGTCATGGCCACCAGCTTGCTCGCGCCATCCGAGTTGCACCCGGTGATCAAAATCTCGTCCTGCGAAAGAAACTCGTCGTCGGGATCGCAGGCGGTTTCCACGCTGCCCAGCAATTTGCTGCCGCCTGTAAAGTAGCTCAGGTTCAGCATCCACATGGTGCCCTGGCCGCGCAGGTTCTCGATATATCCAACGTTATTGATGGGCAAATGCACGGCCGTGCGGACGCGGCTCACCAGCATCACTTCGCCTGTCGTGCGCCGCAAAATGCGCACAACCAGTTCGGGTCGGTCTTCCTGCGCCGCCGCATCGTCCTCATCCGAGGTGACGGTGGCCGAGGCCGTCGCCGGGCTGAGAACCTGGCCGGATTTTGGCTCCGCGACGAAGGGCTCACGCGAGTTTGTAACCAAGAACTGCTGCTCGGGATCCAATTCGACGCGGAGCAGAGGGCCGGGGAAGTCGAGGAACGGCTTCAACCGAAGTGTGGCGTCGCCTTCGAAGAGATTGTTGCGGTCGCGCAGCAGAAAATGTCCGCTTTTGAGCGGCCACAGGTAACGCACGCGGTCGTGCACCGTCCACAACGCTTCGGCCTCAATCCGGGCCTCGTCCGTGCCCTGCGGCAGCTTGAGCACCACGGCGCGAATCTGCCGCTCGTTGCTTTCCTCGCCCGTTTTCAGATCGCGGTGGATAAGCCCGGGCACGCGAAACGTGAAGAGCAGCCGGTCTTCATCGATGAAATCGAGCGAGACGAACGTGTTGCGTGAGCCCAGGTAGTTGCTGCTCGGCGCGGTGAAGCCGAGCGGGGCAAGAGGAACGCTTCCCACGGGCGGAAGGGACGGTTGATCGGGAAAATGGTCGGCCAGAAGCCGCTCTTTGACCGGCTGCGCTTTAGGCGGCAACGCCTGCGACGGCGCAACCTGCGTCGCGTTCTCGCGGTGATGGCAGCCGGTCAAAAGGCCCAGCGCAGCCGCCACGACCAAAGCCGTTGCCCGCGCCTTACGCGCTTGTCCAATTCCCTGCCGGTTGGCCATCGAAGAGTATTCTCGCCGATTAAGCCGGTGCCCTGAAAGCGCGCATCTTAATCCATTACGGCGGGGTGTGCGACAGTAGAAAAGGAATGGCAGAGCGAGGCTCAGCGAGCGGGCAAATCAGATTCCTAGGTTACGGCGCATGCGCCCTGGCGGGGACCCTCTGGGGCACGGGTTTCTACTGGGGGCGGCTCGCGCTCAACGAGATGAACGTGGAGCACATGGTGCTCTACCGGTTCTTGTTTGCCTGCCTGGGCATGGCGCCCGTGATACTGCGCCGCCGCGTTCACCTGACAGACCGGGAACTGAAGACCGTGCTGCTGGCAGCGGCCTTTGGTATTCCCATTCAGTTTTTGCTGCAGTTTCACGGCCTGGTGTTGACTACGGTGAGCCACGCCTCGCTCATGGTGGGTGCCATGCCGGTGCTGCTGGCCGCGGCTGCCGCGCTCTTTGCCGGCGAGCGGCTCGACTGGATCGGTTGGCTGGCGCTGTGCACGTCTACTGCCGGCGCGGCCATGGTGGTTCTGGGCGGCGACCACGCGACGACGGGACGCGAAACCCCCACGCTCGCAGGCGACCTGTTGGTGATTGCATCGCTCATCGTCGCCCTGGCCTGGATCCTGCTCAGCAAGAAATTGATGCAGACGCACAGCCCGCCCGTGGTCACGGCGTACACCATCTATGCGGGTACGTTGATGCTGGTGGTCTGGAACGTCGGCTCCTGGCTGCTCGCGCCGCTCACGCACGAGAGAATTGAGCCCATGCCATTTGTGCACATCAGCTCGACGGCATGGATTGCGTTGGCCATCAGCGGCGTGTTCTGCACGGCCACGACAACGCTCTTGTGGAACTGGGGCATTCATCATGTGCCGGCCTCGCGCGCCGGAGTCTTCCTCAACATCGAGCCCGCGCTCGGTTCCATCCTCGGTGTGGAACTGCTCGGCGAGCGGTTGGGCCCTTACGCATGGCTGGGCGGCGCGCTCATCCTGGCCGCCGCCATCACCCTCACCGCGCGCGGCCACGAGCCGGAACCCGCCGTGATTCTCGAATAGTGATTAGGGACTAGAACTGGCTGCATAGATGAATCCGTGTAAGGGCGCGATTTTAGAGGTTGCGAGGAATTTACTTGGCAAGAAGTTTTGTATCAGGGCGCGAGTTTACTCGCGCCGTAAATCGCGCAAAATGAACATGGGCTTCAGCCCCTGAGGCCCGGTTTTTTCAAGCTGCCCACACTGTCAAAACCTTAGTCATCAGCTGAAGCAGTTTGCAGGTAATGCAGTACGAAGACGGGCCGATACACCCTTCAATCATTTGTGGAGGCTCATGTGACTCTTCTAACGTGGAACCACGCCTGCAGCGTGGGTGTGCGTGCCATGGACGACCAGCACGGCATCCTGATGGACGCCATCAACGCACTGCGCCTGGCGCTGGTGCGCGGAGCGGGGCGCGAAAGGATCAGCGAGCTGCTGGATGAGTTCATTGAATTTGCGCGCATGCACTTCTGGAGCGAAGAGCAACTGATGGAGCAGACTCACTTTGCGGGCCTTGAGGAGCATCGCGCCGAGCACCATCGCATGCTGGCCGACATACTGCAGGCCGCGCATCGCCTGCAGTATGGGGAAGGAGTCGAACTGCGTCCCTTGCTTTGCGGCTTGCACCACGGTTTCCTGAACCATATTGAAACCATGGACCAGAAGTACGCTCCGTGGCTTCATGAGCACGGCGTGAACTGATGCGCGGCGCGCGCTCCTCATCTTTGCCGCATTCCTTCCGATAATCCATTTACCGGCGGTCGCCGGCCGGGGAATTAGCGTGTGCTCCCTCGATTCTTCGGCCGCGCAGATCGCAGCTTATCCCTTCCGGAATGATTCTTTATCCGCGATCATTCATTCCATCGGCAAAGCCTGAAGGAGGAAGCGCGAAATGGAAGTGTTGAGTCAGGGAAGCGATCTAGGCATCTCGATGATCGATCGCGATCACCGGGAGATCTCCGAACTGCTGCTTGAGATCAACTTCAATGCGGCACGGGACGAGGATGCGGACAGGAAGATTCGCCGCCTGCGGGATCTGGCGCGCGTAACGCGCTCGCACTTCCTTTTGGAAGAGGCGATGATGACCGCGACGAATTACCCCGGCCTGGCTGTGCACCGGATGCGTCACGCATGGATGCTGGAAGAAATCAGGCGGCTGGTTGAGTATTGGGGCAAGGAGCAAAACGCCCTGATGCGCGAGCCGATGGGGCTCTTGTGGGAGTCGCACATCGAGCATGTGGAGAGCGAAGACCGGGCATACGGCCTTTGGCTGGGCGACACGGGCGGCAGGAGCGAGCGGGAACGAACCCTCTTTTTGATGAGCCGATGACCGGTTCGTCCTCGAGAGGAGCAGCCGCATGGCCGAACTGAACTGGAGCGAAAAGTACGCGGTTGGCATTCGCGCAATCGATGACCAACACGAAGAGCTGTTCGCCGCAGTCCGGGGACTTGAGGCGGCGGTGGCGCGTAACGCGAAAGCGGCAGAGACGCGCGCACTCCTGAAGAAGCTGGTAGCCGCCACAAGCAACCACTTCGAAGACGAAGAGGCGATGATGCGGGAGGCAAAGTATCCGGGCCTGGCGCTACATGCTGCAAACCACCAGCGCCTGATGGAGAAAGTGGAGGCATTCGCCGCCCGCTATTGCCAGAGCGGCGCCACCGTGAACCAACACGCGCTGAACTTTCTCCGCGATTGGCTTCTTTATCACATCGAAAACGACGACGCGCGGTTGGGAATCTGGTTGTGCGAGCACAAGGCGGGATAGGAAAAACTGCGGCGTCAGCTTTCGAACGACAACTGCGCTGAGGCCCACGCGGGCGCGGCAGGCTTGGGCTCCGAAGCCAATTCGTAGACCAGCCGTTCCAGCACCAGCCGCTTGTCGGGCGGCGAGGAGCGCAACTCCAGGTCGGCGCGGGCCACGAGGCGCAACGCACGGGCAAGCTCGCGACGGCTTTTGTAGCGCCGTGCCTGGCGGATCAAATCGTCGGCGGCAAACGGAGGCATGCGGAAACCCTGCCACAGCGCTTGCCAGATGGCGCGCGAGTCGCGCACGTTTTTCTCAAGAATTACCAGCATCTGACGGAAGGTGCGGGCCAGCATGTAGAGGTGGCCGATCGCGGAATCCTCGCCGGCGTCGGAGCTGTTGAGCAATCCCTGGAGCAGTGCAAGCGCGCGCACGCGGTCGCGGGCGCTGATGGCGTCAGTCAACTCGTAGAGTGTGCGCTGTTTGGCGCTCAGCACCATGGTTTCCACGTCGCCAAGCGTGATTTTGCCGCGCCCCGTGGCGTAGAGCAAAAGTTTTTCGAGCTCCGACGCCACCAGCATCATGTCGGCGCCCAGCGCGTCCACCAGTTCGCGCGCTGCATCGGGTTCCAGACGCGCGCCGGCTTCCTGGGCCGTCGCAACCGCCCAGCGCATCGCGTCCTCCTCGCTCACGCGCGCAAGCTCCACCATGCCGCAATGTTCGCCCAGAGTTTCGGTGAGCCGCTCGTAACGGTTCTTGTCATCGAGTTCCATGCGCCGCGCGTCGGAGGGGATGC
The DNA here is from genome assembly GCA_050011915.1 of Occallatibacter sp. Lineage (GTDB taxonomy): Bacteria > Acidobacteriota > Terriglobia > Terriglobales > Acidobacteriaceae > Telmatobacter. The sequence continues at coordinate 14,855 of JBEKIE010000067.1, forward strand.
GCACAAAATCCGCGACGAAAAGAAGCAGAGCCTGCGGATTCGGCGACTGAAAATAGCGGTCCAGCGCTGCGAATTCGTCCTTCTTTGCGCCGCGCGTGTAAAGCTGGCGCACGTTGCGCACGAAAATCACCTGAAACGGAGCCATGAGCGAAGGAGTCTGCGCGCGATCGAGCACTTCAAAGATCGAGGTTGAGGCGAGATCGAGGTCGGAAAGGCAGAAGTCGCGTAGATCGGAGGGAACGAAAGCTTTGAGAACCGCCGCGCGGCAGCGGTCGAAAAGGAAAAGCTCGTCGCCGGCGAGTACATAACCGGGCCGCCGCTTGCCCGGGTCTGCCTGGGCAGCCCCAATCTCCGCGACAAAGCGGGCGGTCGCGGCAAACCCAGCGCCCCAGCGCGCGCCGCTCACAGGCTTCGACTCCGGCCGTGCGGTCCAAAGTACATGCGGCTCCAGAATACCGCCCATCCTGTCAACACACCAGCGCGGAAAACCCGGCAGGAATCAAGAATTGAGCCACTCTTCGCCTTGTTATCGCTTCATTGTTCGCGCGGATACGAGATCTCAAACTGGCTCACCACCACGCTGTTGCCGAACGGAACCGACCCGGTCCACGCAACGCCCGCTCCGCCGTAGTTATTGGGCGCGATGGTTCCTTTGAGTGACATCGTTTCCCCGTCCACGGTGTTCGAGCCGGTTGCGGTGAAGGTGTTGCCGTCGACCGAAAGAACGATCGTCGTGTTCGGCTTGAAGACTCCCGTCAGTTGCTGCTGGTTGCTGACCGGATGCCCGATGCCGTCGACAATCTGGTAGAGCTGGAACATACACTTGTCCGCGGCCTGGATGGTGCGCCAAAAGCGCAGCGAGTAGCCGTTGCGCGTGCGCGGATCGTACTTGATATAAATGTCGGCCTTCTGATTGCGCGGGCCGGCCGAATCGTCCGGCGAGCCCGCAATGCCGAATCCCTGGCCCGCGGTCTTTTCCGGCGTCATCACGACTTTCAACTTCATGCCGTCCGTAGGAGCGTCGTTTTGATACAAAAGCTGCGATCCTATCGAAGCAACACGCAATCCGTAGCCGTTGACGAGATTGTCGCCCACCGACGAAGTCCACGTTCCGAGCACCGTCCACATTCCGCTCACGTAGTTTGTATTCGGCGTCTCCACAAAACTGCGGAAGTCGGGATTGATGACGTGGGACTTGATCTCCCTGGCGTGAATCGGCTTCGCGGAAATCGCCACGGTCTCCGGCCCCGGATCGCTGATGTTGTGTTTGGGCTTGACTCCTGCTTCGATGTACTTGTCAGCGAATCCGGGCAGCAGGGTGAGTTGCCGCAACGGCACGTTGCCCCGGCTCACCGCGACCTCGCGCCGCGTGGCGCACTGCGCATCGTCGCACGCGTACCAGTAGATGATCGACTCGTCCTCGCGCCCACCCAGATTCAAGGCATACGTCACGGCGACCTTGCCATCGACCGGAGGGCCAATTGCGGGATTGCGCGCAAAGGTCGGCGGATCGATGTACTTGGGCTCGACATAAATGTGCGACGTCACGTAGAAGCCATTTGAGGCCTCGGCCTTTACGCTCACATATTCGGCTCGGTTGGTGGCGTTTTGGCCAGCGACGTTGATGGATTTGCCAGTGTCGGCGCTCAGAGTGATGAGTCTTGAATCGGTGGACCAGTGGATCACGGTGTCGGACGCGCGCGGTGGCTGAACCGTCGCCGTCAACGTCACTCCCGGACCTCCAGTGCGAACCGACGCGTTTCCCGGCGGTTCCGTGTTGGCAAAGGGATCGGCGACTGCACCGGCCGGCCGAGCCGTCGCACCCGGAACGGCGGTCGACAGCGCCATGCGGAAGACGTCGCTGCCGTCGTTCGCATATTTTTCGCGCAGGTGCGCCGGGTCCCAGTCGTCCACCTTGCCATCTGGAGTCGCGCGCAGCATATTCCAGGGGTTAAAAGCGTGGGCTTGCTCCGCGTTCATCTCGCGCGACAGCGTGAACGCATGAGGGCCGAGAATGCTGTCGTAAATCAGCACCGGTTTCCCGCTCGCATCTTTAGTTTGATAGGTCAGCGCGTAGACATTCTGGCGCACCGGTGCCTTCCACACCATCCACGCCACCGGCGACTTCGGCGTATTCACCGGCACGGTGCAGTGGATGAGCGCGACAGGATTGCGAAATCCCTTGTAGAACTCGAGGCCGCGCGAGGCCTTGAAGACAGTGTTGATGAAGGCGATGCCCGAAGAGGACATGACGCCGTTGCCGGTGGGGAAGTAGACTTCGGAGTCCTCCCACACGCCCACCTGGCCGCCGCCGATGAAATCGTCAGTGCCCTCAATGTAGACGTGCGTGAAGTAGGAGCGTGTGGTGCGGATGAACGTGGTGTCGAGGCGGCCGAGCAGCGCGACATGCGAATAGACGTGCTTGTCGCCGTCGGCCTGCAACGCGACCGCTTGAGTGATCACTTGCGAACGCGCCTTTAGATCTTTGGAGGGGTCGCCGGGATACTCGTAGTCGAGGTTGCAGTAGTTTACGAGGGTGAGGTTCATCATCGTGAAGCCGGTGGCGTTCACCATCAGAATGTAGCCATTGTTCGAAGCGCCTTCCTTGTTGCCGCGATTGTCGGCCAGTACCACCTTGCGCCGATCATCGGTGAGACCGAGAAAGGTGATGTAGTCTTTGGTGATGGTCATGCTGGCTTCGGTGTCGCCGCCGCGCAGGAAATAGACGTCGGGCTTGATGCCGATGACAGTGGAGTGATCGGGACTGCCGGCGGGCGCGGCCGCATAGGCAGCCTGCAAGGTCTTGAACTTTTTCTGCGCGGGATCGTCCTGTTGCAGGCTGCTATCGACCAGGTAGTCGTAGGCATAGTGGGTAGTGTCAAAGGGTTGGCCCGTGTAGCCGTTGTATCGCGCGCCGCGCATGTTGTCCTGAGCAAGGGCAGCGGTTCCGGCCGCGATCCCAATCAAGAAAACCGTAAGGAAAGCCCTCAAAAAACTGCAGCGCATCTTCATCGCCGGCCTCCATTTTGTGGTCAGACCACCAGCGGGAACGATAGAAGGGCAACGCTGCGGGTGTCAATTTAAAAACTAGGGCAAGATTGTGCGTGATGCACGCCGGATTTCAGAGCCCTTCGAGGATGTCGGCCACAAGCTGGCGCGCAAATTCGCGCGACAGGCGCTGAATGGCTGCCGGATCTTCCTGGACAAACGTAGGCAGGTCAGTGGAGGACTGGTATTGCTCGCGGTAGACGTAGTTCTTGTTCTCGTAGAGCACGCGGCCGTCGTGTGCCGTGAGCGTGACGGAAGCCACGATGGTAATGACGAAGCTCGACGACTGCTGCGTGGCCGAATTGTAGGTGAGCGGGGCAACCGTCTGCTTGAGGATGGTGCCGTGCAGCACCGCGTCGGTATCGGCGCCCGAATTCGTCTCCACGCGGAACCGCGTGCGCGTGATCAACTCGCGGACCACCGCTTCAGTCAATGCGGTTTCAGTGCCGTTGGCCTCAGTGTGCGTGGCGAAGACCGGGACGGCGAGCGTATTCACGCCAGGAGGCAGATGCGTCGCCGCGCCCAGCGTGTGATAGCCGCAGCTGCTCAGGCCGAGCGAAGCAAGAGCGGCGAGGGCGGCGGCGATCAGACGTGGGAACGGACGCATGAGGCAATTCTATCTCGCGGGCTCGACACTCCGTCGCCCCCTTGAGCCGTGCTGCCAGGTGCGCCGGGCGCGTATGCTGATTGCCATGAATTGGATGTCGAACTGGACCGCGAGCTGGATCCTATGGGCGCTGCTTTCTGCTGTGTTCGCCGCCGCCACGGCGCTTTTAGCCAAGGTGGGTGTGGAGCACGTTGACTCAAACCTGGCCACGGCGCTGCGCACCACCGTGGTCGTCGTCTTTGCCTGGGGCATTGCGCTGGCGTTGGGCAAGCACAGCGAAATGCGCTCGCTCGATCGCCGCACTGTGCTCTTTCTCGCGCTCTCGGGAATCGCCACGGGCCTGTCGTGGCTCTGCTACTTCCGCGCCCTGCAACTAGGGCCGGCTTCGCGGGTCGCGCCACTCGACAAGCTCAGCGTTCCGCTGGTGATGATCTTTGCGTGGCTGCTGCTGGGCGAAAAGCTGAATGCCGCCGCGATCGTGGGCGGAGCGCTCATTGCCGCAGGAGCCGTGGTGATGGTGCTTGCGTGACAGGTGTCAGGAGTCAGCGAACTACGAACTTCGAACTGACCACTGACCACTCACACTGACGACTGACCGCTGACCACTGTGATCTGTTCTCCTATACTGAAACCAATGACGGCAAGTTCAGCGAATGCGACTTCCAAAGGCGGACACGAGACGGGCGTGCGCGTACGGCGCATTGTGCTTACCGGCTTCATGGGCTCGGGCAAAAGCACCGTGGGGCCGCTCGTGGCGCGGCGACTGGACTGGAAGTTCGTGGATGCGGACGACGTGATCGCAGCCGAGGCTGGCTCGACGATCCCGGAGATTTTCGCGCGGGAGGGCGAGGCCGCGTTCCGCGAGCGGGAACGCGCCACGATTGCGCGGCTGGCCGGCGAAGCGGCTTTGGTGCTGGCGCTGGGCGGCGGGGCCATTGAAACCGAAGCCACGCGTTCGCTTTTGCTCCATGCGCCGGAAACGCTGCTGGTTCATCTTGAGGTCGAGCTTGCCACGACGCTCGAGCGCTGCCGCGGCACCGAGCATTTGCGGCCCATTCTGGCCGACCAGGCGAACCTGGCCAGCCGCTACCAACGGCGTTTACCGCTTTACCGTACGGCGCACGTTTCGATTGCCGTGGACGCGCTGACGCCAGAGCAGGTGGTGGAGGCAATCGTCGACGCGGCGCGTCGCGCGTAAAGTGCCTGCGCCTCGTGCAAAAACGGAACGTTGCTGGTTCCACTCGATGAATTGTTTACGCTCCCTGGGGCGAAATCGGTTTTAATTGCAGGCATCGAGAGTCAGCGTGCGCGGAGGGGTGATGCACAGCGAGGAGATTGGCAAGCGGATCAACGAAATCGGCATTGTGCCGTGTGCGCGCGTCAAGAACCCGGACCACGTGCGATTTGCAGCAGAGACCTTATACGCGGCGGGAATTCCGGTACTCGAGGTACCGCTGACCGTTCCCAAGGCTGTGGAGGCGATCGAGGAGTTGGCCACGCGTTTTCCCGATTTGATCGTTGGGGCTGGAACCGTGCTGGATGAAGCGTCGGCGCAGCGCTGCCTTGATGCCGGAGCGCGTTTCATCACCAGTCCGGGACTGGTTCCGGGAGTGGTGGCCTGCGCGAAACGAGCGGACGTGTGCGTGTTTCCGGGAGCGTTGACTGCGTCGGAGGTGATTGCGGCCTGGACGGCGGGCGCTGACTTCGTGAAGATCTTTCCGGCGGCCACGGCGGGCGGACCGAACTATATCCGCGCACTCGAAGTGCCTCTGCCGCAGATTCCGTTGATCGTGACCGGAGGAGTGAGTCAGCTGACGGCGTTCGACTACATTCTTGCCGGAGCGCGCGCCATTGGCGTAGGCAACGAGCTGTTGCCCAAGGACGCCCTCGAACGGCTCCAGGCGGATCGCATCCACGAACTGGCGCGGCGCTTCCTGATCATGGTGAAGGAAGCGCGGGCGCAGCGGGCCGGCGAATGATGCCGTGAACAGGGAACAGGGAGCAAGGGAGCAAGGGAGCAAGGGAACGGCTCTCAGCTGCCGGTTCATCGTTCGGAGCAAATCCCCTGGCCGAAGAATTGATGCGCATTTGCGGCCCAGTGTCGGAGAACCGCAGAAACTGTGGGACTGCGGGATTTTTTCGTGTAAGTGATTGATTCTGTTGATAAATCCGGGCTTCACAGTTTCACAACCCGTTTTTTAGAAACAGGGACCAAGGGAGCAAGAAAACAGGGACCAAGGGAACAAGGGAGCAAAAAAACAGGGAGCAAGGGAACAAGGGAGCAAAAAAACAGGGAGCAAGGGAGCAAGAGGGCCGGCTTCCAACTTCCTGGCTCCGATTCGGGCCTCTCGCGCCTGGCTTCCGGCTCGTACCCGGGGTGGGGTAGGGGGGGGGGTGGGGGAGTTATGGGTACGGACCGGGGACATAGCTGACATATTGAACCGGGGACATACCTGACACTGCGACGGGGCGGTGGTGAGGATTTACAAGCTCATCATGGCCTGGAAAACGAGCAGTGTGATGGACGAG
>JBEKIE010000068.1:0-27033 GCA_050011915.1 Occallatibacter sp.
TCTTGTGGAAGCGGCAGAGGCCATGCAGCTTGTGTTGCGCCAGTTGGGAACGACGGCGTTGTTTGCCGGGCGTTTTCGCGAAGCCGCGGGCCGCGCGTTGCTGCTGCCGCGCCGCCGCGCCGATCAGCGCACGCCGCTGTGGCAGTTGCGCAAGCGCTCCTACGATCTGCTCAGCGTAGCCTCGCGGTATCCCAAGTTCCCGCTGCTGCTCGAGGCTTATCGCGAGTGCCTGCGCGACGTTTTCGATATGCCGGCGCTGATTGAAACGCTGCGCGCCATCGAGCAGCGGCAACTCCGCGTGCACGTGGTGGAGACGCGCAAGCCTTCGCCGTTTGCTTCGTCGCTGCTCTTCAGCTACGTGGCCAACTTTATGTACGAGGGCGATGCGCCGCTGGCCGAGCGCCGCGCACAGGCGCTCACCATCGACCAGGATCAACTGCGCGAGTTGCTGGGCGAGGCCGATTTGCGCGAACTGCTCGATGCCGACGCGATTGCAGAGGTGGAAGAGGCCGCGCAATGTCTCGCAGAAAACTTCCGCGCGCGCTCGGCCGACGGCATGCACGATCTGTGCCTCAGGCTCGGCGATCTTTCGCGCGAAGAGCTGGTGCGGCGCGTGGTTTCGCCGGATCTGCTGGTACATGTTGACCGGTTGATTCGCTCGCGGCGACTGCTGGAGCTGCGCATCGCCGGCGAAAAACGGCTGATTGCCACCGAAGACGCTGCGCGTTATCGCGATGGGCTGGGCATTCCATTGCCCCCGGGGTTGGCGACCGCCTTGCTCGAACCTGTAGCGCATCCCGTGCTCGAACTGGTACGCCGCTACGCGCGCACGCATGGGCCATTCACGCTGCGCGAAGCTGCGGACCGATTTGCACTCGACGCGGAGGCGGTGGAACATGCGCTGCGGCAGCTTGCCGCGGAGGGTCGCGTGCTGGAAGGCGGCTTCCGGCCGGGTGGGTTGCATCGCGAGTGGTGCGACGCGGAGATTCTGCGGCAGATCCGCCGCAAGTCGTTGGCCCGGCTGCGCCGCGAAGTGGAACCCGTGGAGCAGCACACGCTGGCGCGCTTCCTTACGCACTGGCAGGGGCTGCTGGCGCCGCGGCGCACGGGCTCCGCGCATCTCGACGCGCTGCTCGATGCGATTGAAAACCTGCAGGGCGCGCCGCTGCCTGCATCGCTCGTCGAAACGTCGATTCTGCCCGCGCGCATTGCCGATTTCACGCCTGCCGGGCTCGACACGTTGATCGCCGCGGGCGAAGTAGCGTGGGCTGGAGTGGAGCCGATCGGTGAGCGCGACGGGCGCATTGCGCTGTTTCTTGCCGACAAGTTGCCGTTGCTGGCGCAGAGGCGGCCGTTAGTTGAACCGCTCACAGAACGCGAAGAAAAACTGCTCGCGGTGCTCGAGTCCACAGGCGCGAGCTTTTTCGATGCGTTGCACCAGGCGTCGGGCGGCGGCTATCCCGGCGAAACCATCGATGCGCTCTGGAGCCTGGTGTGGCGCGGGCTTATTACCAACGATTCGCTGCATGCCCTGCGCGCCTACATTGCCAGGCCTGAAAGCGCGCGTACGCCGCGGCGTTTTCAAACCGGAGTGGTCTTCCGCTCCCGCCGCACCACGCCGCCGACAGCGCAAGGGAGATGGTCTCTGCTGCCGCTTGGTGCGTTAGACAAGAACTTCCCTCAGGGGCTAAAGCCCCGTGTTCCAGTTACGGCTATCGGCACGGCTGAAGCCGTGCCCTTTCAAAACAATGCCGGTCCATCGCAGACAGAGCGCGGCCACGCGTTGGCGCTGCAACTGCTTCACCGCTATGGTGTGCTGCTGCGCGAGTCGGTTGGGGCAGAGAATGTGTCCGGAGGGTTCAGCGCCGTTTACGATGTGCTCAAGGCGCTCGAAGAAAGTGGCCGTATCCGGCGCGGTTACTTTGTGGGCGGACTGGGCGCTACGCAATTCGCGCTGCCCGCTGCTGTGGACCTGCTGCGCCAGTTGCGCGCCGAGCCGCCTCTTGAGAAACCAGAGTTCGTGCAGTTGGCTGCGACCGATCCGGCGAATCTCTATGGATCGGTTTTGCGCTGGCCGGAGTTGCCGGTCATGGAAGAAGACGCGGAATTTGCGCCGCGCGTGCTTACGCGCGCGGCGTACGCTGAAGTGATTCTGCGCAACGGCCGTCTGGCGGCGTGGCTCAAGCGCGGCAGCCCAAACATTGTCATTTTTTTGCCCGCCGAGGAGCCGGAGCGCTCGCAAACGGCGTCGGGACTGGCGCATTTCCTGTGCACGCGCGGCCAGGAACGCATGCGGCTTCACAGTCACGAGGGCGTACTCATCGCGACGATCAACGGCCAGCCGGTGGCCGCACACTTCATGGCGCGGTTCCTGATGGATGCGGGCTTTCATCCAGGCCCGCTGGGGATGCACCTGCGAAGGATTCCGCTGCCGGTGGCGCAAGCGCAGCCGTCCCAGCCCGAGGTGCAATAAGAAATGCCGGAAGGCGACACCATTTTTCGCACCGCGCGCAACCTGGGCCGCGCGCTCGTGGGCAGACCAGTCACCGCGTTTCGTTCTACGTTTCCGTGGCTCATGCGCTTCAATGACGACACGCCGGTTGCCGGGCAGACAGTGGAGAGCGTGGAGGCGCGCGGCAAGTGGCTGTTGATCTACTTTTCCGGTGGCGGCATCCTCACCTCGCATCTGCTGATGAACGGACGCTGGCACATCTATCGCCGCGGCGAGCGCTGGCAGCTTGCTCGCATCCACATGCGCATCGTGATCGAGAATGAAGAGTACCAGGCGGTGGGGTTTCGCGTGCCCGTGGCGCGCATGCACACACAACAGTCACTGGATCGCGATTTGCGCGTCGCGGTTCCGGAGAATGATTTGCTGCGCGTGGAGTTCAACGCCGTGGCGGCGCTCGACCGGCTGACGGCGCGCGGCGATGAATCCGTTGCCGACGCGTTGCTCGATCAATCCACGCTTGCCGGCGTTGGCAACGTCTTCAAGTCAGAGATATGCTTTGTCAACGGCCTGAACCCGTTTCGCACTGTCGAGTCGCTTACTCGCGACGAGGCCGCGGCGACCATCGCAAGCGCGCAAAAGCTGCTCAGGGCAAACGTCCTTGAGGATTCGGGTGACATGATCGTTACCTATCGCGGGCAGCAGCGGCGGACGACGCGTGCGTCGAACCCGAGCGAGAGCCTGTGGGTGTACGGGCGCGCGGGCGAACCTTGCCGGCGCTGCGGAGAGACGATCCGCCGCCGGATTCAGGGCGCGGATGCGCGGGTTACGTTCTGGTGCCCACGATGCCAGCCCATGCCCAACGGAGCAGATGTAGAGGGAACTTGAAAGGAACGCGGGGCCCCAATAGGAGGCGAAATGAAGACACGCGCAACTTCAGCGCAGAAGAAAACAGAAGACGAACTCGCCGGTTGCATCGACAAGTTCTCGCCGGAGATGGCCAAGGCCATTCGCGCCGTGCGGGCTGCCCTGCGCAAACGACTGCCTACGGCGAATGAACTTGTCTACGACAACTACAACTTCTTCGTCATCGGCTACAGTTCAACCCCGCGGCCGTCAGACTGTTTCACCCAGTTGGTGGCCGACGCGCATGGCGTGCGGCTTGCCTTCTACTACGGTTCCACGCTTCCCGATCCGGCGGGAATCCTGCTGGGCGGCGGGAATCAGAATCGATTCATTCGGCTCGAGAGTGCGCGCGATTTAAGCAAGCCTGCGGTGGAAGCGTTGATTCGCGCGGCGATTGCGCAAGGTAAGGCACCGCTGCCTTCGACGGGGCGAGGAACTCTGGTGATCCGTTCGGTCTCAGCAAAGCAGCGGCCGCGGCGCGCGACTGCAAAGCCTGCGCGCCGGCGCTAATTCTCTGGCCGCTCGAATTCGCTTTTTTGCTTTGGTAGTTTCCCGCCCATTCGCCAGAATTTCAAGAAGCAGGTTCTTCGACTCGCTCCGCTCGCTCAGAATGACAGAATGGATGGGGCGCGGGGAGGTTCTTCTTCAATCGATCAGAGACCTAGTTTGACGGCTTGCCGGTTCCGAAGATCTTCTGCAGGATGTTGCGATGGTCTTCGCCGCCAACCCCCGTGTGGTCACAAGTATCGGTGGGCGCGGTGCCGTCGAGGAAGGCCGCGGTGTAATCTTCGGGGCAGGCGCCGTCGGCCAGCAGGTTGGTCGCTTTATCGAGAGTAACGATTTCCACGCCGCCGGGCGGCACGAATTCGTTGGTGTCAGAGTACTGCGGCAGCTGGATGGCCTGCTTCATGAACGCTGCCCAAATCGGTGCGGCGGCGCGTGCACCCTGGACGCGACCGAGGTTTGCTGGATCGAGCGGGGTGTAGTCGTCATTGCCAACCCACACGATGCAAAGCAGGTTGCTTGTAAAGCCGGCAAACCATGCGTCGTGATCGGTGCCCGTCTTGCCAGCAGCGGGAGCGGTAAATCCCAATCCGCGGACGCTGGCAGCTGTTCCTCCATTCATCACTGCTTCCATCATGCTGGTGGTCAGGTAGGCAACGCGGGGATCGAGCACCTGGCGCGAAGTAGGCGTGTAGTCGGCAATGATGTCTCCGGTGGTGGTGCGCACGCTGGCCAACATCCAGGGATCGATGTGCAGGCCGCCGTTGGCATAGATGGTGTAGGCGCCTGCCATGTCGAGGGGCGTGGCGTCGTAGGAACCAATGGGCATCGAAGGCGTGCCCTGCGCGCTCTTGACTCCAGCTTCGCGGGCCAGCGCGGCCACGCGATCGAACCCCACCCAGCTTGCCAGCTCGATGGTGGCAATGTTGTCCGACTGCATCAGGGCGAAACGAGCAGTCATCTGGCCGTAATGCTCGTTGACAAAGTTGTGCGGCGTGTATTCGTAGGGGGTTCCCTCGCCGTACGTGGTCGACTCGTCGCTGAGCATGGTCACAGGCGAAAACAGCGCAGTTTGCCCGGGCAACATGGTGCCTTCGGCAGCGGTCTGAAAGGCCGAAGCATAAACAAACGGCTTGAAGATGGAGCCCGTAGGACGATGTGCAACAGCGTGGTTCACCTGCGATGTGCCGTAGCTGCGCCCGCCCACGAGAGCCAGCACCTGGCCGGTGTGAGGATCGAGCGCAATGAGCGCCACCTGCGGATAGATATACGGCTTGCCCAGCTTTTTGTCGCGCGCATGAACTTTGTCCACCAACTCGTCGACCACGTGAACGGTCGAGTCCACTGCCGAGGTGGCGATCCGCTGCAACTCGGGATCGAGCGAAGTGTAGATGCGCAGACCTTCGCGGTTGAAATCGCGGTCGCCGAGGCGCTGCGTCAATTGGTCGTGCACCAGGTCGACGAAGTAAGGCGCTTCGCTCGCGTCCACACTGGCCGCAACCAGATGCAATGGCTCTTTCTTGGCATTTTCGGCCTGCTCCTTGGTGATGGCGCCGGTCTCTACCATGGAATCGAGCACCAGGGTGCGGCGCTCGAGAGCCCGGTCCGGATGGCGGAAGGGATTCAGGCGGCTGGGGCTTTGGATGAGCCCGGCGAGCAAGGCGCACTCCGCCAGATCGAGCTGGGCGACATCCTTGCCAAAATAAGCCTGCGACGCTTCACCGAAGCCGTCAATGGAAAAACTGCCCAGTTGCCCGAGATTGATCTCGTTGGCGTACATGGCGAAGATCTGCTTCTTATCGAAGCGGTGCTCGAGGATGATGCTGATGACGGCCTCGCGGATCTTGCGTGAGTAGGTTTGCTCAGGCGTGAGGAAAAAACCGCGCGCCAACTGCTGGGTGAGCGTGGATGCGCCTTCCCTGTAGCGGTGCAGGTGAAAGATGTCGTTGCGCATCGCGCCCAGGATGCGCCAGTAGTCGATGCCGCTGTGCTCAAAGAAGCGCCGGTCCTCGATGGCGATGACGGCATGCACCATGTTGAGCGGAATCTCGTCGTAGGTGAGCAGGCGGCGCTTGGTGCGGTTCGGGTCATCGCTCAGCCCGGTGATGAGCTGCGGCTCGAGCTCGTAGCTAGAAAGCGGCTGGCCGTGCTCGTCGCTGATGGCGTCGACCACGCCGCCGCTGACACGGATGGTAGCGCTGTCGGGAGCGTGATACGACTGCGGGCCGGGCCGCACGGTGATCTGCTGCACGCCCTCGCTGAAGGAACCCAGGGGCGATGGTTGCGGCGCGCCATCGGCGGTGTAGCCAGCTTCGCGCAACTCGTTGGCGATCAGACGAACGGTCAGCTTTTGCCCCGGCCGCACTTCGGGGGGCGCGGCGTAAATCTTGGCGGTATTGGCGAAGATCGGCTGCTTGAGCCGCTCGTTCACAATGCTCTCGTACTTGATATAGAAATAGGTGAAGATGCAGATGCCCACGAGCGCGATGCAGCCAAAGGCAGCCAGCACATACCACAGAATCCGCGACCTGAGGTGATGGCCCGCAGCGGGCCTCGCGAACCGGACTTTCAACGCCATCGATGCTCCTGAAAAGCAGCTTCCAGCCATCAGCTTTTAGCTGTCAGCTGTTCTTGCTTCGATAAGGCTCTGCGTCATTGGCCAAGGTCAACATTCAGGTACGCGCACAAAGGGCTGGAAGTTCGCGGGCTAATAGCTGTCTTCCAGCAGCTTTTCTTCCGCGACGCGCTTCTTTACCAACGCCACCACTTCATTCAAGGCTACATCCACGCTGGTGCTTGTGGAGCGGTCAACAAGTTCCACCTGGCCTGCAGCGGCCTTTTTGCCAACATTGATGCGGTAGGGAATGCCCACCAGGTCAGCATCCTTGAATTTGACGCCGGCGCGCTCGTCCCTGTCATCCAGCAGCACATCGAGCCCGGCCGCTTCAAGATCGGCAGCGAGTTTTTCGCCGGTTTCGCGCAGCGCCGCATCGGCCACATTCGTAATCGTGACCACCACCGTGAAGGGCGCAATCGAAGCAGCCAGGCAAAAGCCGTTGGCGTCGTTAGCTTGTTCGATGGCCGCGGTCATAATGCGTTCGATGCCGATGCCGTAGCAGCCCATGATCGGCGTCACTTCCTTGCCGTTCTCGTCGAGGACGCGCGCGCCCATGGACTTTGTGTATTTATCGCCGAGCTTGAAGATGTGGCCGACTTCAACGGCCCTGCCGACGACGAGTTTGCCCATGCAGCCATTTTTCGGGCAGCCTTCGCCCTCGTTTACGCTGCGAATGTCGGCGACTAACGTCCACGTGAAGTCGCGGCCGGGGGTCACGTTGCGCAGGTGGTAGTCGAGCTTGTTGGCGCCGCAAACCATGTTTTTGCGGCCCTCGAGGGCGCGGTCGACAATCACGGTGAGGCCTTCGCCGAGCGGCTGCGCGTCGTGCTTGAGCCCCATGGGCCCGAGATAACCCGCAGGTCCGTTGAAGAATTGTTGCAGCTCTTCGGCCTGCATGGTGCGCAGCTCCGCAGCGCCGATGGCGCCCAAGAGCTTGGTCTCGTTCACCTGGTGATCGCCGCGCAGGAATGTGGCCACGCCGTGCCAAGTATCCTTCCGGCTGCCGTCCTTTGCTTTCGCACCGTGCTTGAGCGCCATGTAGGCCACGCACTTGATGTCGGAGGCCGGAGAGATTTTGAAGAACGCGGCAACATCGGCGATGGCTGCGCAACCGGGCGTGTGAACGAGCTCGGGTTTGCCGTCGCCCGTAGCTTCCATCTCGACGACTGCTTCGAGCTGCGAGGTCGCCTTTTCCAAGTTCGCCGCGTAGCCGCACACCGGACAGCTTGCGATGAAGTCCTCGCCCGCATCGGTGTAGACCATGAACTCCTGCGACTGCGAGCCGCCCATCGCGCCCGAATCGGCCTCGACGGCGACGAACTTGAGGCCGCAGCGCGTGAAGATGGCGCGATACGCCGCGTCATGCAGGTTGAAGCTCTTGTCGAGGCCGGCGTCGTCGATGTCGAAGGAGTACGCATCCTTCATGATGAACTGGCGCACGCGCAGCAGGCCCGACTTGGGCCGCGGCTCATCGCGGAACTTGGTCTGAATCTGGTACCAGATCTGCGGCAACTGCTTGTAACTCCGCAATTCGCCGCGCGCAATCGAGGTCATGTTCTCTTCATGCGTCATGCCCAGGCACAGGTCCGCGCCCTTGCGATCCTTGAGGCGGAACATATTGTCGCCCATGGTGGTCCAGCGGCCGCTCTCCTCCCACAATTCGCGCGGCTGGATGGCGGGCAGATAAAACTCCTGGCCGATCTTGTCCATCTCCTCGCGCACGATGCCGATGATCTTGTTGAGCGTGCGCTGACCAAGAGGGAGGTAGTTGTAGATGCCTGCGCCGAGCTGGCGAATGTAGCCGGCGCGCAAGAGAAACTTGTGGCTGGCCACTTCAGCGTCTGTCGGGGCCTCGCGGAGAGTGGGAATGAAGAGTTTCGACCAACGATGCATAGAAAGAAAAGCGAACTTTCCCGCCCGCCCGGTGCGGACGAAGTGCGAACTAAAGCAGGATTCATTCTAAATGTTTGTCGGAGGAGATATGGGCCTAGCCCCGTTTACGCTAATGGAGCCTTATCCCGTCGATTCCAGTGCGCCACTCGCTGTCAATGAATCTTTCTATCGCTGCGTCTGCCGCCGCAAATGTCTCGATTCGGCGTTCTGCCACCGTAAATGGTTCCCAGAGAGAGGGACGTTCCCAAGTGATTTGTATGTTGGAATCCACTTGGGCTAGAGTTGCACCTTCATAAACGGCTTTTGTCGCACCATGATTTGGGAAGGCTCCATCTTGCCTCAGAATCGAGTTCACAATATCCTTTACTTCCTGCCTGTAAACCACGCCTAGAGACTGCCGTTCCGCCACGTTCACATGGCCGTCAACGACGAGCTTTCTCAAAAGCTGTCCCCTCGTATCCATTTCTATCGTTTCTTCCTAGCGTCCCGCCTATGAGGTTCGCAACAATAACGCCGCCGCCTCGCTGCGCGAGGCGTTAGCGCATCAGCGTTCGGGTAGGCGCGCTGCTCCGCGCTCTTGAACAGATTGGACCAGCGAGGGAAGCGTCTCGATGGTATATTCCTCACCCTCGCCGCCATTGAGCGCCTGCTCGGCGGAGTCGAGCGAGATCAACAGCTCAACGCGGGCACGTTCCCGCTTCTCCCATTGGGCAAGGGCCTCGCGGATAGCCTCTTCCGAGTTGCGAAAACGGCCTTCCTGGATTCCTAAGTCAATAAAGGAAGCTTGCTCGTGTGTGAGCTCGACCTGCATAACCCAAGCGTAAGGCTGGCACGATTGGCTGTCAATGGCGCCGGCCTACACGCAGCGGGTAGCGCGAATCGGGTTTCCGCGCTCTGTGGCATACTTTCAACCATGAACTTCCATCACATCCCCTGGGGAGAGATCGTTTTCGTGCTGGTCAAGCTCCTCAAGATGTTCGGGATCATTCCGGGCGCGATTGCGGCGTTCGGCGTGAAGAAGTTCTACCAGAAATGGCGGCAGAACCAGGCGATGGCCGGATGGCCCGCCACCGATGCCACGATTCAGAGCGGGGAGGTTCATAAGAAGGGCTGGCGGGTTTTCTGGGTCGAACTCACCTACACCTATTTCGTGGGTGAGTACCGCTCAGGCAAGCATGTGCACCGTTTTCACCGCGAAGAAGATGCCGAGGAATTTGTCCGCCAGGTAAAAGACAAGCGGGTTCAGGTTCACTACAACGCTTCCGACCCGGACAAGTCGGTGATTCTCGATCGCGACCTGGAAGTGATTGCGCTGCTGGCTCCGCAGTATCGCTGACCTGCGCGGTTCCGGCAAAATCAGATCAGCTCCACGCCCCACAAATCATGCAGGTGCACAACGCCTTCGACCTTCCCGTCCGCGTCGACCACCACGAGCGATGTGATTTTGCGCTCTTCCAGGATCGCCAAAGCTCTTGCGGCCAGTTCGCTCGATGCAATCGTGCGTGGATGCGGATTCATGGCCTCGCCCGCGGTCTTGCTGAGCGCCGCTCCGCCTTCGCGCTCGAGCAGGCGCCGCAGGTCGCCGTCGCTGATCACGCCACAGAGCCGGCCGTCTTCCTGCACCGTCGTGATGCCGAGCTTTTTCGAGGACATTTCGAAGATCACATCGGCCATGGATGTTGACGGTGTGACGGCGGGGATGTCTTCGCCGGAGTGCATCAACTCACGCACTTTGGCAAGTTGCTTGCCGAGTTTGCCGCCGGGATGCAACTCGGCAAAGTCTTCGGCACGAAAGCCCTTGCGCAAGCTGACGGCGACGGCCAGCGCATCGCCAAGCGCGAGCATGGCGGTGGTGGAAGCCGTGGGCGCGAGATTCAAGCCGCAGGCTTCGCGCTCAACTGAACAATCGAGGGCTACGTCGCTGGCTTGCGCCAAAGTCGACTGCAGGTTGCAGCAAAATGTGATGAGCGCGTCGCCTTTGCGCTTCAGGGTGGCGAGCAGGCGGAGGATCTCCTCAGTTTCGCCGCTCCCCGAGAGCGCGACGACCACGTCGCCGGGCATGAGCACGCCCAGGTCGCCGTGCACAGCCTCGGCGGGATGCAGAAACAGCGCCGGCGAGCCGGTGGAGCTGAGCGTAGCGGCGATCTTTTGCGCGATGATGCCGCTTTTGCCCATGCCGGTGACCACCACGCGGCCGTGGGACTCGCCGCAGCGGAGAATCATGTCGACGGCGCGCGCAAACGGCGCAGCCATGGATCCTTCGAGCCGCGAGGCGAGAGCTTCAAGCGCGGCCGCTTCCGTGCGCACCAGCGCCGCAGGCTCAAACGCGTCGTCTTGCTTGTGAGAACTCATCGGCCTTTGATAGTAACAAAGACAGGGGTCAGGTTTCAGGTGTCAGGTGTCAGGGGCAGTCGGTTCCCTTTGAATCTCTGAATCCGTAACGCCCGGGGTTCAATAAGACCAAATCCGAAATGGATTCGGCCTGACTTGCGAGATCAACCTGGCACAATACTTCGATCATTCGATCGCGATCCCGTGCGTGTACAGCTGCATCCCATGCGTCAAGAAGGCCAGCCGCATAAAGCCGCGCGTTTGTTGTCATCCCGCCAAAGTTCGGCTTATCCATTGCGTAGCTCCCTTCGAGAACTCTGACCAGAAAGCATCTAACGAGAAAGCAACATCGTCCACTTCTTGTGCAGGTGCGCAGGTTCCTGACCCCTGACCCCTGACACCTGAAACCTGACACCTCGTGCGCGCCTCGTAGAATAGTTCCATGAGGTCCGTCCCCTTGCGGCGCAACACACTTGTTCTCAGCGCGACACTTCTGATCCTGGCCATCTTTGCCTGGGCGGGGTGGGCCAACTGGGAGTATCGCCGTCAGGAAGCCGAACGCCTGCTCGCGGGCGCCGGACAGGGCGAGCTGGTGCCCGTACCGGGAGGTGGCGCGCAATACGTTTCTCCGCTCAATGGCAAGCCGGCGCCGGCCTTTGAACTCAAAGATTTGACCGGGAACAAGGTCTCGCTCGCGAGCTACCGGGGCAAGGCCGTGCTGATCAATTTCTGGGCCACGTGGTGCGCGCCCTGCAAGCTGGAAACGCCGTGGATCGTCGAGTTGCGCCAGAAGTACGCAGCGCAGGGATTCGAGGTGCTGGGCGTCGACACCGAGGGCGATGACTTAAAGCCGGACGACAAGGCCGGATGGGCGAAGGCCACGGCCGCCGCAGGCAAATTCGTTGCAGAGGAGAAGATGCCGTATCCGGTGCTGCTCGATGGCGACTCGATCAGCCGCGACTACGGCGGGCTCGACGACCTGCCGACATCGTTTTTTGTGGATCGCAAGGGCGTGGTGGTTGCAGCGCAAGTGGGTTTGACCTCGGAGAGCGACATCGAGAGCAAAATTCAGAAGGCGCTGAATCAGTGATCAGTTACGCGACGCGTGCCCCTGCGACAGAGGAATTGGATTGATGAACATTCTGAAAAAGCCGTTTATTGCGATGATTGCTGCGCTCGCCGTTGCCGCACTGTCTGCGCACGGGCAGAGTCAGAGCGCACAGAGCCGGCCGCTGGTGAAGACCGACGCAGTGACGTATCTCTTTCCCGAGCAGGTAAGCGTACCGGTGGGCAAGCCGAGCCAGGTGGCGCTGCATTTTCGCATTGCGCAAGGACTGCACATTAATTCGCACACGCCCAGCGACGAGTTCCTAATCCCGACCGAGTTTTCGATTCCCGACGGCTCGGGCGTGCGGCTCGCCGGTATTACGTATCCCGCGGGCACGATGATCGCGCTGCCCATCGATCCCACGACCAAGCTGAGCGTGTACACGGGCGAGTTTATCCTCCAGGCGCGCATTGTGGCCGCCGCCGGCAACCATCTTGTGCAGGGCAAGCTGCACTACCAGGCCTGCGACCAGAACCAGTGCATGCCGCCCAAGACGATCAACGTGGCATTTGATGTGATCGGGAAGTGATTTATAGTTAATGAGTTACAATGAAGTCTATTTTGATTGCATTGAATGCCTGCATAGACTACAATGAGTGCATGCAGTATACCCTCCGCAATATTCCGGATTATCTTGACGCTACTTTGCGTGATTTTGCGCGGCGCGAAGGCAAGAGCCTGAATCAGGTGGCTGTTGCGGCGCTTGTTCGCGGAGCCGGTTTGGCGGAGCGCGAGCGCGTCAAGCGCGATTTGAGCGACATTGCGGGCACATGGCAGGAGGATCCTGCATTCGATAGCGCGATCGCAGAGCAGCAGAAAATCGACGAGGCGATCTGGCGGTGATGATTCGTCAGGATTCCCCGGAGCGATCCGTTCGATGAGAGTGGTCCTCGATACCAATCGCTACACCGACCTCTCTCGAGGCGACGGATTCGTTGTCAATCTGGTTGCGACCGCCGATGAGATCTGGTTGCCGTTTGTCGTCCTCGGAGAACTTCGAGCGGGTTTCGCAGCCGGCTCCCAGGAAGCGCGGAACGAGGCCGTGCTGCGACGGTTTCTGCTGAAGCCGGGGGTCGGGATTCTTTACGCCGGCGAGCAGACCACGCATCATTATGCGAACGTCTACCGGCAACTGCGCAAGCAGGGCACGCCGATCCCGACAAACGATATGTGGATCGCGGCGCTTGTTCTGGAACATTCGCTGGTGCTGTGCGCACGCGATGCTCACTTTGATACGCTAGCGCAGATCACGCGGGTTTAGACAGTGCGGGTTCTTGCTTTCCCAGGTCCCAAAATCGAGACCCGGGCCCTGGCCGCGTCGCTGTCCGTCATTGCGTTGAGCCGTTATCGTTCGCGGGAAGAAACTGGTAGCTTACAAACGCAAAGTGCGCTCCGTCGGGAGCCCAATTGGGCACGTTGTCGCTGCCCGATCCTCCCACAATCTCGACCAGGTCGCGAATCTTCCCGTCGGCAACGTTGAGAATGCGCAAGGTCACTTTCTTATTGGCCGCGTGGCCGGCCACATCCTTGTCGTAAGAGAGAATCAGGATGGACTTTCCGTCCGGCGAGGGGTGTGGCGTCCAGTTGTGCTTCTCGTCGAAGGTCACCTGCTCGGGTTGGCTGCCGTCGGCCCGCATGCGCCAGATCCGCATTCCGCCCGCGCGGTCGGAGTTGAAGTAAATCCACTGCCCATCCGGCGAAAAATCCGGGTCGTCGCTCACGCCGGTTCCCGTGGTCAGCGCGGATTCCTCGCCGCCGCCGGGCGAAATGGCAAGGATGTTCAGCGAGCCGCGGCTGGGCCGCGTGAACAATATCGTCTTTCCGTCCGGCGACCAGCTATGAAAATAGGAGTCGGGATTGGCCGTAACCATGCGGAGTGCGCCGCCCGCGGCGGGCACGATGTAAACGCGCCGGCCCGGATGGTCGGGCGTTGTGCAGGTCATCGCGATCCATTTGCCGTCGGGCGAAAGGCCGTGGCTGCCTGTGCAATCGCCGGCGTTGCCAATGTCGATGGGTGTGGCCTCGGCGATCGCGACCTCTCCCTCGGCCGCCGGCACGCTCCACAGCTTGCCCGCGCGGTTAAAGATCAGCGTCTTGCCATCGCGGCTCCAGTTGGGCGCCTCCATTTGTCCCTTGCCGGTCTGGATCACGAAGGCCCTGCGCGCATTGTTGTCGATGGCGATGGTCTGCAGAGTGCTGTAGAGCGCCATCGGCGCGGGAGCTGCCGGAGCCATGAGCGGCTCGAATTCCACGTGCGCGAAGGAGGCCTGCTCCACTGCGTCTTTGTTGTGCGCGCAGACGCCCAGGCCGGCGTAGAACTCGCCCTCGAAGTGCACCCCGACGGATGCTCCCACCTGGTGCAACGGCTCGCCGTGCATGCTGAGAAAAAGCGTGATTGTGTCACCGCGCTTTTCAAGCCGCAGCCGCTGCGGCGCGCCGATGTTGAAGGCGATGTCCTGCGTGGTGTCGCCCTTGATGTGCCGGTATTGCAGCGCGGTTTCACCGGATCCATGAACCGCTGCGTCGGCGTACAGGGCGTCGGGGTCGAGCGTCTGCCGGAACATCAGCAGCGCCTTGCGGTGCGCGCTTGCGCCGGCGCCGGCATCGGCCAACTTTACGTCGGCGGTCAGCGATACGTCGCCGGAGACCTTCTTCCACACGAAGTGGAATCCGTCCACATTGACCCAAAGGTTCGCGCCCGCCGACCTGAGAGTGTAAACGCCCGATGCGGCGTCGAAGGTCGCGGTGCCCGGCGGCACAACGCTCCCCACGTCGGACTGGTTCTCAAAGATGCCCAGCCCTTTGGCAACTGTTTGCGCGCCCGCGATCCCCGATGCGATGAACCCAAACGCCAGCGCCGAAACCGCCGCAGCACGTCCCGTCACACTTCTATTCCAATGCACAATGGTCGTCTCCCTTGTGGACGGAATCACTCTACGGCAAGAGGGTGGTCATTCGCCAGCGAGCATGCGGGATTTGATGCTTCTGCCGGGACGGGAATATTCTTCGGACACTATTCATTGGAGGGGACACATGGGGCCGAGGACACTGCTCTACTTGGCGTTGGCATCGATTTGCTTGGGATTTTCCCACAGAGATGCCCTTTGCCAAGACAACCAAGCCACGCCAAACTTTAGCGGCATGATCACCGACTTGACCGGTGCGCCGATTGCTGGAGCGCACATCTGGATTTACGAAGAGCACGGCGAGCCAAGCTTTACGGTCCAGTCCGATCGGTCAGGTTCCTTTACGATTCAACTTCCGAGCGGACATTACGACGTGATGATTGGCTCCGCCGATTTCTTGCCGTTTTGCAAGCTCATTTCGTTGCAGCCGGGAAAACCAATCAAGCTCCAGGTCGGTTTAAGAGTCGATCCCGACAGGCTTGAAGTCGACTAACCAACAAGTAGTGGATCACGAGCGCTCCAGCAAGCGGTTGTTCGCCAGCGAGGAGATTCACGCTCCCGCCTTCTTCTCGATCTTTGCCCAGGCGTCTTTCAGCGGTAGTGTCCGATTGAAAACCAGCTTACCCTCGGCCGAGTCCGGATCGACGCAGAAGTAGCCAACGCGCTCGAATTGAAAGCGGTCTCCGGGTTTGGCACTTGCGAGCGAGGGCTCGAGCTTGGCGTCGCTCACAATCTCAAGCGAGTTGGGATTGAGGTTGTCGAGCACGTCCTGGCCTTCAGCAAGGTCGTAGGGATCGGGCTTCGAGAAAAGCTTGTCGTAGAGGCGGATCTCCGCGGAGACAGCATGCGCGGCCGAGACCCAGTGCATCGTCGACTTCACCTTGCGGCCGTCGGGCGATTGGCCGCCGCGGCTCAGGGGATCGTAGGTGCAGTGGACTTCGACGACGTTACCGGCTGCGTCTTTCACGACGCTCTGCGCGGTAATGAAGTAAGCGTTGCGCAGACGGACTTCCTTGCCGGGCGAGAGGCGATAGTACTTGGGCGGAGGAACTTCCCTGAAATCATCCTGCTCGATGTAGAGCTCGCGCGAGAAGGGCACCTGGCGCGTGCCGGCGGATGGGTCTTCGGGATTGTTCTGCACTTCGACAAGCTCTTCTTTTTTATCGGCGGGATAGTTGTCGATAACGACCTTGAGCGGGTGCAGGACCGCCATGGCGCGGCGTGAGCGGTGGTTGAGGTCGTCGCGCTGGAAGTGCTCGAGCATTTCGATATCGACAATCCCGTTGGTGCGCGAGACTCCGGCCGCGGCGACAAAGGCGCGAATGGCCTCGGGCGTGTAGCCGCGGCGACGCACGCCGGAGAGCGTGGGCATGCGGGGATCGTCCCAGCCGTTGACGCGGCCTTCCTGCACCAGTTGCAACAGCTTGCGCTTGCTCATCAGCGTGTAGGTGATGCTGAGGCGATCGAATTCAATTTGCTGCGAGGGGAAGATGCCGAGTTGCTCGATGTACCAGCGATAGAGGGGCTGGTGGTCGGCGAACTCGAGCGAGCACATGGAGTGGGTGACGTGCTCGATCGAATCCGACTGGCCGTGCGCGTAGTCGTACATGGGGTAGATGCACCAGGCGTCGCCGGTGCGGTGATGCGTGGCGTGGAGGATGCGGTACATGACCGGGTCGCGCATGTTCAGGTTGGGCGACGCCATGTCGATTTTGGCTCTCAGGACGCGCGTGCCGTCGGGGAACTCGCCCTGCTTCATGCGGACGAACAGGTCGAGATTTTCATCAATCGCCCGATTGCGGTAGGGGCTATCCGTGCCGGGCTCGGTGAGCGTGCCGCGGTATTGGCGAATCTCGTCGGCAGTGAGATCGTCGACATAAGCCGTGCCCGCCTTGATCAACTGCAAAGCCCATTCGTAGAGCTGGCCGAAGTAGTCGGAGGCGTAGCAGAGCTTCTCCCAGTCGAAGCCGAGCCAATGAATGTCCTTCTGGATGGCGTTGACGTACTCGGTCTCTTCCTTCTCGGGATTGGTGTCGTCGAAGCGCAGGTTGGTCTTGCCGCCGAATTCGTCGGCCAGTCCAAAATCAATGCAAATCGCTTTGGCGTGGCCGATGTGAAGATAGCCGTTGGGCTCGGGCGGAAAGCGCGTCTGGATTTGGGCGTCGCCGAACTTCTTGGTGCGGACGTCCTCGGCGATAATGTCGCTGAGGAAGTTGGAGGGACGGGGTTCGGGGCTTTCGGGATTCGACTGGCTCATGGCTGCATTTGCGTCGGTCATAGTTCGAGATTCCTGACTCCACTGCCGCGGCTCCGCCGCGGTTTTGTGTTCACAAATTATAGAGATAACCAAACGGCTTCCTTGCGTGAAAGTATGTGCTCGATTGAGGATCCGAGCCGGATCCAAACGCTAGAGAATACCCGGAATCAGGCGCCAATGCACTTTGGCACAGTATTCCTTATAGCCGGGCAGATCTTGAGCGAGGAACTTCTCCTCGTCGAAGAGCCGCCCAACCAGGCCAAGAACTGTGAGGATGGCGGCGATTAGCCCCCAATAGGAACCGAGCGCCAAAGATACCCCAATGAGATACACTGCCGCACTCGCATACATCGGGTTCCGCACGATGGCGTACGGACCAGTTGAAATCACTTCCTGATCATTGGCAATCTCGATTGTTGCGGAGCCGAACGGGTTCGATTTGAATACGCGGAACACCATCCACAGGCCAGCCAGTACCAAAAGGTCACCCGCTATGGAGAGCCAAAATGGGACGTTTGACCAGCCGAAGCGGCGGTCAAGCGCGGGAACAATGAACGTGGCGATGGCCGGGATCGCTGCGCATAATAGGATGATCTTTTGGACGGTTCGTTTTTCTGCCGCCGGCCCATATTTGCTCCTGTTTTCAAGAAGCGCCCGGTTTCTCGTGATATAGAGCGTGAGAAGTGCGTTGGAAACGGCACTTACTTCGAGAAACGCCCACGCCTGCCAATAATTGAAAGTCCCCGCAGCAAGGAACAGCACGAATCCCATTAGAACCAAAGTTATGACAAGCTTGAGCCACATCTTTGCCTTAGGACTCTTCATGAACTAATCATAGGACCTCGGGGAGGATAGAGGAATCGCACCCATTCACTGCCTCTTGATCATCTTGGCGTGGCATCGCGATAGCTGTTGTGCTTAACCGAGCGATTGCAGGCGCTCCACGGCCTGGCGGATGCGTTCGAGGCAGACATCGCGGCCCAGAACGATCAGGGTTTCAAAAAGCGGCGGCGCGTTCTTGCGTCCGCAGACGGCGACGCGGATGGGCTGGAACATGGGCCCGGCCTTGAGGCTGAGTGAAGCGGCGGCTTCGCGGAGTGCCTTGTCGAGCGAATCGTGATCGAACGCAGTGCTGGCGAGAATCTGCTGCGCCGTTTCGAGAACCCGCAGGGCGAGAGCGGCATCGCCCTTTTGCGGGATGAGTTCCGCGGGATCGTAGGGGGCGAGCTGGTCGAGAAAAAAGAAGTCGGCGGCGGAGACGGCGTCGCGCAGCAGCTTGATGCGCTCGCGAATGAGCGGCGTGACGGCCGCAACTTTCTCCGGCGTCGGATGAAAACCCGCCTGCTCGAAGAAGGGCTGCAGTTGGCGGGCAAGCTCTTCGACGGGCAAGGCGCGTATATGTTCGGAGTTGAGCCAGACGGCTTTAGGATCGAACGGATCTTCCTCGGTGAAGTTGACGACGGCATTCGCGCGGTTAACGCCCTCCAGCGTGAACAAATCACGAATCTCATCCACAGCCAGAAACTCGCGGTCGTTCTTGGGCGACCAGCCCAGCAGGCAGAGGAAGTTGACGAAGGCCTGAGGCAGAAAACCGGCATCGCGATACGTGGTGACGCTGACGACCGCGCCATGTTTGCGCTTGGAGAGTTTCGCGCCGTCGGGAGCGACAAGCAGCGGCAGATGAGCGAACTGCGGCGGCTGCACGCCGAGGCCCTCGAAGATCAGCACGTGCTTGAAGGTGTTGCTCAGGTGGTCCTGGCCGCGAATGATGTGGCTGATGCGAAGATCGGCGTCGTCCACGCACGATGCCAGATGGTAGGTCGGGAAACCGTCCGAGCGCAGCAGGGCGAAGTCCTCGACCTCATCGGCGGGGCGGGACTGCGCGCCATAGACGGCGTCGACAAAATGCACGATGCGGCCCACGCCCCGCGGAACGCGATAGCGGAGCGCGAACGGCTCGCCTGCAGCGGCGCGGCGGTCACTTTCTTCACGCGACAGTTCCCTCATGCCGGGGTTGAAAAGCCATGCGCCGTGCGCGGAAGACGATTCGTCGTCCGTGGCATGCGCGGGAGTGAAGTCGCGATAGGCAAGGCCCTTCGCGAAAATGGCTTCAGCCTGGCGGCGGTGCAGCTCAAGACGCTCAGATTGCTTGTACTCTTCGTCCCAGTCGAGGCCGAGCCAGCACAGGCCTTCGAAGATGGATTGGACGCTGGCGTCGGTGTTGCGCTCGACGTCGGTGTCGTCAAGGCGCAAGATCATTGTCCCGCCGTTATGGCGGGCAAAGAGCCAGTTGAAGATAAACGTGCGCGCGCTCCCGACGTGGAGAAAACCAGTCGGCGAGGGCGCAAATCGGACGCGCGGACGCGCGGAAACAGAGGAGGCTGAATCGGGCATCGTGACGGTTGCTTTCATTCACGATGCTATCGCACCGCAGTCCGCACTCGTCTCAGGCTACGGGCGGCACGGGCGGATAAGGTGGTTGATAAGGCGGCGGATAGGGCAAAATCTGTGCCGCCGGAACTACCTTCCAGTCCGCAAAGGCAAGCACGTAAATGAGCACAAGGCCGCCCAGCGGAAGAAGGTTCAGCAGCGTAAGCCAGGGCGAGAACCCCGCCTTTTTGCAAATGAACCAGAAGGGAATAAGAATGATCGCCAGGCAGACGATGCCCATAACCATAAAGATGGGAATCATCATCATCATTGCGTGCTGCGCTTGAGTGGTGTCAGGCATTTCCTGCAGAAGCATTGCCAGAAAATTCATAGAGAGCGCTCCGGAGTAAGATGAAAACTTTGCTGCCACGGTACAGCCAAACGCGCCAAATCGCAATGGAAATCGGCAGACTCAGGCTTTCTGCGCCGGGCCGGTCTTCCATTCGGAGAAAGCGACGATATAGATCAGGACGAGGTTCACGAAAGGAACCATCATCAGGACGGAGAGAAAGGGCTGGAAGCCCGCCTTTTTGAAGATCATCCAGAAGGGTGCGACCAGAAGGATTGCCAGAACGATCGTCACAAGCAAAAACGGACCCACGTTGATCAGGAGGGGAAGCAGAAAGTTGCTTCGCCTGGGCTTAATGATGACGTTCACTTTGGCGGCGAGCATGGCTTGCAGAAGATCGTCGTCATTCGGCGGCAGCGTGGTGCGGAATTCGTCTTTGGGCGAGGTCTTGAGATGGCCTCTTAGCTCGTTGCCCTGGATGACCGCGTCCAGCAACTGACCGTTATGCACCTTGTCGTAGACATCGGAGTAAGAATACTCCGCTTCTTTGCCCATGCTCGCGCTTCTCTGCACGACGGCCCAAAGCACGATCAGACAAAGCGGAATAAGCAGAATAAGCGCGCAAAAAGCGACGGCTTTGACGGCTGAAGACATGTCAATCTCCCGATGTCAGAGGTTTGCGCACCATGCTAGCACTTTTGGGGGCTTGAAGCAGAAAGAATGCTGAGAAATGCCGGCGCATTGAATCGCGCTCGCACGCCTGTTCCCTGATCCGTGCTTCTACGTGATGTCTTCCAGATCGTCGACCACATCTTCAAGCTGGCGCTGGGTCTCAATAACAGCTTCCATGCTCTTGAGCTCTTCGGGCTCCTGCACGCGCTCCACCAGCACCACGGCGTGGCACTGTGCCACGTGATCGAGGTTGAGCCCTTCAGGAGTCTTGGCCTTGATGCTCACCTGGTCAATCTCCACACCCAGGAGATCGGCGACACGCGAGCACATTTCGCCGGCGATGGGCGAGATTTTGGGCGCGGCAAGAACCAGCGTGGTGTCGACGTTGACGACGCGGTAGCCCGCGTGTTGCAACTCTTCGAGCGCGAGGTTGAGAAAGATGGCGGAGTCGGCATCTTTCCAGCGCGGATCGCCG
The DNA here is from genome assembly GCA_050011915.1 of Occallatibacter sp. Lineage (GTDB taxonomy): Bacteria > Acidobacteriota > Terriglobia > Terriglobales > Acidobacteriaceae > Telmatobacter. Next base: position 20,838 of record JBEKIE010000068.1, read on the forward strand.
GGCGGGAAGAAGCTGCCGATGTCGCCGGCAGCCACAGCGCCCAGCAGCGCGTCCGTGATGGCATGGAGCAGCACGTCGCCGTCGGAGTGGCCGGCAAGGCCCTCGGGGTGGTCGAGCGTCATGCCGCCAATGCGCAGCGGGACACCAGACTTGAACTCGTGCGAGTCATAGCCAAAACCGATGCGTATGTCCGTCTTTCCCATGTCTGCCAGCCTGCGTGGGTCAATGTACTGTGCTACAGGCGTCGTAATTTGTGCTTCCGGCGTCGCCGCGGCGGCGCCCGGATTCCGGCCTCGAATCAATGACCGCGTTGCCGCAGATAGAACTCGGCCAGCTCCAGGTCGCCGGGCTGCGTAATCTTCAGATTAACCTGAGAACCGTGCACCACGGCTACGGGAATTCCGGCGCGCTCCAGCAGCGAGGCCTCGTCGGTGCCCACAAAGCCATCGGCGTTGGCCTCGGCAAAGGCGCGCTGCAGCAGGCCGTAGCGGAAGCCCTGCGGCGTTTGCGCCTGCACCACGAACTCGCGCGGAATGGTCGCGGTGATCAGCGCTCCGTGCGCGGTGCGCTCCACCTGCTTGATGGTGTCCACTGCGGGCAAGCCGACAATGGCCGCGCCGCTCTCGGCCACCGCGTCGATGGTGCGCTCGATGGTGGCCACGTCGATAAGCGGGCGCACGGCGTCGTGGACGAGCACAATGTCGTCCGGTTCTGCGGGCAAAGCGTTCAGCGCGTGGGCCACGGACTCCTGGCGCCTCTCGCCGCCCTCCACCACGTGCACGCGGCTTGAAAAGCCGTACTCGGCCACCTGCGCCTCGGCGCGTTCCATCTCCGGCTTGCGCACGGCGACATAAATCGAGGTAACGCGCGGCGCGGCGGCAAAGGCGCGCAGCGAATGAATGAGGATGGGCACGCCATCGAGCGCGAGGAACTGCTTGGGCTGCGGACCCGCCATGCGTGTGCCCAGTCCCGCGGCGGGAAGAATGACGAAGACTTGCATAGCTCTGCGAGTATACAACGGCAAGCTCTCAGCTTCCAGCCGGCTCCGTATGCATCATCTCGTTGGTCCCGTGAAAACCGAAGCGCTTATAGATCGGCCGTCCCGCTTGCGAGCTATGCAGCGTGATCACGCGAATGCCATGCCGACGCGCTTCGGCCATGCACCGCTCAACGAGTTCATGTGCCAGCCCGCGCCTCCGGTATTCCGGTTCGGCGTACACGTTGAGTAGATAGCCGCGCAGCTCGCCCTCAGGATCGAATGGATGTGGCGGCCAGTCGAGAATCAAAAGGCCAGCCGATGCCACAGGCCGGCCCACGTCCGTCGCGATCCATCCGTAGTATTTGCCTTCGCGGATCATGCGCTCTGTCCAAGTGACGGAGCGGCACTCCAGCGCCGACAGAAGGGATTCGTCGAGCGGGTGGATCTCTGCGAACATTGCCCTACGATGCGCTGAGATGAGAGCAGCATCGGTCGTATCAGCAGTACGGATCTCCATATTGAGCCAGTATAAAGGCGCATGGCAGCGAGCATGTTCATGAGCGTTGCTGGAGATTTGCGCTGCGCGGCACAAGCCAGCGCCGTATCATCGTTGCGTGAGCCTTGCGAAGCCCACATCTCTGCTGCTCGACACTTCCCTGCTCAAGCCCGGCATGCGGCTGGCGGTTGCGCTCTCGGGCGGCGCGGACTCGGTGGCGCTGCTGCGCGCGTTGGCGGCGCGACGCCATGAGCTGGGCCTTGTTCTGCATGCCGCGCACCTGCACCACGGCTTGCGCGGCGAGGAGGCGGACGGCGATCTGGAATTCTGCCGCGCGTTGGCGGCGAAGCTGGACATTCCGTTTTACGAGGCGCGCGTGGATGCGGCTGTCGCGGCCAAGGCCGATGCGAAATCGGGCAAGCCGGCCGAGAGCATCGAAGAGGCCGCGCGGCGGTTGCGTTATTCCTGGTTCCGGCAACTCATGTCCAAAACCCCGCTCCACGCAGTGGCGACGGCGCATACGCTCGACGACCAGGCGGAGACGGTTCTGGCCAAATTCCTGCGCGGTGCGTGGACGGAGGGCTTAGCTGGAATCAGTCCAAGACTTGAGAGCCCGGAGGGCGCGATTTTACGGCCGATGCTCGCCACGAAGCGGAGCGACATTGAGGCGTATTTGCGCACCTTAGGGCAGGACTGGCGCGAAGACAGCTCGAATCGTCATATGACTTTCACACGCAACCGCATCCGGCACGAACTACTGCCGCTGCTCGAGGGCTGGAACCCACGGCTGCGCGAACACTTGGCGCAGATGGCGGAGTTGGCGCACGACGAGGAGGCATGGTGGACGGCGGAGCTGTCCCGGCTGGCGGCGCAGCTGATTATGCCGGGTCGTCCGGCGCGTGGCGGCGGGCGCGCGGCAGGCGAGGGCGCTGGCGCCGGCCTGGGCATTGAAGTGAGCCGTCTGGCGGCGCTCGCCCCGGCGCTGCAGCGGCGGCTGGTACGCCATGCAGCGGAGCAGCTTGGCGCCGCGCTCGACTTTGCCGCAACGGAAGCGGTGCGATCGCTGGCCCTCGACGGCCGCGCCGGGCAAAGGCTGGCGCTGCCATTGGGCCTGTGCGCCGAGCGGACGGCGCGGGAGCTCAGGCTTTCGGCGGCTCCGGAATTCGCCGTGAAGACGAAAGACGCTGAAGCACGGGAACCACGCTACAGTGTGGCGATCCCCGGCACGATCGACGCTCCGGAGTTCGGAGTGCGCCTTCGCATCGAGCTTTCTACCCTGGAAGTTGCTGATAGTGGTGGGATCTTCGGCAGCGGTTTGCAACAGACGGCCACTCTGCGCAACTGGAGACCGGGCGACCGGGTACGGCTGCGCTACTCAAGCGGTCTGCGCAAAGTGAAGGAAGTGCTGGAACGTCTGCACGTTACGGGAACGGAGCGGGCGGTTTGGCCAGTGCTGGAGGCCGCGGGACGCATCGTGTGGATGAAGGGCGTGGAGCTGGAGCGCGAGCCTGGCCTTGCAATCACCATCGTTGTTGCGTTGCCGGAAGGCCCTTGAGATCCGTCCCGGAACCGGCCAAAGTAACAGTGTAGAAAGGGGTTCTACCCGTTTCGCGACAACGGAATTGCTCCAACTTTTTTTGCTCAGGGAGTACAATCGGATTACTGCCTTCTCTGGCGGCACTCCTTAGGTGTGCCCTCGGAGGAGTCGTGTATTTCTTGCCACTTTGATGGACGCTCAAGCGTCTAAGAGAGAAGTGGTTTTGCCAGAGATGGATGACGGGCGTCGCGGAAGGGGCTTCTGCTTCGCGGCAAAAAGGAGTCGTTGGTGAACTCAAGCGTTAAGACAATCATGTTCTGGGTGTTTATCGCCATCTGCCTGATGATGCTGTGGGCCATCGTGTCAAAGAGCGCCAGCATGACCAAAGAGGTGGAGTACACATATTCCGATCTCTACGATAAGGTGCAGAACAACCTGGTGCTGGACGCGACCATCCAGGGCAACGAGCTGAAAGGTCATCTGAAGAGCTCCAAAGACGAGTTCCATACCACTCTGCCGGCCAACGACGAAGACCTGATGAAGGCCATGCTGGACCCCAACCACAAGGTCAACCTTTCCATCAAGCCCGAACAGAGCAACCTGATGTGGCAGTTGCTCATCAACGCGGCGCCGTTTGTGCTTATCATCGCCGTCTGGTTCTTCATGATCCGGCAGATGCAGTCGGGCGGCAACAAAGCGCTTTCGTTCGGCAAGAGCCGGGCGCGCCTGCTTTCAATGCAGCAGAAGAAAGTAACGTTCAAAGACGTGGCCGGCGTGGATGAGGCCAAGGAAGAGCTGAAAGAGATCATCGAGTACCTGCGCGAGCCGCAGAAGTTTCAAAAACTAGGCGGGCGCATTCCCAAGGGCGTGCTGCTGGTTGGACCTCCGGGCACCGGCAAGACGCTGCTGGCGAGGGCCGTGGCCGGCGAGGCCAATGTACCGTTCTTTTCGATCTCCGGCTCGGATTTTGTGGAGATGTTCGTGGGCGTGGGCGCGAGCCGCGTGCGCGACCTGTTCGAGCAGGGCAAGAAGAACGCACCCTGCATCATCTTCATCGACGAAATTGACGCGGTGGGCCGTCATCGCGGCGCCGGCCTGGGCGGCGGCCACGACGAGCGGGAGCAGACGCTGAACCAGTTGCTCGTGGAAATGGACGGATTCGAGTCGAACGATGGCGTGATTCTGGTGGCGGCGACCAACCGCCCCGACGTGCTGGATCCTGCGCTGCTACGCCCCGGCCGCTTCGATCGCCGTGTGGTGGTGGGCCTGCCCGACGTTCGCGGCCGCGAAGAAATCCTCCGCGTTCACGTCAAAAAGGTGCCCGTCTCTGAAGATACCAATCTGAATGTTTTGGCCCGCGGCACACCGGGCTTCTCGGGCGCCGACCTGGCCAACATGGTGAATGAGGCTGCGCTGAGCGCCGCGCGCATGAATCGCAAGCAAGTGACCATGTACGACTTTGAGCTGGCCAAGGACAAGGTGCTGATGGGCGCGGAGCGCAAGTCGATGCTGCTAAGCGACGAAGAGAAGCGCGTTACGGCGTACCACGAGGCGGGCCATGCGCTGGTGTCGTTCTTGCGCAAGGACTCCGACCCGGTGCACAAGGTGACGATCATTCCCCGTGGCATGGCGCTTGGAGTAACGATCTATCTGCCCGACGACCGGCACAACTATACGCGCGAATATCTTGAGACGCGCCTGGCGACGCTTTACGGCGGACGCGTGGCCGAGGAGCTCTTTCTCAAGCAGATGTCCACGGGCGCGGGCAACGACATTGAGCGGGCCACTGAACTGGCGCGCGCCATGGTGTGCGAGTACGGCATGAGCCGCCTGGGGCCGCTCACCTTCGGCAAGAAGGAAGAGCAGATCTTCCTGGGCCGCGAGATTGCGCAACACCGCGACTTCAGCGAAGAGACGGCGCGGCAAATCGACCTGGAAGTGCGGAGACTGATCGACGAAGCGTATCAGTCGGCGCACATCATTCTTGAGGCGAATCAGGACGCCATGCACCGCATCGCGGCGGCATTGCTGGAGCGCGAGACCATCGACCTCGAAGAGTTGAAGCTGCTCATCGAGGGCAAGGAACTGCCTCCGATGCGCTCGTCGCTGGCCTCACCCAACGATGGCGACGGCACGCCGCAGCAGGTTCTCAAACCCGAGAGCCGCGGACCGAGCAGCGGTCTGCCCGAGGGTTCGCCTTCGCCGGCGTGAGAAAAGCAGGGAACAGGGAACAAAGGGGCTGCTCAAGGGAGCAGCCCTTTTTGCGTGCAAGAAGCTTCTTGCGGCGATTGAACCGTCTGGCCACCTGCTTCGACATAATGATTGAACGCACATGACAAACGAGAGCCGAGCGCAGTACGAGTGGATGGCGCTTCGATGCCAGGCGGGCGATGCGGGCGCATTCGAGGACCTGATCGCGGTGATGGAGCGGCCGTTGCTCTATTACGCGATGACTCTGACGGGCAATGCGGATAGCGCGCTCGATGTGCTTCAGGACGCGTGGCTGAGGGTTTTCCGCAAGATTGGCAAGCTGAAAGACCCCGCCGCATTGCGGCCGTGGTTGTATTCCATCGTCCATGGAATCGCCGTGGATAGATTCCGCAAGAACTACTCGCGCGAACAGGCGGAAGCGGGGCACCTCGAGGATTTTGAAGAGGCGGATGAACCGTCGTTTGCGAATGAAGATGCGGAGGCAATTCACCAAGCATTAAGTGAAATCAGCCTTCAGCATCGTGAAGTTCTGGCATTGCATTTTCTTGAGGACCTGTCGATCGCGGAGATCGCCGAAGTCGTAGGGTGTTCCGAAGGAACCGTGAAATCCCGCATGCACTACGCCAAGCGGGCAATGAAACAGATTCTTGAAGGAGGAAGTCATGGAACAAAGAGATGACAAATTGCGCGAGCGCCTGCTGGCGAGGCTGCCGCAGCCCGAAAACGTAGCGGCGTACCGGGAAGAAACGGTGTTGCTCATGGCAAGACATGAGAAGGCTCTGTTCTGGGAGAAATTGGCGTACAAGACATTTGCATTGGTCGGGGTTGCCCTTTTTCTGTTCGCGAGCTTTTCATTGATCCCGCTCCGGGAGCAGAATCTTTTGGGCGTGAATGAAAAGATTTTCCTCTGTGTCATGGCTGGGATGTTTTTTTTCATGGGACTGCTCTACGCGCTGGGATACCAGGTAAGCCA
>JBEKIE010000069.1:0-20228 GCA_050011915.1 Occallatibacter sp.
CTCAAGCTCCTCGCCGACGTCGGCCTCGTCGGCTATCCCAACGCCGGCAAGTCCACGCTCATCTCCCGCATCTCCGCCGCGCGCCCCAAAATCGCCGACTATCCCTTCACCACCCTCGAGCCCAATCTCGGCGTGGTCACCGTCGGCGAGGAGCCCCACCAGCAATCCTTTGTCATTGCCGACATGCCCGGACTCATTGAGGGCGCGCATCTCGGTGCAGGCCTCGGCGTCCAGTTCCTGCGCCACATCGAGCGCACCCGCGTCCTCGCCCATCTCGTCGACGTGTCGGACGCCTCCGGCAGTCCCGACCCCGTCGAAGACTTCCGCGTCATCGCCAACGAGCTCGCCAGCTTCACAACGGAAGTACCGCCCGACTCCACTGGCAGCGGAAAAACTCTTGGGGGAACGCACGAAGTGTCAGGGCACGACTTCAAAGCCTGCCCTGAGCGCCAGTCGAAGGGTGCCGATGAGCAGAGTTTTGTATCAGGGCGCGGTTTCAACCGCGCCGAAAGCCGCACAAAAAAAGAAGGGGCTTTAGCCCCTGCGCAAGAGCACCCGCTCGCCTCGAAGCCCACCATCGTCGTCGCCACAAAAATCGACGCCGTCAACCCCGCCAAGCTCAAGAAACTCGCCGCCTACGCCAAGCGCCGCAAGCTCGAGTTCCACGCCATCTCCGCCGTCACCGGCCAAGGCATCGACGAGCTCAAATGGGCCCTGGCCCGCCGCGTCCGACCCGCGGACGCCGCAGTTACTAGCGGTCAATGATCGGAAGACAGCGAACTCCTAATGCACCACCAGCGTCAGCGATTGCGTGGATGTTGCTGAACCGCTCGATGCTGTGAGCGTGAGCGTGTAGGTGCCTGCGGGAGTGGTATAGGTTTGTGTGATCGGACCCGAGCCGCCCCCTCCTGCCCCGCCTCCACCGCACGCAGTGACGCCGAGGCCCAGGCAGACAACCGCAAGAACAGCGATGCCAAGCCACAAACGCGAGGTCCGTTTGCGGGATGAAACAAACGGCAGTAGCAGCACCGCGAGCAGGCCGATTCCCGCCAATTCGAACCGGGAGCGATTTGCCACTGCAGCAGTCGTCGTGGTCTCGGTTGAAACACTCACCGCGAATGTTCCGGTACCGCCGGAAGTCAACGTCAAGCTCGACGGTGAAACAGTGCAAGTTGCATACTGGGGCGCTCCCGAGCATGTCAGGTTAACGCTGCCGCTGAATCCGGTACTGCCGCTCAACTGCAGGTTATAGGTCGCGATTCCCCCGCTCGCAACAGTCGCGGATAGCGAGCCTCCTGTTGCTGCACCGACCGTGTAAGGAGCCAGGCTGTACCCCAGCAGGCTCACAGTTTGCGTCGCGGAAGACGCGCTGTCCGAGACGGTCAGGGTCCCACTGATCATTCCCGTGCTTGTGGGATCAAGTACCACACTGATGGTGCATGAACTATTCGCCGCCAGGCTGGAGCCGCAGTTGTTCGTCTCCGTGTAGCCAGTGCTCACTGCGATCGAACTGACGGTCAGCGGATTCGTGGATTCATTTTCCAAATATGCGAGCTGAGGCTCGCTGCTGGTGCCGGCGGTCAGGTTGCCAAACGTGAGCGAAGCGGGAGTGAGCGCGATTCCCGGCGAGATAATCACAGTCGCGTAGTTCGATGTGCCGGCCCCCGGAGCCGGTGTCACAACCTGCACGTTGAGTTGTCCCGGCTCATACAAATCGGAGGCCGGGACCTGTGCCGACAGCGAAGAACTGCTTGTGTAACTCGTCGTGAGCGAAGTGCCGTTGACCACAATGGTTGAGGCGCTTGTAAACCCGCTGCCATTCACTTGCAGCGTGAATGCCGCACCGCCCGAGTACACAATGGTGGGCGTTAGCGTTGAAATGACGGGAGCGGCCGGCACACTGCCGGAGCCGGTCACAAGGCTGCTGGTCACAATCACAATCTGATTGGCGCTCGGCTGGGACCCCGTAATGTCCACGCACCGGAATGCGAACCCGTTGCTGCCCCAGCGCACCAGGTCGGCGACATCCGGAGGATAAATACTCGTGAAAGGCACTGACCCGATATAGCTGAAGTTCGCCAGGCCATACGAATCGATATTGACCGCTTGGTAATCGGCGTATTGACCGCTGGTGTCCAGAAAATAGGTATGTCCTGTCGATGTCTCCGGTATCACGCTGGCAGCATCGAACAAAGGGTTTCCGGTGCTTACTTCCAGATAAGTTCCCAGCAGTTGCTGCGTAGAAGGACTCCAAACCTGGCCGTCGTTGGTATAGAGAAGCGTGCCATCGGAGCGGACGAGGTCGCCGCTTACCATTGGCATCGAGGTCGTGAGGTTTCCTCCGCCGATGAAGGTCAAGCCGGAGGCACTGTTCTGCAATATGTAGAAGAACGACTCTCCATACTGACCGATCGCATAAATGTTCGACGCCGATGTGAAGGCGAAGCTGTCTACCCACAAGAGGAAATTGCCGCCATTGACGGCACTTTCTCCCGGAATCCAATTGACCAGCCCCGAGTCGTTATAAAGCGCCAAGCCATCTTCTGGCGGGTCCACGTTGGCAAACAGTTCCACCACGATGGATTGCGGCGTTCCGGGAACGACGTGCATCTCCTGGACGTAAGTCTGTCCCCACATGGGATCGACTGGAAGAGCAAACGACCTTTCCAGCGCCTTGGTCTTCAAATTGAATCGCTGCAAAAGACCTGTCGAGGCCACATACAGTTCGCTGCCATCGTCTGATACAGCCAGCAATCGCGGATTGCTCCCCACCGCGATCGGATTTCCCAGCGCTCCGGTCGACGGAGTGATGGGAATAACTGTATTGGGGTTTGTCGTTGCGGTCGAAGGAATGGCCGCGTAAAGCAGGCCTCCCACGGGATCGACGGTGAGCGCGTTCGCTGTGAGGGGAATCGAAATGTAGGCGATCAATGGATAGGATGCGCTTGCGCCGCCACCGGGCGAAGGGTTCTGCACGGTGACGGGAATCTCGCCCATCGTGGTCAATGCCGAGGGATTGAGATTGAAGCTCAGCCAGCTGCTACTGTTGTACCTTGTGCTTTGCGCAACTCCATTGAGATAGACCACGGACGCTGGAAAGAATCCGGTTCCATCCACGGAAACCGAAACTGGACTGGAGCCGCCGTTGATGGGGTAGGAGGGACCGAGCAACGCCGTGATCGTCGGAATCGGATACGAACTATAAGCCGTACCTGTCAGAAGTTTGCTGACGATCGGATTCGCGGGGTCGTTGCTTGAAACCGATAGAAATCCTGTGCGCGTGCCGGCTGCGGTAGGTGTAAATGTGACGGCGAAGTAGCATTCGCTGTTAGCTGCCAAAGTCGCGGTGCAGTTTCCGCCCGAAGCCAGCGCGAAATCTCCGCTGATCGTGACCTGCGAGAGATTGATGGTGAGCGGAACCGGACCATTGTTGTAGAACTCGGCCGTGGCAATAGGACTGGTTTGTCCTACCATCAACGGCTGGAAGACCGTGTTTTGGTAGGCTTCCCCCGTTCCGAATGACGCTACCGGATTAGCGCCCGCTCCACTGAGCGGCATTGAAGTCGTGGCCACCGTGGCGTTGGATGTGATGGTCAAAGTGCCCGAGTAACTCTGTACCGCCGACGGCTCAAACTGCACGGCAACGCTGCACGAACTGCCCACGGCAATCGATCCGGTGCAAGTGTTGGAGCCCGACGGAACCGTAAACGCCGGATTGTTGGCCGTAATCGATGTAATTTCGAGCGCCGTGCTGCCGCAGCTTTCGATGGTAATGGTGTCAGTCGTCGATGTTGCGGGCATTAAGTCGCCAAAACTGAGCCCGTAATTCTCCCCGCTGGGCAGACACACCGTGGCCCCGCTTGCCGCTGGGTCGATCAGCTCGGCATAGGGATAGGTGTACTCGACATACTGAGGCGGCGCCGGCACCGTGCCGATAAACGCACCAGGCGTCGTATAGAACGCGCCGGCAGTTGTTCCCGCGGCATGAACCTTTCCGGCCGGGTCGAGAGCAATCTGCAGGCCTGCGGTCCCTTCATCGCCGATGAAGGTCGAGAATTCCAGCTTTGTTCCGGTACTGTCGAATTCGGAGAGGAAGCTTGTAGAACTTGTGCTGATGATGGCGGGCGGTAGCTGCGCAACCAGTGGGTTCATCAGCGGGAACGTACTATCTTCGGTAGTCCCGGCCAGCCAGATATCTCCCTTGCTGTCCAGCCTGATTGCGTCGATGGTGTTGTTTGCGAAAGAGGTAGTCCCTCCAAAAAAGCTGGAATAGAGCAGTTGCGTGCCGGTCGCATTGACCTTGCTGAAATACATGCAGCACGATGTGGCCGAGGCTTCATACGCACCCGCCGTTACAGGGAAACTGGTGCTGTCGTAGATGCCCGCGATATAGACATTGTTGCTCGCGTCAAGAGCCATGCTGCTCGCATAGCCCGGCCCAAGCAAAGTGGAATACGCGATCGCAGATCCATCCGGTTTCAACTTGGTGACGAAGACCGACCGGTAAATCGGGATTGACGGCTGGCCGGCATAAGCCCCTGCCGTTACCGGCCAAAGCGCGCCCGCCCCGCCCGCGATATAGGCGCTGCCCAGGCTGTCGACTGCGATGGAAGAAGCGCCGGAACTGCCGCCCCCGCCGGTGTACGATATCGAATCACCAAGGATTGCGCTGTAAACCAGAGCGCCCGCCGCGCTGAACTTGGAAACAAAAACCGCATCTTCCGGATATGCGGGAGTGATCGCTTTCAATGCTCCGGATGTGATGGGAAAGGCGCTCGAATCCGTTCCGCCGGTAATATAAGCGGCGCCCTGGCCGTCGACAGCCACCCCGCTTGAGGCGGTCGACTCTCCGCCCAGTACGCTGGAATAGTTCAATGAGCTGCCGTCGGCTGAGAGCGAAGTGATAAACGCATATCGATCGCCGACGTTATTCGTGATCGATGAGACAGGATTCTTGACGGGAAAGTCGGTCGCTTCCGTCATGCCTGTCACAATGGCGTTTCCGTTCGCATCCAGCGCCATGCCCGAAGGCTCGCTGTAGCTGCTGCCCCCTATGAATGTCGAGTACACCTGCGCCGTCCCGCTTGGGTTGAGCTTGGTCACAAACACCTCTGCCGTGTTGTCCGCACAGGCTGGGCATTTCGTCTGGAAGGCGTTTGCGGTCACAGGAAATGTGGTGCTGAAAGTCAATCCGGTGATGTACGTGTTGCCCGCCGCATCGGCGGCCACTGCGGACACATCATCGCCCATCGTATCGAGATACGTCGCGTAATCCAGCGCCGGATCGATCACCAGTGCTCGCGATCGATCGAAACGCCCCATGCGAAAGCGCACCGTCCCGTCATGGCGAAGAACAAAGTGCGCGTCCACAGGCTGGCGAGCGTCGCCCGCCATCTGGTAGGCCACGGGCCGCGTAAAGCGCACCTCGCCGCCCGCGACCTCGACCAGTACGCCGCCGTCCGGGGTCAGCGTCAGTTTCCGCGCGCCCGGCATGCTGAAGGCGATGCGACCCGGGTCGGCCCCCGGCTGGATCTCAAAGTCGTGCTCCAATGCGTGTCCATTTCCATAAAATACGAGGTCAATTCCCGGATAGACGCCACGGTAGCGGACCTTCGCATAGTTGGGTACGGAACGAAGCCAGCGCGAGGAATCGTTTCCCAGGAGATAGTTCGTGTGGCCGCCGAGCATCTCTTGCCCTTCGATCGCCGCGTCCTGGCTTGCGCTCAGCAGTTGCATCCTTACCCTGGAAACCTCCTCAGTGCGCACCGGCAGCGCAAGAGAGACGCCGTCGCGAACAAATTCGCCGCTCAACAAGCCATCGCGCAACAGATAGCGGACATCCTCGGCGGCCTGCCCGCGGTTGGGCTCGAAATACATCGGCGGCTGCGCCACGCGCGCCTGCGCCAAAGCCGCCGGAATTGCAAGAATTGAGAGGAGAGCGGAAGCGAGCAAAGAGCGTTGCAAACCACTGGAATTCGACATGCGGGGCCCCTCGATGCGGCAGCAAATCTGGCATTGCACCTGGAAGCTCCAGGATTCAATGCGCTTTTTGGCTGTCTTTGAATGTCGGCGGTATTTTAGCACCGGATTGCTAACCCGGGATGGAAGTCCTGACACTTCCTCTCGTTGGCTCGCCAGCTTCGCAAAAGCACCGCCGGACGCCACTGGCAGCGGAAAAACTCTTGGGGGGAACGCACGAAGTGTCAGGGCACGACTTCAAAGCCTGCCCTGAGCGCCAGTCGAAGGGTGCCGATGAGCAGAGTTTTGTATCAGGGCGCGGTTTCAACCGCGCCGACAAGCAGAGTTTTGTATCAGGGCGCGGTTTTAACCGCGCCGAAACGCGCACAAAAAAAGAGGGGGCTTCAGCCCCCGCTCTCGACCACCCGCTCGCCTCGAAGCCCACCATCGTCGTCGCCACCAAAATCGACGCCGTCAACCCCGCCAAGCTCAAGAAACTCGCCGCCTACGCCAAGCGCCGCAAGCTCGAGTTCCACGCCATCTCCGCCGTCACCGGCCAAGGCATCGACGAGCTCAAATGGGCTTTGGCAAAACGCGTTCGACCCGAGAAAAGCTAGAGCGCGATTCCAAAATAAGTTTTGTAATAAGGGCACGACTTCAGTCGGGCCGAAACCGCGCCGTTCTCATTGAAAAATAAAGTACGCGGCGAAGCCGCGATGAGCTGAAAGCTAGGAGCCAGCAGCTAGAAGCTGTTCCTACTCCCTACTCCCTGCCTCTATCAGCGGAGCCGAGGGACCTGCTTTTGCTCTTCGGCCTTGTATCAGGGCGCGGCTTTCAAAGCCTGCCCTGAGCGGAGCCGAAGGGCGCCCAACCCGCCCACCCATTTTCCGGGAAATCAAGTACGCGGCGAAGCCGCGCCGATTGTCTATCCAGTGACCAACCCCCGAATTCGCCTAGCAAGAACCCTCCCCTGCGCTATCCTTTCTAACTGAGACGGATCCATGAGCACCGCGACCCGGAAACCGGTAGGCTGGCGACGAACCGGTCGTCGTGGCCCTGCCGCTCCGACCGCCGCAGAAGGAATTCTGGAAGAAAATGAATGAACGAGTCACCGAAAACCTCGTCCGGGATGCACTGCGTAAACTTCGGTACAAGTCACCCGACAACGACATAAACGTCGAGGAGCAAAAGAGCCAGATCGCAGAGGTCGCCCGATTGCTCAAAAACGCCGGCAAAAGCGGCGCAGGCGGACGGGGATGCCCCGAATTCATTATCAGTTCCCCGTCCACACCAGATTTTCTCGTCGTCATCGAGTGCAAAGCCTCAACCAAAAACCACGAAAGCCTCCTCCGCGATAAGCCGGTCGATTTCGCAGTGGACGGGGCCCTCCACTACGGGACCATTCTGTCCCGCTCATATAACGTCGCTGCCGTTGGCGTTAGCGGACAAACAGCATCTTCGATGAAGGTGTCAAGCTTTGTCTTCTCCAAAGGCTCATCCAACTACGCTGAGTTGAAAAATGAGGACGGGATCAACGTAGAACAACTAATTCCCTTCGAAGACTTCGTCCGGCTCGCGTCTTACGATCCCACAGTCGAGAAAAGCCGCCACGACGATCTCATGGCCTTCTCCCGCGACCTCCATGACTTCATGCGTGATCACGCCAAACTGACTGAAAGCGAAAAACCGCTTCTCGTGAGCGGAACGCTAATTGCCTTCAGCAACACGGCATTCGCTAAGAGCTTCGGCGACTACTCTCCTGAGGACCTCCAAAAAGCATGGCTCCGAGTGATCAGGGAGGAAATTGACAAGGCCGACTTGCCGAACTCTAAGCGAACCAGCATGACCCAACCGTACTCGAGCATTGCCGTACACCCGGAACTTGGCAAAGCAACCAAGGCCTTCCCCAAGGGCGTTCTGAACGAACTAATTAGCCTCCTCTATGAAAAGGTGTGGCGCTTCGTCGTCGTCTACCACGACTTCGATGTCGTAGGTCGTTTCTACGGCGAGTTTCTGAAATACACAGGCGGCGATAAGAAGGCCTTGGGGATAGTGCTGACGCCGAGGCATATCACGGAGCTATTCGCGCTCCTCGCAAATGTCAAAAAGGAAACAAAAGTCTTAGACACCTGCGCGGGGACCGGCGGATTTCTGATTTCCGCAATGTATCAGATGCTCAAACAGGCCGTCACGGAAAAGCAGAGGACGAACATCAAGAAACATGGGCTGATAGGTGTGGAGCAGCAGCCCAACATGTACGCACTCGCCGCGAGCAACATGATTCTCCGTGGGGACGGAAAGGCAAACCTCTACCAGGGGAGCTGCTTCGACGCCGCGATCACGCGCGCAGTAAAGGCGCACCACTGCAACGCCGGGCTCATTAACCCGCCATATTCACAAGAAGATGAGGACCAGCAGGAACTGAAATTTGTTCAGCACATGCTGGACTGCCTACAGAAGAACGGGACTGGAATTGCAATTGTGCCGATGTCATGTGCAATTTCCCCGCACCCGGTTAGGGAGGAGATCCTAAGAAACCACACCCTCGAAGCAGCGATGTCGATGCCGGACGAGCTGTTTTACCCAGTGGGAGTCATCACATGTATTATGGTCTTCACCGCCCATGTTCCACACGCGATCAGCAAGCGCAAGACGTGGTTCGGCTACTGGAAGAACGACGGCTTCTACAAGACTAAGCACAGGGGGAGAATCGACGGAAATGGAACTTGGCCGTCAATCAGAGACCGTTGGGTCGAGCAATTTCGGAATCGCGAAGTTCAGCCTGGGCAATCTGTGACTCGCCACGTTACGCATGACGATGAATGGTGCGCCGAAGCCTATATGGAGACAGATTACTCTACCTTGACGAAAGCTCACTTCGAAGAGGTAGTGAAGAACTATGCCGTCTATCGCCTAGTAGGGCTTTCATCGAGCCCAGGCATGGAGGAATTGGATGCCGATGGTAGGTGATCTGTTCAATGTGCGATATGGCCACTCGCTAGAACTTAACCGTCTGACGGCAAGCGACCCAGAGACGGGGATCGCCTTTGTCTCCCGCAAAATGAGTGACAACGGCGTATCCGCGTTCGTCGCCCCCCTCGACGGTCTGCAGCCAGCACCAGCGGGAGAATTGAGCGTGGCCCTCGGGGGGAACGGTGTCCTGTCCACCTTCTTACAGGAGCGCCCCTTCTACACGGGGAGGGACGTGGCGATCCTTGCCCCCAAAGAGCCGCTATCAAAAGCCGCCATCCTTTTCTACTGCATGTGCATCAAGGCGAACCGCTACCGCTACAGCTATGGGCGACAAGCGAACAGGACCCTAAAAAGAATCGCTCTCCCACCGCCCGGAAAGCTACCAGACTGGGTCGAGTCCACAAAGGTCGACCGATTTGTTGGAGCAGACCAGCCGGCGAACAAAAACCCGGCCGCGCTCAGCAAGCCGACGGCCTGGCCGAAGTACCGATTGGGCGAATTGTTCGATATCAAGAAGGGCAAGCGCCTGACTCGGGCACAAATGACGCCCGGCGCAACACCATTTATCGGGGCTGTCGATAACAATAACGGGCTGACCGCGTTCATTGGACAGCGACCGATCCATAAGGGAAATACAATAACCGTGAACTACAACGGCAACGGCGTTGCCGAAGCGTTCTACCAGCCCAGGGCGTTTTGGTGCTCCGACGACGTAAACGTGCTTTACCCGAAGTTCAAGCTGACCCCCGGGAGAGCGTTGTTTATCGCAACTCTGATCCGCCTTGAGCGATACAGATTCAACTACGGGCGCAAATGGCACCTGGAGCGCATGAGATCGGCGGCGCTCAGGCTGCCGACCACGCCGAGCAGCGAGCCAGACTGGGCCTACATGGAGCGTTACATCGAATCTCTGCCATTCTCGATCACGATTGAACAAGGCGCGGCCTAAACGCATTCGGGCTGGGCAACACGTCCGACAATCGCCGGGTGGCCCAGGTCTCGATTTCGTGACCCTGGACAACAACTCAGCTAGCCAGCGCCCCCACCACCGCCTCTGAAGCCGGGGATGAAACCGGGGACAGAACCCGGGGACAGACGGGATGTTCCCGAGCCACAAGGCAGGTGGCCCGCGCCTTGAGAAAGCAGGCTCGCCACGACAGGGTGTCGCGCTCCCGACAGAACCCCTGCCGCCCCGTTCCCTCGCTCCCTCGCTCCCTTGCCCGCTTGCTCCCTTGTTCCCTTGCTCCCTGTTCCTGTCAACCCCCTCGACCCCCAATCCGCCCCGCCCGCCTCACCCTAACTCGTTCTTTTTCTGATCCCTGCCCCCTGATCCCTTTTCCCTGTCCCCTTTGCAGATAATTATTCCCTCCCGGCGCATACTGTTCCCATGACTACTAAACTGCAGCCAAAAATCGTGAAAAAGGGGCTTCCAGTTCCTAGTCCCAAGTCCCTTAGTCCCTGCCTTTCCAGTCCCGCCCTCGAGAACCCCGCCATCGCCCGCTGCGCTAAGGCCTGGGAAACAACCTATGGCGCCGAGGTTGCATACAGTGGTTCGGGAATGACCGCGGCCAGCAAAGCCGCCGAGGCCTACCGCGCCGCTCTGCCCCCGCTCACCACCGGCGACAACTGCCGCGACTTCATCGCCTGTGTCGCCCATGGCATCTTGCTCGGCGCCATCGACGATAAAAATGCAGGCAAGCTCCTCTACGCCGCGCAGGTCGCCATCGTCGCGAACAGCGCCGACGAAAAATCGCGCGAACGTGCCGGCTACTCCGTATATGCCGATCTCACCGAATCCGAAGCCGCGCGCGTCAAAAAATTCATGCCCCAGCGGAGCCGAATCTCATGAAGAACATCACCGTCGCCGTTCCCGAATCCACGTACATCAGGGCGCGTGTCTGGGCTGCCGAACACCAGACCTCCATCTCCGCCGTCGTCGCCTTTCTCCTGCGCACCCTCCCTGAAACCAAGCGCGCCGCCGCCCAATTCCCCCGCCAAGGCGAAAAACCACTCACCACCAGCCACCAACCACTAATGACCAACCAGTAACCCCCCACCCCCCTCCCCCCACCCAGGTACGAGTAGGAAGCCAGGAGCTAGAAGCTGGGAGCTGGCGATGCCGCCCCCCGAGGCACACTCACAATTCCCACTGTCCACTGATCACTGATCACTGACCACTGACCACCGATCACTGACCACTGACCACTGGCCGCTCCGCCGCCGAAAAAACGACTTGTGAAACTGTGAAGTCGACTTTTCCAAATACAATCAACAACTTAAACGCAAAAACCTCGCAGCCTCACAGTTTCTGTGACGCTCTGAGGCTCAGACACAAAATCGCATCGTTTTTTTCGGAAAGAGGTTTTGCTGATTGCTGCGAACTGCTACGTGCGAACTGCGAACTGTCAGCTGAAAGCTGCTAGCTGATCACGAATCGCTAATCACGATTCACTAATCATTCATCACGAATCACTATTCACTCATCACGATCTGTTCAGCAGCTCATTCAGCTTCGCTATCACCTGAAACGCATCGGCAATGTAAACCACATCAGCTTTTCCGCGCGTCCAGCCGCAATTGGCATCGAGCGAAATCGCTCGCCGCTCGCCGACGAAGCGCCAACCAACAACATGAGGCTCTTCGCCATGGCAACAAGTGGAAAGCCCTTTGGCATGGCGAGGCGTCGAGCCAGTTTGTCCGACTTGGTTCAGATGCGTCAGAAAAGGCAGAACGGAGTTCCCTTCGCCGCCTTGATCGACTAACGATTTGCTGCTGCCGAGCGATGCGCCCGAAGCGCGCAGGAAGCCGAGAATCAGCTTGCCTGCTTCTTCCACGTGCACATCGCCGTCAGGCTGCTTCTTGGTCCATCCAGCGCCTGCGACGAAGAGGAGCTTCGCGTCAGGACGAATGGTCTGCTCATCCTGTTTAGGCGCGCGAATTCCAGTCACTTCGGTGCGCAGCGCGGGAAGAGCGACAGAGACGTTCTCGACCTGCGTATTGCCGAGTTCGCCGGCGAATGCCGCATGCGTTCCAGACGCGTCGTAAGACGCAAGTATTCCAGATTCGACGAGCAGAAACCAAGGCCTTGCGGTGCGCGTGACCACAGCTTCGATACGCTGGCGGTAGAACCAGCGCGTCGCTTCGACGGAATCCGTTCCGCCGAGCGCAGCAATATGAGTATCGACAAATCCGCCAAGTCGATGCGCGACCGCAGCCATGACGCGCGCGAAACGTGAGCTTTGCGGCGCAAGCACGATTGTGGCTTGCGCAGCGCGGCAAAGCGATTCGCAGGCAGCAGCGTCCGATGCGAATCGGGGCTGAGCGAACGCTGCGCCAGAAACAGCCAGCAGCTTCACTCCCGCATGCGCAACGGCGCTCGCCGCAGCGGACGCATCGGCAGCAACGACGCCAATCATGAGCGGAGCAACCAAACGCGCGGCGAGTTCGACGCCTGCGGTGACAACCTCGAGCGAGTGTTTGGTCAGAGCAAAGCCGGATTCATCGGCATGCGTGAGTACGAGAATGGATTCCATATTCTTCCTTGAGCCATCGGCTCTCAACTATCAGCACGCGACCGCACGACGAAAGCTGCTTGCTGAGGGCTGAAAGCTGTTAGCTGTTCTCTCCGATCCAGACGGCGAGTTCCGCGGCGATCTCATCGGGAGTCCTGTTCTTCTCGACGCGGGTGGTGCGCTGCTGTTTGGGCAGGCTCACCGAGACGTATTGGAGCGAGTTCGAGTCGAGCTTGACGGTTGGGGCCTTCTGCAGCGCGGGCATCATCGTTCGCATATTGCTCATGCCGATCTGCGGATTGTTGCGCGGCTCTGCGAGGTTGCCCGTAGCCCAGCCGAGAACGGCGGGTGCGCCTGCGCAGACCGAGACCTGATGCTTGCCGCCTTCCACACGTTCCAGCACTTCAAACGATCCGTCGTCGCGCAAGCTGATCTGGTCTACTCCGAAGAACTGGTCGGCGATGCCGAGGCGCTCGCCGATGAGTTGAAGAGTTACACCTGCGCCACGGGAGGCCGATTCCCAACCACCGAAGAGCAGAAGCGCAGCGCGATCGAGTCCGGGAATGGCCTCGATGGCTGACGCGAGAGCCGCGGCGGTCGCGTGCGCGTCCGGAAATCCGCCGATGGGACCGTCAACAGGAACGAACTCGAAGGCGACCTTCTGCGCGACCGTCATCATCACCTGCTGCAGCTTGGCCTTGGGGCCGAGAGCGACGAGCCAGAGCTTGCTGCCGGGATGTTTGGCGGCGAGAGCAGCAGCTTCGTAAAGCGCGCACGCAGCCCAAGGATCGAGAACCGCAGGCAGAACCATCTCGTTTTTCAATCCGGGGCCGTTCGGTCCAGTTGTTGGTTCCAGGGTTTGCAGAGGGTCTGGAACGATTCCGGCGAAGACGACAATCTGAAGTGGATTCATTGAAAGCTCCTGGCTAATCGTTAGTTCTCGCCGCTGTGCAGGCCGCCCGCACCGGCCTGGAACTCGATGTTGGAGCGCTCGCCGTCGGGCGAGTGGGGGCAGTTCCACAGGCAGGCGCCGCAGTGGACGCACTTCTCGCGCTCGAAGGCGGGTGCGCCCTCGGGACCGAGCGTGATGGCCTGGCCGGAGCACATGCCGATGCAGGTTTTTTCCAGGCAGGCGATGCAGCGCTGGCGATCGAGGAAGATGACGTGATCGGCGTAGCCTGGCATGGCCTGCACTTTGCCGCCCATGAGCAGCGCATCCTGATGCGTGACGAGGAGACGGCCGTCGAAGGGAATCTCGGGCCAGCCACGCGCGGACATGATCGCGTCGTGCAGCGGGCGGCCGGAGTCGAGGGCGAGCGCGGCAGCTTCGCGCAAGTTGAGATCGGCCTTGCTGCCGGGGCGGATGGAGCGGATCTGCCTGGGCGCGGGCGGAATGCGCGCGGGGAGCGAGAGACGGCCGCCAGTGAGGCCGGCAAGCCCCATGCCCATCAGGCCGCGCACAAAGCCGCGATGAAAACCGTTGCGGGCGTTGCGGGCCTGGCGCGCGCCGCGTTCGACCCAGCTTGCACGGCGGCGTTTTTCATAGGTCTTGGACAGGTTCTCCTGCGAGAACGGAAGGCCATCGCGGAGAATATCGAGAACGGCCTCGCCAAGCTGGACGCCGGTGGTCCAGGCCTCGTCGACGCCGGAGCCGGTGAGCGTGTTGGTTGAGCCGGAGCCCTCGCCGATGCGCGCAAAGCCATCGCCGGTGAGAAAGGGCTCGCCGTGCAGTCCCGATTCCTCGAGGGATTTTGCGCCCCAGGAGCGCAGTGTGCCGCCCTCAAGATGACGCCACAGCGCAGGATGCTGGATGTAGTGCTGCAGATAGCGATAGGCGGTGCGCTGCGGGTCGCCAAGCCACGAAGGAACGAAGATGCCGACGGAGACGAGGCGCTCGGGATGCACGTAAAGAAAGCCAAAGATCTCCGGCTCAGGGTAGCCGAAAGTGTGCCAGACCGTGCCGGGCTCGAGCGTGGTGTCTTCAGGCAGTTCGATGACGAACTTCATGCCGAGGGCCCACTCGCGTCGCGCGTGGCCGGCAGGCAGACCAAAACGCTCGTCGAGCCGCTGGCCGATTGCGCCCACAGGGCCGTCGCCGACGACGGTAAGTTGCGCGCGCACATCCATGCCGGGCATGAAGCCGTCGGCGGGCGCACCGAGCTTGTCCACGCCCTGATCGGCAAGGCGAATGCCGGCGATGCCGCGGTATTGCGCGTTCGCGACGCCGGCGAAGATGGGAGCACTGACCGGCGTGCCCGGCCAGATTTGCACCAGGCCACCAGCCATCAGTTGCGCGCCGACCCATTGGTTGAACTGGCCGATGGAGAGCACCAAGCCGCCACGTTTCTGAAGAAACGCAGGCGCCCAGGGCAGCTCGAAGGAAAAGTCATTTACCCACCGATCTTTTCCAAAACCAAGAAAAAAATCTCCAAAACGTAAAAGCGCGGAGCGCCGGCTGGCGCCGATGGGATCGAGCAGGTAGAGAATGCGCTCCTGCTTGACCGTGGCGGCCATGGGAATCTGGGCGGGATCGAGCGCGGGAAGGCTCGCGCGAATGCTCTCGGCGCGCGTGACCACGCCACTCACGCCTGCGGCCAGATCGTCGGCACGCTCGTAGCAGAGCACCTGCAGCGGCATGCCCGGCGCAACGCGGCTTTCAAACGCGGGATCGGCGGGGTTCTGGCTCCAGGCCTGGGTCAACGTGGTGAGAAAGCCGCCCGTGGCCGGACCGAAACCGGCGCAGGCGATGTCAACTTCCATCGTCTGGCGGTCGATCTCGACGGGCTGCGAAGCAGAGCTCATACGGGATAATCCAGCGCTTCAGGGATCATCACTTTGCTGACGGTATCGGCGGCGCGATCTTTGGCGAGGCGCGCGCCGGTGAGGCACGTGGTCAACTTGCTCTGCAGGCGGAGGAACTCGCTCGACCCCGCGCATCCGGCGCACGGGCCGGCCTTCGCCGGGTGACTGCCGTCGGCCTGAAGAACGTCGACAGCGATAGCCATAATGCCGGGCATGGTTTCTTCAAGCTCTTCGAGCTCGCTCGAGAGAAAACAACTGCGGTGCTCTTGCTCGTCCCACGCGGGATGACGAGTGTAGCCGAAGACCAGCTCGGCGCAGATGCGCGAAACTTCGCCTGCGGCTTGCGCGGCTTGGGTGTGGCACAGGTCGCTCAGGAATTGCACGGTTCCAGCCAGGCCTTCGGCGGCGACGGCATCGGCGGCGCCGCGCGTTTCAAGCTCGAGCACATCGAGGATCTGGCAACGCGAGGCCATCAGCCAACTGAGCGCGTCGGCAAGCGCGAAGGTTACGCCCTGGCGCTGGCCATGGTAGAGCTTGCCGCCAACGGGGTCGGTGGCGCCTTGCAGATAATGCAGCGACCACGCCCACAGGTTCATGGCGGAGGCCAGCGTGCAGGCGCCGGTGCCGGGACGCGCGGATGCAATCCTGCGCATCTCCGCGGTCCACACGGCAAACTGCGCCAGGAAGACCTCTCTCGTCATCGTGATGGTCAACTGGCGGCGCTGCACGGCTTCAGGGCCTTCGTAGGTCGCTTCCAGTTGCGCGTCCATCCACTTGTTGGCGAGGAATCCGGGACAGTCCTCGGTAATGCCGTAACCACCCATCAGGCTCACGGCCTCGCGCAACAGGTTTGCGCCGTGGCCGGTGTTCCAAAGCTTGGTCGCCGGGCAAAGCACGTTGGCCTCGGCGTCTTTGAGAACATACTGCACCAGGGTATCGGCCTCGAGCTCGGCGCGGCGCGGATCGTCTTCTTTCAAGCGCAACAGCTCGATGGCGCGTAGCTCGCTTTCCCTCAGCGCTTTCACTTCGGCGCGCCCGCCCGCGACGCCGCGCTGCTTCAGGATTGTGGTCTTCTGTTTTTCCAGCGGGTCCAACTCATCGAACAACCGCGCCGTGGCGAAACCGAGCGAAGACGCGGCCTCGCCCGTGGCCCAAACGTCGACCAGGCGATGCAGTGCATCTTCGCGCTGCTGCAGGCCATGTTCGTAGCGGACCGAGCCGGGCTTGGCGCCCTCGGCGCCGCGGAAGCGCTGGCGCTGGTAGCGAATCACCGGCTCGACAGCCGAGAGCAGCTTCGATGCCGTCATCAATCCCACGGGCACGCGCGTGCGGCGGAAGACCGCCTCGATGATTTCGCCATGATTGAAGTTGGGCACGATTACGCCGTCCTTCACGGTGTATCCGCCAACGATGCGGCTGGCCGGCACTTTCAGATTGAAGACGGGATCGCCGGTGGAAGAAAGCTGGTGCACGAGCTTTTTGGTTGCAGTGCCACGATCGAAAGTGCCGGGGTCGGTCTCTTCCAGAATCACCACGCAACTGCCCTTGATGCGCTCGTCGTCGGTGTTCACTGCGGCGGTGACGAAGTTGGCATAAGCGATGCCGGTGATGAAACGGCCGCGCTTGTCCACTTCAAGCATCGGCTCCTCGCCGTCTTTCCACTCGGCCACGCGCACTTTGCCGCTCAACATGCCGGCGTCGACGCCCACATAGGGGATGGGCTCGGTCAAGGCGAAGGCGCCGCGCCAGGGCTTGCGGTCTTCTCCCGGTAGCGGCGGAGCGGCCAGCTTCTTGTAACGCGTGACCTGCTCCTGCGTACCGCGCTCGTGAATGGGCGAGAGTGCCAGAAATCCTGCCAGGCTTGCCGTGGCTGCGCCGCCATCCACCCACGCCAGCTCAAAGGCCGCGAGACCGAGCGCGAGATTCTTGGGTCCGGCGATGAAGCCGCCCTCTTCGGGCTCCATGAAGGCTGCGGTGACGCCGGCGCGGTCGAACGCGTCGAGCATTGCCTCTTTGGCCGGGGTCCATTCGTGCGTATTACGTTCGCCGGCCGCCACCAGGCGGGCCACGGTTCCGCGCGCCACGCCGCGCGCCGATGCAACAAGCATCTGTAAGTCGAACCGGTCGGCATACCGCCAGAGAATCTGCCGCACCGCGTCTCCGGGGAGGGTGAGCATGGTTTTTGTTTCAGGAATCGCAACAGTGGCCATGGGAAGGCTCCTAGCGCCCCTATTTTCTTCGAGCGGAGGCACGGTGGCATGTGATCCGCATCACCTGGAGAAGGGCGAAGCCGTCAGCGATCAGCTGCCAGCTCTCAGCTTGTGGACGGGGGATTGACGCCTCGCAGGGGCGAGGTTCGTTAGCCCCGGGATTTATGGGACGTCAGATGACATATTCCTCAGCCATATTCCAATCCTGGCTACCTTGTTCCGCGTGGCAGTTTGCGCTAGCATGATCTCGTTTTAAGAGGTTCGCTCATGCACGTCTCAAAGTTTGCCGCTCTTCTTGTCCTCACGCCGTCACTTGTATTTCTTTCTAAACCGCTGAAGGCGCAGACAGCGCCAGTCACGCCAAAAGCCATTGCATCGAATGAAGATGAAAGCTCATGGCACGGCGGCCAGTGGACGCGTCTCATCGAGACCGATCTGGTCGAGGAGAAATTCGATGAGCTGGATCGCATGGCGTACGAGTTGCGCAGCCAGAAGAGGCGCGCGGCGGGAGGAAGCTGGAAGCTGACGGAGTTTTACGGCGCGCTCGACAAGCCCACGCTTACCGACAAGGACACTCTCGATCACATGGCGCACCTCAGGCGCTGGGTTGCGCAACGTCCGGATTCCATCACCGCTCGGGTTGCCCTGGCCACCTGCCTTCATCGCTGGGCATGGGTGGCGCGCGGCAACGGCATGGCGAATACGGTGAGCGATGAGGGCTGGAAGCTCTTCAATGAGCGCATTCAGGAGTCGCTGAACGTCCTCAACGCAGCGGCCAATCTCCATGAGCGCTGCCCGCAGTGGTACTCCGAGATGATGATTGTGGGCCTGGCGCAGAACTGGGACGAGGCCAAAATGAGGGAGGTCTTCGAGCAGGGCATCCAGTTCGAACCGGAATACTTCCGTCTCTATAAGCAGATGGCGATGTACCTGTTACCCAAATGGGACGGAAAGCCAGGGGATGCCGTAACCTTCGCCACTTCCGCCGCGGACCGTGTCGGCGGCGAGCAGGGCGATGCGATCTATTTTCATATTGCAGTGTCGGTAGTGGGAAAGAACGGAAGGAATTTCGGCGTTAAAGAAATGGATTGGCCGCGCATTCAACGAGGATACGAGGCGATTACCGCGCAATACGGTTCCACGGGACAGCTGAAGAATAAGATGGCCTGGTTCGCATACAAATTCCAGGATGTGACCGTTGCCCGCCAGCAGTTCGAACTGATCGGCGATCATTGGGATCGCGGAGTATGGCGCGACCGTGAGCGCTTCGACGAGGCCCGCGATTGGGCGCAAAAGCACTCGTAGACATCCCGCGGTGAAGTCGGGTTTTCGATATGCGGATGTGTGGGCCATGCAGGCACGGCGCGGCATCGGCTGCAGTCAAATTAAGCAAATAAAAGCGTGGCCTTCCGTCACCAAATGACGGGAACGAGGCCGGACTTTTTGATCGACTTGTCGTGAGTGACCAGCTCAACGCCTTCTACCAACGCCGTTGCTCCGATGAGACGGTCCTGGGGATCTTTCGGATAGGAATCGGGGAAGCTGGCTGCGCGCGCGGCGATCTCCGGCGTAATCGCGAGCACCGTCACTTTGGAAGCGCACTGGCGGACGAACGATTCTACGCTGAGCGTGGTCTCTACCCGGCCTCTTTCGGCAAGCCAGGCCAACTCCATAAGGGTAATTCCTGCAATCGCAAGTCCG
This sequence comes from Occallatibacter sp., assembly GCA_050011915.1. Classification (GTDB taxonomy): domain Bacteria; phylum Acidobacteriota; class Terriglobia; order Terriglobales; family Acidobacteriaceae; genus Telmatobacter. Next base: position 19,157 of record JBEKIE010000069.1, read on the forward strand.
CCCTTAAGACGAGCAGCGCGGACGGCCTCTTTCGCGCGTTTCGACAGTTTGTCGGGTTCAAAAGCAAGCCAGACCACAACATGAGTGTCGAGAAGAATCATTCGGGCAGATTCCAATCTGAGATGGGAATCGTGTTCTCGATGTCTCCAACAATGCGGCCTTTTCCAGCCAGGAAGCCGAAGATGTCGTCTTCGTTGGAATCAGCCCGGATGATTTGAACAACCGGTTTCCCGTGCTTTGTGACCACCATGGGACGGCCGCTTTCGGCGACCTGGTCCATCAAAGCGAGGCACTGCGACTTGAACTGTGCGGCCGGAATCTTCTGCATGGGATCTCCATCGTCAATATGACCATAATAATATGACCACAATTGAAATGCAAGGCCGGGGTGATCGTCCTGTTTTGTTTGATTCCTCGCGCCGTGAATCTGCGGACGGCCGCGCTGTAGGCGCATCGGTTGTTAGCCCCGCGCTTCAGCGTGGGGTGGACGATCCGCAATCGAGTGAGGAGTCCCGTAGGGACGTTGCTCGTCCCGCTCAATCGAATACCTATTGCGCGTCGTCGTCGCGCTACTCAAAAATCCCCGTAACCGTGCAGCGCCAGACGTGGCGATCGGGCAGCAAAAGCTCGTATTCGTCGAAGATGGGAGCTGCGGCACCCTTGTTCGGCTTCAAGAGCCTCGCGGTGTAGTCGCCGGGGAAAAAAGCAGGCTGGTAGTAGTGAGAGTCGTAAAGGAAGCCGCAGGTCAGCTCCAGCTTTTTCTGGTCAATGACCGCGTTGGCATGGAGTTCATCGCCGTATGGACCGGCGCCGAGTTCGTGTCTGCTCGGATCGTATTCATACTGGATCCGCATTCCGGAGATGTGCACCTTGATAGGGTAATCAACACCAGGCTTTGCATAAGGCGGCTGTTGGCCCATGCGGGTTTTTTGCGCGCAGAGAACCGGCAGACACGCGAGCAATAACAAGGCAGTGAGAGGTCGTTTCATCGTTCACCTCAACAAGGAGTCCCTATGCTCCTTTAGATGACGGATTGTAGCAGCCGAGAGGTCTCAACTCCGGGCTTTATTCC
>JBEKIE010000070.1:0-20108 GCA_050011915.1 Occallatibacter sp.
CAAGCCAACGCTTGAATGGCTCCGCCTTGGGGGAAGGGATGGACTGGATCAGCCGGAGAACTCCAGGGACGTTCCAGCACTGGAGCCTTTGCATTCCCCCCTCCGTTTCAAAGGGAAGCGCAAGGGGGGGGACAAATTGTCCCCCCCCTTTGAAGGCCTCGGCCAGAGAGGGATCGCGGCGCCGCAGCTTCTTCAGGTAATCGGAGGGAGCGGGCGAATCCGTCAGCGCGCTAACAATGTCGGTGAGAACAAACCACCACTCCTCATCGTGAAAGACCCGGCGCACCGGACGTTCTTCGAAGAGAGCCATCTCGCTCATTGGAAAACCTTTCCTCTTCTCTGTGCAGCGCAAGGCGGGCCACTATATGCGTACCGATCTCGCACTGAATAATTTTAACTGAGTAGGTGTGTGACCGGCCTGTGGCGAGGCCGATGGTTTGGGCTACTACAAAGGTTATCGCCCCGGCCTCCATCTTGCGGACGGTTTTCTCCGCCGCTGCGTGACGGTTAGCCTTTTGCAACGTCGCGTGACAGGCCATGCACGAGCATCAAGAACTGTTGCAGTGCGGATTGACCAGTTAAGAGTGCAACCTGCCGCCATAGCTGACGCCAAGGAACCCAATTCATTCTTCACCTGCAAAATCACCTGTTAAATATTCGTCTTCGGCGTATTTCCGCGTGGTTTGGCAGTCCCCAGCGGCCTGTAAGTTGTTGAAAGTACATTTAATAGGGGCTATGGCATGGAAGAGGTCGTCGGTTCGATCCCGACCAGGTCCACCAAATCCAACAACTTACGACGCTACTTCTTCCAGCGAGGGTGCTGAAGCATTTTGCGAACACCCGGCATATCATCTCCACCACTTTTGCGTTCGCTTCGCACCCCTGCTTGTGAAACCCATCAGGATTCCCGATTGAGAAGATTGAGGTAGCCCTCGTAGAGAAATAGACGGCCTCTTCGCTTTCCACTGGACTCGCGCAGAATGCCTGCGTCAGTCATTCGAGCCACGGCGGAGGAAGCGGTTGGAAAACTCACCATCGTTGAGCGAGCTGCATTTCTAATGGAGAAGAGCGGGTTAACCTGAGCGTACCTGTAGATCAACAGGGCAGAAGGAGCTCCGCGGCCGAGGCGTTCAATCTTTGCTTTATCTATTTGGAAGAGCTTGTCGATGCTGCCGGCCATTTTCGCCGCCTGATTTGCGGTATCTCGTGCCCCTTGAAGAAAAAAGTCGAGCCACTCATTCCAACCATCACTCCCTCGCGTCCCATTGAGTCGATCGTAATAGAGACGCCTGTGTCTCTTGAAAAACAGGCTTAGATAGAGCACGGGTTCACGCAATGCTTCCTCGGCACAAAGCATGAAGGTGATGAGGAGCCTGCCGACTCTGCCATTCCCATCGAGAAACGGATGGATCGACTCAAATTGGGCATGGACAAGGCCGGCCCGCACCAGCAGGGGGAGTGCTGCGTCATCCCGATGCATGAATGTTTCGAGCTGCCCCATGCATTCCATTACATATTCGGGCGGCGGCGGCACATACGCTGCATTACCAGGACGGCTGCCGCCAATCCAATTCTGGCTTTTCCTGAAGTGTCCCGGCTGTGCATGGCTGCCTCGCCCTTTTGCCAGAAGAACTCCGTGTATCTCCCGGATGAGCCGAAGGGAGAGGGGAAAGCCGCCTCGCATCCGTTCAAGACCATGGTTCAGGGCGGCCACATAGTTCGAAACCTCCTGGACATCGTCCAGAGGAACGCCCGGGACCTCGGCATTCTCGTAGAGCAAAAGGTCGGAGAGCGAAGACTGCGTTCCCTCAATCTGAGAGGAAAGCACTGCTTCCTTGCGAACATAAGAGTAGAGGAAGAGCTTGAGATCGGGGAGAGCGGAGGTCATCCCGTCCAGTCGCCCAACTGCCTGGTTCGCCTCGGCAAGGATGGCTTGCAGCGAGGTCAGATCAAGCGCTCCCGGATCGGGGGGCAACGGTGGAGGAATGAATGCCCGTACTTTCTCTCCAGAGAGTGTTGTAGTCACATAATGGCTCCATGCGGCGGCCTTGCGGTCTGGAGACATGTCTTCATCCGCTCCTTCTTTATTAAAGCATAATACATAAACCTTTAATAATGAATTTCGTTATTCAAAGTTGCCCGACTGCTATCGGAGGGCGCCGATGAGGGTGCAGAGACTCATTTTCGAGCGCCAAAGTGTGCTTTCGATTGCTTTTCTTCGCCATCGACGCCCATGTTTTCAATAGGTTACACAGTTCGGAGACCATGGCATGGAAGAGGTCGTCGGTTCGATCCCCACCAGGTCCACCACAATTGCATGGAGCAGATGCTCGCTCTTCGCTCCTGCTTTTCTGCCTACTATCGGGCGTTTGCGTCACAGATTGCGGCCGAACCCGCCGTTCTGATGCTTGCGGCAAGGGGTTCCGTCGCTGCACGCTAGGCTTCCCTGCGAACGTGGCTGTACCGCTCCAGCAGCTTGCTGCCGGCGTGTCCGGCAATCGCCATGATCGTGCAGTCTGCCGCCCCACTCAATTTCACGCCACAGCTGGATTGAAGCGCCAAAACTTCCCGATCCCGGTCAAAATAAGTTTTCGTCGGGATCAGTTCCCATCCTTCCGATTGCGCGCACTGCGCCCCATAGGATGAAAAACCCGGCCACAGGAAAAAGCAGAGCCACGCAAAACTTCCAATCGGCCGGTTCCGGTATCGAATAAAGCGTTTGGCCCTCTGCTGTCTCGATTGAAACCACAGCGTAGTATTGGTTCCAACCGATGCTGCGGATGCCGCCGCCGTCGACTGCGGAATCGAAACAAACGGAATCGGATGGCAGCGCATCCGGCGAATCGTCGAGATCGCAGGGGGTAAGACGTCCCATCTTTTCTTCAGAAAGAATTTTGCTGCGTTCCTGCGCTACCACATCCGAATTCGCAAACTGCTCGAATCGGTAGTGCCGCGCTCTTTCACTCAGCAGGGGTTGCAATACCATACAGGCAACAATCCCGCCGAGGATTGCCCCCACGGCTCCCAAGACCCTGGCCAGCCGCGGCTTTCTCTCGCTGAGAATCATCGTTGCCCCCTCTTTCCATTCGACTGCCGTTTTCCATTCGGAGTCTGGCACGCCAGCGATTCGCTCTGCCGCCGGCAACGCCACGAAATAAACACTGAGCCCGGCCAGTCAAGGGGAGTTGGTAGCATTGTACGAGTAAAATGCGCCTCCCGGCGAGCTTTTCATCGCCCTTCGCCTCCAGCCCTCCCACGTGCCCAAGCCGGTTGCCGCCACCGGCCCTCCGCGCTGTACACTCTTGCTTGCTATCCAAATCAGCGCAAATCTCGTACCTGGCCGCGTACCCCGCCCCATTCCCGGCATTGCTTCGCGGCATGCGGGTCGAAACAACGCGCCCGCTCGACTGCGCGAGCCGCGACCCGCTTCGTCCGGCCTCGAGCCCGCGAGTGCTGTGCACTCCCATGATTGAGGGACCCATTCCATGAGCGAACCAGAATCGACCGAACAACAATCGACTGATCAAGAACCCAAGTCTCTTCCTGAAAACGCCTACCGGCCGCTGAAGCCCGGCGAAACCTACACGCCCATCATTCAAGCCCAGATGCGTGCACCAGAGCTCACGGCCTGGGCCATCATCTGGGGCGTCGTATTCTGCGTCATCTTCACCGTCGCCACGGCCTATTCCACGCTCAAGGTCGGCCAGGGCATGGAAGCCGCCATTCCCATCTCCATCCTCGCCATCGGCCTGGCCCGCGCCGTCCGGCGCCGCGGCACTCTGCTTGAGAATGTCATCATCACCGGCACGGGCGGCGCGTCGGCCGCCGTGGTCGCGGGCGCGGTCTTCACCCTCCCCGCGCTTTACATCCTTCACCTCAGCCCCAATCCCTTTCAGACCGTCTTTATCTGTCTCGCCGGCGGATGCCTCGGCGTTCTCTTCGTCATTCCTCTGCGCCGCTTCTTCGTGCGCGAGATGCACGGCCAATTCCCCTTCCCTGAGGCCACAGCCATCACTGAAGTCCTCGTCACCGGCGAGAGCGGCGGTTCGCAGGCAAAGCTGCTGCTGCAGGCAACCTGCATCGCCGGCATCTACGATTTTTTTGTCACCACCTTTCACGTCTGGCGCGAGTACCTCAATCTCCAGTTCATTCCCGTTATGCGCACACTCGCCGATCGCGGCCGCATGGTCTTCAACTTCGACGCCGTCGGATTCATCCTCGGCCTCGGCTACGTCATGGGCCTGCCGAGCGCGATCGTCTTTTGCGCCGGCGGCATTCTCGCCAACTTTGTTCTCGTTCCCCTCATCTGGTTCCTCGGCAGCCACGTCAACATGCCGGTGTATCCCGGCCTCACGCCTGTCTCCGCCATGTCCGCCGCGCAGATTTATTCGAGCTATGTGCGCTACATCGGAGTCGGAGCCATCGCCACGGCCGGCATCTTCGGCGTCATCAAGTCGCTGCGCGTCATTGCAGGCTCCTTCGGCATCGCCCTGCGCGCCTTCCATTCGCGCGTCGCCGATACATCCGTCCGCACCGATCGCGACATCTCCCTGCCCGCGATTCTCCTCGGCATCATCGTCAGCGCCCTCGCCGTCGCCATCTTCTTCTCGCGTCTCCAGGTCTCCTGGACCGTCCTTGCCGTAGGCCTCGCGCTCACGTTGCTCTTTGCCTTCTTCTTTGCGTCGGTAGCCGCCAACGCCATCGCCACCACGGCCAACAATCCCGCCTCCGGCATGACCATGCTCACCGTCATCATCTCTTCGGTGGTGCTTCTGCACTTCGGCCTCTCCGGCAACACGGGCATGTTCTTCATCATGGCCATTGCCGGCATGGTTTGCACCGCGCTCTGCGTCTCCGGCCAGTTCATGACCGACCTCAAAACCGGCTACTGGCTCGGCAACACGCCCGCCGCGCAGGAAAAAATCAAATTCATCGGCATCCTCGCTGCGGCCGCCGCCGCCGGACTCACCATCGTCCTCTTGGCTCACACCTTCCAGTTCGGCGAATCCGCCGCCGGCGACACGCGTCCCATCCTCGCCGCGCCGCAAGCCTCCATCATGAAGGCGCTGGTCGTGGGATTCATGAGCCACCAGCCGGTCACCTATCTTCTCTTCGGCGTGGGCGCTCTCATTTCGGTGGTGCTCGAAATGCTCGGCAAATCCTCCATGGTCTTCGCGCTCGGCATTTATCTGCCCTTGAGCCTCACCACGCCCATCCTCACCGGCGGCTTCCTCTCGCACTTCGTCAATCGCCGCGCAGAGAAGACCGGCGGCGAAGCAGGCCACGGCATTCGCGAGCGCGGCATCATCCTGGCTTCGGGACTCATGGCCGGCGGCGCGCTCGGCGGCGTGCTCGGCGCGGCCCTGCGCCTCTTTCCGAGCTTCCACGAAGATCTCATCCAAACGCCGTTTTATTCCATCGATCCGATCTCGCAATCCGTTTCCGCGCTGCTTTTCATCGGTCTTTGCGTGTATGTCTGGCGCGGTAGCATCAAAGGTGCTCGATGATTGCAGCACTCAAAAGCGCCGTGCCCCATCCATGCGACGTTTTGTGTCGCATGGGTGGGAAACCACAATCGCCGGCAAGGTCATTTCTCGCCCTGTGCCCCATCCATTCGGCAGTCTCATCGCCGCATGGGTGGGAAACCACGATCGCCAGATAGAGCATTTACGGTTTCGGTCTAAAGCGGAGAAGAAAACGTCATGAACCAACTCGATCTTTATGTAGCTGACGCCGTCCTCGGCATCGACACACTCTGGGGCGGCGACGTCATGAATCCTTCCGGCACCGGCCGCTTCATCGCCGACTCGTGGTTCTCGGATGATCCTCTGCCCGCTGCCTACACGCATCCGGCCGCCGCGCTTTTGCGCCAATCCGGCGGCGTTGGCGCCAAAGAGATCGATCGCGCCGCCTTCGAGTCCTATCTCCGCGACGTCGATCTCCCCGCAGCCATCGCCGGTTTGCGCAAGGAAGCCGCAAGTTGTCCCGCTCTGCGCCGCGCCTATCTCGAGGGTCTTGCCGTTTCGCTCGAAGTCATGTGGGACCTCGCCATGGAAGTTCTCGGCAAAGGCGATGCCGTTCCCTACACGCGCGCCGTCGAAGCTTCTACCGCCAAAGCGCCCGAGCCCTCGCGCCCCGAGGCCAAGCGCGAGCGCGTAGCCGAGCTGCTCGGCCGCGCCGGCCACTCCACTTCCGGTGGCATCCTCGCCGCCGTCGACACCTGGCGCAACCAGCGCGTCACGCCCATGGCCTCTGTTCAAGCCTTGGGCCAGGCCGTTATCGCCCACTTCGACGCCCTCTCGGCGAAAAACCTCGTCCCGCATCTGCCGCATGAACTCGACACCGTTCCCCGCGCCAACATCAACTTCATGCCCATCAAGGACGCGTGGTTCTCCGGGTCGATGAACTACATTGGCCGCGCCCGCACCGCGGCAGGTCTTCCCGAGTACGAAGCCAGCTACGAAATCAACGCGTCCCTCGAGATTTCGTATCCCGAGTTCGAGCAGCTTGTTAGCCATGAGGTGGTGCCGGGCCATGTGACGACGTTTGCGTATCTGCAAGATCTGTATGTGCGCGGCCAGGCCGGCTTTGAAGCCACTGTGCTCACCATGAACACCCGCGCCGCCACGCTCTTTGAGGGCATCGCCAACAACGCCATCCTCATTGCGCACGGAGTCGCGGAAGTCGCCGAGCTCCCCGACGAAGATCTCCAGATCGGCGTGCTTCTCGCGCTCTTGCAGGACGACGCCAAGAACCAGTCGTCGTGGATGACCTGGGGCGAGGGCCGCGAACAGCAGGAAGTTGCCGCCACGCTGCGCCGCGATTTTCTCGTCACCGAAGAGCGCGCCAACAAGCTCTCCGGCGCATGGGGCCGCCACCCGCTCTTAGGCCGCATGTATCTCCCCGCCTACCGCGTCGGCACCGACAAAGTCGCCGCCCTCCGCCGCGAGCATCCCGCAGCCAAAGTGCTCCCGGCCCTTTACGGCTGCAACGGCCTCGTCGACATCGAGACGATCGATCAGTTGTTGAACGGATAGTCGGATGAATTTGCGGGTGTAAAGTGTTTGCGGGGGACTTCGGATGATTCCTGTTAAGTGGTATATCGCCTTCATGGTCGGGGCGGGAACCGTCATGCTTCTTTACGGCATCGGCACGGGCGAAATCCGCACAATACTCGGAAGTTTTTTGTTTCTCGGTATCGGCGGAGGGTTTTACTTTGCAAACCGCAAGGAACATTGAAACCGCACCGCCCGACTAGTGATAAAGTGATTGCACTCTCCGCTGAGGTATCAGGTAGAGCGTTGAAATACCCGAAAGGGCGATTCTATTCAACGAGGTCAGCATGACTCATTTGATAACCGGGTTGGGTGCGATCATCGCGGCTCTCCGTATCCGGAGTTTCAAACTATCCGTGACGATTAAACTCAACTGTCAATAAACCCGTGCCCCCGGTCCTAGGCCGGGGCGCGGTTTTCGTCGCTCGGATTTTCGGAGGACTTATGCAATTCACAGGAAAGTCGGGGCTTGCGGTTTTCGTCTTGTTAATCTCTGGAACGGTTGCGGTTGGTTTCGGGTCCGGCTTGTTAGTCGGTCGTCAGTTCCCCTCACACCGCTTTGAACGGTTTGGAGAGAGTTGGTACGTGCTGGACGCAACAACCGGGAAAGTCTGCAATCCTTTCAAAGACCCCAACACATCCACAACCGTGCTAGATTTGCTGGCACCCTCCCCGCAGCCTAAAAGCGGAGCGCCGGACTTGAGCGATTTATTTCCAACCAACAAATCCACGTCCAACTACCCTCCACCGTGCGGCAAATGATTTCCGGACAGCGGGTTTTATCGGCAATGTGCGATTTTAATTGGCATATGATCGCTGCATCAAAAGGGGGGCTTCAATGGCTTACAAACCGCACGATACGGTTCCATTTTCAGGGATTTATACCGTAACCCACGACCCAGAACACCGAAAAGAACACGAGGTAACTTGCATTGAAGGGAGAAGTTTTCCTCCCTGCAATGGATGCAAACACCCTCGTTATGTTCTCAAAGAAAAGGCAAAACATGTAAACGACGATCGTTCTTTCAAGCGGAAATAGGGAGCCGCGAGCGCGGGCTTCTACCGGCTAAGAGTTCGCCCCCGATTCGCGGACCACTGTCCAAGAACCAGGACTCACTTCTTCACTCTTTCACTCCGCCCTACAGCACACACTTCGCAATCGCCGCCAACTGCATAAACGACGTGCCCTCGTAAATCGTCCCGATCTTCGCGTCCCGAAAAAGCTTTTCGACGGGCGACTCTTTCACGAATCCCGACCCGCCCAGCACCTCCACAGCCAGGCTCGCCACCCGCTCTGCCGTGTGCGACGCAAAGTACTTCGCCATCGCCGCCTCTTTGCGGAACTCGCGTCGCGCATCCTTCAGCCGCGCCGCGTTGTAGACCAGCAACTTTGCCGCCTCAATCTGGGTCGCCATCTCTGCCAGCTGGAACTGCATGGCCTGGAACTCCACCAGCGCCTTGCCGAACTGCTTGCGGTCCTTTGCATGTTTGACCGCGTGGCCCCACGCGCCCTCGGCTAGCCCCAGCATTTGCGCGCCAATCCCGATGCGCCCCTCGTTCAGCGTCTCCATGGCGACCTTGTATCCCTGCCCCACGACGCCGAGCACCTGCGCCGCGGGCACCGCGCAGTCTTCCAGAATCAACTCGCACGTGCTCGACGCGCGAATTCCCAGCTTGTCCTCCTTGCGGCCCACGGTGAATCCCGCCGTGTTTTTCTCGATCAAAAAAGCCGTGATCCCCTTGTATCCCGCGTTCGCGTCGACCGTGGCGAAGACGATGAACAGTCCTGCTTCTTTCGCGTTCGAGATCCAAAGCTTGCGTCCGTTGAGCACATAGTCACCGCCGCGTTTCTCGGCACGGGTTTGCAAGGCAAAAGCATCCGAGCCCGACGCTGCCTCGCTCAACGCGTACGCACCGACAGTGTCCGCAGCGAGCTTCGGCAAATAGACTCGCTTCTGCCCCTCCGTCGCCCAATTCATGATCGCGCTCGCCACCAGCGTATTCTGCACGTCCACCACGAGCGCCACGGCGGGATCAACGGCCGACAGCAGCTCCACAGCCAGCACCGCATCGAAGAACGATCCCCCACTGCCGCCGTACTCCTCGGGAATCTCAATCCCCATCAGCCCCAGCGCAAACATCTTTTCGATGAGCGCCGCGTCCATCTGCTGCGCCTCGTCCATGCGCCGCACCAGCGGAGCTACTTCGTCGCGAGCAAACGCGCGCACCGCATCCGCAAACAGCCTCTCGTCTTCGCTCAACTGCGTCACCGGCGCGCCCGCATGATCAGGACTCACAGTCATTTCCCTCCAGCCGTCCAATCGCACACCATCATGCAAAATGATATGCTGCGATCTTGAATGGGCCCCGGTCTTTCATCGCTTGAAGAACAAACTTCCCGTGCCCCATCCATTCGCCCGTGTTTGGGCGAATGGGTGGGATAGCACGAACTCCACAGACGCGAATTCGCCCAGCCCGGGGACTTAAAGGCGCATCGACTTCCATGCAAATTGCCAATCACGTCTTTCTCATCACCGGCGGCGCATCGGGCCTCGGCGCGGCTACGGCGCGGCTTCTCGCTGCTGAAGGCGGCTCGGTCGTCATCGCCGACCTCGATCGCGCCGCGGGCGAAAAACTGGCCGCCGAGCTCGGCAACGCCGCCCGCTTCTCGCTCACGGACGTCACCAGCGAAAGCGACCCCCAGGCCGCAGTCGATCTCGCGCTTGAGGCCTTCGGCCACTTGCACGGACTGGTGAACTGCGCCGGCATTGCACCATCCGAGAAAGTTGTCGGCCGCGAAGGGCCGCATCGCCTCGAATCTTTCGCGAAAACTATCAACATCAATCTCGTTGGAACCTTCAATATGATCCGCCTCGCCGCCGCCGTCATCGCCAAAGAAGAACCCGGCGAAGACGGCGAGCGCGGCGTCATCGTCAACACCGCGTCGATTGCAGCGTTTGATGGCCAGATCGGTCAGGCCGCCTACGCCGCCTCAAAAGGCGGAGTCGCCGCGCTCACGCTGCCCATCGCGCGCGAACTGGCGCGCTCCGGCATTCGCGTCGTCACCATCGCCCCCGGCATCTTCGAGACGCCGATGATGGCTGCGTTCCCGCAGGAGGTGCAGGACGCACTCGCGAAAAGCGTTCCTTTCCCGCAGCGTCTCGGCCGTCCCGCGGAGTTCGCCGCGCTCGTCCGCCACATCGTCGAGAACGTGATGCTCAACGGCGAAACTATCCGCCTCGACGGCGCATTGCGCATGCCGCCTCGCTGACGCACCTGATGGAAGGAGTTGCCATGTCCAAACCCGACCCCATCGCGATCGTTGGCTTTGCCCGCACCCCCATCGGCGCATTTCAGGGCGATCTCAGCGGGCTTGCCGTTCCTGAGCTCGGCTCGGCCGCGATCCGCGCCGCTGTCGAGCGCTCCGGCCTTCCCGCAAATGCAGTCGACGAAGTCCTCATGGGCTGCGTGCTTCCCGCGGGGCAGGGTCAGGCGCCCGCGCGCCAGGCCGCTCTGGGCGCGGGTTTGCCACTCTCCGCCGGCGCAACCACCGTCAACAAGATGTGCGGTTCGGGCATGAAGGCCGTCATGCTCGCCCACGATCTCTTGCTCGCTGGCAGCGCCAGCATCATCGTCGCCGGCGGCATGGAGAGCATGAGCAACGCGCCCTATCTCCTCGACCGCGCGCGCACCGGCTATCGCATGGGCCACGGCCGCGTACTCGATCACATGTTTGTCGACGGCCTCGAGGACGCCTACGACAAAGGCCGCCTGATGGGCACATTCGCCGAAGACTGCGCGCAAAGCTACGGCTTTACCCGCGAAGCACAGGATGCATTCGCCCTCGCCTCACTGGCTCGCGCGCAAAAAGCCACGGCCGACGGAACCTTTGCCGCAGAAATCGTTCCTGTCACGGTCGCGGCAGGCAAAACCGAGCGTCAGATCGCCCACGACGAGCTGCCGCTCAAGGCCACGCCCGAAAAAATTCCGCATCTCAAGCCGGCGTTTCGCGAAGGCGGCACGGTGACGGCGGCCAACTCCAGCGCCATTTCGGACGGCGCAGCCGCGCTGGTCCTCATGCGCCGGTCTGAAGCCGACCGTCGCGGCTTCAAACCGCTGGCCACCATCGTCGCGCACGCGAGCTACGCCAACCAGCCCGCGCTCTTTCCCGCCGCGCCCATCGGCGCTGTTCGCGGATTGCTCGAACGCACCGACTGGTCTCTTGCGGAAGTCGATCTATTTGAGATCAACGAGGCCTTTGCCGTGGTCGCGATGGCGGCGATGCGCGATCTCGGCCTGCCGCAAGAGAAGGTCAACGTCCACGGCGGCGCCTGCGCTCTCGGGCATCCCATCGGCGCCTCCGGCGCGCGCATTCTCGTCACGCTGCTCGCCGCGCTCCAGAAATACAATCTCCGCCGCGGCATCGCAGCGCTCTGCATCGGCGGCGGCGAAGCTACAGCCATGGCGATTGAAGTGATTCCCGACTAGACGGGCAGAGCGCCGACTTCTCCACTCATTTTTCGTAGAGATCCGATTCCGTGATCACCGGTTCGAGCGCGTCGGCGTGTGTGGAGCGATGGGAGGCAGTGAACATGGAGCCGCGGGCCGGGACGATGGGAGCGAAGCTCATGAAGCCGACCTTCGGCGCGATGTCGTCGTAGATGGCCTCCATGCCGCCGCGCATGGTGTAGGTCTCGTGCCAAAAGCCGGTGCCTCCAGCGTCGCGCAGGAAGTTTTTCCACCAAAGGCGGTGCGGCTCGGAGCGAGTCCATGCGAGCAGTGACGCCATGTCGCGCCAGTACTGACGCATGCCCACGTGCATGGGAAAGAACGAAAAGACGAAGTTTTCGTGGCGAAGCAGGCCGTCTGGCTGAGCGGCGACGGAGCTGGCGATCTTGGGGCCGAATCCGAAGACGGTTTTGACGCCGACGAGTCGATTGACGCGCATGCCGAGATAGACGACGGCAAGGTCAGGGTACGCGGAGAGATCGACGGTGCGGCGGTTGACGGGAGTGGGCATGGGAACTCCTGCGATGTTCAGTTTTCATTGCTCGGAAGAATGGCCCGCGCTACGCGCCCGCCAGCGCGGCTTCCGCCACGCCGGAATTTTCCTCGGGCTGGTCTTCGCTCGCCGCCGGCGTCACCGGCACATGCGCCAGCTCCCATGCCGAGCGGTCTTTGATCAGCCGCGCCACAAGAGCGGTGTGCATGGCGTGGCCGGCGCGCATCGCCACCACGTGTCCTTCCAGCCGGCGACCGGCAAGCGCCAGATCGCCGATCAGATCCAGCACCTTGTGCCGCACGTATTCATCGGGAAAGCGCAACGGACCATTCTCCGGGCCACTTTCGCCCAGGATGATCGCATTCTGCGAATCGGCGCCGCGAATCAAACCCATGTCGCGCAGCTTGCGCTCGTCGGCCTTGTAACCGAAGGTCCGCGCCGGCGCAATCGTCGAACCGTACGTCTTCGCTGCCAGGTCCACGCAGGTCTTCTGCTGGCCGATGGGCGCGGGAAAGTCGATGGTGTACGAAACCCGGTAGCCGCTCCCCGGATAGACGCCGATAAACTTTTCGCCTTCGCGCACTTCAACCGGATGGAGAATGCGCAACGTCTCGCGCCGCCGCCGCTGCTCGCGAATCCCGACGCGCTGGAACGCTTCGACGTAAGGCAACGCGCTCCCGTCCAGAATGGGCAGCTCCAGGTTGTCGATCTCCACAATCACGTTGTCGACGCCCATGCCGATGAAGGCTGAGAGTAGATGTTCGGTGGTCTGGATCAGCACTCCCTGGCGCATGAGACTCGTGGCGTAGCTGACCTTGGCCACATTGCGTCCCGTCGCCGGAATCTCGAAATTGTCCAGATCCGTGCGCCGGAAAACGATGCCCGACCCGGCAGCGGCAGGCCTCAACCGCATCGTCACGGGAGCCCCGGAGTGCAGCCCGACTCCTGAAAACTCAAGCGGTGCCGCGATCGTCTGTTCCAGGTGCGCCGGTTGAGCCAAAAACTTTCTCCGATTCCAGCAAGAGCTGTCTGGTGTTTAGATTAGACTCCGTCGCCGAATCCTGTCCTGTGGCAATTTTGCCACACTGTGCACCTGCGCGCCCACTTCCGCCGCCCTCCCCGATTGGTGCGAAAAATAGCTCTAAGTGGCGTAGAATCAAAGAGCCTCCCACCGGCCGCGCCGTGCAATCGGGGAGAAGAGGAGCCCGAATGCCAAACTCCGCCGAAACCGCGTTCCCCATGCGTGCCCTGCTGGCCGGGGCGCGCCGCAAAGAGCGCTCGCTCCTCGACTTCACCCGCAAACTCGTTCAGGCTGAGTCGCCCTCCGACTCGAAATCCGCGGTCGATGCCTGTGTGGCTCTCACCGCCGCGCACCTCAAGCAACTCGGCGGCCGCATCAAAATCCACAAACAAACGCACCACGGCAACGCTCTCGAGGTCCGCTTCAGCCCGCGCTCGTCCGACAAAGCTGCCGTCCAACCCATCCTTCTCCTCGGCCATCTCGATACGGTTTGGCCGCTCGGCACGCTTCAATCCATGCCCTGCCGCATTCGCAACGGCCGCCTTTGGGGCCCCGGAACTCTCGATATGAAGGCCGGCGTCGCCATGGCTGCGACTGCTCTCGAATTGCTCATGGAAGCGGGCCTGCTGCGCCGCGAAATCATCCTCCTGCTCAACGGCGACGAGGAGATCGGCAGTCCCGCATCGCGGCCCATCACGGAAAATCTCGCGCGTCCGTGCTCCGCCGTCTATGTTCTCGAACCCGCGCAGGGACTGGCCTACAAAACCGAGCGCAAAGGTATCGGCGACTGGCACATTCACGTCAAAGGCGTCGCCGCCCACGCCGGCGTCGACTTCGAAAAAGGCGCGAACGCTCTCCTTGAGCTGGCGCGCATCATTGAAACCGTCAGCGGCTGGACCGACCGCAAGCGCGGTCTCACCGTGAGCGTGGGCGTGGCTGCTGGCGGCAGCAAAAGCAACGTGGTCCCCGCCCATGCGCAGGCCGATATTGACGTGCGCATTCCGCGCCTCGCCGATGGCCCCCGCATCGCGCGCAAATTTGCCGCGCTGCGGCCCGCCAATCCGCGCTGCACCCTCACCGTGACGGGCGGCATCAATCGCCCGCCCATGGAGCGCAGCCGCGGAACCGCGCGGCTCTTCAGCAAAGCGCACGCGCTCGCCCGCGACCTCGGCTTCGAGCTCAGCGAAGCCTCTACCGGCGGCGGATCCGATGGGAATTTTACCGCGGCGCTCGGCATTCCTACGCTCGACGGCATGGGCGCGGTGGGCGAAGGCGCGCACGCGTCCCACGAGTCGGTCCTCGTTGAGCACCTCGCGCCCCGCACCGCGCTGCTCGCCGCCATGTTGATCGGCTACAGCGGTTCCAGAATTGCCGCATTCTGAAGCCACTGCAGCCAAGTGGCGTATTCCTTAAGAAAACGCCACCTTTCTCTGCTCCTTAATGGGCACGTGAATTCTGGAACCGCTCTGAGATCCCCCTTCAAGTCCCGCACCCCCGCCTGATACACTCCGACTGAGAATTCAGTTGGAGAATCCCCTATCATGAAATGTATTTCTCTTCTTCTGTTGGTTGCGGCTCTGCCTGTCGCATGGTCCCAAGCAGCTCCCAGCCCCGCGGCGAAACCGCAGAGTTCGACCGCAACAAAGACGCCCTCCGCTTCAACCGCCGCCAAGCCTGCCACCTCGTCTGTCCCGCCATGGGTCAAGCTTCCGCCCGGTGTGCCCGTTTTCGCGCACGGTCCCGTCAGGGAGCCGTTTGCACTGCGCTACGAAGAACTCAAGGTTGGATCAGGGCCAATCGCAGCGCCGCATAAGGTCTACCGGGTCAAGTACACGGGCTGGCTGGCGGCCGACGGCAGCAAGTTCGATTCGTCCGATGACCATCCGGAAGAGCCCATCTACGACAGCACGCTCCACCAGGTGAAGGGCGACGACGGCAAGCCGAAGCTGGCGGCCGGGCAGCCCATCCTGTTCATGCAGGGCCGGCCCGGCATGATCCCCGGATGGGATCTGGGCTTTGATGGGATGCATGTCGGCGGCAAGCGGCGGCTGTTCATCCCTTACCAGATGGCCTACGGAGAGCAAGGACGCCCGAGTGCGGACCCGAGGCACCCCGGGATTCCGCCGAAGGCTGACCTGATCTTCGATATCGAGCTGGTGGAAATGCTGGAGCCGCCGGCTCAGCCTGCTCAACCGGCGCGTCCCGGAATGCCGCCTCATCCAGCGCCGGTCGCGCCGCATCCCGGCGCAGGCATGCCACCGAATGCTGCTCCAACTCAACCGGCAACTCCGGCGGCGCCCGCAGCCACCGCTGCCCCGGCTCAGCCTTCGGCGCCCGCACAATCTGCGGCGCCCGCACAATCTGCGACGCCCGCGCAATCTGCGGCGCCCGCACAGCTCGCGGCGCCCGCACATCCCGCAACGCCGGCCCAACCCGCAACACCCGCGCCATCGCCAACGCCGGCGGCTACGCCGGCCCAACCGCAGCCGAAGTAGATATCTTTCAAGGTGTCGCCGTGCCCCATCCTTTTCCGCGTATCTTGCGGAAAAGGGTGGAGTAGCACGCAGTCCCTATCTTCTACTCCCTATTCTCTACTCCCTTTCTTTCACAACTCCGGCATCGCCGCAATCAACTGTCGCGCGTACGCCTCGCACGGATGCGCGCATAGCTCCTCGGCCGCGCCCGTCTCCACCGGCGGCATCAACCGAAGCCGCATGCGCCGCCTGGAGCGCCGGATTGTTCAGGAATTCTCTCGCCGTTCTGCAATCGCTTGGCTATAATTCGCCTACGAACGATTCCTCTTTCGATCCGCCTTTTCCCCGGCTCCTGTTCCATTCCAATCTCGTTTTCCGGTAATTCCGCCGGAAGAAAGCGTGAGCACGATGGCGGCCAGCGCCTTCAAATTCGCCAACCCCACATACACCGCCGACAACTTTGTCACCTACAGCGCGCAGGACATCGACGCCGACGCGGCGGTCAGCCAGGCAGACCAGATCCAGGTCCTCGAGCCCATCCCCAAGCTGCGTGTCGACCCGCCCATCATGACTCTCGCCAGCGTGCTCTCGCAGCCCACCGTCAATGCCATCGCCGCCACGGGCCAACTCGTCATCCACTGCGTGGGCGACACCGGCGGCATTGAGCGCGCGGAGCCGCAACTGGCGGTCGCCGACGCCATGGCCGCCGATCTCGAAGGCAAGACCTGGGCCAGCGGCCAGCCCGCCTTCTTCTATCACCTCGGCGACGTGGTCTACTTCTTCGGCCAGGAAAACTATTACCCCGAGCAGTTCTACGAGCCCTATCGCAATTACGCTGCGCCCATCTTCGCCATCCCCGGCAATCACGACGGCTTCATGTACAAAGGCGAGCCGGCCGGCTATTCGTGCGAAGCCTTCGTCGAAAACTTCTGCACGGCGAGCCCCGCGCAGGGCGCTCCCGGCTTCGATCGCACCACCATGACGCAGCCTGGCGTCTACTTCACTCTCGATGCGCCGTTTGTCCGCATCATCGGCCTCTATTCCAACGCCGGAGAAACCGCGGGCTCGCTCGGCAACTCCACCATCGGCACGGCCCAGGTGCAATTCCTTACCAGCGAACTCCAGCGCTACGCCGGCAATCGCAAGGCCGATACCGGCAACAAGAATCCGCAGGCCCTCGTCATCGCCGTGCATCATCCGCCGTTCACCGGCAGCAGCAGTCACATGCCCAGCGCCGCCATGCTCAAAGTCATGGACGGCTGCTGCACACAGGCCGGCGTCTGGCCCGACATGGTGCTCTCCGGCCACGCGCACCTTTACGAGCGCTACACCCGCATCATGAAAAGCGATGGCCGCCAGATTCCCTACATCGTTTCGGGAAACGGCGGCTATTACGATCTCTCCGGATTGAAAAAGAACAAGCAGGGAAACAAGCCCGTCGCGGGCCAGCAACAAGAATCCGACGGAGCCGGCAACACCATCGCCCTCGATAACTACAGCGACTCGCAATACGGATTTCTGCGCATCACCTTCAGCGCAGGCTCCATCGCAGTCGAGTCCATCGCGGTCAACACAGCCGCGCGCAGCGACACCACCGCACCTCCGGCCACCAGCACGATCGATTCGTTTACGCTGAACCTCGCCAGCCATGCCGTGTCGAATGCGAGTACTTCCACCGCGAAGACTCCGGCTGCGAAGAATTCAGCTGTGAAGGCCTCTACCAAAAAGAGTTCTGCGAAGAAATCCGTAGCTAAGAAACCAGCCGCGAAGCCTGCCGCAAAATCTTCCGCTAGTCGAGCTTCGGATGCAGCTTCTCGAACCCCGTCGCCTGCTGGTAAGCGCGCGCAAAAGCGGCCACCTTCGCGTCCTGGTAAAGCCCGCCGAGGAAAGTGATCGAAACCGGCGTGCCCGGCCCGCCGATGTCGTCGTGGTCGCCGTCGTCGATCACCGGCGGCTTGGGCGCGTCGTCTCCGCGCAGTCCGTTGGGCACAATCACCGCGGGATTCCCCGTCAGATTGGTCGCGATCAATTGCGCGTCGGTCGAGGGCGTCACCACCACGTCCACCTGCTCAAAGATCTTCGCCAGCCCGCGTACGGCGAGCGTCCGCGCCCGGTTCGCCTGGATGTACTCGACCGCCGGATAGAAACGCGCCACGCGAAAGTCGTTCGGCCAATCCTCCGGTCCCTGCTCGGTCAGCAGCTTGTCGCGGCCCGTCATGGTCAGGTCGTCAAAGGCCGCGGCCGCCTCCGCCGTCAGCAGCGGAACCATCGCCCCCCATGGCAGCTTGGGCAACTCGACCGGAATCAGATTCACTCCCATCCCGCGCAGCTTCTCGAGCGCCGCCTGCTCGTAGCGGCGATCGTATTCGCGCCGCGCCCGTCCAGCCTGCATCTCGGCATTTCCGTTCTCGCGCTTCTTCTTTTCCTCGTCGGTCTCGCCCGCCGCTGCTTCTTTCAGCTTCAGCGGCGGCAGCGTGTCGAACTCGCTCTTGAAATACCCAACCCGCAACTGCTTCCAATCAAAACCCGGATTCCAATCAAAACCCGCCGTCGCCGCCGATGGGTCCTTCCCGTCCGGCCCGTGAATCACGTCCAGCACCAGCGCGCAATCCTCCACCGAGCGGCAGATCGGCCCCAGCTTGTCCATCGTCCAGCTCAACGCCATCGCCCCCGTGCGCGGAACCAGGCCAAAGCTCGGCCGCAGGCCGGAGCAGCCGCAACGCGTTGAAGGTGACGAGATCGATCCCAGCGTCTCTGAGCCGATGGCAAACCCCACGCACCCCGCGGCCACCGCGCTCGCCGACCCCGCCGACGATCCGCTCGACCCCTGCGCCGGATTCCAAGGGTTGCGCGTCCGCCCGCCAAACCATTTGTCGCCCATGGCCAGCGCCCCCAGCGAGAACTTGGCAATCAGAACGGCCCCAGCCTCGTCCAGCCGTTGCACCACCGTCGCGTCTTCATCGAACGACTGATGCTCGAACCCTCCCGCGCCCCACGTCGTCGGGTAGCCCTTCACCGCCAGCAAATCCTTCGCACCCCACGGAATCCCATGCAGCGGCCCGCGATAATTTCCCGCGGCAATCTCCTCATCCGCCTTTTTCGCCTGTGCCAGCGCCCGCTCCTCGGTGAGCGTGATGACGAAATGCAGCTTCGAATCGTAGCGCTTGAGGCGCTCGATATACATCTGGGTCAGTGCAAGCGAAGTAATCTTGCGCATGCGGATCAATTCGGCCCACTCGCGGAGACTTGCAAACGCGAGAGATCCGAGATTCTCCGGTGCATCTGGTTTCGGACCATTGACGATCTGGGAGCAACAAGCATCCAACATACCTTCTCCATGCGGAGTTTCGCATGGCCGAGGCTCAGGCTCATGTGGCCCTTGTGGATGAAACACATACGCCGGCGGCACATCGTTGGTAAGCTTCAATGCGCGAATCTGCGCATACGCATCCCGCTGATCGTTCAGCCCGTCGAGCATCATCCTCTTCTGCTCCGCCGTGAACGGCCCCACGCCCGCCAGCTCCGCGGCCTGGTCCAGCATCTCCGTCGTAATCTTCGGCAGCGCCGCGGCCTTCGCGTCGGGAGCCGCCTCCTGCGCCTGCGCAGCCAGCGTCAACAGAATCCCCGGCAGCAGCGGCGAAGCAATCCCCGCGCAACGGCACGCGTTCAGAAACGCTCTACGATTGAGAGTCATGCGCAAAAATCCTTTCGCAATAGAGGAAGCCCTACTCGAAAACTATAGCTGAACGCCGAGCCGCAATATCGACACGCCTCGGTTCGCTCACGGCTGCTGCACCGGCATAAACACCACGCGCATCTCCGCCACTTCAATCTTGATCACCCCGCCCTTCACGGCGGGATCGCCATTGCCCAACGCGCGCGCCTCGTCCTCGGTTGCGGCGCGCACTGCCAAAATGCCGTACACACCCTTGGGATCGAGCACCGGCCCGCCAAACAGCCACAGGCCCTTGTCGCTCAGGTCCTTCCAGTAAGCCAAGTGCTGCTCCATCAGCGCCTCCTCGGCCTGCGTGGCGTCCTCGGCAAAGGTCGGCAATTTGCGGCGGGGGCCTGCGCCTGGGCCAGGAGAGCCGCAGCGCCCAGCGCCAGGGAAACAAGAGGTAAGAGCACTAAATTCTTCATGCCGGGGAGCATACACCGGCCCCCGCCACAAGGCAAAACGCTTCAATCAATGCGTCACCAACCAATCAATCAATGCATCAATCAATGCATTGATTGCTCGAGTGATCGCGAATCTCCTCCAAAAGTAGAAAAAATACTTGACATATTCCCATATGGGAATGTATTGTTCCGATCATGGCACGAGCCGCAACCACCTCCGATCCCTTCAACGCCGTCGCCGAGCCCCGCCGCCGCCAGATCCTCACTTTTCTGGCCGCGGACGAGCGCCAGGTGGGCGAGATCGTGGTGGCCATCGGCCTCGATCAGCCTTCGGTTTCGAAGCACCTCGGCGTCCTGCGCCGGGTGGGCCTGGTGCGCGTGCGCCGCAACGGCCGCCATCGCCTCTACCGCACCAACGCCGAGGCGCTCAAGCCCAT
>JBEKIE010000071.1:0-35383 GCA_050011915.1 Occallatibacter sp.
GACGCGAATTGGAACGAGGTCTATCCCGTAGCCAAAACCGCGCTCTGGAACATTCAGGGATTCATTCGCGACGGTCAGCGGCTGGGATCGACCGGCGCGCTCACCACCGTGTGGAACGACGACGGCGAAGGCCTCTTCAACATGGATTGGTACGGTGTGCTCTTTGGCGCGGTGGCTGCATGGCAGCCCGGTGAGAGCTCCATTGCGGATTATCAGGCCGCCTACGGAGCCATCTTCCATCTCGACCCCTCCGGCAAGATCGACGAAGCCGAAAAGGAGTTGATGGCCGCGCAGGAGGCCATCGCCAGCGCCAAGGTTCACATGAACAGCGATGAGATTTTCTGGCTCGATCCCTGGAGCGCGCAGGGGCAGGAGATTTCAGCCAGGCTGTTGCCGCGGGCGCACGATCTGCGCCTTCATGCTGAGCACGCCATCGTGTTGCTGGCCGAGGTGCGCGCCGCCAATCCCAGACTTCTCCACACCGACGCGCTCACCGCCATGGACCTCGGCGCGCGCCGCCTCGATTTTATCGGCCTCAAGTTCCAGCTCGCTCAGGAGATCGCTGCGGCGTATGCACAGGCCGTCGCGCAGCAGCATGACAAGGCGCAGCGCACGATTACAAGCCACATGCTCGAGGAGATCGGCAGCGACAATGGCCGCTGCCAGGATCTGCGCGACGCCTTCTCGGCGCTCAAGGCTGAGTACAGCCAGGTTTGGCTCGGTGAGAATCGTCCCTACTGGCTGAACAACGTCACCGTGCGCTACGATCTGGAGATCGAGCGCTGGCAGCGCCGCGGCAACCAGTTCCAGACCGCGATCCGCGCCTGGCATGGCGGCCAGGATCTGCCCGCGGCCTCGTCACTCGGCTTGACCGCGACGGCTGAAGGTTCGCACTAGAGCCGGTGATTCACTTTCGCGCGCGCCAGAGTGAACAACAGGCTCTAAACGTCGGCTTAAAAAGAGAGAGCTAGCCCCCGCATCTGAACCAAATCGATTACCACCCTCAAGATTTTTCACCTCACCGTGGCGCGCACGATGCACACTAGATGTATGTTTGAGCGCACCTCTCAGGACGCGCTCCCCTTGGTCCTGCTCATTGACGATGACCTGGTTAGCCGTGAAGTCACAGCCACGGTTCTTACCATGAGTGGCTACACCGTGCACACCGCGGAGGAAGGCGCTGCCGCTCTTGCGCTGCTCACTGCCGCGGACGACCGGCCGCAGGCGCTTCGGCCCGATGTCATCCTGATGGATTCGCAGATGCCCGGCCTGAGCGGAGCCGAGTTGATCGGCGAGCTTCGTGCGCGCAGCCCGGCGCGCGTCTTTGTTGTCAGCGGCAGCAGCCCGTCGCCCCAAGTGACCTCAGCCGCCGACGGCTTTCTGCTCAAGCCTTTCAGCGCCGAAGCTTTCCGCAAGCTCCTCGAAGGTGGCAAGCCAGAAGCCCGGGCCTCGCTCGTCAATGCGAACGACCCCTTGCCCAATGATCCCGTCGTAAGTGCGGAAGTTCTCGCCCAGTTCCGCAAGCTCATGCCTGAGCCGGCGGTGCGCCAGGTTTACCAGGCCGTTGTCACCGATCTCGTCGGGCGCATCGAGGCGCTCACGGCCGCCATGGCCAGGGGCGACGGCGTCGAGGTCCGCCGCATCGGCCACGCCATTAAAGGCGGTTGCGGCATGGCCGGGGCCCTCCAGGCCGCCCGGCTGGGCGCCCAGCTCGAGTCTTGGGATAACCAGCCCGGGGATAACCAGTTGGATAACAGCGCTGCCTTACTGCGCGATTTGCGCGCCGCTACCCACCGGTTACAGAATATGCTGGATGCAGAGATGCCTGCCTGATCTGTCACGTCTCACCATGCGCAGCCAGGTTCGCGCGGAGGCACGTAGCCAAGATGGACCGACCCATTCGAATCGTTCTCGCGGATGACCATCCCGTCGTCCGCATCGGTGTGCGCAACATGCTCACGGAATCCGAGGGCTTTGAAGTAGTGGGCGACGCCACCGATGGCGACGAGGCCATCACCGAAACCCTCGAAAAGCAGCCCGATATTCTTCTTCTCGACGTTTCCATGCCGCGGCTGCCGGGCCTTGAGGCCATGCGCGCCATCATGAACGGCCCATCCACGGCCAAGATCCTGCTGCTTACCTCCACCATCACCACGCAGCAGATCATTGAGGCGCTGCACATCGGCGCGCGCGGCATCGTGCTCAAAGATGCGCTCGCCAGCCATCTGCAAACTGCCATCCGCACCGTCCACGCCGGAGACTACTGGATCGGTGGCAAGCGCGTGGTCAATCTCGTCTCCGCTCTGCACGACCTGATGCAGCAGGCCGCCGTCCCGCAGCGCAAAACCTACGGCCTCACCCCGCGTGAGCTCGAGGTCGTCGGCTGCATCGTCGAGGGCTGCTCCAACCGCGACATCGCCAAGCAGTTCGGCCTGAGCGAAGAGACCGTCAAGCGCCATCTCTCGAATATCTTCGACAAAACCGGCGTCTCCACGCGTCTCGAGCTGGCTTTATTCGCCATCGCGCATCATCTCGTCACTCCGCAGTAGCGCACCGCAAAAGCCCGCGCAGCGGGCGTCAGATGGTAGCCCCAGGCTTAGCCTGGGGAACGAGATCGCAATCCGCGTAGCTAGCCCGCTTGAGCGGGCGTAAGATGTCCGGCCATTCTGATCCTTCGATTTAAGATGGGGAGTACTGCCGACGCCGGACGACGCGGGACTAGCTCCGCTAACACCGCTAACCCCGCTAGCTCCGCTCGTCACACAGGTGCGCTTATGGGTGAATTAAGCAGAATCGGCATTGCCCTCGATTCCGATCTCCTCAAGCGGTTCGACCGCTCCATTGAGAAGAGCGGCTACACCAACCGCTCCGAAGCCTTTCGCGACCTGATTCGCGACCGGCTGGTCCGCGAGCAGACCGCCGCGCCCGAAGCAACCGTCGTCGGCACCGTCACGCTCATCTTCAACCACCACGCCCACGGCATCACTGAGAAGCTCACCGAGGCGCAGCACGCGGACCACGACCTGGTCGTCTCCACGAGCCACGCGCATCTCGACCATGACTCCTGCCTTGAAGTGCTGATCGTCCACGGCAAGGCCGCCCGCGTCCAGCACTTCGCTGACATTCTCATCGGCCTCAAAGGCGTGCAGCATGGCCGATTGGTGATGACCGTCCCCTCGCTCGACGCCGAGCACACCCACGAACACTCGCACGAGGACACGCACGGACATCCGCACAAGCACAGCCACTAAGCGGGTGCCACAGGCCTCGATTTTGAGACATAGTGCGCTTCGCGAGACGTCTACCGCTCCACCTTGACTCCGAAGCGATACGTCAAGCTCACGCTCGCGTAAGAGGGAACGCGCACGCCCACCACTTCGCTCACAGGATTTGCAGCCACCAGTCCGTTGCTGCCCAGACCCACAGCGCCCGGCTCAAAAACTCCAGCCATCGCAAAGTTTTCCGTGGTCTGGCCGGTCCACCCGCTCGCAACCATCGCGTTCACCCCCACATTGACGCGCCCATCCATGAACGGCCGCGACGCGGCAATGCGGAACTCCTTGTTGGGCACGCCCATGCAGTAATCATTGAGCGCATTCGGGTTGCCGCTCAGGTAGCCAGCCTCGCTGCATCCGTTGCCCACTACCTTGCGGCCCACGTACTCGAACTCGCCCTTGGCTTGCAAATGAAACGGCAGCTTCTCATACGTTCCCATCAGATCGCCGATCAGCCGCGGCGCTTCCGGCACGACGGAAAAGGCCGTATTGACCAGTCGCGCGTCAGCCTGCTCAAAGGTGCCTTGCACCGATCCGTTGTGCAGCGTCTGTCGCACTGTGCCGGCGAGAAAGCGAATGCGTCCTGGCCCCAGGTCGAACTGCAATCCCTGGTCGGGATCGATCTTGCCGTACTCGGCGGTTTGCGTTTCGTGGCCCAGCGTCAGCTTCAAATCCGTTTTGTGAATCGCCTTGCTCGCCACCAGTTGATACGAGCGCGCTGTCTCTACGGGATCGACAACTCCGGGGCCGTTCAGAGCCGTGCCATCCCGCGGATCCTCAGTGAAAAACGACTTGCCGAAACTCACAGAGACGAGCGGAGCCAAACCCGCAGGGTTGGGCACGAACGTCAGCGTCGCCTTCGGTGAATTCAGCCCCACCAGCCTGCTCCACGAGTTCGCGGGCGTCATCAAATCCTGGTTGTCGATGAAAATCTCGTCGCGTCGCCAGCCCGCGTAGTAGTTCAAGTGGCGTCCCAGCGCTCCCTGCGCGGCCACGTACGGCGTTACCGGCGAAATTGTCACATTGTTGCCGTCGATCTTCACGAACGCACCGTAATCGCTCGGCGCAGCGGGATTGTAAAAGTTGTAGTGGTCCAGATCGTCGCGCCGCGGCGCCTCGCGCTCGTAATCCGTCCCCGCCATCAGCGTCAGTTGGTCCGAAATCCTGTTCACATACACGCCGCTCGCTCCGCCCACGGTGCGGAATTCGCTTTGCCGGATCAGTCCCAGTCCGAAATCCGAAAACAGCGACAGATTGTAGGTGCGGAAGAATCCCGAAAGCTGCGCCTCCTGATTTGCTCCCAGCTTCCACTCGTCGTTCAGCGCCACGAGCGCGGTGTGTGTCTGGTCCTTCTGCCGGGGATCGATCGTGTCGGGATACGCAACCCATCCCGCCGCCGCATCCACCGCATTGAATCCGAAGATGGGCCGCAGCCCCGCCACGTAACCGTAGCCGAGATAGGCAATTCCGAACAAGGTCAGCGTGTGATCGCCCGCGTGAATCGTTTGTCCGCCATTGAACTTGAATTGCTTTCGATGCTCGAGCCGGTCGAGAAACCCGTTGCCGAAGGAGCCCTCCATCGCTGCCCATGAATTCTTCGACGGGCTCATGCCCACCGTCGCCGTCAGGTCGCGCGCGTCGCCCGTCATTAGGAAGAACGGCGTCATGTGCGAGCGCAGCCCGTAAATCGCCGCAAGGTTCAACGCATGATTGCCCTCGCGCACGTTGAAGGCCCCGCCATCCACCTGCACGCTTTCAATATCGCCGGCGATAAAAATGTTCGGGTCCGCGTACCCGTTGCCGTGCGCATTTGCCGACAGATTGTTCGGCACAAGGTACGTTCCCACCTGCACGTACTGCGCGATGGGCTCGCCATGGTCGCCCGCCACGCCCGGCGCAAAATACTGCGGCGCCTTGATGCCGCTCGACGCCGTTTCGATGGGATAGCCGGGAATCGAGATGGGCGCGCCCGGCCTTCCCGGATTTGCATCCAGCAAATCTTCGCTGGCAAACACCTTCACCGAAGGATCGGGCGACATTACGTCGCCGCCCGCGAGGTCGGCTGTCACCACGACGGTTTCGCGAACCTCCGGCTGCAGTTGGATCGCAAGATCGCTGCCCCCGTCGGCGACCTCGACACTCTTCTGCAGTTTCTGAAAATGCGCCGCGCTCACGCTCAGCTCATACATCCCCGGCTTGAGCGCCTGCAGCGCAAAACGCCCCTGCGTGTCGCTCAGCGCTTGCTGAACAGCGCCGCCTTGCGCGCTGAATTCGACCGTCGCGCCCGCAATCGCTTCGCCCTGGCCGTCGGTCAAGGTACCAGAAATCGCCGCCCCATCGGCCGCATGCGCCAGCAGCCCCAAACAAAGCGCAGCAACAAACGCTGCGACATGCGCAAGAGCGCCCAGTGCTACGATTCTTATGGTCTTGCTACGCATGAGACCAACTTATGCGGGGGCTTGTGTCATTGCCTGTGATTCACATCACACGGTTCCCTGATTCGTGCGACGCACAGGATGCTCGTCACGCGAATTGGCCCTCGTGCCATCGCCGGGCTCTACCCGAACTGCCGGGGCGGGGAGCAAAATCGAAGCAAGCTCATTCAAGGAGAAGCACATGCGCCAATTGTTGTGTTGCCGGCCAGTCCTCGCGGCCTGTTCGCTCTTGACCGCTGTCAGCGTGTCGTCACAAACACCTGAGCCGCGGCCACTGACGGTTCCGCTCACGTGCCTCCAGGGCGATTGCCCTGTGCTCACAGGCGCGCCGCAAACCACGGGCATGCGCAGCGGCTTTGTGCGCCTCAAGCCGGGGCAAACCGTGGGCTGGCACACCACTGGGAAAAATGAAGAAGCCCTGGTTGTGCTCCATGGGAAAGGCAAAGCCCTTATCGACGGGCATCCCGGCATGCCCTTCGTTGCTCCCGCGCTGGTCTACATTCCGCCGGCCACGCGCCACAACGTGGAGAACACCGGAAGCGATCCGCTGGAATATGAATATGTCGTCGCCCCGGCAAAGACGCAATAGGTCGACTGCGAATCCGGAGTCTTGATAAATGCTTCCCGGCGCTCGCCCTGCGTCACGGATGGTCTTGCCCGCCTGCCGCAACCTCGATCCCGTGCCGCAACAGCGGCAGAATCGCTTCCAGGCTTTCCTCAGCGCCGCGCTTGCTGCCGGGCAGATTCACAATGAGCGTCTTGCCGCGCAGCCCCGCCACGCCACGCGAGAGCCACGCGTAAACATTCCGCTCAGCGCCTTTGGCGCGCATCGCCTCCGCCAGCCCCGGTGCCTCGCGATCCATCACGCGCCGCGTCGCTTCGGGCGTGCGGTCGCGCGGTCCGAGGCCAGTACCGCCTACCGTCAGCACCAGCGCCGCGCCCTTGCGCTCAAGCTCCCCAAGCGCCGCGGCAATCGCATCCTCGTCGTCGGGGAGCAGAGTCGTTTCGATTTCGGCCTGCGGCCACTCGCGGCGCAACAACGCCACCACCGCCGGTCCCGCGGTATCGGTCATTTCTCCCGCCGAGCAACGATCCGATATGGTAAGCGCCGCAAGCCGCATGCCCTGATTCTAGTTCCTCACTGCGCCGGCAGCGCCTTGATCGTGTGCAGCCACGTCTCCACCAGCCTGGGCCAGCCCATGATCGGGAAATCTCTCGGCCGCAGTCCGAATCCGTGGCCGCCTTCCGCGTAGATGTGCATCTCCGCGGGTACCTTGGCGTTTTTCAGTTGCATGAAATACACCACCGAACTCTCCACGTGTGCTGTGTAGTCGTCCTCGGCCTGCAGCAGGAACGTGGGCGGCGTTTTCGCCGTGGGCTGAATGTCGGGATTGGGCGCATAGTTCGGGTTCCCCATTGTCGTGTAGCCGGGATAGAGAACGACCGCGAAGTCTGGCCGGCAGCTCAACTGGTCGGCCGCGTCAATGGGATCGTAAATCCGTTTGTCGTAATGGTTACTCACGGCTACCGAGAGATGCGCGCCTGCCGAAAATCCCATCACGCCGACGCGGTTGGGATCGATGCCCCACTCCGCGGCGTGCAGCCGCACCAGTCCCACTGCCCGTTGCGCATCCTGCAACGCCGCAGCCGATTTGGGATACGGTCCGCTATCCGGCACGCGGTATTTGAGCAGGACGCAGTTGACGCCGATCTGGTTCAGCCAATCGCAAACCTCCGTGCCTTCAAGATCTATCGACAGAATCTGGTAGCTGCCGCCGGGAAACACCATCATCGCTGCTCCGGTGTTCTTCCCCTTCGCCGGGAAAACGGTGATCGTCGGCGTCGACACGTTCGTGAGACGAGTGTAGGGCCGGCCGGCCATCATTCTGGAAACCGCATTGGCCTCGGGCGGCAGGCCGGTCTTCGCACCCGGCGGCGTTCCCGGCCAGATCGGCATCGTCACCAGCCCTTCTGGTGGCGTCCATCCCGAAGCGGGAGTTGCTGCGGAGGATGGAGTCTGCGCCCACGCGCCCGCGGTACTCAATGCAGCTGCGGCAACAAGCAGTTTTTTGTTCATGTTCGGGACCTCCCGGGTCGAATGAATTCTCAAGCAAAAATGTTCTTGCAAATCTGCGCAGCGATCATCGCAGCCCGGCCCGTGCCTGCGCAACCTGCGGCCGCTTGAGCTCCTTCAATGCACGCTCTCTTCTTCCCGCACCCGCACCAGCAGGCCCCCGATCGCGTGACGGAACGCCACCGTGAGCGTGTTTTCCGCATGCAGTCGCGAGCAGAGTCTCTCCGTTGCGATCGCCGACTCGGGAATTGTCATCGAGCAAGGCTGCGGCAGCGACGATTTCAAGAGCCCCGCGATCATATTCACAATTTCGCGCGTCGCATCCAGCGTATCCGCTTCGCCTACCTCATCTACCGGTTGCATCAGCATCGCCGCGGTAGCCGCATTGGCCAAATCCATTGCCATTCGTATTTCAATGCGCCCGTTCCACATCCCCGAGAGATCCACGCTCACCAAAACATGCCCGGCGCCCACGCAGTACTCTTCGGCAAACGGAACCGGTTCCATTTGCATCCCCAGCATCTGCTCCCAGAATTGCGCGTTGGCGCGTACCAGCGATTCCTCGTCGAGGTGAGTCTGCATAAGAGAATCCTCAAGTTCGCGGCGGGCCCTTTCTTGGGCCACTCTCATCCCTATCGGGCCGCTTTCCGCGAGCATTCAGTGTGCCCGGCGCACCATGGTCATTCAAGAAAAATGTCCTGTGCCGGACACACCCCGACAAGGTGAGCTAAATCACATTTCGCAGTGCTCTGTGGCACATCCCGGCTCTTTCGCCGGTGACACGCTTTCCGGTATGAGGTGTATGCCGTGCGAGATTCTGACGGCTACCGCTGGACGCATCCGGAAAACCTTCTCGTCGCCACGGATCTGAGTGATCTGGACCATCTCATGCCGTTTGCCCTCGAAGAGGCGGGCCACAACGGAGCTCGCATCATTCTTCTGCATGTACTCTCTACCACTTCGGTCTTTACTGCCGACGCCGCAGGCATGCCCTACTACGACACTGCCGGCGCACTTGAGATCGCGGAACAAATGATGCATCCCTGGTGCGAAGCTTCCGCCCGTCTCGGAATTCGGTGTGATGCCCTGGCCCGTGAAGGCCATCCCACGCAGCAGATTGCAGCCGCCGTTCGCCAGTTTCACGCCGATCGCGTACTGCTCGGAACTCGGAGCCGGAGCAAGCTCGGCAGGTTGCTCATCGGCTCGGTGGCAGAACAAGTGCTGCGCTCGGTCTACCTCCCGGTCATTACCGTGGGACCCGAGGCTCATCTCCCGGTGGACAGGGGCGAGGAACGTATCGTCCTGCATGCCACCACACTTCGAGAGACCTCTCGCCCGAGCGCGGCGCTTGCCTGCCAGATGGCAGCTGCTCAAAAGGCAAAACTGGTTCTGCTGCACGTTCTGCCGCCCATCTCAGAGATGGAGCGCAAGGGCCTTCCAACAGGGATGCACTCCTCGGCCATGCTCGAGCTGCGCATCCTCGCCGCGCAAACCGGCGCAAACTGTTGCTCCGCCGTCGAGCCGGTCGTGGCCCACGGCAATCCCTCCATCGAGATTCTTGCCCTGGCTGCCGAACGCCACGCCAGCCTCATCGTGCTCGGTGCTACGCAGCGCTCGGCGCTTGAGAACCTCACCCGCGACCGCACCGTCCACCGCGTGCTCGCCCATGCGCGCTGTCCTGTGCTCACGCTGCGGGAGCCGCAGGCCATGCCGGCAGAAACACACGCCGTCGCGGCCAGTGCCCATCATTAGACCGCCGCAGTTTCCGGCTTGATGTCGCGCAATGAATCTGTGCCGTTCTTGCGCCGCGTCGCTGTCACGGGGCGCGGCCACTTACTAAAGCGTTGTGTTGCCGGCGGATTTACGCGAGGAGATGCGTGTAAACGGCTCTAGCCGTTTCATGCATCGCTCGTGCAGATAACGCAGCTGGCGCAGAAGTCCCAGTCCGTCCTGCTTCCGTCCGCTGACTTGCGTTTCGTAAATCTCCGCGGCCAGCGTATGCATCTGCTGATGCAGGGTTTCGATGGCCTGGATCGAAGGCGACATCCCCCCCGGGGAAACTCTCTGCGCATCGAGCCATGCGCTCAGGCTGCATGGCTCCGCATTCAGGGGCGGCGGAGTCGGCCGCGTGCCCTGCAGGTTCGCCAGGAAATGCCCGTACCAGGCGCGGTGTTCCACCATGGCAAACAGCACCGCCCGATTATTCGCGTGGACTGCCGGCACTTCCTCCCAGCGTGGATCGGTGTGCCACCCGGCCGCCCAGGCTTGCAGTTTCCCTGCGGGCATGGGCTTCGCAATTCCGTATCCCTGCGCGCAATCGCATCCCAACTGCAACAGCATCAGGCCGTGGTCCACCGTTTCCACGCCCTCTGCAATCACCTCCAGGCGGAAGGCCTCAGCCAATCCCAGGACGCCTTTCAGGATGGTCAGGTTCTCCAGCTCATCGACCATGTCCCGCACGAAACTCTGGTCGATCTTCAGAACATTGGCGGGCAAGCGCTTTAAATAGACCAGCGATGAGTAGCCGGTGCCAAAGTCGTCCACGCTGATCTGGACGCCGGCCTCGCGGCAGGCCGCCAGCACCTGGGAGCTGAGCACCACGTTCTGCAAGGCGCTGGTTTCCAGCACCTCCAGCTCGAGATGCGATGGCTTGACGCGCGGATGCGCCGCCAGCCGCGCATGCAGGCGGCTAACGAAATCCGGCTGCTGCAATTCGAAAGCGCTCACATTCACGCTCACCGGTATTTCGAATCCGCTCTCCTGCCACGCTTCCATCTGCGCCAGCGCGCTCTCGATCACCCAATCGCCCACCTCGACCGCTAACGGATGGTCTTCGATCACGGGCAGAAACAGGCCCGGAAGCATCAGGCCGCGCTCGGGGTGTTGCCAGCGCAGCAAAGCTTCTGCGCCAATCACTTGCCCCGTGCGCATATTCACCTTCGGCTGGTAGTAAAGCACGAACTCATGCCCCGCCAGCGCCCGGCGGACCTGCTCGATGTTTTCATGGCGGCTGCGCGCAATCAGATCGTGGCTGGAATCGAAGACGCAGTAGCGATTCTTGCCTGCCAGCTTGGCTTCGTAGAGCGCCTGCCCGGCCTGGCGCAAGAGCACATCCGCGTCCACCTCCTCCGTCTG
The DNA here is from genome assembly GCA_050011915.1 of Occallatibacter sp. Classification (GTDB taxonomy): domain Bacteria; phylum Acidobacteriota; class Terriglobia; order Terriglobales; family Acidobacteriaceae; genus Telmatobacter. Next base: position 10,920 of record JBEKIE010000071.1, read on the forward strand.
CGGATAAAACGTCACCCCCGCGCTAGCCGTCACCCGCAGCGGCACATCTCCAATCTGCATTTCTTCGGCGGCGGACTCGAGCATGCGCGTCAATGTCGGTAGACAGGCATCAGTGTCGGGCAGATCGAGAATTACGGCGGCAAATTCATCTCCGCCCAACCGCGCCAGCGTATCTCCCTCGCGCAGTGCGTGCTTCATCCTGAAGGCCAGGGCCGTCAGCAGAGCATCGCCGCTGGATTGGCCGAGGCGGTCGTTGATGGCCTTGAAGCCGTCGAGATCGAAATATGCCACGCCCAGCAATTGATTGCGGCGGTGCGCATGCGCCATCGCCTGGCGCAACCGGTCGGCAAACAGCGCCCGGTTCGGAAGCCCGGTCAGCGCATCGTAATGCGCGGCAAGCTCCAGCTTCTGCTCGTGTTCCTTTACATCCGTGATGTCGGTGAATAGCCCCACATACTGCTTCACCTGCCCAACGGCATCGCGGATCGCGTGGATGGACAGCATCTCTGGGTAGAGATCCCCGCCTTTCGTCCGGTTCCAGATTTCGCCCGACCACTGGCCATCCCGAATGAGAGAGTCCCACATGTTCCTGTAAAAGTCCGTGCTTTGCAGGCCCGATTGCAGCACGCGCGGATTGCGCCCCAGCACTTCATCCCGCGTGTAGCCGGTTATGCGCGTAAAGGCGTCGTTCACCTCCAGGATCGTGCCCGTGGGATCGGTAATTGTGATGCCCTCGCGGGCGCCGGTGAAGACCGTGGCGGCCAGCCGCAGCCGCTCCTCGGCCAGCTTTCGCTCCGTAACGTCCTCGCTAAAGATGAGAATGCCGCCCACGGAGCCGTCGCCTGCATGCCAGGGAAGGACTTCGCGCCGGACCCATTGCACGGTCCCGTCTGCCCTTACAAGCCGTCTCTCGTCTGTCTCAACTCTCTCGCCCGCCAGGCAGCGCCGATGCTCCTCGCGCCATGCCGCGGGAATCTCGGGGAGCACCTCGTAGTGCGAACGGCCCAGGATGCCGGCATCGAGAAGAGAATGCATCTCCAGCCATCGCCGGCTCGCGGCCAGGTACCGCATCTCGCGGTCGAACATGGCCAGCGCCGCCGGCGCATGTTCGATGAACATCTGCAGCAGATCCTTGCTCTCGCTTAACGCGGCTTCCACCTGCTTGCTTTCCGTAATGTCCTGAATGGCGCCGTGCATCGTCACCGGCCGCCCGTCGGCGTCGAAGGTCAATCGGCCCATGCCATGCACCCAGCGCTCCGCCCCGTCGCTGCGGCGAACGATGCGGTATTCCTTGTCGAATCGTTTGCCTTGGCCCAGTACTTCATTTTCGAAGTGGGCCCTCATTGCCATGCGGTCGTCGGGATGAACCAGTTCCAGCCATCCCCCCACTGTGCGCTCGTACGTGCGGTCGATTCCGAAGATTTCATCCATGACTTCCGAGCTCGTCCATACTCCCGAAAGAATGTCCAGTTTGTAGCTGCCTAATCCCCCAATTCTCTGCGCTTCTCGCAGCGATTCCTCGCTTTCGCGCAGTCTCCCTTCCGCTTCCACGTGCTCGGTGATGTCCGGTGCAATTCCAAGCACGCCGATGATTTCGCCGCCGGGGCCGTTGATCGGGTATTTGCGATTGTCGATCCAGCGGAGGGCTCCATCCTGGGTCCGCAGTTGCTGGAGTACATTCGCGCGCCGCCCCTCGGCAAACGCCCTGCTCTCCAGCCGGTAAGCGATGTCGGCGATTGCCTCCGGGTGAAGGTCGTAATCGGTCTTGCCCACGAGCTCGCTGGCTTGACTCGCGGACTCGGTAAAAGTCGGTAGGCTCCGGCTCGCGGCCAGAATCACATGGTTGCAGTTCTTCAGGAGAATGTAGTCATCGGTGTGCTCGATCAGGGTCTTAAAGCTGGCGTTCAATATTGCATCCCCGGGCTCGCTTACCTTCCCCGCGTCTTCCATCCATAGTTCGAGCCTGAACCCTTCGCCCCTCGTGTGCGACTTCGCGTACCGCGCCTTCAGGCAGCGAATCTTACCGTCGGCGTGACGGATACGCAGGTTCATCGAGCCTGACGTGTTCGTGCTCTTTCGGGAAAACAGGGTTTCGGCGAGGCCGGCATCCTCCGGGTGGATGCGATCCCGCAGTTGGACGTTTGCGGTGAGAAACTCCTCTTGGGCGTAGCCGAGCAGGGCTTCAGCATTTGCGCCGACTGAGACGAGTTGCGGCGGAGACCTCAAAGCGAAGCAGAAAGTTGCGTCTGACATGGGCCCCAGACCTTCTGCGGGGAACTGCGCTTGTGGGAGGCAGCTTATCATAGGGAAACTTCGAAAGGCTATGAGAATCGTAGGCCATGGCCGCTTACAATCCATCGCCCGCACGGCCAAACCGCATACAACTTTCCGGCGGAACGCTCACTGTTCGTGGCAGCCTGCGGCAGATGGCCCGTCTTCCTGGGCTTTCCCGCCTGTCCCCGGGGCTGCCCACAGACCCTCCCTTCTGGCGCACAGCGCGACTCCTCGTCGCCGCGGCAACACCTTGAGCTTCGGCAGCATCGCCGCAATCTTCAGTTGCATGGCTATTAATGTTCTGCGCCCGGAACCGATTTGAACCAAATCGTACACTCGTTATCCACGTGTTTTTGTTGCATCTAAGGGTTCCGCCCCGATTATCCACGCGCAAATCCGGCTCAGACTTGGCATAATCGCTGCAAGAGCGCTTCCTGCGTGACTGTTCTAGAACGTCGTGGCGGGATGGGGAGCGCGAAATCGCATTCTTTGCTACATGGCGGATTCGAAAACGCAATCCCGGGACTGCCTCGCACCACCAGTGGGAGCACACGAGTGACCACCTATCGGCGTCAGGACGTTTTGCGCATCTTCGATATCAGTTCCCGTCAATTGCAAGCCTGGGAACGAGCCGGATTGATTCCTCAACAGGAGATTTATAGCTTTCAGGAACTGGGGCAACTGCGCATCCTGTGTGCGCTGCGCGCTGAAGACGTCCCCGCGGCCTCCATCCGCGACTCAATCCTGGCCATGAAGGCCGTTTCCGGCATGGCCAACCCGCTTCTCGAGGCATGCGTGGTGCGCACCGGAACGCGTCTCGCCTTCCGCCATCACGGCGCCATGGTCGACCCTATCCGCCGCCAGTTGCTCTTCGACTTCGAGCGCGGCGGCCAAGGCCGCCAAGACAGCCAAGACGAAATCACCGTGGCTGCTCGGCAACCTTCGCCCCTCCGTCGCCCGGCGCCGGCCGGTCCACGCGTCATTCAGGAGCGCTTCTTGGCCGCGGTCCGCGCCGAGGAGGCCGGCGAAAAGCAGCGCGCCATCGCCCTCTATGAGGAGATTCTTACCCTCGATCCCGATTACGCGGCGGCCTGCATCAATCTCGGCACCATCTACTTTCATCTGCGCCAGTACGGCCGCGCCGAGGAGCTCTACCGCCGCGCCACTGTGGCCGACCCCAGCTACGTGCTCGCCTATTTCGACCTCGGTAATGTGCTCGACGAACTTGAACGTCTCGACGAGTCCATTGCAGCCTATGTAAAGGCCGTCACGCTCTCGCCGGCCTATGCCGACGCCCACTACAATCTGGCGCTTGCTTACGAGCGCTGCGCACAGGAACGCCCCGCGCTCCGCCACTGGCGCGCCTATGTCAAGCTCGACAACCACGGCCCTTGGGCCGATCACGCGCGCGGCCAGATTCGCAAGCTCCTTAGCCGCGAAAAACTCGCCATCGTCTCCCGCGCCCATCGCTTCGTGGCTCCGCGCAAAGGCATGGCCGCGCTGCGCCTCGCCTAGCGCCCTGTCTCAAAAGCTCGCATCGGAAATGCGCTTTCATCCTGAGTGATAGAAATCTGAGCGATAAAACCGCCTGTCATCCTGAGCGACGAGCGCAGCGAGGAGTCGAAGGATCTGCGGTTGCTTTTGCGGTTCTCCTGGATGATCGCCGCTATCGACCAGCCGTTTACTGTCCGCAGCTCCGGCCGGGAAAAGTCGCCACGCCTGCGGCCCACGTCTCCTCCCGTCCGGGCGCGACCCTTACGATCAGGCGGGGTCTTTCGGACGAGTAGCCTTCACGGCCGAGAGAAGCCCAATGCCGATCATCACAATCGCGCCGACAAAAATCCAGTGCGGGGGCATACGCACCAGGTGCGCGGCGTACACCAGCCCGGCGATTACGATTGCGAAGCCAGCGGCATAAAGTCCGAATGACATGGGATCTCCTTGGCATGTGCTGTGCGGTTACGCGGAATACGGCACACTCTTCCAGCCTCGCACCGCGAGCGGACCTGGTCTGAGCAGTTCAGACCAGCTTTTGCGTTTCAGATGCAAGGGCGTCGCGTGCGGCGGCCCGACTGGGCAATTGCGACGGTCACGGGCTTCTGGGGTAATCGTTTTTGGCGAGGAGCTTAATGACCCACGAACGAGCTAGAAGCTAGTAGCTAGGAGCTAGAAGCTGCACTTAAACCTTCTGCGTTCTCTGCACCTGCCGCACGCCGTTCACGCGCTTCAGACCCAGCACCATGCGATTCAGGTGGCGCACGTCCTCGGCTTCGACGATAAATTCGATGATCGCTTCGCCTTCATCGTCGCGTTTCAGATCCACGCCGCGAATATCGGCATTCTCGTCGGAGATCACCGCGGTCAGCTCCTTCAGCATGCCGGTGCGGTCGTCGCAGAAGACTGTAATCTTCACCGGGTAGCGCTGCGGCTTTCCAACAGTGTCGCCCACACGCGACCACTCCACGTTGATGCGCCGGTCGCTCTCGTAGAGCAGGTTCTGCACGTTGGGGCAGCCCCGCGCGTGCACCGCCACGCCCTTGCCGCGGGTCACGTAGCCCACAATCTCCTCGCCGCGAATCGGGTTGCAACATCGCGCGCGGTAGACGAGCAGATCGTTCTGTCCCTCCACCTGCAGCGATTCCGAACTGGTCAATTGCAGCCGGCGCACTGCGTCGGACATTCCCGCTGTGCCCGGGCCCGCTTCGCCCGGCTTCGGTTGCGTGCCCGGCTCCTCGGACGCCGGATTGGCAAATCCCGGCGCCACTTTGCTCAGCACCTGGTGCGCGGTGTTCTGGCCCAGCCCCAGCGTCGCCAGCAGATCCGATGCCGTGGCCACGCCGAACTCCTGCGCCACGCGGCCCAGGTCCTGGTCGTCGATCTGCGTCATCGGCACCTTGAACTTCCGCGCCTCGCGGTCCAGCAGCTTTCTGCCGATCTCCACTGCCCGCTCCCGCTGGTCCTCGTTCAGCCAGTGCTTGATCTTGTTGCGCGCGCGCGGGCTCTTCACAAAAGTGAGCCAGTCGCGGCTCGGCTTGTGGTCCTTCTGCGTCACGATCTCCACAATGTCGCCGGTGCGCAACTTGGTCCTGAGCGGCGCCATGCGCCCGTTGATCTTGGCCCCAACGCAGGTGTGGCCCACTTCGGTGTGAATCGTGTACGCGAAATCCACGGGCGTGGCGCCCGCCGGAACCACCACCACTTTCCCCTTCGGCGTGAAGGTGTACACCTCGTCGGGATAGAGGTCCATCTTCAGGCTGGAAAGGAATTCGTTGGGATCCGTCATCTCCTTCTGCCACTCCACAAGCTGGCGGATCCAGTTCAATCGCTCTTCGTCGCGGGCCGTCACGGCGGAGCCGCCACCTGCCTTGTACTTCCAGTGCGCCGCAATGCCTTCCTCCGCGATGCGGTGCATCTCTTCGGTGCGGATCTGCACTTCGAATTGGTGTCCGCTCGCGCCCATCACGGTGGTGTGCAGCGATTGATAGCGGTTGGCGCGCGGAATCGCAATGAAATCCTTGATGCGCCCCGGCACCGGCCGCCACAGCGTGTGAATCATCCCGAAAACCGCGTAACAAGAGGCCACATCCGGCGTAATCACGCGCACCGCCAGCAGATCGTACACCTGGTCGAACGAAACCTTGGTGCGCTCGATCTTCTGGTGAATGGAGTAGAGGCGCTTGATGCGCCACTCCACGCGCGCCTCGATGCCGTTCTCGCGCAGTTGTTCCACGAGCGTATCTTCGACGCCGCGCAAAAACTGCTCGCCCTCCACGCGCCGCGCCTCCACCGCCTCCGACACCTGTTCGTAGCTCACGGGATCGGTATAGCGGAAGGCCAGATCTTCAAGCTCGCCGCGCACCTTGCCCATGCCCAGCCGGTGCGCCAATGGCGCGTAGATATCCAGCGTCTCGCGCGCAATCGCCTCCTGCCGATCAGGCTTCAGGTGCTCCAGGGTGCGCATGTTGTTCAGCCGGTCGGCCAGCTTGATCAGCACCACGCGCACATCGCTCACCATGGCCAGCAGCATCTTGCGCACGTTCTCCGCTTGCCGGTCTTCGCGGTTCGCAAATTGGATCTTGTCGATCTTGGTCACGCCCTCGACAATGTGCGCCACCTGGTCGCCGAATCGCTCGCCAATCTCCTCGCTCGTCGCCGGCGTATCTTCCACGGCATCGTGCAGCAGGGCAGCGGCAATGGCCGTCGCGTCCAGCTTCATCTCCGCCAGCACCTCCGCCACTTCCAGCGGGTGCACAATATAGGGTTCGCCTGAGGCGCGCGTCTGCCCCTCGTGGTGGCTCACGCAGAACTCCCACGCCTTGCGAATCAGCGAGACATCTTCATTGGGACGATTGGCCTGTACCTGCCGCAGGAGAGCCTCAAAACGCTCGCCAATGGGCCGCGGATCCTGGCGGCGCGCCGGCACGCGCGTACTCACAGTCTCGACCGCTGCCGCAGCGCTCACGGCTGTGCTTTCAGTCTCGATTGGCTCGGTGTGGCGGGCAGTCGCCATGCTTTATTATAGGCCGCTTGTGTTCGCGAAGCATGATTACGAGCGCGTCACTCGAAAATCGCCGCATTTCATCTGGAAACACGGCTGTTTTGCCCGAAATAGTTCCGATTATGCAGACCGAAGGAGGATGGATGGGTGTAGGAGCGATCCAATTTCCTGGAATCGGCGGCCAGGAAGGAGATTCCGGCTCAGAATCCAGGAGAACCGGGTTGTCTGAATGTTCTTTTAAAAGATTCTCGACAGATTCAGGCAGGAGGGGGGATATGCTTGCAGACAGGTTTTTTTGAAAGGATGCAAGATGGCTAAGACTGGACGGCATCCTATGTCTCTGCGTATGGCGTGGGGTTTTGCCACTCTTCTCTTGACGGCTGGGTCCTTGACGGTCGTGTCCGGTTGCGGTGGAGACGTCAGCACTGGCCAGCCAGTGAACCCCACCATCACGTCTGTCTCGGTAAGTTGTTCTCCGGCTTCGATCCTTGCGAATCAGACTTCTACTTGTACGCAGAATGTGAGCGGAACCGGAGTTTACAGCTCTACGGTCACATGGTCCGTCAGCCCCACGAGCATGGGGACAATCAGCAGTGCCGGCATCTTTACGCCCGCTGGCGCTGGAACGGCGACCATCACGGCAACATCGACGCAAGATTCGACCAAATCTGGCACCGCTACGGTAACCGTGAGCGCAGTAGCTGCGGCGACACCAACCTTCAGCGTCGCAGCCGGCACGTACACTTCGGCGCAAGCGGTTACGATCAGCGATGCGACGGCCGGCGCAGTTATCTACTACACCACCAACGGAACCACGCCGACGACGAGTTCAACGATGTACGCCGGCGCGATCAGTGTCTCGTCCACAGAGACCCTCGAGGCGATGGCGACAGCCACCGGCTATACCAACAGCGCTATCGCCACGGCTGCTTACACCATCAACATCCAACCAAACATCGCAAGTATTCAGCCGAACCCGGCGTCAGTGGGAACCTCGGTGACGATTACGGGGGTGAACTTTGGCGCAACCCAGGGCGGGAGCACGGTTACGTTCAATGGGACGACGGCCTCAGCGGCGACCTGGAGCGCAACGAGCATTACCGTACCTGTGCCAACGGGGGCGACGACAGGGAATGTGGTTGTCACCGTGAGCGGCCAGCCGAGCAATGGTTACTTGTTCACCGTCACTGCCCCCGCTCCAATCATCACAAGTATTCAGCCGAACCCGGCGTCAGTGGGAACCACGGTGACGATTACGGGGGCGAACTTTGGCGCGACCCAGGGCGGGAGCACGGTTACGTTCAATGGCACGACGGCCTCACCGGCGACCTGGAGCGCGACGAGCATTACCGCACCTGTGCCGGTGGGAGCGACCACAGGGAATGTGGTTGTCACTGTGAGCGGCCAGCCGAGTAGTGGATACTCATTCACCGTCGCTGTCCCCGCTCAAAACATCACAAATATTCAGCCGAACCCGGCGGCGGTGGGAACCTCGGTGACGATTACGGGGACGAACTTTGGCGCCACCCAGGGCGGGAGCACGGTTACATTCAATGGGACGACGGCCTCCCCGGTGAGTTGGAGCGCGACCAGCATAACGACACTGGTGCCGGTGGGAGCGACCACGGGGAACGTGATTGTGACTGTGGGTGGCCAGGCAAGCAACGGGTTTGCATTCGAGGTCAGCGGCGGCACCATGCCCGGCGATGCCATAACCTGGCGCTATGACAATTCACGGGACGGGGTGAACCCAAATGAGACGACGCTTACCACCTCCAATGTGAACTCCACAACGACGCTTACCACCTCCAATGTGAACTCCACAACATTTGGGAAAGTGGGAGAGTTCACCGTGAATGGCCGGATTGATGGCGAAGTCCTCTATCTCGGCCAGATATCGATTTCGGGACAGATGAAGAATGTCATTTACTTTGCTACCGAGAATGACATGGTGTACGCAGTGGATGCGGATAGCATCAGCGGCTCGACAGCGACTATTCTTTGGAGCGTGTCGCTGGTTCCAAGCGGAGAGGCGCCGGCCGTCCCTAACCAGACGGGTGCTACCTGCGACAATATTTCACCCACTGGCGTCAAGGGCACGCCCGTGATCGATCGTGGCCGCAATGCCATCTATGTCGTAGCGAAGACAATGAATTCCACCACGAACACGACGCAGTTCTTCCGCCTCCATGCCTTGAATTTGACCAACGGGACCGAACTGTTTGGAGGGCCGGCGACCGTTTCTGCGACGTATCCGGGCACCGCGGGGCACGTCTCAGGCGGGATTGTTACATTCAGCCCGAGAGACCAGAGCAACAGACCGGGGCTCCTGGAGACTGGAAGCAACATCTACCTCGCATTTGGCGGCCAGTTTGGCGATTGCGGTGAGTATTCAGGATTCCTCATGTCTTACGATGCGGATACGCTGGCGCAGAGCGGCGTGATTGACCTGAATCCCAACAGCATTCAGGGGGGCATGTGGAACAGTGGGGCCGGTCCCTCCGCCGACGTGGCGGGATCCATTTATGTCTCGACAGCCAATACCGGGGATGACCTTTCCATCGGGCCCAACGACTATCCAAATTCGGTTGTCAGGCTGACAAACTTCGGAACACTGGCGGTTGCCGACTTCTTTACGCCCGACAACGCCGAGAGTTTGGACGAGGAGGACCTGGATCTCGGCTCGACAGGAGTATTGATTATGCCGGATTTGGTTGACAGCCAATCTGTGGTGCACCGATACGCCGTGGCCGCCGGCAAAGACGGCAATATGTATGTAGTCGATCGCGACAACATGGGTCAATTCAGTATGTCGAGGAACAATACTGTCCAGACGATTGTAATCAACGGTAGCGGCGCCGCCTCTTTCAATTACTCCACGCCGGCATATTTCAACAACAACGTGTATGTTTGTCCCTCAGGCCAAACCCTCAAGGCCTTCGCGATTTCAAATGCGCTGCTGGCAACGTCTGCCACCATGAGCACCACGCCGGCCATTGGCACTTCGGGCTTCACCATTTCGGCGAATGGCACGAGCAACGGAATTGTCTGGGCGATTCAGCCGACGAATGGAAACGGGGTTCTGTATGCTTTCGATGCCTCGAATCTTTCCACAATGCTCTACGCGTCGAACCAGGCTGCGGCGAATCGTGACCAAACCGCCCAGATTCTGGGGAACTTTCATACGCCGACGGTTGCCAAAGGAAGAGTCTACTTTGGCACGGGATCAACGGTGGCGGTTTTTGGAGTCCTGCCGTAATGATGGAGCCTGCGTCCGCGCCGGCGATTCCCGCTAATATCCACTAATCTCGCAACCAGCAAACGTCCCTCCGCATTCCCAAAGTAACGAAAGTCCCCTCTCAATGTGTCATTCGTCACATCTCCCCACGCGAAAAAGGGCTTTTAATACTTGCCTCCAAAGGTGAGAACGGAGGAAATCATGCTGAAAAACCTCCTTTTGGCCGGTGTGGCCGCGGCCATCGTTGCGGGCGTTGGATACGCCAATCAGTCGGTGGCAAAGACGGTCATCATTCCGGTGAGTAAGGCGCCGTTGAACAACGGCAAGCAGATGTATGTGAACTATTGCGCCCCCTGCCACGGTGTGGAAGGCATGGGGAACGGCCCGGCAGCCGCTGCCTTGAAGAGGCAGCCCACCAACCTGGCCGCTTTGAGCAGAAACAACGGAGGGAAGTTTCCCTCAACTCATATCGCATCGGTGCTCGAGTTCGGCGCCGCGAATCCATCGCACGGCACGGCAGAAATGCCGGAGTGGGGACCCATGCTTGGGTCGGTGGACACGGCCACGAACGACGCCAACGTAAGAGCGCTGAGAATCAGCAATCTGAGCCGTTATCTGCAGTCGCTGCAGCAGAAGTAGCAATCCGGTTCTTTGGCTCCCCACCCCGGCGGTTTACCTTGGGAGTGGAGCCAATGGCAAAGACCCACAAACCGGAGACAGCCGCGCCGCCGCGCAAGCGCCGCGCGAAAACCTCGGCACCAGTTGCCGCGCAAAGCGGTCCAGCCGCCGCATTCCCTCGTAGTGTGCCTCGGATTGTGCCCGCGCGCGACGAATCCTCATCTTCGGTCCGCGCCACTTCACGTCCGCCAGTAGCCGGCGCCATCGTCAGTCGCCGCGCAGCCGACCGTTTGCGCAGCGGCCATCTCTGGGTCTACGCGTCCGACGTGGTCTCCGTCGCTCTTCCCAAACCAGAAGTGGAACTGATTCCCGTCGCCGACCAACGCGGAATCTTTCTCGGCACGGCGCTGTACAGCCCTGCATCGCAAATCGCGTTGCGCCTCGTTTCGCGCGAACCGCTCGCCCACGCCGCCTGGCTCGAAGTGCTCGCTTCGCGGCTGCGCATTGCCATCGCGCGCCGCAAGCCCATGCTCGACGCAGCGAATGACGCCTGTCGACTTTGCTTTAGCGAAGCCGATGAACTTCCCGGCCTCGTCGCGGACAAGTACGGCGATCTGGTTGTTTTGCAGTTCCTCACCAAAGGTCTGCTCGCCGCAGGCGTCAGCGAAACGTGCGTGCGCGTCCTGCGCGAGGAGCTCGCGCCCGCAGCCATTTTCGAGCGCCCCGATCCGCGCATTCGCGAATTGGAAGGCTTGCCCGCGCTCAGCGCTGACCCGTTGTGGATTGCCGATCAAGTATCGATTGCCGCGGCCCGTCCCGCCGCTGCCACCGAGTTCCATCTCAATGGCCTCGCCTTTCACTACGACGCCAACGCCGGCCAAAAGACCGGCGCATTTCTCGATCAGCGCGCCAACTACGCCGCCGCGCGGGAGTGGGCGCGACGCCTCGGGGCCACTGGCCGCGCGCTCGACGTCTGCTGCTACCAGGGCGGCTTCGCCTTGCATCTCGCCCAGGTATGCCGCCAGGTCACGGGCATTGACACCTCGCGCACTTCGCTGGAAGTCGCCGAGCGCAATCTCCAGGCCAACCGCGCTCGCCTGGCCGCAGAAGTCGACTGGGCCGAGGCTGATTGGATTGAGGCCGACGCTTTCGAGATTCTCCGCGACTGGTCGCAAGCCGGCGAAACATTCGACGCCATCGTTCTCGATCCGCCGGCCTTCGCCAAATCCAAGCGCGCCGTCGAAGGCGCGCTGCGCGGATACAAGGAGCTGAACCTTCGCGCCCTCAAAATGCTGCGTCCCGGCGGCCTGCTCGTCACCTGCTCCTGTTCGCATCATGTAAGTTGGGCCGATCTCGAATCCGCCGTGGCCGCAGCCGCTGCCGATGCCTCGCGCCGCGTGCGCCTCCTCGAGCGCCGTGGCGCCGCTTCCGATCATCCCGTCGTCCTCAACCTGCCGGAAACCGAATACCTCAAGTGCCTGGTGCTTGAAGTGGAGTAAAGCAGGGAGCAAGAGAGCAAGCCGCCCCAGTGGCAGAGCCCCCACTGCGTGACCCCGGCAGGGCACTAGGGCGCAAGTAGAAGCAGCGAAACGGGTTGCCCAATGTGGGGTTCGATGCCGGTGTTCCACGGGCTACCCCTTATGTATGTTTCAGGGATTCTATATGTTTCCCTTAGAGGGATTGGTTCACGCTGGATATATCGCGTGGAGGCGCATCTAGCGATGATCTGGCTCCGGTATTCGTTGCTGCTGTTGATCTTTCCCTGCTACTTCATCGCCCTGTCACGCCGCTGGTGGACGACGATCCCGTTGTGGCTGGTTTCCACCTCTGTCATGCTCACGCAATTCCTGCTGGCCGCGCAGCAGAGTGCCGCATCCGGAACTGGGGCTGCGGATAATTCCCTCATTTATGTGGGAGAGATGACCAAGATCATGCTCATTCCGATCGGGGTGCAGATCGCGGTCGTACTGCGCGGCATGGGAATTGGCGCCGGTAGTCGAGCAAGCCTTGGCTCGCGAAAGCTAATTCAAGTTTTCGATCCCGGTGAGCGTTGAGCAGTTGAGCCCGATTGCGGAAAGTGATCACCGTCCGCGTCTTGCGAGCCACCCAATCCAGCCAAAGAAATCTCGCCGCTCGAGTTTCTTGCTCCCTTGCTCCCTCGCTCCCTGCCGGGGCCCCCGGCAAGCGATCTGTGCTTGCTGGGGTGGCTTGCTCCCTGCATTCATCTTCGCCAGCGCCTGCTTCACCTGTGCGCGCAGCGTCTCGGCTTCGAGCGCACAGGATCGCAGATAGGCCGACACCGTCAATCCCGCTTCAGCGGCGCGTTGATGCAACCGCGCGCATTCAGCCTGGCTCAGGCGAATCGTCACGCTCGCTGTACGCAGATCGCGGTCCGTCGCAACGGCCGGTTGCCACACCCGCACGGCGTCCGCGGCGACGGCAGCCCCTGTGACATCGATAGCGCCTGCGGCGTCAGCTTCGATCGCCGCATCCGCGCCGGTGTCCAAGTCCGGGCCGCCCGGCAGCTTCGGCAACTGATCGCCGCGATCCAAATTGCGATCCGCCGGCCGGTAACGCGCATGTGCGCGCAGGGCGCGCTCGTAGCTGAGCATTGCCACGTCCTCGCCCAAGTCGCTTTCGTTCCACAGAGGCGTATCCGCTGCGGCGTCAGGCGGAGGCGAGGCAAGCGTGGACAGCAGTCCCGCAAAACTGGAAAAAGTGGGGGAGGACTGCGTGGGAGCGGGTTGCTGCATGGGTTGGAGCATAGCGCGGCTCCTCCCTGCATTCGTGGGAAGGCTCCAATCAAAAGCCTCGCGTCATCCCAAATCGGACGCAACCGCGTATCATTCCCGAATCGGCACGCTCCCGCCGCCGCTCACCCAGTCTTTAGTTTGCTACTGCTTGAGAAGCTGCAGGATCGGGGAGGATTCGTCCCGGCAGGCGCAGCATCGCGCTCACTGTCTTTGCCGGAACCGGCTGCGAAAACAGGAATCCTTGCCCGAAGCGGCAGCCCAGTTGCCGCAGCAGCGCGTACTGCTCGCAGGTCTCGATTCCTTCCGCCACCACGTCCATGCCCATCACCCGTGCCAGCTCCACAATAGTCCGCACAATCTGCAGCGGCTGTTCGCCCTCGGTCATGCGCATCACAAACGAGCGGTCGATCTTGAGCACGTCGAAGGGCAGCGTGTGCAAGTGGTTCAGCGAGCTGTATCCCGTGCCGAAATCATCCAACAGCAGCGAGACGCCGAGCCGTCGCAGGCCGCCCAGCACCTCCATCGCCGTGCCGGGATCGGGAATCAGGCTCGACTCGGTCATCTCCAGGCCGAGCTGCTGGCTTGAGATGCCCGATCTTCGCAGCAGTGCTTCCACGTGATCCGCAAGCCCCTGGCGCGCGAACTGCCGGGCCGAAAGATTCACGCACACGCGCGGCGCAGGCCGCTCCGGATCCTCGGCGTGCCACTGCCGGATCTGGTGGCAGGCTTCCGACAATCCCCAGTCGCCGATGGGCAGGATGAGTCCTGTCTCCTCGGCAAGAGGAATGAAGTCCATGGGCGGGATTAGCCCGCGATCCGGATGCTGCCAGCGAATCAGCGCCTCAAGGCCAATGATGCGCCGCGTGGTCAACTCGACCTCCGGCTGGTAATACAGCACAAACTGCTTCTTCTCCAGCGCCTGCCGCAGGTCCGACTTGCGCGGCCAGATTCCAGTCACAACCTCCGTCGTGCGCTCCTCCCGCGGGCGGTGTCCATTGAACGCCTTGCGCAGTCTGCGCAACTCCAGTTGGCCGGCGGCGATATCGGCCAGACTCTCCAGCATGCGCAATTCGGTGACTGCCATGGGCCTGCGCGCCTGGCACGAATAAATAGTCAGCACGCCCAGGATTTTGCCATCTGAAGTGCGCACCGGAGCGCTGGCAAACGAAAGCGGATCGAGCCGGCGCAACGGCAGCCGCCGCTCTCGGAAATCGGCATCGTTGTTAATGTCCGAAACCACCACGGGACCGTCCTCGGCCAGCACTCGCTCGAAGATAGATTGCTTTCGCGGCAGCTCCCGCACGGGCTCGCCCCAGTACGACTTGATCCATACGCGGCTCTCGTCGACAAAGCCCAGCAAAACCGTGTCGGCCTTGAAGTATTCGGCGGCCAGGCGCGTGATCGCGTCAAAGCTTGCCTCCGGCGCCGTGTCCAGAATCCCAGTCGAGGCCAAAGCTTCGAGTCTCGCGTCCTCTTCGTGTCGCTCGACTTTGCTGATCGCGAGTTCTACCTGCGCCATCGACTTCTCCAGCGTCCGCGAAACCCCAACCGGCTCTCCAACGGGATGAAAATGCACCCCGCTTGTTTTCGCTGGGATGCAGCATGTCCGCTTCGCGCGGCCCTCGTAGTTCTCCCGCATCAACGCCGCGGGAAGACCGATCCGGAAGTCCACTTCCGGGCATTGCCGTTGATTTCGTATCTCTCTTATCGGAAAGGATTCTTATTCCATGAGATTACGCAGGTACATCCGCACCTGGGCACGCGTCACCGCCAGCCAGGCGAGCGGCGGTTACTTCTGTTTGTTGGGTTGTCCGGTTTCGGTCCAGAGGAATGTGAACTGATCGGTCCCGTCCTGAATCTCCTGCTCCACGCTCACTCCCGACGAGTGTCCGCCGGCGACACTGTAGTGCAGCAAGATTGGCCGGCCGCTCGACGAATCCGCCTGCAGCAGCGCGGTCATCTTGCGCGCGTGCAGCGGATCCACGCGCGTGTCGCTCGCCCCGGTAAAGAAGAGGACCGCCGGGTAGGCCGTGTCCTTCTTCACGTTCTGGTACGGCGAATACTTGAGCAGATATTCAAACTGCTTCGCGTTGTCCGACGATCCGTATTCCGTCGTCCACAGCCGCCCCTCCTCGAATTTCTGATAGCGCAGCATGTCGAGCAGCGGATAGCCGCACTCCACCGCCGCAAACAGGTCCGGCCTCTGCGTGATCGACGCCCCCATCAGCAGCCCTCCGTTCGACCGGCCCATGATGGCGAAATGCGCCGTCGATGTGTACTTGTTCGCGATCAGGTACTCGGCCGCCGCGAACCAGTCGTCGAAAACGTTCTGTCTCTTTTCAAACATGCCCTGCTCGTGCCAGCTTTCGCCGTACTCGCCCCCGCCGCGCAAATTCGGCAGCACAAACCAGCCGCCCTCTTCCATCCACTCGGCATACACCGGATTCCATTCCGGCAAATCGCTTACTTCGAATCCGCCGTAACCGGTCATCAGCAGCCGTTCCGTCCCGTCTTGCTTCAACCCTCTCTTTCCTGCAATGAACATCGGCACGCGCGTCCCGTCCTTCGATGTGTAGAAGACCTGCTTGAGCTCATATTGGCTGGTGTCGAACGGAACTTTCGGCTGGGCGAAGACATCGGTCCTGCCGGTCAGCGTATCCAACCTGTAAATCGTGGGCGGCGCGATGAACGACTCGAATCTGTAAAACCCGTAACGATCCGTGGTGCGGCCTCCCACAACCGTTGCCGAGCCGATGCCGTCATACGCCACCATGCCGGCCGCTTTGCCGTCCAGCGTGTAGACCGTTGTCTCTGTCCTCACATCGTCGAGCCGCTTCACATACACCTTGTTGCCCACAATGTTGAAGTCGTCGATCGCGTCCTTCCCTTCAGGCACGATCTCGGTCCACGCATCCGGCAGGATGCCCGGATCGGCCTTCAGAATCTGCCCGTTGGGCGCTTTATAGTCGGTCTTCACGTACCACGCGCCCTTGGCGTAAATCGCCGTGAACCGCGACTCCAGGCCCCAGATCAGCACATCGAAAAATGAGTTTTGCTTGGTCAGATCGCGAAAAACAATGTCCACACGTTTCGCCGGCACGCCTCGGTCGATCTCCACCACCAGATAGTGCGCGTCGTCGGTCACATAGGCTGTAAGCAGGTCGCTCGGGCCCAGCTCTTCGCCGCGAAACTCCTTGCCGAAGAGGAACGTGTCGTGAGAAATGCGCTCGCCCCACGTATGTTCGTAGAGAAGCGTTCCCTTCGCATCCATGCGCGTGTAGTAGAGCCCATGCCCGTCAGGAGTAAAGCACACCGATTGGTAATTGGCGCTCGGCAGCTCATCCTGCATCGCCTTTCCCGTCTTCACATTGAACACATGAACCGTGGTTTCGTCCGCGCCGCCCTCGCGCACGCCGTACGCCACCAGCGCCCCGTCGCGCGACACGTCCTCGAGCTCCACCGATGTGTTGGGATCTTTGCTGAACTGCGCCGGATCGACCAGCCGCTTGTCCTTCTCCGTCCATCCGTGGCGCACGTAGATCGATGCCTGATCTTCGCCGGCCAGCAGCTTCTCGAAAAACAAATCGTTGCCGCGCGCCATGGGCACGGTCCAGCTCGTCACGTGCTCCAGTTGATCCAGATCGTCGGCAATCTGCGGGCGGATGCGAGCCTTCTCCATGTAACTCGCCGTGTACGCATTCTCGGCGTCGATAAAATCCTTGGTCTCCTGGCTCTGCGTATTCTCGAGCCACCGGTAGTCGTCCACAACCTTGACGCCGAAGTATTCGTCCGTCACCGGTACGACCTGCGCGTCGGGCGGGGCCGGCAGCGTGATTCCGCCGCGTCCGTGAATCGTCTGGCCGGCAGCCATCGTTCCCAGCCACACGGCCAATCCAAAGCCAGATAAGAGCCTCATGGCAACAGCATACGCGCCGCTGCGGATTGACTCCCGCGCGCCGCAGCGTCCCTTATAGAATCGTCTGCAGTGGCAAGCTCGCCCCCAAATCCGGCCCCCCAACAACAGGCTCATGTCGATGGGGTGGAAACCCAGACCCCCACCCCGCCATCGCCCCGCGCGCGCTCGCGGTGGGCGCGCTTTCTCGGCGCCCTCCATCCCACCCACGCGCACAGCGTCTTCTCCGCCACCGTGGTCCTCATGGTGTCCACTTTTCTTTCGCGCATTATCGGGCTATTGCGGGTAAAGTACATCGTCTGGCTCTTCGGTCGCGGCGCTCAGGCCGACGCCTTCAATGCTGCCTTCGTCCTGCCCGACATGATCTCCTACTTCCTCGTCGGCGGCGCAGCCTCCATCGCATTTGTCACCATCCTCACCCGCTATCGCGAGCAGGACCGCGAGGCCGAAGGCCAGCGCTCGCTCTCCGTCATCCTCACCACCATGTATCTGGTGCTGGGCGCGGCTATTGTGCTGGCCGAGATCTTTGCCCCCTGGTATGTGCGCTGGTGGTTCAACGGTTTCGACCCCGACAAGGCCGCGCAGTGCATCTTGCTCACGCGCATTCTGCTGCCCGCACAATTATGCTTCTTTGCCGGCGGCGTTTTTGGCTCGGTCCTGTTGGTGCGCAGGCAGTTCAGCGTCCAGGCCGTGGCGCCCCTCATCTACGGCCTCGGCCCCATCGTCGGCGGCCTGTTGTTCGTCAAGCACATCGGCGTCTCCTCACTCGCCCTGGGCACGGTGGCCGGAGCCATCCTCGGGCCGTTTCTCCTCAACTGGTTCTTCGCCCATCGCGCCGGCACGCGCTATCGCATCCTCCTCGACTGGCGCGATCCGGGCTTGCGCGAATGGGTGCGTCTTTCGCTGCCTCTCATGGCCGGCGTCTCGCTCGTCACCGCCGATAACTGGATCATCGCCCACTTCGCCTCCACCATCGGCGGCGCGGTCTCCCTCATGAGCTACGCCAAGCAGCTCTTCACCGCGCCCATGGCCATGCTGGCCCAGGCCGCAGGCGCCGCTTCCATGCCTTTCTTCGCCAGTCTCTGGACGCGCGACCGCCACTACGAGTTCGCCACCGGCGTCGCCGACTCCGTCTCGCGCGTGGTCTCGCTCGGTTTGCTCGTCGCCTCTGGCATGGTGGCCCTGGGATGGCCGGCCATCGACCTCGTCTTTACCGGCGGGCGCTTTTCGGCTGCCGATGCGCGCGAGTGCAGCCTTTACTTCGTTATCTTCTCCGTCTCCATGTTTCTCTGGTCGGCCCAGGCCATCTACGCGCGCGCCTTCTACGCCGCCGGAAACACCTTCGCGCCCATGGTCGCCAGCACCATCGTTACCCTGGTCTCGCTGCCCATCTACAACTCGCTTTACCACTGGCGC
The DNA here is from genome assembly GCA_050011915.1 of Occallatibacter sp. GTDB lineage: Bacteria > Acidobacteriota > Terriglobia > Terriglobales > Acidobacteriaceae > Telmatobacter. Next base: position 29,630 of record JBEKIE010000071.1, read on the forward strand.
GGCGCCACGGGTCTTGCGCTCGCTTCCGATCTGGGCATCGCCCTGCAAACCCTCACCATCGCCGTGCTCCTGCATCAGCGGCGCATGGTTTCGCTCGCCAGTCTGGATTATGCCGAGATGGGCCGCTGCCTGCTGGCTGCTTTAGCGGGCGGCGCCGGTGCGTGGTCGCTCGCCTGGGGACTCGGGCGTCTTTTCCGCCATCATACGGCCCTTGCCGCGCTCCGTCATGCCCGCTCCTGGACTGACGCAATCGTCCTCGTTGCCGGTGTCGCCGTCTGGATTTTGATCGCTAAGTGGACTCTTGAGATATCCGGCTCCGCATTGCCGCGCGTCGTCCAGCGCCGCCTCGGCATGGCCTGAGTTTCTGCCTGCTTGAAGGTGTACCGATTCCGTGCCCCCATCCATTTCCGCGCTTTTTGCGGAAATGGGTGGGAGAAGCTGCCACTGTATATGGGCCGGATCAACAAAAATGCGCGCACCGGAAGCGGGGCTCCACTCCCTTCACTTGCACTGAAAACACAAAAGCGCCTCTCCCCTGCAGAGGCGCTCTCGTGAGCAATGTCGTGCGTTTCAGCGTTTACTGGACAGGTTTTGGCGGCTCGGGGGCGGCTGTGATCGCAAGCTGCGCCGGAGCCGGCGCGACATGCGGTTGCACCGGCTTGGCGTCGGCTTTGCGAATATCGATGCCGCCTTTGAAGAACGCGCCATCCTCAATGCTGATGCGCGCCGCGGAAACATCGCCGCTCAACGCGCCTTCGGCGCGGATGTCCACGCGATCCGAGGCCGACACGTTACCGCGCACCTTGCCCATCACCACCACTTCGCGTGCGGTCACATTGGCGCCTACCTGGCCGTTGCGGCCGATGGTCACGCGGTTGCCGGGCAAATTGATCGCCCCTTCCACCTTGCCGTCGATATAAAGCGATTCCGTGCCCGAGATCTCGCCCTTCACAAACAGTCCCTTGCTGATCACCGCCTGGTCGCCTGCAGGTGCTCCGATGCGGTTTGCGGACTCGACACTCGGCGCTGCATGTGCAGGGCTTTGCGGTTCCGGGCTGGGTGTGGCACGTACTGGCTCGCTTTGACTTGGTTTCCACATTGCGCTCAAGATAAGTTCCTTTTCTGTCCAATCAGGACTGGGAATTGCCAAGGCAAGGCCAATGGCTCGAACCCAGAATTTAAAACTATGCCAGGCGCCGCAATCGTCGTGCGGCGCAATTGTCTGCGGCCGAATCCAAGACCACCTGATGTTCCGTTTCGCCAGCTTCGGCCGTCTCCCACATTCTACGGCAAAGTGCAGAGTCCTGCGCCAGCTCTAAGTCGCCTGACTGTTGCCTTCCCGGTTGCCTGGATTCTGTTCTTCACTTTGGCGGGTGCGAAAGTGAAGGTCAGGCTCTAATCTTGGCGTATGACCGATCGCGAACTGGTGGCGCGCATCGCCGCCTCGGCGGGACGCAAGGCCGGCTACAAACACTTGATCCGCGAGTTGGGCCTGGGCGGGGGGCGTGAGCGCCGCCTTCTCCTCGAGCAGTTGGCCCGCCTCACCCTCCGTGGCCAGCTTGTCCAGCTCGATCGCGAGCACTGGGGCCTTCCCGGCGCCTCGTCCCGCTCGGGTTCGTCGCCAAGCAACAATTTGTTCGCCGGGCGCCTCGATCTGCACCGCGACGGCTATGGCTTCGTGCGCCCCAACCGAAGATCCGGTGCGCCGGGATCAGCGGAAGCTGAAGATATTTTCATCCCGCCCAGTGAGATCGGCGGCGCCATGCAGGGGGACCAGGTCCTGGTCGACGCCGACCCACCCAAAGCCGACGGCCGTATGCAGGGCCGCATCGTTCGCATTCTTGAGCGCCGCAACTCCACTGTCGTTGGCACGTTTCACTACGCCAATCCTGGCCGCGGTCACCGGCAAAACGTCGCCGGGGTCCCCACGGACAGGTCTTCGTCCGTGGGGTGGAACGTCGTCATTCCCTTCGACGAGCGAATGACCCAGCCCATCGTCATCCCTCCCGGCGCAGAGATTCCTGCCCCGTGCCCCATCCATTCCGAATCCGCCTCAGCGGATTCGGAATGGGTGGGAAAGCACACTACGCCGCATCGCGTCCTCGGCCCTGAAGCACTTTCTGCGCCAGCCCCCCAAAGCCTGGAAGCCCAGATCGTCGACGTGGAGATCACCAGTTGGCCCACGCCCACCCGTCCGCCCATCGGCCGTGTCATTGAAATCCTTGGCGCGCCCGACGATTTTGGCGTCGACGTGGAGATGATGATCCGCAAACACCAGTTGCCGCACGTCTTTCCCGAGCACGTCCTCGCCGAAGCTCGCGCCGTCGCTTACCTCGACCCAAACATCGTCGCCCGGCGCGCCGATTTCCGCGCCCTGCCCATTGTCACCATTGACGGCGAGACCGCCCGCGACTTCGATGACGCCGTTCTCGTCACCGATCGTGCCGATGGCGGATTCGAGCTGCAGGTCCATATTGCCGACGTGGCCGAATACGTCCAACCCAACTCCGCCCTCGATCTCGAAGCCCGCCTGCGCGGTACCAGCGTCTACTTTCCCGATCGCGCCATCCCCATGCTGCCGCAGGAGCTCTCGACAGACATCTGCAGCCTTCGGCCTCACGAAGACCGCTTGGTCCTCAGTTGCATCATGCAGCTCGATTCCGCCGGCCGCATTGAAAGCTACGAGATCGTCGAAGGCGTCATCCGCTCTGCCGCGCGCATGACATATACCGAGGTGTCGGCAATCATCGGCAATACCGATGCACTCGTCCAAAACCCAGAGGCGCGTGAGCGCCTCAACCAAGCCACTACACTCGTACAAGACCCAAAGGCGCGTGAGCGCTTCGAGCGCATGAAGCGCCTCGCGGTCCTCATGAACCAGCGCCGCGAAGAGCGCGGTTCGATTGATTTCGATCTGCCCGAGCCTGTCATCGAATTCGACGAGCATGGCCAGATGCGCGGCGTCACCCGTTCCGAGCGCACCTGGGCCAATCGCCTCATCGAAGAGTTCATGCTCGCGGCCAATGAGTGCGTGGCCGTCTGGCTTGAAGATCTCGGCGTCCCCTCGCTCTACCGCATTCACGAGAAACCCGAACCCCGCCGCGTCGTCCAGTTCGAAGAACTTGCCGCCAGTTTCGGATATTCTCTTGGTCTCGGACCGCTGCCGGTGAAGCGCGTAGTGACCCGCGGTGAGCGCCGCGATTCCTACGGGCGCGGCCGCAATCCCCGCCAGCACGAAGTGCCGGAAGATATCGCCGTCACGCCGCGCATGTATCAAAAGCTCGCCGCGCGCATCGAGGGCAAGCCGGAAGAGCGCATTCTAAGCTATTTGATGCTGCGCTCGCTCAGTCAGGCGCGTTACTCTGAGGTCAACGAGGGCCACTTCGCGCTCGCCGCGCCCACGTACACCCACTTCACCTCGCCCATCCGCCGCTATCCCGACCTCATCGTGCACCGCATCACCAAGGCTCTGCTCCGCGCCGGCATCTCCGGCCGCAGAACCGTCTCTCAGGCGCGCCTCGCTTCGCCCTGGTCGCATCCCAACGAAGGCCAAACACGATCCGGGGCATCTTACCCTCAAAACAAATCCGGGGTGCCCCCGGTCCATCGCACTTGGGGACCGGGGAAGGGAAGCACGCCCCTCACCACAGCTCCCATCCCTGAGCCCGAGCTCGCCCAGATCGCCGAGGAAACCAGTCAAACCGAGCGCCGCGCCGCCGACGCCGAGCGCGAGCTTGTCGAGTGGAAGAAAGTTCGCTTCATGGAAGACAAGGTCGGCGACGAGTTTCCCGCCCTCATCCTCAACCCCGCCAAATACGGCCTCTTTGTCGAGCTCACCGACCTGTTTGTCGAGGGCCTCGTCCCCATCGACACCCTCCGCGGCGACCGCTTCACCTGGCGCGAAAACACCCATGAGATCGTAGGCGAGCGCACCGGCCGACGCTTCCGCGCCGGCGACCGCGTCCAAGTGATTCTGGATCGCATCCTCGCTCAGGAGCGCAAGCTGCAGTTCTCGCTTGTGGAAGAGAATATGGCCCTTCCGTTAATCGGCAGGAAAGCTGCCCACACCTCGGCTAAGCCGAAGAAAGAGAGGCGGAAGAACGGCCACCAGTCGGCGCAGAAGAAAGCGCCGCGCCTCAATAAAAAGCGCGGGCGACCCTAGAACCTGCTCTTCACTTCCGCTCGCGCCAAAATGAAGAACAGGCTCCATGGACCATCGGCTGGCGCCGATTCAACGAACAGCTTTAAGCGCCTGCCTGTTTCTGGGCGAGCGGACCAATGATGGGAATGACAAACTTTCCGCCCTGAAACGCCTTAATGATGCAGATGAGCCAGACGATGAAAAGCGCCAGGAACAGCAGAAGGTGAATCGGCAGGAGAATCCAGCCGACGAATGGCACAAAGGCCAGCACCGTGAGAATGACCCAGGCCGCAAACCAGGCCACCGTCAGAAAGATCGACTGCCAGGCATGAAACTTCACTTTGGGATTTGTATTGAAAGGCGCAACCACCAGGAAGATGATTGCGGGGATGAAGGTCAGGTAGGCGAGGCCGCTCGCGGCATCGTCGGAGATTCCCGTGTTCCCTCCAGTTGCATTCGGTTCGACCATTACAACTCCTTTCGGCATAAACATTCTGACTGAACAAGCGCTCCACCTGGTCCGCGAACAGAGACTTCCCCCTATCGCAGCCGAACATTAGGCGCAGAGCCGAGTGGGAACAGAACACCTCAACTCGTACCCCCTTGTCAAGGGAAATCGCGCGCCTGCCTTTTCGCCTGCTGCTCGGCAAGCTCCCCGATCACGGGCAGCTTGAACCGCTTGCCCATCCCTGCGTTCACCACGCATGCGATCCACACCGCAATCCAGAACAGTTCAACCGCCCGCCACGCATAAAGGTGCAGGCGCGGCGAAAACAGCAGCGCGAAGATCAGTACAAAAGCCAGAACAATGCTCACCGCAAACGCTCCCAGCGAGAGCAGAATCGATTGCCAGGCGTGGTAGCGCACATACGAATTCCGCTTATATGGCTCCAGGACCAGGAAAAGAATCGCCGGGATGAACGTGAGATAGGCGATGGCGCCCGCCGCGTGGTCCGAGAGGACGGATTCGCCTTCGGCAGCATCCGGTTTTGCCATGGCATCTCCTTCCCGGCGAGCTGCCGGGCGGCACGTGCGCCGCGCAGCGTGCGTCCGGGCTGCAAGTAGAACAACTTCCCGCCGGACGCCTTGTCAAGCAGTTTCTCCGCGCCGCCACCGTTCCATCACGCCCCGTCTCCCCGCATCCCATACAATAGTTACGGGAGCTTTCTTCGCATGGCGCACATGGTCTTTTGCGTTCGCAACAAAAAGGAGATGGAAGGCCTCGACGAGCCGCCCTTCGACTCCGAGTTTGGCCAGAAAATCTATAAAAACGTCTCCAAGGCAGCCTGGGACGAGTGGCTCAACCGCCAGAAAATGCTGCTCAACGAGTACCGCCTGCAGCCCTGGCTGCCTCAGGCGCAGCAGTTCCTCGTCGAGCAGATGGAAGAGTTCTTCTTCGGCTCCGGTTCGGCCCTGCCCTCGGATTTCGTGCCGCCGGAGAAGTAGCGCCGCGCGTCCTCCACGGCGCTGCCGCATCGGTGTAAACTAAACCAAGACCCCAAAAGCCGGCTCGACAAGAGCCGGCTGCGTTATGTCGGGACGTGGCTCAGCCTGGTAGAGCACTCGCTTGGGGTGCGAGGGGTCGGCAGTTCAAATCTGCCCGTCCCGACCAT
>JBEKIE010000072.1:0-20916 GCA_050011915.1 Occallatibacter sp.
TTGACCGAGGCGGTTACGCCATAGCCCGCAGAGTTGATGGTGTTGGCCAGGTTCGCGATGGTGTCGGTGGAACCGGTTGTGCCCAGCGTGATGGCGTGCGTGGTCCCGTTTGCGCCCACAATATTCAGGGTGCCGGAAAGGGCGTCGCCGGCGCTGGCCACCGTGAGCGAGCCGATTTCGCCGGCGCTGGTGCCTGCTCCGATGCCCTGGCCGGTGATCAGGATGCCCGTCTGCGAACCGTTGCCGGCGGCGCCGGAGGCGGCCTCAGTGCCGGCCTGGGCGGCGGTGGCGAAGGTGGCGTTCAGGCCCAGGCCCGAACCGTTGATGGCCTGAATCAGGCCCTGCGCGGTATTGGAATAGTTGGTACCCGTTCCCACCGTAATGATTGCGTTTGCCGTTACTGCCGTGCCGCCGTTACCCTGCGTCAGGTAATTGACGTTGATGGAGGTGGAACCGGACGCGTTAAGGCTGTCGGTAATTGCGGCGTTCGTCGTCGCGTTGGAAAGGTTCAGGAAGGCGTTGCTCTGGCCATTGTTGTACGACATCACTCCGGCCGTGTCGCCAACGTTCGACGAGGAGAGCGAACGAATGTTCAGACTGTCCACCGAGGAACCGGCAGACGAGGAGTCGCCGGTATAGATGTTGGTGCTGGCCTGACCAAAGACCGACGTATCGTTGTAGGTGGTCGTGGTGCCGATATTGTTGATCTCGGAGAGAATCGACTGGTATTCCTGGTTGGCCGCCGTATCTTGCGAAGAGTCGAGCGTGCCGTTGGAGGCTTCAGTAGCCAGCGTGACAGCACGGTTGAGCAGGCTGGTGACCTGCGAGAGGGCGCCATCGGCGACCTGCAGAAGGCCCACGCCTTCCGATGCGTTGGTTTCCGACTGGTTCAGCGCTTGCTGGTTGGCCTGAAGACCGTTGACCAGAGAGAGGCCAGCGGCGTCATCCGCGCCAGAGTTGATCTTCGAACCCGAAGACAACTGCTGCAACACGGTGTTCAGGCTGCTGTTCGTATTGTTGAGGTAGTTCTCCGCATACACCGCGGAGAGGTTGTTCAAGACACCCAGGGACATGGGGTTTCTCCTTGTTGGATGCGGTGATTTGCGGCCCTTTTCCGAGAGTGCCCCCATCTTGTAACGACCGTGGGTAGCTGCTGCCGGCTCGGAACCGACGCATCTGCCCCCTTTTTCGGCGAGGCCTCAAGGGACTTTATGGGAACGCGAATTGTGTCCCGGCGGGGACACTTCCGCGCCTTAGGTTTTATTTTTTTAACCTTTCGCGCCCGATGCCGATAACTCCAGCGAAGGAGATTGGAGATGATCGAGTTAACGCGACTCAACGGCCATCCCATGGTGCTGAACAGCGATCTGATCAAGACAGCCGAAGCCTCACCGGACACAATGCTGACGCTGATCAACGGCGAAAAGCTGATTGTGCGCGAGGAGATTGGCGAGGTGGTGGAGAAGGTGCTGGCCTACCGGGCACGGCTGCTGGCGGTGGTGGCCAAGCGTCTGCATCACTTCGGCGACGTGGAGCGTGCGGCAGGGCTGGCGAGCCTGGATGTGGAAGGACAGCGCGCGACTCCGGCACTCCTGAAGCAAGCTGGCGATCTGCGGCAGTAGAAGCCGCCGGGTTGCCGCGTTCCCTCGGGGAGTAATACATGGATAAAGCAAGCATCCTCGGCGCGTTTCTGGCCATTGCCGGAATTATTGCTGGATTAGTCATTGAAGGCGGCAATGTGGGCCAGATTCTACAACCCACGGCAGCGCTCATTGTTTTCGGCGGCACACTGGGCGCGGTGATGCTGCAGTATCCGCTGACCACGGTGGTGGCGGCCTTCCGCTGCTTGGGGAGTCTGTTTGCCGCGCCGCGCAAGGAGGAGGCGCAACTGATTCGTGAGCTGGTGGCGTTTGCCAACAAAGCGCGCCGCCACGGGGTGATTTCGCTCGACGCCGATCTGAAGGCCATACAGGATCCTTTTCTGAGACAGACACTGATGCTGGCCGTGGACGGTACCGAGCCGGTGGAGTTGCGCAAGATCATGCACGTGAGCCTGGAGTCGTTGACCGAAGAGGAGGAGCGCCTGCCCGCGGTCTTCGAGTCGGCGGGGGGATTTTCGCCGACCATCGGCATTTTGGGCGCAGTGCTGGGCCTGATCCAGGTGATGCAGCGTCTGGACAACATCAATGAAGTGGGTCGCGGCATCGCCGTTGCTTTTGTGGCCACGATCTATGGAGTGGGCATTGCGAACCTTTTCTTTCTGCCCATCGCGGGCAAGATGCGGCTGCGCATTCACAACGGTCACAAACGCCGCGAGATGATGCTGGAAGGCGTGATCTCGATTCTTGAAGGCATGAACCCGCGCATGCTGCAGATCAAGTTGGCCGGTTTCCTGGACGGAAAGAACCAGGAAGAGCGGGAGCGCGCCGCATGAGGGCCCGCGTGCCCCGGAGCCGTGTTGGCCACGACCGGTGGCTGGTGTCGTACGCCGATTTCATCACCTTGCTGTTCGGATTCTTCGTGGTGCTTTACGCCTTCGCGCGGAGCGACCAGAAAAAGCAGGCGCAGGTATCGCAGGCCATCGACACGGCCTTCCGGACCATGGGAGTTTTCTCGAAGACCAACCAGACGGCTGGCGCACAAAATGCGGCGCAGCCGGCAAGGGCCGCGGCGGATGAAGAATTGCTCACGACGACACAGGTGAAGCATGACCTTGATCGCATTCAACGCGATTTGGCCGTGACATTGGCCAAGCAGATCGCCACGCACACGGTTTCGCTGGAGATGGGCCGCGATGGACTGGTGATCAGCCTGCGCGAAGCGGGATTTTTCGATTCAGGCTCAGCGACGCCCAAGGCGGAGGCCTTGCCGACTCTTCGTACGATTGCCGACCGGCTGGGTGTGACGCCCTACGATCTGCGCATCGAGGGCCACACCGACAATGTTCCGATCCACGACGCCGAGTTCGACTCCAACTGGGAGCTTTCTTCGGCGCGCGCCACGCACATCGCGCGGTTGTTTCTGGAGATGAAGGCCATTCCTCCCGACCGGCTCTCTGCCTCGGGGTATGCCGAATTTCATCCCGTGGCCAGCAACGACACTGTGGCCGGCCGCGCGGAAAACCGGCGAGTGGATCTTGTGGTGCTGCCGCGGACGAAGTTGGATTTTGCCGATTCTGGCACTGCGGCGCCCTCCGGACCGTGGCGGAAAGTAACGGAGGACAACTAAGCGGAGTTAGCGGGGCTAGCGGTGTTAGCGAAGTTAGTTCGCCGCGGGTTAGGCCCGTGCTTTTTTGAGGTCTCCAAAAGCGAGAAACCTTCGAATTTATTCGAGCGAAGGATCAAGCGGACAGAAGACAAACTCCGCCAACTCCGCTAACACGCGCGCGGCGCGGGTAACTCCGCTAGCTTCTTACTCCACTCCCAGCACTTTCACGATCACTCGTTTACGGCGCTGTCCGTCGAACTCAGCGTAGAAGACACGTTGCCATGTGCCGAGATCGAGATGGCCGTTGGTCACGGGCAAAGTGGTCTCGTGGTGCAGGAGGAGCGACTTGAGGTGCGCGTCGCCGTTGTCCTCGCCGGTCTGGTGGTGCTTGTAATCGGGACGCGCGGGCGCCAGCTCCTCGAGCCATTTGCCGATGTCCTCAATGAGCCCGCTCTCATGATCGTTCACATAAACGGCCGCCGTGATGTGCATGGGCGAGACGAAGCAAAGACCGTCTTTGATGCCGCTGCGCGCGACGATCTGCTCCACTTTGTCCGTAATGTGCACCATCTCGCGCCGTTTGCGGGTTTCAAAGACCAGGTATTCTGTGTGGCTTTTCATGGAGATCTCCTTGACCGCGCCGAATGATCGCGCACCGTTCTCCCCTTATCCTAAAGTCAGCCGTGACCTCTCGCCGAATCTCCGATTCTGCCCAGCGCCTGCGCCGCATGCACGATAAGCTGCTGCGCGCCTATGGGCCGCAGCATTGGTGGCCGGCCAGGACACCATTTGAGGTGATTCTGGGCGCGTACCTGACGCAGAATACGGCGTGGAAAGCGGTGGAGCATTCGCTCGCGAATCTGCGCAAGGCGGGCGCGCTTACGGTGGAGGGCCTGCGCAAGCTTCCATTGGCAAAACTGCGACGGCTCATCCAGCCCTCGGGCTTTTATACGCGCAAGGCACCTGCGCTGAAGTCGCTTGTGGCGATGCTCGACAAAGAATTCGGCGGATCGCTCGAGAGGCTTGCGGCCGCGCCGACTGCAGGGCTGCGGCAGCGGCTGCTGGACTTGCCGGGCGTCGGCCCCGAAACCGCCGACGCCATTCTGCTCTACGCGCTCGGTCATGTGGTTCCCGTGGCGGATGAATATCTGCGGCGCATCGCCGACCGGCACGGTCTGCTCGAGACTACGCCGGGGCGCACGAAGATTTCGTATAACGAACTGACCGACCTCACGCGGCGCGCGTTTGCCGGCGATTCGCCGGAGAATCATGCACAGCTCTTCAATGAATTTCACGCGTTGACGGTGGCCGTGGGCAAGGCGCACTGCGGGCGAACGGCGCATTGCGAAGATTGTCCGCTGGCCGACGATTTGAAGAACAGCTTCTAGCTGCTAGCTACTAGCTTCTAGCTGCTTCGTGCGCGGCCGAAGCGCCACATTCCCGCGCGGCAAGCTGAAAGCCGACGGCTGATAGCTGTAAGCTGAGTACATCATGAGTCCAACACCGCAACAGCCACAAGTGAATTTGACCCAGACTGCCGATTACCGCGAGTCCTACGCCAACAGCGTGCAGGTGCGGGTGAGCGTGTGGGATTTCCAACTCGTTTTCGGCCTCGCCTCCAGCGAAAGCCCCGAGCAGGTGACCATTCGCAACCACCAGGCCATTTTTCTGAGCCCACAACAGGCCAAAGCCTTGTGCAACGTGCTGGGCCAGAACATTGCGCAATACGAACAGGCCTTCGGCGCGCTGAACCTGGAGCCGCAGAGCCAGAATTTTCCGCACGGACCAGTCAACTAGCTCCTAGCCGCGAGCTTCTAGCTATTAGCCAGCGCGGTGAGGCCGACGCTGCCTCAACACAATGAGAAAAGCCGGCGCACGGACATTGGGAGCGCCACTTCCGAAGAACCGGCTAGAAGCTAGAGGCTAGAAGCTGGAAGCTGGTTTTGAAGGAGCGAGCCCTTGCGCCTGAGAGAAATCCTCAAACCGCGGCTGGATGCGCCGCTGCCGCTCTGGATGATTTTTCCGGTCATCTTTGTGGCGCTCTACCTGAGCCACTTCACGCTGCTGCGGCTACCGTACTACTGGGACGAGGCGGGCTACTACATTCCTGCGGCGTGGGACTTTTTCCGCACCGGATCGCTGATTCCCACGAGCACGCTGACCAACGCACACCCGCCGCTGCCGAGCATCTACCTGGCGCTGTGCTGGAAGGCGTCAGGCTATTATCCAGAGGTCACGCGCGAAGCCGTGCTGCTGGTGGCGACCCTGGGGCTGCTGGCGGTGTGGCGGCTGGCGATGCGCCTTGTGGGCGTGGCTTCCGTGGCGTTTTGGACGGTCCTTCTCACCGGCCTCTATCCGATCTGGTTCGCGCAAAGCTCGTTGGCCCACGCCGACATTTTTGCGGCGGCGTGTTCGCTGTGGGGATTGGTTTACGCGCTGCCCAATCGCGACCGCAGGCCGTGGGCCGCCGCGTTGTGGTTTGCCGCGGCCGCACTGTCGAAGGAGACGGCGGTCGCGATTCCGCTGACGCTGGCCGCGGTGAACCTGGCCGTGGGCTTGAGAAGCGCGGGACCGGTGCGTTCACGATTGTGGCGCGAGGCCGCGTGGCTCTCGAGTTGCGTTGTGCCGCTGGCCGCGTGGTTCGGGTACCACTACGCAAAGACGGGGTTCCTCTTCGGCAATGCGGGGTATCTGCGCTACAACGCGGAAGCCACGCTCACGCCGTTGCGGATTCTGGCGGCATTCGGGCATCGCATTCTGCATCTGACGGCGCACATGAATCTTTTTGTGCCGGTGTTCATGGCATTCGCGGCGCTGCTGCTCAGCCCGCGCACTGGAGTCGAGGGCCACGAGCGGGCATCGCTCGACCCGTTGGTACGGATGCGCATTCTTTCCCTGCTTTTGGTCGAAGCCTTGCTGTTCAGTGTGTTAGGCGGCGCATTGCTCACGCGTTACTTGCTGCCCATGTATCCGCTGGTATTGTTGGCGGCGATTTGCGCGTTGTATCGCCGCGTGCCTTACTGGTACGGGCTGACGCTGCTGTCGGCCGCGGCGTTTGTTGCCGGGCTCTTTTTGAACCCGCCTTACGGGTTCGCGCCGGAAGACAACCTGGCATATGCGCACGTGATCCGCATGCACCAGGCCGGCATTGCGCAGCTCAGGAAACTTTATCCCGACGCGACGGTGCTGACGGCGTGGCCGATGAGCGACGAACTCAGGCGGCCCGAGCTGGGCTACGTGAAACAACCCTGGGACGTGTGTGTCATCGACGACTTTACCGCCGCCGAGGTGGCACGCGCGGCCGCGGAGCCGGAGAAATATTCGGCGGCACTGGTTTTTTCCACCAAGTACGATCCGCCGCCGCTGTTCCCCAGCCTGAGCGGCGAAGCGCTCGACGAGCGCTACTTCGGACTGCACCACGACCTGCCTCCGGAGTTGATTGCGCAGCAACTGGGCGGAACGATGGTGTGGGAGCATCGCGACGACGGAATGTGGATTGCACTGATCCGCTTCAACCGGCAGTTGGAGGCGCGATTGGATAAAGACGCGCATACCAGGGAGTCGTACGCTCGGCGATCTCCCTGAGCTGGAGATTGGCGGCATTCGTCCAGCCGAAGCCGAAGACGATTTGCGAGGATACGGCGCTCACTGTGACCTGCGCGCTGCCGCGACGACGCGGATTTCTTACGCAATCTGGGAACACTTTTCGCGTGCGCGGTGTCTACACAAGCACAGTGGTACCGAACGGGATGATCGGAGGGCCGTGATTCCCCGTCCCAGGCGTTGAGCGCTTGCGGGCGGGTCGCCCCCTCGCGCTTCGCGGCAAGTCTTCCGCTCCTCCCAATCGGCACGGCTGATTTTGAGGTTTCAGGGAGGCGGCCATGTTTGAAGACGCAACGTTTGAGACAATGGGTACCATCCACACACGCAGCCGCAACTGGATGATTGCGACGTTCGGCTTGAACGCGTCGATCCTGGCTGCGTTGATCGCGATTCCCCTCTTGCACCCGGCGGTGCTGCCAAAGATGTTCAACATCTCGCTCTTGGAAGCGCCGCCGCCGGTTGGGGAGGCACCGAAGCCGGTCACGCAGCATCCTCAGTCGATAGCGCAAACCCCGAATGCGAACATTGACCAGTTCACGGCACCGCGGACCATTCCGCAGAATATTTATGTTCCCAATTCACGGGAGGAGCCCGGCTTCACCGATATGGTTTCAAACGCCATGCCTGCGGGTTTTCCCGGAATTGGCAACGACCCCTTCGGCACTCGTGGGACGAACTCCACCGCACAAGTATCCCTGGCCAAGCCGCGGCCCATCTCCCAAGGCGTGATGGAAGGGTTGCTGATCGACAGGGTCCTTCCCGTCTATCCGGTTATGGCGCGAGAGATGCGCATCGCAGGGACGGTCCAACTTCAGGCGACGATCTCGCGCAAGGGAACGATCGAGAACCTGCGCGTGGTGAGCGGGCCGCCGCTGTTGCAGCAGGCCGCGATCGACGCCGTGAAACAGTGGCGTTACCGGCCCTACCTGCTGAATGGCGAACCGGTGGAAGTGGAGACGGCGGTCAACGTCGATTTCAAGCTGGATTAAGGGCAAAGCAGCTCTGAATTTGCTGTTATGCGAGCGCGGGCGCCTATCCTTCCGGGCTTCATCCGCCACGGCGGACGGAGCCCGAGGCGCCCGCATTTCTTCCTGTCTGGCGCGTTGCGTGCGGAGTCGGCGACAATGGCTTCTGCCATGAGAAACACCTCTCGCCGTGAGTTTCTAAAGACCGCCTCTGCCACACTTGCAGCGTTTGCCGCGCCGCGCGTTGGACTAGCCAAGGTTCCGGGAGGGCGCTCGCGAGTTTTGGTCGGGTCACGCGGCGACAACGGGATTCTCGCGTATGGCTGGAATCCTGAAACCGCGAGCCTCTTTTATAACGGCGTGGCAGCGAAGATACCTAAGGTGGCGTGGTTGACGGCGCTGGGACTTAGTCCCGACCGGACTGCACTCTTTGCCGCGTCGGAGCTGGATACGTTCAACGGCAAACCGACCGGTGAAGTGGCGAGCTTCTGGTTTGATGACGCATACGAGCTCCATCTGGCTTCGGCGCGCAACTCGGCGGGAACGGGAACCTGCCACGTGGCATTGGACGCGACGGGGCGGATGCTACTCGCCGCCGATTACACGGGCGCGAGCGCGGCCAGTTTCCGAATTCAAGACGGCAAGCTGAGCGAGGCGGTATGGACCGAGCACTACACCGAGCACGGTCCCAACACGGCTCGGCAGCAGACGGCGCACGCGCATTTTGCATCCTTCTCGCCCGACAATCGCTTTGCCTATCTCAACGATCTTGGCGGAGATTCGATTCATATTTACAAACCCAATCCGGCGACAGCGGAGGTGACGCCGGCGGGAATCTATCGCGCAAAACCGGGCTCCGGTCCGCGGACTTTGCATTTCCACCCCAACGGACGTACGGCGTACTGCATGAACGAATTGGTTTCGACGGTGGACATTCTTAACTGGCATAAAGACGACGGAGGCCTGACCTTCGTCGATCGCATTGAGCTGCTGCCGGCCGATTACAAGCCGTCCGCGGTCGCCTCGACCGGCTGTGACACCGTGATCACGCGCGACGGCCGGTTTGTTTACTTTGCCAACCGTGGCGATAATTTTCTCTACGCGTTTCGCGCCGATTTTGCGACTGGAAAATTGAATGCTATGAAGCGATCGAATTGCGGAGGAAAGACGCCGCGGAACTTTACGCTCGATCCCACGGAGCGATGGATGCTGGTGGCGAACCAGGATTCGAACCTGATCAGCGTGTTCGCGCGAAATCCTGTCACCGGCGAGCTGGCCGACGAGGTGAAGAGCAGCGTGGCGGCGGAAGCGCCGATGCGGATTTTGTTTGTGTGAATACGCTCGGTCAAGTGCGGGCGAGGACCCTTAGGCTACGCTCAGGGCAGGGTCTCACACGACACCCGGTCAGGATAGGTTGCGGAAAAATGGGAGAGCAATCGCGTATTTCCCGAATAGCATCCCGCAGGGGCTAAAGCCCGCTTTGATTTTGGGCCGGCTTCGGCACGACTGAAGTCGTGCCCTTACACTTCTTGCGACCCTCGAAGAGTTTTTCCGCAGTCTGTGGAGACCGGCGCTACAAAAACGATTACGCGGCCTGCGTCTCGCCCTTTAACTGCTCGGCCTGGTAGTGCGCGATAAGGGCGTCGACGATGGGCTGCAGGCGGCCCTGCATCACCAGATCAAGTTGGTGCAGGGTGAGGCCGATGCGGTGGTCGGTGAGGCGGTTCTGCGGGAAGTTGTAGGTGCGGATCTTTTCACTTCTGTCTCCTGACCCGACCTGCTGTTTGCGGGCCTGGGCGAGCTCGGCGTTCTGCTTAGCCATCTCCACTTCATACAAGCGGGAACGCAGGACTCGCATGCCCTTTTCGCGATTCTTGATCTGCGATTTTTCGTCCTGGCAACTAACCACGGTGTTGGTTGGCAGGTGGGTGATGCGCACGGCGGAGTAAGTGGTGTTGACCGACTGGCCGCCGGGGCCCGAGGAGCAGAATGTGTCAATGCGGATGTCTTTGGCCTCGATCTTAATGTCGACCTCTTCAGCTTCAGGCAGCACGGCGACGGTGATGGCGGAGGTGTGCACGCGGCCCTGCTGCTCGGTCTCTGGCACGCGCTGCACGCGGTGCACGCCCGACTCCCACTTGAGCTGCGAGTAGACGCGCTCGCCTTCGATGATGGCGATGACTTCCTTGTAGCCGCCGATGCCGGATTCCGACATCGAAAGCACTTCGACCTTCCAGCGCTTCTGCTCGGCGAAGCGCGTGTACATGCGGAAGATTTCGGCAGCAAAGAGCGAGGCCTCGTCGCCGCCGGTGCCGGCGCGGATTTCGAGGATGATGTTCTTCTCGTCGTTGGGATCCTTGGGCAGGAGGAGCACCTTGAGCTCTTCTTCGAGAGCGGCGGCGCGGGGCTCAAGCGCAGCAATCTCTTCCTGCGCCATCAGGCGCAGATCGGCGTCGGTTTCGGCGAGCATCGCGCGCGCATCTGCCAGACCCTGGCTCACCTGCTTCAACTCGCGGTATTTCTCGACGGGCGTCTCAATTTCGCGCAGGGCCTTGGCGGTCTTCTGGTATTTCTCGTGGTCGTTCAGGACCTCGGGCAGTGTGAACTGCGATTGCAGGTCGTTATAGCGCTGCTCCATTTGTTCGAGTCGATCGAGAATCATATGCCGCTCCGCGGTTTCAGGTTTTGGACGAGTAGGGTGAAAAAGTGAGGAAAGTGAAATAAGTGAATTGGCGCAGGAGGGGTATATGCGGCGGGCGCCGCTAGAGGAGGGCCGGGATGGGTTCGTGAAGAGTCAACGCAGTTTCTATTCTAGCGCGAAAGTTGAAAGGCAACCGCAGGTCCTTCGACTGGCTCGGCGCATTTCATGCGCCGAGCTCGCTCAGGATGACAATTCACTGCGCTACACGCCGCCTTTGCCGAGGAGGATCCCGATGCCGTAGGTGACGGCGCCTTCGACAGCGCCGACGACGGTCATTTCCAGACCGGAGGACCACCAGGAACGGACGGTGATGAGCGACTTGGCAGCGCCGACGGCGAAGTGCGCGGCGAGCGAGACGACGGCGGCGGCGATGACGGCCGGGAGTCCCTGCATGAAGAAGAAGGGAATGACCGGGATGATGGCGCCGACCGCGGTGGACAATGCGCCGGAGGTGGCGGAGACGAGGGGGTTGGCGAGGGCTTCTTCGCTGGAGCCGAGACGCTCGGCGGCCAGGGCGCGGAGCAACTGCTCGGGGTCGCTGGCAATGTGGTTAACCATGTGGATGGCGTCTTCTTCGGGCAGTCCCTTGACCTGGTAGTAGAGCTGGAGGAGTTCGCGGGCCTCGGGTCCGTTGAGCTGGATGGCTTCGCGCTCGCGAGCGATCTCGGCGTGGTAGATTTCGCGCTCGCTCTTGGCGGCGAGATAGGCGCCGGAGCCCATGGAGAGCGCGGAGGCGATCATGCCGGAGAGGCCGGCGAGAAGCACGTACTTGGCGTCGCCGGCGGTGGCGCCAGAGACGCCGGAGACGATGCCGAAGATGGCGCCGAGTCCGTCATTGACGCCGTAGATGGCGTCGCCGATCCACGCACCGGGCTGCTTGCGTCCCTGGTTGCGCTTGGCCAGCATCTCTTCGAGAACGGCTTTGGCGTCGATTTTGGGCGCGCCTCCGGGGGTGGTGTAGTGGCCGCGGATGAGCGAACCCAGCTCGCGATAGTGATCCTTCTCGTCCTGGACGACGTGCTCAAGGATGGCGACCGAGCCTTCGTCGCCGAGGGCTTTGAGTTGTTCGCCATAGCGGGCGATGTCGCGGCTCTCTTCGATTTCAAGACGGCGCAGGGCCATGCGCATGCCGCCGGCGCGGTTGGCGAGCGAGTCGGCCTGCCCGCCGGGACCGCCGGTGTAGACGGGCTGGGGTCCGCCGAGCTCCTTGATGCGGCCTTCCCACAGAGTGGCGTGCTCGATCTCAGCCTGGGCAAGATGGCGCAGCACCTGCGCGCGGACGGGGTCTTCATCGCGGTCGGCGAGGGCGGTGTAAGTGTGGAAGCCCTCCATCTCGGCCTGCCAGTTGCCCTCAAGGGCAGCCAGGATCTTTTTGGCTCTGGCGCCGGCCAGCATCGGAATGGGCATGGATCGTACCTCGCTTCAAGAATAGCGGATGGGGAGAAACAGGGGCCAGAAAACAGGGAACAGGAGCAAGGGAGCGAGGGAGCAAGGGAGCGGGTCAGCGAGTCGGCGAGTCAGTAAATAGGCGTATCAGTGGCCGATTGCAATCGGCGCTATGATTGGGACGGTCTGCAACGATGAAGCGCAAGGCAAAGCCGGGAAAAACGAAGGCGCGCGGCGGGAATCTGCTGCTGATTCTGGGCGTGGCTTTTGTAGTGCTGATCCTTCTGCTGCGAATGATTGCGTTTGTGGCCGGGCATGGAAGGCACAGAATTTGAAAGGGCTTTCGATGGGGACGATCGATCTGGGCCTTTTTCATGCTATGGGGAATTACAATCAGAGCCGGCCGAGATGAAAATTCTGATTTTATTTTCGCACCTCTGGCACGGAGGCAGTGCAGGCGGAGCGGAAACCCACGCCACTCAACTCATGCAAGAGCTGTCGCGGCGAGGACACCAGATCGTTCTTGTGACCTGCAGCGGCAAAGACGAAGTTGAAGGAATGCCTGCGGGCGTGGCAGCAAAGTATGAGCTTCCTTTCCATGGCCTGAATCCCTTCGATCAGATCAAGGTTTACAGGAAGCTGGCGGAGATTGTTCAAAAGCACAGCATAGAGATGATTCATGCGCATCATCGGACCGCGGGGATTTTTGCCGAATGCATATTTCGCGGCAGGCACGTTCCCTATGTCATTTCGATGCACGATACATGGCGTCGCGCCCCACTCAAGAGATTGCACGGCAAATTCTTTCGCCGCCTTATCGCCGTCAGCGCATACATCAAGCGCGAGATGGAAAAGCAATACCGCTTTTCACCCGAACGCATCAGGGTCATCCATAACGGAGTCGATCCGGCGCCGTTTGAGAAGGCAAGCCGCGAGGAAGCCGCTCAATTCAGGAAGAAAAACGGGATTGAGGACGAGGTTGTTCTGAGCCTGATCGCCAGAGTGACCAGGGCAAAGGGACACTATACCCTCGTCGAGGCTCTGCGACTTGTACCGCGTGAATTGAAGTTGAAATGCCTGATCGTCGGAGAGGGCAAGGAGAAACAGAAGCTTCAGCAAATCGTGTCCGATTATGGACTCGATGAAAAGGTCCGATTCACCGGATTCGAGGCCAATATTCCTGCCGTGCTGCAGGCTACCGATATTATGCTGCTGCCGTCTTGCCAGGAACCCTTTGGACTTGCGCTTGTGGAGGCCATGCTCTCGCGTACCGCAGTGATCGCCTCGGACTCAGGGGCGATTCCCGAGATTATCACGCACGAGCAGGACGGGCTTTTGTTTCGGGCGAGCGACGCTGCTGCATTGGCGCGAGCCATTCAGCGCCTGGTTGCCGATAAAGGGCTCAGGCAGCGCCTGGGAGAAGAAGGTTATCGCACCGCTCACCGCAGATTCCTTTTGACAAGAATGGTCGATGACATCGAAGACTACTACTCCGAGATCGTGTTCGCCGCCACGGGCGCGCGTCATCATGGCGCAATCGCGACTGGGGACTACTAGGCACTAGAAAACACCCTTTGCCGCTGCTTCCACTTCGGCCCAGCCTTCGGCGGAGAGGCGGAGGTGGGCGGCGGCAAAATAATCCCGGCGGGCTTGTAGTCATCCCGCGACCGCTTATCGTCAAAGAAGTCGATGTTTTGAGCACCGATCTTCCCCGGGGGTCAAACAGATGCACTTTCCCAGCCGAAGCGGCCAGTACTGTCTTTGTGTCCTGGCAGCCGCCCTTCTGATCGTACCGACCGTCGTCATCGGGTGCGGAGGCGGCACGGTTTCTTCTTCAACGACCACGACCACGACAACCACCACGGGCTCAACCACGACCAACCAGTACGCTCTGGCCTACAAGTCCGTCGCGTGGGGCGCGACGGTGACGGTGAGCTTTCCTTCGAGCTGCGAGATCACGATCGCCACCACCGGCCAGCCGGATTACACGCCCAATGCCTATTACCTGGCTCCGGCGAGTGGGAGCGACACGGTGGTGGCCCATACCTCGGCGACGAATACGCCGCTGGCCTTGATCTCCTACGCGACCATGATCAAGCCCTCGCTGGAGGGCGCGACGGTGACTCTGAACGATTGCCCCACAAAGGCGAGCACGACTACCGCAACCAACCTGGGCGCCATCGGCTACCTGATCTCGGGCACGGCGATGTTTAATCCGTACGAGATGAACGGAACGACGGCGGCCGTGGCCGATAACGGCTCCTATACATTTACCGATAGCTCAGGCACGCAGCAGACGGCCTACTTCATCGATCAGTGCAACTCGCACTCGAACGGGACCACATGGCATGCGCATGGCAACCCGAGCTGCGTCACTTCGCAGGTGGACACGAGCACCGGGCCCTCGCACATCATCGGCATTGCGCTCGACGGGTTTCCCATCTACGGCGGCCGCGACATCAACGGCAACGTGATCAGCGTTTCGCAACTGGACGCATGCAACGGCATCACCAGCGCCACGCCGGAGTTCCCCAGCGGAGCTTATCACTACGTGCTGCCGATCGGCGTAACCACCGAGTACGCTTCGATGAATTGCTATAGCGGCACGGTTTCGACCATGACCATGGCAGAAGCGCGGAAGCGGGCATGCAATATGAAGATGATGTTTGCCATGCTGAAAGAGAAGCAGCAGAACGGCAAGAAGCCGGACGCGACCATGGTGATGCCGGATGGCACGGTGATGCGAACGGGAGCGATGTAAGGCAGGGACTGAGGGACTGAGGCACTGAGGGACTAGGAAACGCTCTTTGCCGCGGTTTCTACTTGGGCCCAGTATTCGGCGGAGAGATGGAGCTTCGCGGCGGCGACGTTTTCTTCTAGGTGCTCAACTTTCGACGTGCCGGGTATGGGCAGCAGGACCGGCGAGCGTTGCAGAAGCCAGGCCAAGGAGAGCTGTGGAATCGTGGCTCCGTGTTGGGCGGCAATGCGGCCGAGGGCGTGCGTGGCGGGGTGGTCGGGTTTGAGCATTTTTCCGCCTGCATAGGGATACCAGGGCAGAAAGCCGATACCGCGCCGCTCGCAATACGTGAGCGTTTCCTCATGACGCCGGTCGGCGAGACTGTATCGATTCTGGACAGTGACGATGGGGACGATCTTTTCTGCGGCCTCGATCTCGGTGGGCGTGACCTCGCTCAGGCCGATGTGGCGGATCTTTCCCTGCTCCTGCATGCGACGGAGCGCGCCGAGAGACTCCTCGAGCGGGGTGCGCGGGTCGATGCGGTGAAGTTGGTAGAGGTCGATGCGCTCGAGCTTGAGCCGTCGCAAGCTCATTTCGACGCATTGGATGAGATAGCCGGCGCGGCCTACGTATTCGGTTTTTGCGGGGCCCTGGCGCGTGATGCCTCCTTTGGTGGCGATGACTACGCCCGGCGCGTAGGGCGCGAGGGCTTCGCCGATGAGGCGCTCGGCGATCTCGGGGCCGTAGGCGTCGGCAGTGTCGATGAGGGTGATGCCGAGCTCGACGGCGCGGCGCAACACGCGGCGGCATTCGGCGGGGTCGGAGGGCTCGCCCCACGCGCCTTCGCCCACCAGGCGCATGGTTCCGTAGCCGAGCCGGTGCACGGGCAGGTCGCCGCCAATCAAAAATGTGCCGCTTGATGCGGCAGATACGTTGGTTGGGTTCGCCATACGAATTCGATCCTATCTCTGCCTCGCGCTGTGGGACAATGGCAGCGGCGCTGATCGGGGTCTTAGATCGCTTAGGATCGCACTTGTTGAGTTCGTGCTATCCCACCCATTCGGTCGCCGCGACGACCGAATGGATGGGGCACGGAAGTTTGTCGTCAGCGGTATGCAGGGAACCGCGCGGCGCGCAACTGCGTAATGCGATCAGGCCCTGAAAGCCGGCAAGGAGAGACATCCATGAGCACCTACCCAAATCCCAACGCACAAGCCATCTACTACCAGCAATACGAAGCGGTGCGCCGCGACGAGGTGGTGGGCGTTTTGCTGGCGCTTTTCCTGGGCAGCTTCGGGCTGCATCATTTTTATCTGCGGCGCACGGGGCTGGGCATTCTCTACGCGTGCTTCTTCTGGAGCGGCATTCCGGGGATCATCGGATTCTTCGAGTGCTTCTTCATGCCCGGGCGGGTGCGCGAGTACAACGCCATCCAGGCCGCGGCCATCGCGGCATCGTTGGGAATTCCCGTGCCGGCGTGGGGTCATCCGGCGAGCGCGATGATGAATGTGCCGCCTCCTGTGGTCGCGCCGCAACCGGGTGCGACCATTCCTTGCCCGCGCTGCCAATTCGCGAATGTGGTGGGCGCGCGGTTCTGCGCGGGGTGCGGGGGAGCGTTGTGAAAAGCAGGGAACAGGGAACAGAAGGCCCCTGGAGCGGGGCCTTTTCGATTTCATTTGGCTGTCGATCTATCGAGATTTGAGATCCCGACTGAAGCGAGTTACATATTTGCGTGCCCGGAGCGCATGGATTCGTTGAACTTGGGCTTGGTGAAGTCGAGGGCGGCTTCGAGCATGGCCTGGTATTCGGCGGCGCGGGCCATGAGCGCGGGAGTGGCCGCGGCAAACTCGCCTTCGACAACCATCAAACCTTCGCCGGCCTCGTGATTGGCCATGCGCAGCAAATCGGCTTCGGTGGTGTTCAGGTATTGCGCGTCGCGTGGGTCGGCGATCCAGACGGGCTTGCTGCCTCCGAGAACTCCGGAGAGCCAGTAGACCTTGCTCAACAGGTAGCGCAGGCGCTCCTGGTCGTCGGTCTCAGTAAAGATGAACTTCTTTTGCCAGCGGCTGTAGTAGCGCGTGGTGACGGGGACGGGCTGACGGTTACCGGACTTGACGAACTCCAACTGGCCCATATCGACCGTTTTGCGCACCGCGTTGTACACAAATGTTTCGGCGTAGGGCTGCTCCATGGCGGGCACGATCTCGGCGAAGGTGAGCGTGACGCTGGCTGAAATCTTGGCGTGCAGATCGTGCGTTCCGCCATCGGCGAGTTGCAATTCGCCGTGAACGATGTGGGTATCGGCGCCGGAGGTCGAGCGATGGAAGGGCCACTCGAACTTTGCGAAGGCCATGGGCAATCCGCCCAGGGTCACGTAGCACTCGGGGCGCGGATTGCGCAGACGCTTGGCCTCGCCGGCAAGGTGCGCGGTCATCTCGGGCAGCAGATTGGGCTTGTCAAAATCGAAAGTCTCGCTCAGTTCGAGCTTTAGGGATCGGCTGTCGGCTGGGTTGCCGGGAAGGCCGAGTTCGAAGACGGCGGTCGGATGACCGTGAAAGTCGGCACCCTGGCTGACGGAGACGAGCGTGAGGCCGGCCTTGCTGGCGGCCGCTTCGAGCGAAGTGACGAGGGAGGATTTCAGTTCGGCGGTCATGCGGGGAATCCTGATTCGAGATCGATGCAGAACTATTGTAGAGCCTGCGGCTAAGGGTCGCGCCCGCGGCTGAATCAATGCGCCGGCCTGCTGGACCGGCCGGACCAAGCTGCGCATTTACAATGGCAGACGTGCCCACCGAACAGTCGAAACCAATTATTTTTGCCGAAAATCTGACCAAGGTGTACGCAGCGGGACGCATCCAGGTGGCTGCGGTGCGCGGGGTTTCATTGGCCGTCGAGCCGGGCGAGTTTGTTGCCATCGTCGGGCCATCAGGATCGGGCAAGTCCACTCTTTTCTATCTTTTAGGCGGGCTCACGCGGGCCAATGAGGGGCGCGTGGTGATTGACGGCGTGGATTTTGCCTCGCTCAACGACGCGGAGCGCACCCGGCTGCGCAAGCACCGCATCGGGTTCGTCTTTCAGCGGTTCAACCTGCTGCCCACGCTTTCGGGTCTCGGCAATATCGAGATCGCCTATGAGATCAGCGGGCGCGCCAAGGGTCCAAATGGGGTGCCGATGGATCGGAAGTATCTCGACCATCTGTGCGACATGCTGTCGATTCAGGGGCGGCTGGAGCACCGGCCGTCGGAGCTGAGTGGCGGCGAGCAGCAGCGCGTGGCGATTGCGCGGGCGCTCATCACGCGGCCGGCCATCGTGCTGGCCGACGAGCCCACCGGCAACCTGGACACGAAGACTTCCGACGCGGTGCTGCAGATGCTGGTGCGCTCGAACCGCGAGCTGGGCCAGACCACACTGATGATTACGCACAATCCCGAAGCGGCGGCGATTGCGGGGCGGATTTTGACCATGCGGGACGGCGAGATTGTGAAGGAAGAGGCGGGGAAGGGAAGCTGCTAGCTTCGAGCTGATAGCTTGGTCCCGGTAGCCAGGCGAGCTGCGTCTAAGACTCGGAACTTGGAAGCGGGGCGGGCGATGATGCGATTACTCCTTCTAAACGTTTTTGCTTTCGGGACAATTGCGCTGGCGCAGGCCGGTGGGGAACAAGTCGCGCAGCACCCGAGTGCCGACGCAGAACTCAAGTTCGATGTGGTGGCGATTCATCCTTCCCCTCCCGACGCGAAGGGGGGATTCATCAAGCCGCTCCCCAACGGATCGGGCTACCAAGCGGAAAACATGACGGCGAAGACGATGATGGCCCTCATGTATCGCATTCCGGAGCGGCAAATTGAGGGCGGACCGGAGTGGTTCGGCACGGAGCCATTCAATGTGGAGGCTCGCGCCGACCATGGCGGCTACTCGATCGACGACTTGCACGCCATGTTCAAAACCCTGCTGAAGGACCGGTTCGGACTGAAGATTCATGTCGATACGCGCGAGGGGCCTGTATATGTTCTGACGGTGGCCAGGGGCGGCATAAAGATGA
Organism: Occallatibacter sp.; assembly: GCA_050011915.1. Lineage (GTDB taxonomy): Bacteria > Acidobacteriota > Terriglobia > Terriglobales > Acidobacteriaceae > Telmatobacter. Next base: position 18,639 of record JBEKIE010000072.1, read on the forward strand.
AGGACCACGGGGCGTTGGGAGACCTCAGCATTCCCATCGTCCCGCGCGGGCACGATCAATTTGTGGGGACGAAGGTGCCCATGCAATATCTTTGCTGGTTTCTCGAGGGGATTATGCCGGAAAACCCCCGGCCAATAATCGACGAGACCGGGCTCAAGGACGTTTATGATTTTGAGCTTAGCTTCGCGCCTGAGCTCCCGCCGGGTATCTCGGTCGACCAGTTGACTCCTGAGATGCGCAACCGGCCTGTACTTCGGGACGCGCTTGAGGAGCAGTTGGGGTTAGAACTCAAGCAAGGTAAAGGCCCCGTCGATTATTACGTGATCGACCGGGTGAGTGAGCCGTCGGCCAACTGAGCTGGTTGAATTCGCGGCTCTCGAGGCCGGATTCGCCAGAAGTTGGCATAAGCGCCCTGCAAACCATTGACTCCCCTCTTTTTTCTTGTTATCTTGGAAAGGTTCGCAAGAACGCAGCTAGGCGTGTGTTTCTACGCTGGTTGCGTGGGGAACCTCGGCGGATTGGATGCGGGGGTTAGCCCAGGCCAGGTGAAGTCAGCCGGCCAGACATGTTTCCGGAATGGCTCTTTTCTTGCGAAGGGCAGGAAACACTCGCAATGCGGCGCGCGCGCTCCCCACCTTGGAGGGGCTATGCGGGCCGGAAGCGGGATACGGCGCTGGCTCCGCGTCAAGATATGTTTCTTGGGCGGACGACCGGCAAACCGTCCCGGTTCTCGTCTGAGATCGTCCGCGTCAAGATATGTTTCTTGGGCGGACGACCGGCAAACCGTCCCGGTTCTCGTCTGAGATCGGAACGAAGACAGACGCGAAGCGGTAGCCACAGGGCTTCTGTGTGCTTGATTGGCTGAAATGCCAACCAGGACCAGAACGGCCCAGAGAGCTATGTGTGCGGTTGAGAAGTAAGAAGTTACCGGTTTGTGAAGCAAGGAGTTGCAGTTTGCCGACATTTAATCAACTGGTTCGCAAGGGGCGCACGGCCCCACGGTACAAGACGGCGTCGCCCGCGTTGCAGGCCTCGCCGCAGCGGCGCGGCGTGTGCACGCGCGTGTATACGCAAACGCCCAAGAAGCCGAACTCGGCCCTGCGCAAGGTAGCTCGCGTGCGGCTGACCAACGGGATCGAGGTAACCACCTACATTCCCGGCATCGGGCACAACCTGCAGGAGCACTCGATCGTGCTCATCCGCGGGGGCCGCGTGAAGGATTTGCCGGGCGTGCGTTATCACGTGATCCGCGGAACGCTGGATTCAGTGGGCGTGGCCGGGCGCAACCAGGGCCGATCGAAGTACGGCACGAAGCGTGCCAAGGGCGGCGCGAAGAAATAAGGCAGCTTCTAGCTGCTAGCTCATAGCCTCCAGCTTTTTCATGCTGGGGTTGGTGATTGCGGTTTCGATCCGCAGGATGGAGCTAGGGGCTGGAGGCTAGAAGCTAGTAGCTGAATTTGAGGATTTATGCCAAGAAAAGGGCACATTGCGAAGCGGGAAGTTGCGCCGGACCCGGTGTATGGGTCGACGCTGGTGACCAAGTTTGTGAACTCGATGATGTGGGGCGGCAAGAAGTCGACTGCCCAGGGCATCTTTTACCAGGCGATGAAGACCCTTGAGGAAAAGGGCGGCGGCGACGATGCGCTCAAGCTCTTCAAAAAGGCCGTCGAGAACTGCAAGCCGCTGCTCGAAGTGAAGACGCGGCGTGTGGGCGGCGCCAATTATCAGGTGCCGATCGAGGTGGGTCCCGATCGCCGGACCTCGCTCGCCATTCGCTGGCTGATTACCTACGGGCGCAGCCGTGGCGAGAAGGGCATGACCGAGAAGCTCACGAATGAGCTTCTTGATGCGGCCAACGGACGCGGCGCGGCCATGAAGAAGAAGGAAGACGTGCACCGCATGGCGGAAGCAAACAAGGCGTTCGCGCACTACCGTTGGTAGAAAGACAGCGTCCAGCTATTAGCCGTTAGCTTTTAGCCGGTTGATGCTGAGCTGAGGTTTGGGGCTGCATTGAGCAGCTCTGGAAACAATGGGCTAGGAGCTAGAAGCTAGCAGCTGGTTTTTAACCGCGGGGAATGATCCCGCAAGGAATTGGAATCGTGGCTCGCACCGTACCTCTAAATCGCTGCCGGAACATCGGGATCATGGCGCACATTGACGCCGGAAAGACGACAGCGACAGAGCGCATCCTGTTTTATACCGGCATCACGCACCGGCTGGGAGAGGTGCATGAAGGCACGGCGACCATGGATTACATGGAGCAGGAGCAGGAGCGCGG
>JBEKIE010000073.1:0-19188 GCA_050011915.1 Occallatibacter sp.
AGCAGGTGGGCCGTTACACCTTTATCGGCTTCACGCCCTTCAAGCGCATTGTGGCGCGCGGGCGCGACATCGCCATCACCGAGGGCCGCAAAACTACCCGCCTGCAGGGCGACATCTTCGCCGTGTTGCGCGACGCGCTCGGTGGCCACAAACCGGCGCGGCTGCCCGGCCTGCCCCCGTTCACTGCAGGCGCAGTCGGCTTCTTCGCCTACGATGCCGTGCGCCAGATCGAGCGCCTGCCCGCCCGCGCGAAAGACGAGCTCGGCATTCCCGACGCGTGCCTGCTCTTCTTCGACGAGGTGCTGGCCTTCGATCATGTGCGCAAGGAGATCTGGCTCGTCGTTACGGCCGATGTCTCGCGCGGCCACGCCTCGGCCGCTTACGATCGCGCCGTCAAGCGCCTCGACAAGTTGGAGAAGCATCTCAACCTGCCTTTGCCCGTCAGCAAGCTCGAGAAATCGCGAAAGGCCGGCAAGCTCAAGGTCAAATATCGCACCGCAAAGAGCGATTTTCTGGCCGGCGTCAACCGCACCAAGGAATACATCCGCGCCGGCGACGCCTTTCAGGTGGTGCTATCGCAGCGCTTCGACGTCGATCCTGGCGTCGACAGCTTCCAGGTCTATCGAGCACTGCGCACGGTTAATCCCAGCCCTTACATGTTCTTCCTTCGTTTCGATCCGGAGGGACCGCTGGGCGCGTCTTCGGCACCGATACACTCGTCCAAAAAGTCAAAAGCCTCGGAGAGGCCCCTCGAATTGGCCGGATCGTCGCCCGAGCTGCTCGTCCGCGTTCATCAAGGCAACGTGGAGTACCGTCCCATCGCCGGCACGCGTCCGCGCGGCGCAACGGAAGCCGCGGACAACGCGCTCGCCGAAGAGATGCTGCACGACGAGAAGGAGCGCGCCGAGCACGTGATGCTGGTCGACCTGGGCCGCAACGATGTGGGCCGCGTCAGCCGCTTCGGCAGCGTCAAGGTCGACAAACTGATGTTCGTCGAGCGCTACTCGCACGTGATGCACATCGTGAGCTCGATCGAAGGTAAACTGCGCCCGGACCTAACCGCCGTCGACGCGCTGCGCGCCTGCTTCCCTGCCGGCACGCTCTCCGGCGCGCCCAAGGTTCGCGCCATGGAGATCATCGAAGAGCTCGAGCCCGCCCGCCGCGGCACCTACGGCGGCGCTGTCCTCTATGCGGACTTCTCCGGAAATCTCGACTCCTGCATCGCGATCCGCTCCATGCTGTCCATCGGCGGCAAAGGCTACGTGCAGGCGGGCGCGGGCATCGTGGCCGACTCCGTGCCCGAGCTGGAGCATCAGGAGTCCATCAACAAAGCCCAGGCCGTCATTCGCGCCATTGAGCGCGCCCGGGAGATGTGAAAAAACAGGGACCAAGGGACCGAGGGATCAAGGAAGCAGAGGATCCTGCGCTCAAGGAAGAGACTTCACCTTCTCGCGCACGTCGGGCGCGCTCTTGCCATTCGGCGATAACGCGAGGTACTTTTCATATGCGTCGCGCGCATCGGCCATTCTCTTCAAATTGACGTAAGCATCTCCAAGATTCACCCAGGCAACTGCCCGTTTGGGATCGAGATTGGTCGTCTGCTGGAACCATTTCACGGCATCTTCGTATTGGCCCATTCGGTAGAACGCAAATCCTGCATTGTTGGCATACAGCGCCATGTTCGGCCGCAGACTTGAGGCTTCCATAAACTTCGCGGCCGCATCCGCATAGCGCTTCTCCTGATAGAGCCGCATGCCTTCATCGTTGGCGGCGGCTGCGATCTCGGAGGGCGACTTGACTTGCTCAGGTTTTGTGGCATCGGGAGTGGCAGCGGCCGCTGATCCGGCAAGGGGCGCCGAAGCGGCGGCGGGCTCCGATGCAACCGTCGATGCGGGCGCGTTGCTGACGGCGGGAGAGGTACTGGCGGGCGCGGAACCAGAGGCGGGACCCGCATTTGCGGCCGGCGCTCCATGCTTCAATCTCAACTCCGCAGTGGCAAGTTGCTTGCGCAGATCATCGTTCGCGCGCTCTTCTTCGCGCATCTGTTTGCGGAGTGTGTCGAGTTCGGCGTTGACTTTAATGGCTTGATCGTCCAGCTGCGCCGAATCTTCATTCAGGAATTCAGTATCGTGCTTCAGGTTGAAGATGAAGTCGCCGCCCTCCGTGCCGGGAAGGTTGCCAAATGCCGGCGTCTGATGCGACAGGGCCGAGACGGCAGGGGCGACATAGGCCGCAAGCTCCGAGGCCGTGATCACGCCATCGCCATTCAAATCGGCGCGGCCATCCAGGCCCTGTAGCAGCGTCCAGGTAAACACGGAGTGCCCGTTGGGCCCGTTGTCCGCAACCTGCTGGTCTGCCCCGCCCGCGGTAAACATCTGGCGGGCTTCGCGGCGCGAAATCTCGTTGAGGTAATTTTGCGAGAACGCAGGCATGCCGCCCCGCGTGAGCGCCAGGCCGCTGTAGCAGGAGTCCATGACGAAAAGCACGTGCTTGGCCGGGATGGCTTCCGAGATGTCCTGAAAGTTCGTCATGGAGATGGCGCTGCCTTCCAGGTCCGTCAAGTCGGCGTCAACCGGGACGATGTAACCCAGTTCCCTGCCCGAGGCGAGCTTACGCGTGGCTCCATGGCCCGCAAAAAAGACGAAGACGCGATCTTCGTGCTGCACTTGTGTGCCGCCGAGCTTGTCGCCGAGCAGAGAAAGAATGTTCTGGCGCGTGGCCTGCCCATCCAGAAGTGTAAACACGTGGTCGGGTTTGAAGTTGTATTTCTGGATCAGCATGTCCTTCACGCCAAGCGCATCGTGCACTGCATATTGCAGCTTCTGCCAGTTCACATAGTCATCGATGCCGATAATCGCGGCCCAGCTTTCGCGATAAGGCTGCACCGCCGGTGGAGGCGTAGCCGTCTCCTGCTGTTGGCCGCGAGTTTCCGGCGCGCCAAATGCTGTGCCATTCCACGTCACGAAGTTGTATCCATCTGCTTCCAGCGTCTCAATCACAACCGGAAGCGCATCGAGCGCCACCTTATGAATGTCATGGAAGAGAATGATGCCGCGCTGCTGCTTTTCGACGTCGGTAATCACCCGCTGCGCCACCGAGTTGGGAACCGGATCGGCCCAGTCTTCCGAGTCCACGTTCCAGATCACCGTCTTCATCTTGTCGGATTGCACTTGCGCGAGAATGCCCGCATTCGCCGCGCCATAAGGAGGCCGAAACAGAACCGGCGGCGACTTGAGAATATTGGTCAGGAGCAGGCTGGTGGAATCGATCTCTTTCGCCTGATCCGCCGCGTCAAGTTTGGGCAGGACGGGATGGCTGTAGGTGTGATTGCCGATGAACGAGCCCGACGTGAGAATGCGGTAGCTGACGGCGGACGTGGGACCGAGCTTCACTTCGTTGTTGTCGTTGACGGTCCCCAGATTCTTGCCGACTTCGAAGAAGACCGCGTGCAGGTCGTACTTCTTGAGGATGGCGAGCACCTGATCTGTGTAGCGGGGATGTGGACCATCGTCGAAGGTTAGAGCGACGGTCTTCTTCGGAAGCTCCAATCCCGAAATCTCCAGTTTGCTCCGGGCTGCCGCGCCGCCGCGCGACTCCGCCGGAGGAAGCTGGGAGTCCATCTCCTTGAGAATCGCCTCGCGTGTGGATTGCGTCTTCAGAAATGCAACGTAATGATCCCAGGCCTCGCGGTGCACGGCCATGCCGCGTGTCTGCAACCCGGAAAATATTTGAGAAATCTCTGCCTGGTAAAGCAATTGGATCTTTTCGAGAGCGGCGGCGTCGTCGCTGATGCGTTGACGCAGCGCAGCACTGGGAACCTCCGCCACGGGAATCGCGGCCAGGTCGTCGAGGAGATCGCGGAAGTCAAGTTTGTCGGCATCGCGGAAATCGGCGTCGCTTTCCAGTCGATCAAGAAAAGCGGCGACGAGCGGGGAGTCGTTCCTGGCTGCATCCGCCTGAAGGCTCAGCTCCAACTGGTCGAGACAGTCACGATTCCTCTCAAAGAGAATCCAGGCGGCGGTGCGCACCCGCTCGCGATTTCCCTCGTCCAGAGCCGAGGCGTCGTCCATGAGCACGATGATTTTGCGGTAGGAGGCGACACTGGCATCCACGTCGGCCGCTACTTGAGCAGGAGTGCCGGGCCCAGAAACAGTGATTGGCGCCGATTTCGTCGCGGGTTGCAGCGCAACCGGCTGCTGCGGTACGGAAGATATGGCGCTGAGCAAAACCCCGGCCACAGCGGCCAACAGCGGCAGATGATAAATGCGCATGAAAACACCTAAATCGAAAACTCAAGACTAGGGTACTCCAGTGCGTGGGCTATCTGGGCACTTCTATTTCGGGCCGTGTGGGTTTTGCAGAAACACAACATAGCCTCGAAACCACGGACTCTCTGCGATATAGCTTGGCGCATCCCAATTACCACCCTGGATCAGTCCAATTTTGAAGGGCAGATTCAACTGGCTGACGCGCGGCAAGTAGGCGGAATAATTTTCGATGGTGTGCCTCCCTTGATAGGTCTGCACCACCACCTCGTCCACGATTCCGCGAAGCTCGTTGACCTGAGCGGAGTCGACATGGCTGCTCCAGTCCATGAGGCCCGTGATACCGAGACGATAGCCCGACGGCAAACGCTGGCGAAACCCCTCAAGAAACTCCACATATTCCTGCAAGTGAAGCGTATGCGCGTCAAAATCGATCTGCACGCCCACGACGTTGTTTCCAGCCCGTTGCCAGCGGCGTAGTTGAGCGAGCAGGATTGCGTATTCGCGCGGCGTCCAGTGCAGCGTATGAACGCGATAAGCCAGCCAAACCTTAACTGACAGCCCGTGCGGCACCGCACCCCCCTGGGCGATAAAGCGCACCTGCGACTCATCGCCGCGCTTGGCTTCAATCTGACCCTGCAGCACATAGACACTGCGCGCCTGCTTCAACACTGGTTGTGGCGTAACGCCGCCCCACAGCCAGAATGCATCGTACTGCGAAGCGTCCACGGTACCCGCGGCAATGCCCCGTGCGCTCAACAGCATGCCCAGGCAGATCAGAACGACGCGTATCATGTCTCCTACCAGTAGTACTTCGACGACTTTGCCCAAACGCTGTTGGCATATTCCTTATGCAGCATGTCGAACCATTGTTTGCGCGTACCCTTCGCAATGTCCTGCTTGCCGCATGCGTTATTGCCTGAAGGCGCGTAGCAGTTAACGGCGCGGTAGAGCGCGTAGGCTCTGGCATCGGCTGCTGCCTGCGTTTCGGCAATCACCTTCAGGTAGCCGTCCATTCGCGAGTAATTTGTCGCCGGAAACATGGAATCGCTGCCCCCAAGGTCAGTACCGAGCGGCACGTTGTCCTGGCCATAGTGAACGTCATGAAGCCTTACGAGTTCGCCGACGCAATTCAGGCTTTTCGCATCGTTTCCATCGTGCTGGAGGGTCGCGGCAACCTCCCGTAGCGAAGGGCACGCATATCCTGCGCTCTTGCCGTTTGCGACAAACGGCGCCAGATTCTCTGACGGTTGCGGTGGCACAAGCGCCAGATCTGCCTGGAAGGCCTGGTATTTGCCGCCCGTGAGTTCCTTGTAAAGCAGCGAATACAGGGCGGCAGCGGCCACATCTGCGTTCTCCTTCTTGTCTTTGATCCGCTGCCGCAGGATCTCGGCGCTGGCCGTGTACTCCACGACGATCGTGCGGATCGCCTTATCGCGAATCGGCGACCCAGGCGCAAAGATGCGATCCACGTGTCCCGTGTGCACCTCAAGCATGGCGAGCGCCAGTTGCAACTGCTCCGGCTCGAGCGGCATTTTGGCCAGCGGCAACATCTCGAGCAACAGCGCGCGCTCGGCATCGAACTGCTTGCTCTGGTCCATCGCCAGAACCCGCAACGTCTGCTGGCTGAAAGCGAAGTAATTCAGTTGCGTGCCAGGCAGCTTCGGCAGCAGCGCCAGCGCCTGCTCCGGTTTATCGTCGATATAGACGTGGAAGGCGGCCAATAGATACTGATAGAGCGCCGGGTTCGTCGCAAAGCGATCCTTTTGCGCCTCCAGGGCCGCCAGAGTGAACGACGATCTTGACGTTGCACCCGGAGCCACCTGGTCTCCCGATCGCATGTTCATCAGATCGAGAATCGTTAAAAACTGTGGCGACTGAATCTGGTCAACTGTCACCGAGTCAAGCAGTTTTGCGTCGGCTTCCTGCACTAGCTCGAGCACGGTCACATTGTTTGCGCCCTTGTCGGAGTTCGCAAACGCGCGATCGAAAGCCTCCGCCAGCCGCGTCCGATCGCCGCCCAGCCAATACACGCGCCGCAGCAATCCTCGCGCCGATACGGCATAAGCTCCTTGAGGAAAATCGTGAAGATAGGAGTTGAAGGCGGCTTCGGCATCGCGCAGATTGTTCTTGTCAACCTTGTCCAGATCCAGGGCTCCCCATTCTCCAAAGGCTCCTCGCGGCGCGCTGTTGAGCAGAGTCCGCCCCGTCATGTAGCGGGATGTCTCCTTCAACCACGGGTTCGCGCTGTTCTTAAGGCTCTTGAAATCGCTCAATGCCACAGCGAAATCACCGGCATAAAATGCGTTCGCGCCCGCGATATAGGCAACAAACTCGCGTCCCAACGCAGAATGGATGGCTTGCGGCGCCTTCCATTCGGGAGGAGTGGTCGCATCGCAGTTGGGCGTCAAAGCACCGCGGGCCGCAATCAGCGCCGCGGCCTCGTCTTTGGGCAGGCCGGCAGCCGCGTTCACGGCCTTACTGAATGCGTCCCGGCCGTCGCCGGCGTTATTGCAGCGGCTCCCTTCGCCTTCTGCGACTTCATTCGAGTCCGCCGTACCATTCGCGCTGCCGGCATCCTTGGCTGCACCCGCCCCCGGCTCGCGGAGTTGCCAATCGTCCATATTGAAGGGAACGAACAGCCAGGCCAGGTCTTGCCCCGCCACCGGATAGTCCTGCGTTGTGTTCAAAGTACCCGTCAGCTTGCCGGCGTCGATCAGCAACAGCTCCAGGTTCAGCCGGCTATCGTTCGACGGGCTCAGAAAAGGGACACTGTTGCAGTTTTCGTAGGCGCGGAAGAAGATCGTCCCTCTCGGTGCGTCGCAGCCAAAGTCGCCGCTGGCATAACATGCAGAGCTCGAAACGATCAGGAAAATGAACCCCAAAAGACAATGCTTGCGTTGCATGGCATCTCCCTGCCCTACACAATACAGGAATAAAGTGCCGTAGAGATTGACGGGGAAAGCTGGCTCTAAGTCCCTTGCTCCTACGTGGCGCTCTCACTCTGCCCCGAAGATCTTCCGGAAAAACTGCCCGATTTTGCCGAAGAATCCTGGCTTCTTCTGTTTTGCGGGAGCCTGCGGCGCGGGCGTCGCGCTCGCCGTCGGCGCGACATTTACAGGACCAGCGGTTTGCGCCGCGTGGTCGGCGCCGCTGTAAATGAAGGTGTCGCTCGCGCCCTGCGCCCGCTCACCAGCAACCACGGGAGTCTGCGATTGTGACGGCGCAAGCCCTTCGCTTTGCGCCAGTGGAAACTCGTTGCCGTTCGCCTCGGCGATCGGGGGCGGGCATCCGCAGGGTTCACCCTCCTGGTCCACAACGGATTGCAGGCTGCCGTGCTCGAACATCACTCGCTGGCCCGGCTGCACGCGATAGAGGCCGCCATCGAACACGCTGGTCACAACCACATAAGGCGCGTCGGCGCCGACGTTGTCCACGCAGGTGTCGCCATGCTCACCCAGCCGCACCTTGACTTCGGCCGCGTTCGGCCCGCCGATAAGAATGCGGAAGTACGGTGTCAGAAGTGCGTCGGCATTCTTTTCGCGCGCCGTGCTGGCGGCGAAGCTGATCTCCACCGCGCCGCGATCGAGCGCGATGAGCAAACCCGGGACCTCGCCTGCCGGAGCGCTCGAGTCGGCTGCCAGCTTCACGGTGCTCGACGCGCACACGTGCAGGATTCCCCGAGAGGGCAGCGTGACCTCAGCCGTCGCCGTACCGGCCGTAATGCTGCCGCTGCCGGTCATGTACGCTCGACCGTTCCAGGCCTGCATTGGCCCTTCAACCGTGAGCGCAGCCCCGGGAAACGCTTTTTCCAGCGGAACCACGGCGACGGGAGGCGTACTGAACTTGGGCGTCTGATCTGACGGCGCGGTCTGCGGCGGCGCGTCTTGCGCTGCCGGCGGATTCTGAGGAGAACTTGCCGCATTTGCCGGCGTTGTCTGCGCCCATGTGGCGGAGCTCGCGGCAAAAGCCACGCACAGGCCCAGAACGCAGAGCGACTTACCTGCGAACCCAAGGGTCCACGCGCGCAACGAGCCGACGGGACGAGTCATATCCTTCAGCGCATCGTACATGGCTTACATGTCCAGAAAGTTGCGGATCATCTGATGGCCGCCTTCGGTCAACACGCTCTCGGGATGGAACTGCACGCCCTCGATGGGCAACGTGCGATGCCGCAGGCCCATAATGACTGACCCATTCGCTTCCGCGGTCCGCGCCGTCACGGCCAGTTCGGCGGGCAGCGACTTCTGCTCCACGATGAGCGAGTGATAACGCGTGCAAATAAGCGGCGTGGGCAGGCCCGCGAATATGCCCGTTCCATCGTGATCCACCGCGCTGGTCTTGCCATGCATCAACGTCTTGGCGCGAACGACCTTGCCGCCAAAGGCCTCGCCGATGGCCTGGTGACCCAGACAGACGCCAAGAATCGGGGCTTTGCCCGCCAGGTGGCGGATCAGCGGCACCAGAATGCCGGCTTCGCCCGGCGTGCACGGCCCCGGCGAGAGCAGAATCCGTTCCGGCTTCATGGCCTCCACTTCCTCGGGCGTCATTTCGTCGTTGCGGCGCACCACCACCTCCGCACCCAGTTCGCCCAGGTACTGGACCAGGTTGTAGGTGAACGAATCGTAGTTGTCGAGAACGAAGACCATCGTGAATTCCAGTGTAGCGCGACGACATCGAACAAGCTCTCCGGCGGCTGGGCTGGCCACTCAAAGTGACGCAATCATCTGCCGCGTGATGCATTAGTTGCGCCCACTCGCGCCCATCTGCAAAACTGCTCATTGACCATGGTGCTTCACTTCCTCATTCAGGGCCGCGTGCAGGGCGTCGGCTTCCGCTGGTTTGTGCAGCGCGAAGCCGGCGAGCTCGACCTGCTGGGCTGGGTGCGCAACACCGAAGAAGGCGAAGTGGAAGTTGTGGCCGCCGGCGAGCCCGCCGACCTCGATGACCTTCGCGCCAGCCTCAAGCGCGGCCCGCGCGGCAGCCGCGTCGATCGCGTCGTCGAACACAAGCTCAGCGAGAGCGAAGCGGAAAACCTCTCCTCGTTCCGCATCGATGGCGCGTGGTGAGGAACAGGTTTCAGGTTTCAGGTGTCAGGTTTCAGCGCCCTTGCTTCTGCCCCAGATCAGAAAATTCATCTGATGCGGAGCAAGCAAGTGACCCGCTGCATTAAACTGACACCTGAAACCTGACACCTGAAACCTGAAACCCAGGAGCGACGCACTGCCATGCCGGAAACCGCCAAGCCTGTGAACGTAGAGGACCTGAAAAAGCTGGTCCGCACTGTACCCGATTTCCCCAAGCCCGGGATTCTCTTTTACGACATCACCACGCTCCTGAAGGATAAGACGGGCTTTGCGCAGCTCATTGACGCGCTGGCCGCGCATTACATTGGACGCAACGTCGACCTGGTGCTGGGCATCGAGGCGCGTGGCTTCATCTTCGGCCCCGCACTGGCCTACCGCCTGAATGCCGGCTTTGTTCCCGTGCGAAAGCCCAAAAAACTGCCTGCGCCGGTGGCCCGCGTCTCCTACGATCTCGAATACGGCACCGATACGCTGGAAATTCACATGGACGCGATCGCGCCCGGCCAGAATGTTGTGCTGGTCGACGATTTGCTGGCCACCGGCGGCACCATGGAAGCCACGGTGAAGCTGGTGAAGCAATTGGGCGGCGTGATTGCAGGCCTCGGCTTTGCCATCGAGCTCGATTTTCTGAAAGGCCGCGAGCGCTTCAAAGAATACGACGTCTTCAGCCTGCTGCACTACGACGAGTGAGAGCGGAGTTAGCGGGGTTAGCGGAGCTAGCTGGGCTCGGACCGTGTCCGCTTTGTTTCGTGATGATCTTGGGAGAGCGCGGGCGTGGACGCCCGCAGTACAGCCGGCCAGGAGACCGGCGCTGAATTTCTGGAAACCAGCGCTGCATTTTATCTACGCGTCTTCTGCGACCTCTTCCGGGGGCTCCAGTGAGCCGCCGCCCGCGGCGGTTTCCTGCTGGAACATCAATGCGTCGGCAAAACGATAGCCAATGTAGACATCCGTGAGCAGGTAAAGAGGATTCGCGGGGTCGTCCTCAATCTTCTTGCGCAATTGGCGCACGAAGGTGCGCAGATACTCCACTTCCTCGCGGCATTCGACGCCCCACACGGCCGTGAGCAGCTTGGCATAGGTCACCACTCGTCCCGCGCGGCTCATCAGGCAATACAAAATGTCGAATTCCTTGCGCGTCAGCTTTATCGGCGCGCCGCGCTTGGTCACGCGCCGCTTCACCGGCTCGAGGCGAATTTCGCCGATCTCCATGGGTGCGTCCTCCGGCCGCGCCGGGGCGCGCACGCGCCGCACCGCACTGCGGATGCGGGCAATCAGCTCCCGTGTGCTGAAAGGCTTGGTTACGTAATCGTCGGCGCCCAGGTCCAGCGCCTCCACCTTGTCCTCTTCCTCGTCGCGCACGGTCAGCATCAGCACCGGCAGACGCGGCGCAAAGGTGCGAATGCGCCGCAGCGTCTCGATGCCGCCGATGCCGGGCATGTTGATGTCCAGCAGGACCGCATCGAAATTGCCGCTGCGCAGCACCTGCAGCGCCTCCTCGCCGCGCGAGGCTTCGGCCACCTGGAAGCCGAGTTCTATCAGCGGCGGGCGCAGCGCCCTGCGGATCGCCGGCTCGTCGTCGACCACCAGAATACGGATCGCTGGCTGCATCATCACGAGGTCTCCTTCTCCGCTGTCAACGGAATCGATGCATAAAACGTTGTGCCTTCCTGCTCGTCGCTTGTCACCCACACATACCCACCGTGGATTTGCGCCGCGCGCCTGGCCACGGAAAGTCCGATCCCCGTCCCGGGAGCGCGGTTCGCGTAGCTCGAAGACCGGTAGTAGCGGTCGAAGATGCGCTCGCGGTCCGCCATGGGGATCACCGGCCCGAAACTGTTCACGGAAAAGATCGCCTCTGCCCCGGCGGCAAGAACCCGTATCGTGATTGTGGTTCCGAAATTCGAGTACTTGCACGCGTTGTCAATGTACTGGGTCAGCAGCATCACCATCAACTGCCGGTCGCAGCTCAGCACCAGGTTCTCGTCTTCGATATCAATCGCCGCCTTCATGCTGGCCAGCCGTTCTTTGAGGCTACTCACAACTTCTTCCACAAGCGTTCCTGCGCTTACGCGCTCCACATGGATGGCGACCTCGCCCGCATCCAGGCGCGCCGTGGTGAGCAAGCGCGTGGTCAGGTCGCCGAGCAGTCGGGTCTGCTCATCAATCAGCGTCACCAGTTCCGCCTGTCCCGGCGAAAGGCGGCCCATCTCATTCAGTCCCGTCGACGCCGCGCGAATCGCGGTCAGCGGAGTCTTATAGGCATGCGCCAGGCTGTCCAGCACGGTGGCGCGCAACTGCTCGGTGCGCCGCTCGGTCTCGATCCGACTTTCATTGGCGAAGGCGCGATAGCGATCGAAGGTGATGGCGATGAGGGAAGCGATGGCGTTGTTCGTCAACGGGCCGGTGTTGCCGCGCAGCACCAGGCTGCCGATGGGCACCGCTCCCAAGCGCACCACGCGACGTCCAATCCCGCTCTCCGGATCGTCGTCCGAGGTCTCGAAATAGTAGACGTTCTGCGCCATCTCCTGCGGATCTACGTTCCAGTAGCCGGCCTGGTACACGTCGTGCAAATCGGCGTCGAAGACCGCGACTGCTTCGACGCCGAAGACGTCATGCACCAGTTCGGCCAGTTGCGGTCCGGGCTCCATGTGCAGGTTCATCTGCAGGGTGCGCCGCGTGAACTCGTAGAGATCCTCGGTCTGTCCGCCCCGCGACTCCGCCTCGCGCGCATGTTCGGTGATGCGCGACGAAAGCCGGCTCACGGTAAGGGCCACCAGCACAAACACTACCAGCGTAATCGAGCTTGCCGGATTGGCCGCCAGCGACAAATCCGGCTGCCGCGCCGAAAACAGGCTTTGCGCCACCACCGCCGTAAACGAAACAATCACCGCCTGCCAAAAGCCGCACAGCAGCGCCGTGGGAACCACGACCAGCAGATAAAGCAGTGCAGCCACGGGAAGCAGCCAGCTGGACCAATGCGCCAGTGCCGCCATCAGCACCACGCTCACTGCGCCCAGAGCGGATTCGAGCGTGAACAGAAGGATGCGTGTGCCCGAGCGGCGGGCGCGCCATGGCCCGAAAACCGAACGCACAAGATAGCTCTGAGTCAACCCGACACTCACCTTCTGTTCTGGCATGAACTGCATACACTCGTGATACGCAGCATGCATTGATCCGGAAGGTGAGGCCGCCTGCACCAAGACCTTCCCATCTGTGGAAATCGCCGCTGTTGCAATTCGGAATTGCCCTCGGATTCGAGCGCCTGAGCAAGGGAAATAAAAGTTTAGCAGGTTCTTTAGGCCTTTCTCATGCCTAAAGGCGACGGAACTGCTCTTCAACTCAATGCATCGTAAGAGCCTGCGAGAAAAGGGAGATACCGCACTTTCTCTTCCGCATCATGGAAATCTTTTCGTGTTCTTCATAATTTCTTTATGCTTTGTTTGCATTACTGGTGCTAGCAGTTTCGCTCTTACCACGACGCCAACAAACACGACCTGATTGCCGGCACGGCTCTGGCAGTCTCAACCGTAACCGTAAAGGTTTCCCTGCAACTTCAAGAAGCTCTTGCACGGGGCTTAAGCGGGTGCGCGCTGACGCGCCCGAACGATCTCAGTGTGTCTTGTGAACTTCACAAATTTCTTCTGGAGGATTCGTGACGATGCATACGAAAGCCATAGTCATTCTTCGATCGGCCGCA
The DNA here is from genome assembly GCA_050011915.1 of Occallatibacter sp. GTDB lineage: Bacteria > Acidobacteriota > Terriglobia > Terriglobales > Acidobacteriaceae > Telmatobacter. Next base: position 13,053 of record JBEKIE010000073.1, read on the forward strand.
CTTCGATCCACCGTTGGAGCCGCGATGGCATTCGCGCTTGTAGCTGGCGCACAAACACCGGCGCCCGCGCCGGATGCTGCGACGGCTGCGCCGGCCGCTCAAGCTCCTGCAGCAGCACCCGCGGCAGCTGCGCCCGCGCCAGCGCCGCTGAAGTTCCCGTGGAAGGTTGGCCCCATGGCCGTGACGGCGTTTGTCGATGGCTACTACAGCTACAACTACAACCAACCCACAACCTCGGCAAACAATCAGACCAACGACCTCTACAACTTTAACGACAAGACCGACACGGTCGATTTGAGCGCTGTCAAACTTACGTTGAATCACGATCCCGCACCCTTCGGCGCGCACTTCGATTTCATGTACGGCCGCACCAACGAACTGGTGACAGCGGGGCTGCAGGGTGACTACATCGAACAGGCATTTCTGAGCCTGAAACCGGCTAAGGCCAAGGGCTTTGAAGCGGACTTCGGTAGATTTGTAACTTCGGCCGGCGCTGAAGTCATCGAAGCCAAGGACAACTTCAACTATTCGCGCTCGCTGCTGTTTTCATGGGCCATTCCTTACACGCACTTCGGCCTGCGCACTTCCATGCCGGTGTCAAAGACTGAAACCATCGGCGTGCAGGTGGTGAACGGCTGGAACGTGCTGACAAAAAACAACGGATGGGCAACCGTGGGGCTGACCAGCGCCTATGTGAAAACCAAATACACGTGGGATTTGAACGTTTACACCGGACCCGAGAATGCATTGCCGGGTCACGGCTATCGCAACCTGGTTGACACCACGGTGCTGCTCACACCGAACGCAAAATTCAACGCTTACATCAATTACGACTTCGGTCAGAACCGCGATGCGGTGGTTGGTACCGGAGAAAGCGCCACCGGCGATCACAAGATCAACGATTGGCAAGGCATTGCCTTCGCAGCCCATGAACAATTCAAGCTGGCAGCCCTCGCCGGACGCTATGAATACTTCACTGATCCGAATGGCTTCGCCACTGGCACAGCTCAGCACTTGAACGAGTTTACTGGAACGTTTGAGTACAAGGTTCCCAAGCTGCCGCAGACTCTGATCACACGAGCGGAATACCGTCATGACCAATCCAACCAGCCCTTTTTCCATCAGAACGCCAAGGGCATGGTCGATGGCCAATCGACCGTGACAGCGGCGTTGATTCTGGTCCTGGGACCCCACCAGTAAGCAACCTGCAAAACCGGCCAAGTTCCTTATTTCGTCCTCATGGGCCGGACGATAGACTCGGCTCACCGCAGATCAGCCGGGACCGGCCAGCACTGCACCTGGCCGGGCCCGCCGCAATCAACGCCGCATCTCGATTCGGCGTACGCGGTGGAGGACGTGCCCCAACCAGTTGTTTTCACAATTTCCCGGGGGCCATCCGCCGGGAGCCGCCAGACGAATTTCAACCCTGAGGAGAATATTCATGGCAGATCAGAACGCACCTCAAATGAAGGCCACGCTCGGCCTCACTGGTTTAACCAGCAACGCGATGGCGCTTATCGCTCCCGGCGCTTTCCTGTGGCTCACCTTTGTCATCCAGGCCGGGACAGGAGTTGCCGGCCAGCCCTCGACGGCTCCCTCTATGTGGATCGGCATCTTCGCCGCGTTGCTGCTCTGTTTGGCGACCGCTGTTTCCTACGCCGAAATCTCCAAGCTTTGGCCCGGCACCGGCTCCAGCTACTACTACGCAGAACAGGCCATGCTCTCCAAGGACACGGCTTTCAAATACGCCCGCGTTGCCAAATTCGTCGTCGGGTGGGGCTCACACCTCTACTACTGGGTTTATCCCGGCGTGATGGTCGCAGTCACCGGCATTTTCGTGGGCTACGTGGTTGGCTTCCTCTATCCCAGCTTCCTCAGCGGCTCGAACCCCGGTCCTGTCTTCATGGGCCTGGTTGCCGTCTTGTTTTCCTTCTTTGTCGCCTGGATTGCAGCCAAAGGCGCCGGCGCATCGACCGCTGTCAACATTGCCATTAACGTCGTGCAGATTTCCGCGCTCATCGTCTTCAGCGTGCTGGCGCTGGGCTATCGCGCCAGCCACCCGGCCGGCACGCCCGCCTTCCAGTACGACGGCCAGAGCATGAAGACGTTCACCACTCAGTTTGCCACCAACCCCAAAGACGGCTCCATCATGCGTGACGCGAACGGCGACCCGCTCCCGCTGCTCGATAAGTCAGGAAAGCCAGTCCCGTTCACGATCGATTATCCGACTACCGACTCCACCGGCAACTTCCTCACCCATCCCAACGCTGCATCTGTCGTTGGCGTCCACAAGTTCAGTTACATGTTCATCCAGGCAACCGTCGCCATTCTCATTCTGGTCGGCTTCGAATCGGTCACCTCGATGGGAGGCGAGGCCAAGAATCCAACCAAGCATATACCGATTGCCGTCATTGCATCGCTGCTCATCCAGGGATTGTTCTGTTACCTGTTTGAGTACTTCTGCGCCAACTACTTCCTTAATTCGGGGTATACCATGCAGAGCGCGGTCAGTTCCGCGGCGCCCATCGGCGACATGATGATCATTGTCGGCGATCAGTTGCTCGGCCAGGGCCATGGCAAGTACTTCATGTTGGCGGAAGCCGTCACCGTGTTTCTGGCGCTGATCGGAACCACGCTTGCCTGCATGAATACCGGCGCTCGCGTCACTTACGCGATGGGCAAGGACGACGAGGTTCCCGAGCACTTCGGTCTGCTGCACGCCGGGTCGCTCTCCCCGCGCAAGGCCATCTGGACGCTGGCTGTGATCTCAGCGGTCATCGGCGTTATTGCCGTATCGCTGGCTTTCGGCGATGCCAGCGCGCCCAGCGATGCATCCATCGCGGCCCTCCCGCACGGCATCTTCTCCAGCTTCGGCTATACCACGCATGACAAGATGGCCGCGCTGCCGAACTCGCTGCTCGCCATCACGCTCACCTCCAACTTTGGCACGTTCATCCTCTACGGATTGAGCTGCCTGCTTTGCATCGTCGCTTACTCCGAGCGTCACGATAAGCATATCGTCATGCATTACCTCATTCCCGGCTTCGGCCTGGTCGCCAACCTCACTTGCATGGCCTTCTACGTGGCGGGGCCCTTCTTTAACCTCGGCACCAAGATGGAACCATTAACCGCCCTGGGCATCTCCCTTGTCTGGGGCCTCTACGGAGCGGTGTACTTCATCCGCTCCTCGAAAGCCAAGGGCAAGGGGGCACTATTGACTGCGAAGCAGCAAGCCTCGTAGCCCGAACGTAAACTCAGTTTCAGATCCTGGGTGGTACTCCTCTCCAGCCTCGTTACGAGAGACTGGAGAGGGGCGCCATCCAATTGCCGTTTTCAAGCACGACCCTCCATTCCCTGAACTAGAGCCTTCCGCTACAACTTCGCGGGATGCTTTCGACGGCGGCACACATGTTAGATGTACAGTTCGGCGAGGCAAGCGACTTCGGCAAAGTCCGCACCAATAATGAGGACGCCATGGGGTCGTTTGTCCCTGCAACGCGCCAGCAGACGCGCTCTCACGGTTATCTCTTCGCGGTTGCCGACGGAGTCGGCGGCCTCGATCTGGGCGAAGTCGCCTCAGCAACGGCGGTCTCCGTGCTCACCGGCGAGTTTGGCAAGGCGCAACCCGGCTCTATGCTCATCAGTCTTCTGCCGCGGCTCATCCAGCGCGCCAATGCGGCCGTGCACGATTGCACGGTCAACTCGCAACACAACGGCCACAAAATGGCCACCACGGTCGTGGCCTGCGCCCTGCGCTTCGACCAGGCCGTTATCTCGCACGTCGGCGATTCGCGCTGTTATCTCGTCCGTAACGGCCAGGCCCGGCAGATCACGCAGGATCATACGCTGGTCAACGAGCAGCGCAAGATGGGCCTCATCTCCGCCGATGAAATCGCCGCGTCCGACTCCCGCCACGTACTCATTCGCAGCGTGGGGCCGGAGATGTTCGTCTCGCCCGACACCACGGCTGTCACCCTGCAGCCGGGCGACGTGCTCGTGCTCTCAACCGACGGAATGCACGACGAGTTGCGCGAACCGGAGATCGCCGCAATCGCCTCGCAGAAAAAGGATGCGGCGCAAATCGCGCGCGAACTCGTGGCCCGCGCGGTCGAAATCGACGGCGGCGACAACACCACCGCGCAAGTCATTCGCGTTCGCTCGGTGGAGCAGGTGGGCATGTACCGCGGACGCCCCTACCGGCTGCCGATTTGATGGGGATCGTGATGCCAATGAAGGCGCGCGCGGCCGGTCAGCCTCATGGAACAATATCATTGGACGATGCCCAGCCTCCGGGCCTCCACTTCAATGCGGGTGACAACACGATGAGTTTCAGCGCCGCACGCTTCGAGGACCCTCAGGACCGGCTGGCCGCCAAGCGGACCAATATCGAACGGATCGATCTTGTCGAGGGCTACATACAATCCGAAATCGATCTCGTAATCAAGCTTGGCATCGGCCGGCGCGCGCAGGAATACCATCTCATCTTCAGTGCGATTCCAAACGGGGTGCTCAGGAATCTCAATGCCCAGGTAGCCGGAGATCACGAAGCGCGTGTATGGCCGCAACAGCACCGTGCCGATGGCGGCGAGCGGGGCGCGTTCGCCGGCATCACACAGAACGTTCAATGCGAACAAAAGATCGTTCCCTCCCTTGTATGGCTGGAACCCGCACAACAGCGCACGAATCTCCACCGGGAGCTGCTCGGCGTGCGCTTCAATACTCTCTTCAAAACCTTCGGCGGAGTCCGCGAAGAGAAAGCGCTCGCTTCCCGAATCGACGAGACCGCAAGCCGCGGCGACAACGCCGATCGCCTCGTCCAAAGCCCCACGGAGACTGACGGCAACGCTCGTGGCGAGCTCGGAGATGCAGGGAGCCATGAACCGGATGAGTTTCGCCTTGTGCAGCTCGTAGCCCGGATGTTGCGGGTCCGCTTCTACAGCAATCTTGTAGCAATCATCTTCAATGAATTCCCCGATTTCCCTTTCGAGACGCGCCAGCTCTTCGCCAGCCCGGGCGATCTTGCGGTACGCGTTGTGAAATGCCTGGGGCATGGTGGAAATTCTAGCAACCTCGAGCCGCTTTATCGCTGGGCAATTGAGCGCCTGCAAACAGCCGGATCAAATCAACCGCGATTCGAACGCCCCTCACGCCAATGGCGACAACATTTGTTCTAGCTTTTTTGCTCCCTTTTTCCCTGCCTTAATACGAAATCCTTAGTTTCGTTGAACTCTTTCCAGATACAGTAGTGAAAGCTACCCCTTCGGAGCCTGAAGCAGAATGAGTTTTTATGACGCCCTGGAGCCCGGCGCACACATTGATTCCTATCGCATCGATGCGGTGGTTGCGCGCAGCGGCATGGCCACCATTTACCGCGCCACCGACCTGCGCGACGACCGCACCGTCGCCCTCAAGATTCCCCATCCCGACATGGAGGCCGATCCGCTTTTCTCCGATCGCTTCAAGCGCGAGTCCGCCATCGGTGAACGGCTCGACCATCCGAACGTTATGCGCGTCTTCGGCGACGAAAAGCGCTCGCGCGTGTACATGGTCATGGAGTGGTGCGACGGCCGCCTGTTGCGCCGCATCCTCGACGAGGGCCGCATTCCCACCGACCGCGCCGTCCACATCGCCAAAGGCGTGCTCAGCGCCCTGGCCTACATTCATGCCAATGGTGTGGTGCATCGCGACCTGAAGCCGGAGAACATCCTCGTCAACGACAACATCAAGCTCATCGACTTCGGCATCGCCGGCGACACTTCCTCGCGCCGGCTCACCTACGCCAACTTCACCACCGCGCTGGGAACGCCCGATTACATCTCGCCTGAACAGGTGAAGGGCAAGCGCGGCGACGGGCGTAGTGACATTTACTCGATGGGCGTGATTCTCTACGAAATGCTCACTGGCAAATTGCCCTTCCACGGCCACAACCCCTTGGCCGCCATGAACGACCGCCTGCTGAACTACCCCACGCCGCCGCGTGTGGCCGATCCATCCGTCACTCCGCAAATGCAGGAGATTCTCTACCGCGCTTTGGAGCGCGATCCCCGGAACCGCTACGCCCGGGCCGAGGAGTTTCTCCACGATCTGGAGCACCCGGAAGCGGTCGGCGTCGAGGACCGACCGGAAATCCGCGACT